>JBAZMA010000005.1:0-116775 GCA_041649995.1 Candidatus Omnitrophota bacterium | reverse complement strand
TGGGGCATTTTATGATTTATGCCCAGGGGATCATCCTGATGCCTTTGATCATCAAGACCGCGGGCCCGGCCGTTTACGGTGGTTACATCCTTCTTCTGGGGCTGACCGGTTTTATTTTCGGTATTTCGTCTTTAGGCGCCGGTTTTAAATGCAGCCGTTTTTTACCGGCCTCCGAGAAATCCGAAGAGCGACGGGCGCTTTTCTTCCCGCCGTTTTATTTTCAATTCTTGAGCCTGTCTTTATTGTCTTTGCTGTTCTTCTGTTTCTATCCGCTCCTTGAGCGGTTTTTTCTAAAAGGGGAGATCCTGTTTTCGAAAGGATTGATATTTCCGTATCTTTTTTCCCTTTTCCTGTTCAGCCAGGCCACCGGTTATTTTCTCTCCACACACAGGGTCCGGTATTTTAATTACGCGACCATCGCCTCACCCTATCTCAATATCGCCCTGGTCGCGCTGTTCTACTTTCAAACGCGCCGATTGACCGTCAATATCCTTTTTGTGAGCCAGACGCTCGTCTATGCCCTGCTTCTGGCGCCTTTGGCCGTCAAGCTCTTCGGAGAACTCGGGCTGGCAAACCCTTTTTTGAACCGGAAAGCCCTATGGGAGGACATAAAGCTCGGATTTCCCTTAAAGCTGAATTATGTGATGGATTTTTTGCTCGGTTCGGGCGACCGGTATGTGATGACGTATTTTTTGTCTGTGGCAGCGGTCGGTTATTATAATCCGGGTTACGCCCTCGGGTCTTTGATCCTGTTTTTTCCAAGGGTTTCCGGGATCGTGTTGTTGCCTTTACTTTCAAAAGCGGTCGACTCCGGCAAGGACCTGGAGGCGTATCACATGCTCAACTATACGGTCAAGGGCTTCCTGTTGCTGGCGATCCCTTTCATCGTTGGCAGCGCGGTCATGAGCCGTCCTCTTTTGCAGTTGTTCGCCAATGCCGATATCGCGCGTCAAGCCTGGCTGGTGACGCCGGTGGTCGCCGCCGCCACCTTGTTCTTCGGGCTGAATCTGATCTTATCCAACATCCTCTGGGTACGAATGAAGACGTCCGTCATGTTTCACATGAACGTCATCGCGGCTGTCGTGAATGTGTCCCTGAATATTGTCTTCCTGCAGATTTTTAAAAATATTTTGGTCGCGGCCTTCGTGACCCTGGTCAGCTATTTGATTGTTTTTATCTTTGTGTGCCGGATGGCCATGCGGGACTGGCCTGTGAATTTTGATTTCGCGGCAATCGCCAAATCCATGCTCGCCACTGTTCTTATGGGCGCTGTCATGTCAGGCCTGTTGTTTTCATTCCAAGGCAGGGACATGGGGATCCTGTTTATCCTGATCGGGAGCTTGGCGGGTTGTCTGACGTATGGAGGGGCGCTTTTTGCGCTGAAAATCTTTTCGGAAAAAGAAATGCTGTATTTTAAGAAAGCGTTCTCATGGCAGTAGCCGGTTTTTTTAGCGGGGAGGCTAATACAAATGAAGAGTAAAATCCTTTTGACGGGCGCCGCCGGGTTCATCGGAAGTCATTTGGCGGAACGGTTGTGTTCCCTGGGCTACACGGTGAGGGCCCTGGTCCATTATAATTCCAGGAATTGCTGGGGATGGCTGGAATCCGTGAAATGCAGGGACAAGATAGAAGTCGTGACAGGCGATATCCGCGATTTTGATCTTGTCCATAAGGCTGTTCGCGGCGTGAGTTCGGTTTTTCACCTGGCCGCCCTGATCGGGATTCCTTATTCCTATCAATCTCCGGAGGCCTATGTCGAAACCAATATCTCGGGCACATTGAATATCCTTCAGGCGGCAAAAGACACCGGTGTCAGGAAGGTGATCCTGACATCGACCAGCGAAATTTACGGGACCGCCCAATCTGTGCCGATTTCGGAGAAGCATCCCATCAACCCCCAATCCCCTTATGCCGCGACCAAGGCCGCCGCGGACCTGTTGGCCATGTCATTCTACCGTTCTTTCAATCTTCCGGTCACGATCGTGAGGCCTTTTAACACGTATGGCCCCAGACAATCGGCGCGGGCGGTCATCCCCACGATCATTATTCAGATCCTCAAGAAAAGGGGGGCCGTCCGGTTGGGGGCTTTGACCCCTACCCGGGATTTGACATTCGTGCAGGACACCGTCGAAGGTTTTGTGCGCGCTGCCGAAAGCCCGAAGGCTGCCGGTGAGATCATCAACCTGGGCAGCGGAACGGAGATTTCTATCGCAGACCTGGCCCGTTTGATCGCCGATTGTCTGGGCCGATCCATAAAAATAGAATCCGAAGAAAAACGTCAAAGGCCGGAAAAAAGCGAAGTGGAAAGGCTGGTGGCGGATAACGCGAAGGCTAAACACATATTGCAATGGGCACCGCGATACAGCCTGCGGGAGGGTTTAGACAAGACCATCGGCTGGTTTAAACAGAACAAAGACATTTATAAGGCCGGTCTTTATAATGTCTGATCCTTCCCGGCATTTTTTTAGAGAGCCGTCTTCTTCAACGGGAAATACGGAGACTTGACTATGGAAAGACTCAAAAAAGTTCTGATAAGGCCGGATGAGACCGTCAAGCAGGTCTTAAAGCATATGGACGCGGTGGGAGAGAAGACCTTGTTTGTCTCTGATCCGGACAACAGGCTTTTGGGGACTGTGACAGACGGCGATATCCGCAGATGGATTTTGAAGGGCAGGAGCCTCGATGACGTCATTTCAAGGGTCATGAACAGCAGGCCGGTTTTCCTGCCGCGGGATTTCGATCAGGAAAAAGCGAAGACGCTGATGCTCAGGAAAGGCGTTGAGTGCCTGCCGGTCATCGAAGGAGACCGTTGCATCGTCGCCGCCGTTTGGTGGGTGGACCTTTTCAAAAGCGCCTTAAGAAAACGGGCCTCTTTAAAACTGCCCGTGGTCATCATGGCCGGAGGCGAAGGGGCGCGGCTTCACCCTTTTACCAAGATCATCCCCAAGCCCCTGATGCCCTTAGGCGAGAAACCGATCATCGAGATCATTGTGGACAGGTTTTTTCACTACGGATGCAAGGATTTCTATCTGTCCTTGAATTACAAATCGAACATCATCAAGGCTTATTTCAGCGATTTCGAGCACAAATACAGGATCAATTATATTCTGGAAAATAAACCCCTGGGCACGGCCGGCAGCCTTCATTTTTTAAAGAGCAAGATCAAAAGGACCTTTTTCGTGAGCAACTGCGATATCCTCATCGAGACTGATTACGCGGATATTTTGAAGTTCCATCGCCAGAGAAAAAATTGCATTACGCTTGTCAGCTCGATGAAGAATTTCACCATTCCCTACGGGGTCTGCAAGATCCAGGACGGAGGGGGCCTGAAATTCATTCACGAAAAACCCGAATATGATTTTTTGGTCAATACGGGGATGTACATCCTGGAACCGTCGGTCTTATCCGATATCCCCGCGAATGAGTTTTATAACATCACAGACCTCATCAACGATTATCTCAAGCGCGGCAAAAAAGTGGGCGTTTATCCTGTTTCGGAGAAATCCTGGGTTGATATCGGACAAATGGAAGAAATGCAGAACACGTTAAGGAATATCAAAATCTAAACATTATGAATGTCATCGTTTTTGCAAAAAAAAAGCACGGACTTGGGGCAGTGACAGCGTTCCTGAAAAGGCATTATGAGCATGTCTGTGTTTTCACGGGGACGCGAGCGGATGCGTTTCCTCTGAAAGCCTACCGCCTGCGGTGCGACATTTGCATTTCTTACATGTCTCCCTGGATCATTCCGCAAAAATTCCTGTCGACTGTCAAAAAATTTGCCATTAATTTTCATCCCGGCACGCCGGACTACCGGGGCATAGGATGCACGAATTTCGCCATCTATGACAATGTGACCCGTTATGGGGTCACCGCGCATCTGATGACCTCAAGGGTTGATTCCGGACCCATTGTCAGCGTGAAATATTTTCCTGTTTCGTCTGAAGACAGCCTGGTGGATGTCACGCGCAAATGCTATGAATTGATCCCGAAACAGTTTCGGGAGGTTTTCAGGCATTACATCAGACACGGAGAGCTGCCAAGGGCCCGGGAAACATGGGGCAGGCGCCTTTACACGCGAAAAGAACTTGATGAACTTTGCCGCATCCATGAGAGTATGGACGCCGGGGAGGTCGGACGACGGGTCAGGGCGACGGATTTTCCGGATATGCCCAAGGCCTATATGGAGGCTTTCGGATTTCGTTTTGAGTTTAAGGGGCGGGTGCTATGAAGAACGTTTTGATTATCGCGGAGGCCGGGGTGAACCATAACGGTTCTTTGACTATTGCCAAAAGAATGGTGGACGCCGCCGTCTCAGCCGGCGCGGATGCCGTAAAGTTTCAGACATTTGTCGCGGAATCGCTGGTTTCCAGAAGAGCGCCTAAGGCCCGATATCAGAAGATTTCCACAGACAGAAAAGAAACACAGTTTGACATGATCAGGAGGCTGGAATTGGACCTCAGGGCGCACCGGGAACTCCTGAGCTACTGCCTGAAAAAGCATATCCTGTTCCTTTCTTCCCCCTTTGATCTGGATAGCATTGATTTGTTGTCAGGTCTGAGATTGAAGATATTTAAAATCCCATCGGGGGAAATCAATAACCCGCTTTATTTAAAAAAAATCGGGTCTTTACGCAAAAAAATCATTTTGTCTACGGGCATGGCGACTTTAGCGGAAGTTAAGGCGGCGCTCGGGATTTTGATCAGATGCGGAACAAAGAAAGGGGACATTACCGTCCTGCATTGCCATACGGAATATCCGACACCGTTTCAGCACGCGAACCTGCTGGCGATGTTGACCATAAAAAAAGCCTTCCACGTGCAGGTGGGTTATTCTGATCACACTTGCGGGATCGAAGCCTCCATCGCGGCCGTTGCGCTGGGAGCGCGTGTCATTGAAAAGCACTTTACCCTGGATAGGACGATGCGCGGCCCGGATCATCAGGCGAGCCTGGATCCAAAAGGCCTGAAAGACCTCGTGGTTGCCGTGCGCAATACCGAAGCGGCCCTGGGGACAGGCATCAAATCTCCCAGTCCTTGCGAAAAAGTCAATATTGCCGCGGTCAGAAAAAGCGTCGTGGCCGCCAGGCGCATCAAAAGGGGCGAATTCTTTGACAGGACCAATCTGACTGTCAAGCGTCCGGGTACGGGGATAAGCCCTATGAGATACCATGAGCTCCTGGGAAAAGCCGCAAAAAAAGATTTTCAAAAAGATGAGCTGATCAAACTATGAAACCTTTGATTTGCGCGGTGACCGGGAGCAGGGCTGAGTATGGACTGTTTCATCCTTTGCTTAAGGAGCTCAGAAATGAGCCTTCCATGCGGCTGGGGATAGCCGTGACAGGCATGCACTTGTCTTCTTTGTATGGCTTGACGTACAAGGAGATTGAACGGGACGGTTTTTCAATCGACGCGAAGATCGCGATTCCCTTAAAAGATGATTCTCCCGAAGGCATTGCCAGATCTTTGGGCAAAGGGGTCATGGGTTTTGCTACCGCTTTTAAAAGATTAAAGCCGGATTTTGTCCTTGTCCTCGGAGACAGATTCGAGACGTATTCAGCGGTCATTGCCGCATTCGTCTCCAGGATCCCCGTGATTCACCTGTATGGCGGAGAGCTCACAGAGGGCGCCATGGACGACGCTTTTAGGCACTCGATTACCAAAATGAGCAGTTTGCATTTTACCTCCACAGAGGTTTATCGCAGAAGGGTGATCCAGCTTGGCGAAGATCCCCGAAAGGTTTTTAATGTCGGCGGCCTGGGCGTAGACAATGCCAGGCAGGATGGATATTTTTCCAGGAGGCAATTGGAAAAAGCCCTTCGCTTCAAGATCCATTCTCCGGTCGCCCTGGTGACTTTTCATCCGACAACCCTTGAACACAATACTTCCGCCAAGCAGTTTGACGAAATCTTGGCGGCATTGAGCGTTCTCAAGGGCCTTAAAGTGGTTTTCACAAAACCGAATTCCGATACCAACGGAAGGATTTTGATTGAATCGATTGACCGATATGTCGCCAATCATCGGGGGAGCTCTGTTTCCTTCGTCTCATTGGGCCGGCTTAAATATTTATCGTTATTGAAGTGTGTGGATGTCATGGTGGGGAATTCATCGAGCGGACTCATCGAAATGCCTTCATTCGGAAAACCGACCGTCAATGTGGGGGACAGGCAAAGAGGCAGGATAAGGGCGGCCAGTGTGATGGATTGCCCTGCTGAACGCGCACGGATCAAGAGCGCGCTGAAAAAAGCCTTGTCGCCGCGGTTCAGGGCCGCGTGCGCGCGCGTCAAGAATCCGTATGAAGGTCGTTCGACGGCAAAAACAATCGCCGCAATCCTGAAAAAAGAGTTGCCAAGGATTAGAAGCCTGAAAAAAACCTTTTATGATCTCCCTTTAAGGGCGGAGCTGTAAACATGTACAAAAAGAAAAAGATCTTAGCGATCATTCCGGCCCGGGGAGGATCCAAGGGGCTGCCGCGTAAAAATATCCGTCAGGTGGCCGGAAAGCCCTTGATCGCCTGGACCATCGATGAGGCCAAAAAGTCCAAATTGATCGACCGGCTGATCCTGTCTTCTGACGATAAGAGAATTATGGCCGCCGCCCGTCAAAGAGGCTGCGAAGTACCCTTTGTGAGGCCCGCGAAATTCGCGCGGGACCATTCCAGCGGGATGGAACCTGTTTTGCACGCGCTTTCGGTCCTCAAAGACCCGTTTGACTATGTTGTGTTGTTGCAGCCGACGTCTCCTTTGCGCCTGGCGCGGGATATCGATCAATGCATCATAAAATGCGTCTCCAGCCGGTCCCCGGCCTGTGTTTCCGTCGTTTTACGGGAGAAGGGGCTGGAATGGATGTTTTCTCTGGACGGCAGGAAAAGACTGAAAGCCGTCACCAGGCAGCCGGACAGGGTTTTGTCCCGGCAGGATTTTAAAAAGCTGTATGAGCTTAACGGGGCGGTCTATGTGGCCAGGACAGATTGGTTTATAAAAAACAAAAAATTTATTACCAGCCGAACGATTGGATTTCCCATGCCCAGGGAAAGGTCGGTGGATATCGATACCGAATGGGACCTGAATATCTGTAATAACCTGTTGACCGGCCGAAAAAGGCGAACGAGCGGCGGAGTTGCTGACAGAGATGTCTAAGAATATCAGGATCATAGCCCGCCTTGATATCAAAGGCCCGAACCTTGTCAAAGGGATCCATCTTGAGGGATTACGCGTGCTTGGCAAGCCGGAACAGTTCGCGCGTTATTATTACGAAACCGGGGCCGATGAATTGATGTATACGGATGTCGTGGCGAGTCTGTATGATCGAAACAGCCTCCACGATATTGTTACCAGGACAGCCAGCGAGATATTCATTCCGCTGACAGTAGGCGGAGGGCTCAGGACGATAGAGGATATCCGCGGGATACTGCGTGCCGGCGCGGACAAGGTTTCTCTCAATACCGCCGCGATAAAAAATCCAGGGATCATCAGGGAGGCCTCGCGCGTCTTCGGATCTTCCACCATTGTCGTGACGATTGAAGCCACAAAGCAGCCAGACGGCGCTTATCTGGCTTATACGGATAATGGCCGTGAATTCACGGGCGTTGAGGTTTTGGGATGGGCCAGGCGGGTCGAAGAGCTCGGGGCGGGAGAGATCGTGATCACGTCTGTAGATAGGGAGGGTACCGGGCTCGGGTTTGATATTGAATTGACCAGGATGATTTCTAAGGCAGTTTCCATCCCTGTCATCGCTCATGGCGGCGCAGGCAGGGTGGAGGATGTCAAGACGGTCATTGAGGACGGCCAGGCGGACGCGGTCGCCCTGGCGTCCATAATCCACTATGAATTTATCGAGAAAAACGGTGTCCGGGGGGACTATGGGCCTGAAGGCAATGTTGAGTTTTTAAAGAGCGGCCGTAGTTTTTCGAAGATTAAAACAAGCCCGTTTTCCGAGATCAAGGCATTCCTCGGCAAACAGAATATCCCTTGCCGTTGTTGCTAAAGAAAAGCTATGCGTGTTTCGATCGTTGATTATAACGCGGGAAATCTCTACAGCGTTGAACAGGCCTGTAGAACAGTGGGATTGCATCCTATCCTGACGTCCCGGGGGAGCGACCTGTTGCAGTCGGATGCCCTGATCCTGCCCGGGGTGGGGGCGTTCGGCGATGCCATGAGAAATTTACGCCAGCTGGGCCTGGTGGATCCCATAAAAGAGTTCGCTGCCAGCGGAAAGCCTTTTTTTGGCATCTGTCTCGGGATGCAGTTGTTATTTTCAAAAAGCGGAGAATTCGGAGAATGCTCAGGCTTAGGCCTCCTGGAAGGAGAGGTTGTCAGATTTCCGGCGGGAAGCGTCGACGGCAGAAAAATCAAGATTCCCCAGGCAGGCTGGAACCGCATATTTTCTCCCTCTCAGGCGGGCCTTTGGCAAGGCACGCCTCTTGAGAATATCGGCCAGGGAGAGTTCATGTATTTTATCCATTCATTCTACGCGGTGCCCGCGCGCCCTGAGAACATCCTTGCTGTCAGCGATTATGAGGGCGTGCGGTACTGCTGCGCCGCGATCCAGAATAATATTTTTGCCGCGCAATTTCATCCCGAGAAAAGCGCGCGGGAGGGCTTGAAAATTTATCAATATTGGGCAAACAGGATTTTGAACGGCTCAGGGGTGTAGATTATGGAACGTAAATTGGAAACAAAATTCGGTCTCCCCGGAAAGGTTGTTTTCTGTCAGCGGTGCGTGATGTCGAACCAGAGGCCGGCTTCGGCCGTGGAATTCAAGCATACGATCGGCAGCAAGAAAACGACGATGAATATCGGGCCAGATGGGATCTGCGACGCGTGCAGGCACGCGGAAGAAAAGGAGAACATCGACTGGAAGAAAAGAGAGGACGAACTTCTGGCGTTGCTGGAGCGTTACCGGAGCCGGGACGGTCATTACGATTGCATAGTTCCGGGAAGCGGGGGCAAGGACAGCGCGTTCCAGTCCCATGTCTTAAAGTATAAATACGGCATGCATCCTTTGACCGTGACCTGGCCGCCTATCCTTTACACGGATTACGGATACAGGAATTTCAGGAAGTGGATCGAGGTGGGCGGGTTTGATAACGTCAGCTTCAACCAAAACGGACGGGTCATGAAATTGCTGACCCGGCTGTCGATCGAAAACCTTCTGCATCCGTTCCAGACGTTTATCCTGGGGCAAAAGGTCCTGGCGCCTAAAATCGCGCTGCAGTACAGGATTCCGCTCATTTTTTACGGCGAGAACGAAGCGGAATACGGAAACCCTATCGCCGACAACGCTTCTTCTTTGCGGGATAAGTCTTATTTCAGCATGAAAAATCTCGATGAGATGTATCTGGGAGGCGTGTCGATCCGGGAGATCAAAGAGCGCTACCAGGTAGACCAGTGCGATCTCATGCCATACCTGCCGGCCCCGCACGAGGACCTGGAGGTCTCAGGCATCGAGGTGCACTACCTGGGATATTACTTAAAATGGGTGCCCCAGGAAGTCTATTATTACGCTGTTGAAAACACGGGGTTCAAAGCGCGTCCTTTCAGGACGCAGGGGACCTACAGCAAATACAACAGCATTGACGACAAAATAGACGATTTGCACTATTACACGACGTTTATCAAATTCGGAATAGGCAGGGCTACCTATGACGCCTCGCAGGAGATCAGGAATAAGCATCTGACCCGGGAGGAAGGGGTTTCTCTGGTCAAACGCTTTGACGGCGAATTTCCGGATAAATATTTCAGCGACGTGATGGATTATATCGGGATGACAAAAGAAGCTTTTATGGAGTTATGCGACCGGTTCCGTTCTCCTCATCTATGGAAAAAGGCAGAAGGGCAATGGAAGTTAAGGCACACGGTCGCGGGAGATGGGTGGGATGACTAAATCTAAGGTGGACGATAAGCATGTTATTTAACTCGCTGAGTTTCTTGATCTTTTTTCCCGTCGTAACGACTCTGTATTTTCTGCTGCCCCATAAGAGACGTTGGCCGCTATTATTGTCGGCCAGCTGTTTTTTCTACATGTGTTTTATTCCCCAATATATTTTTATACTGGCCATCACGATCACCATAGACTATTTCGCCGCCCTGTTGATTGAAAAGGCAGAGGGACAGGAGAAAAAAAGGCATTATCTGGTCGCAAGCATCATTTCCACATGTTTGGTTCTTTTTGTTTTTAAATATTTCAATTTTTTCAACGCTAATTTTGCAAAAATTGCCGCTCTATTCGGGCTGCATTACCCTATCGGCTTGATCCATCTGATTTTGCCTATAGGCCTTTCTTTTCATACTTTTCAAAGTCTTTCTTACGTCATCGAAGTTTATCGGGGCAGGCAAAGGGCGGAGAGCCACTTCGGCATCTATTCGTTATACGTCATGTTTTATCCACAACTTGTTGCGGGCCCTATCGAAAGACCCCAGAATTTGCTGCACCAATTCTATGAAAAGCATTGTTTTGATTACACGCGGGTCACAAACGGATTGAAACTTATGGCCTGGGGGATGTTCAAAAAAGTCGTTATTGCCGATCGGCTGGCCGTCCTGGTCAACCAGGTTTATGATAATCCGACGGCGCAACCAGGGCTCATCTTGATGATGGCGACTGTTTTTTTCGCCTTTCAGATCTACTGTGATTTTTCAGGCTATTCAGATATCGCTATCGGGTCCGCTCAGGTTATGGGATTTAAGCTCATGAATAATTTTAATCTTCCCTATTTGTCGCAATCCATTTCCGAGTTTTGGCAGCGGTGGCATATTTCTTTGTCCACCTGGTTCAGGGATTATTTGTATATTCCTCTGGGGGGCAGCCGCTGTTCCAGGGGGCGCTGGCAATTCAATTTAATGGTGACTTTTCTTGTGAGCGGTCTTTGGCATGGTGCTAACTGGACCTATGTCCTTTGGGGCGCGCTCAATGGTTTTTATCTATTATTCGGGGTCTGGACTGCCAATGCCCGCGCGATCATCCGTAGAAAGATCCGGCTTAACGTTTCAGGTGTTTTGATGAGATGTTGTCGAACGATCGTTACTTTTTCCCTGATTTGTTTTTCATGGATCTTTTTCAGAGCAAAAGATGTCGGGGAAGGATTTTATATCGTTCGTCATTTATTTGAAGGTATTCCCGCATTGTTAAGGAAGGTGCTCC
Source organism: Candidatus Omnitrophota bacterium (assembly GCA_041649995.1). Classification (GTDB taxonomy): domain Bacteria; phylum Omnitrophota; class Gorgyraeia; order Velamenicoccales; family Velamenicoccaceae; genus JBAZMA01. The sequence continues at coordinate 105,634 of JBAZMA010000005.1, read as the reverse complement.
TGACGCATTCTTTATCCGGGCTCGGGCAGCTTTCTGCTTTACCCAATGATCGTGGGTATTATTTAACTTCGTTTTTGGTGGTTTTGGCTTTGATCATTATCCAGATATTCAAGGGGAACGGAAGCTTGCGGGATATTCTTAGCCGCAGGCCGTTGGCTGTCAGATGGGTTTTCTATTATGCGCTGGTTGGCTGCATTTTTCTTTTCGGAGTATTCAATAATACAGAATTTATCTATTTCCAGTTTTAACTACGCCGTTAATGATAAAGAGATTCTTCGTCAAATTAATGATTTTAATAGGCCCTTTTCTGCTTGTGGGGGGGCTCTTCGCCGGTTATTTGACAAAATCGGGCGAACTTTATTTCAGCTATGGACAACTCGCCTCATGCATGGCGTTAAAAACACCGTGTCTTGAAGGTTTTGCCCACACAAATCCCGTTATTCCCGTTAAATTAATGATGCTCAAGGAATACAGGTATGACGTCATTGCCCTGGGGACATCAAGGACGATGGCTTTCCGAAGCGCTTTTTTTAAAAAAGGATCTTTCTATAATTGCGGAGGATGCATCAGCCGCGTGAAAAATTTGCGAAATTTCCTTTCAAGGCTTCCCAGAGAATCCTATCCACGGATAATCCTTTTGGGAATAGACCAGAATTTTTTGAACGCGAAATGGGATAGCAGCCTGGGTTCCGATGCCTCATATATCGCTCAGCTTGATAAGACTTTTTCCTTGCCGGATGTCGCTCAAAAGACCATCCTTGGTTTGTTAGAAGATATGAGAAAAAATAAGATAAATGTGAAGAACGCGGGATTGGTTTTCGCAGGAGGAGATTTTAAAAGGATGGGTTTGACGGCCTTTTATAAGAACGATGGTTATCTGAATGACGGCAGTTATTACTACGGAAGTATCATGAAAGATCCTCTTAGCCCGGACTTGCCGGATCATAATTTTAAAGATACGCGCGATCGCATTAGCAAAGGGGACAGACTGTTTGAATATGGACAGGATATTAATCCTTTCGCTCTGGATGAATTAGGCAGGTTTTTAGAGGAGTGCGAAAAGAACGGAATCCATGTGATAGGATTTATCCCTCCTTACGCGCAAGCTATTTATGACGAACTCAAAAGCCGGCCCCGGGAGTATGCTTATCTTGCAAAAATTTTTCCCGCCTTGTTTGAACTGTTCAACCGGCACGGTTTTCTCGTCATGGATTTTTCTGATATGCAATCATTTGGCGCACATCCGGATGAAGTCATAGACGGGATTCACGCTTCCGAGAAGGCCTATCTGAGGATCTTGTTAAAACTGATGACGAAAGACAATTCTTTGGAAAACTACGTTCGTGATGTTTCCTATTTGGAAAAGCGGTTGATGGATGCGGATAATCCTTTCATGGTCTTTTCAATTGATGAAATTAATTAACTTTTAGCCAGAAACCCTGTAAGACCGAATGGAGGAATGCATGGCGAAAGACCCGTGGCGTGTTTGGGACAAGGATAAGGGATACGGAGAAATATTTTATAAACGAGCCGTCCATGAACTTTCCGAGATGGAAAGCAGCCGTGCTGTCGCCAAACATGTGGCTAAATTTGTGAAAAAGAATGACATGATTTTAGACGCCGGGTGCGGCGGTGGGCATTATCTGGTGTCTTTGGATCGCTTCTTGAAGGTCCCGTTTCACTATCATGGGATAGACGCGACAGCCCGTTATATTGCCTTGGCAAAAAAGGCGTTTGGCAGTGATCTGAATATAAACCCTTTGAGAAAATCATGTGTTTTTCAGCAGGGGGATGTTTTTAATTTGAAATTGAGGGATCGTTATGCCGATGTGGTCATGTGCAATAACGTTTTATTGCATCTGCCTTCGGTGGAGAAGCCCATTCGGGAATTATGGCGGGTTTCAAGAAAATTCCTCATCATCCGGACGCTGATCGGAAAAACCGCTTTTCGAATAAAGCAGATCAACCGACCCGAACAATACAATGATGATGGAGAACCGAACAACTTCCATTTTTTCAATATTTATTCCGAAGAATATGTGTTGAAACTCGTCCATCACTTGCGGGGCGTAAAGAAATACAGATTGTTTGAGGATAAAGATTATAAGCCTGAACGTATCGGAAGTTCAAACTACAAAGACGGAAAAAGACCTCATGATTTGACGGTCATCGTCAATGGAATGCAGGTCAATAATTATATCATTCAGCCTTGGAAATTTTTAATTATTGAGAAATAAATGAAAAAATTAGCTCAAATAGGATTATTCCGTTTTCTGCATGATCGGATCGTTTATCCCTCTTATATAGGCAGGAATAAACGGATCTTCTCGCGCATCAAAAAACCGGAGCTCAAAAACAGCAAGATCGCGCTTTTCCTTACTGTCAGGACCTTGGTTAAGAATCCCCAGACATATCTTGAAAGCACTGTTGCCCATGCCCTGGAGGCTTCCGGATTAAGGGTGCTTATGCTGTATTGCGATAATGTCCTGGATTCCTGCGATGCCGAGACGCACGCGACCTTGAAGACGCGCAAGATCCTGTGCGGCCGCTGCAAAAGCCATCGCAAGGCCCTGATCAGGTCTCTGGGGTTGGAATATTGCTCTTATGGCGGGTTTTTGACTCACCGGCGCATGGAGGACATCAGAAAAGCCGTATATTCCTCCCGGGATTTCCAGGGGCTGAAAAATATGAAATGGCACGGGGTCGCGGTCGCAGAGCACGCCATGGCATCGGTTATTCGTTATTTTCTCACGCATTCCTTTGATGAAAACAATCCGGAGCAGGTTGAAATTTTTAAAGCCAAACTCACGCAGGCTTGCCTTTCCGCCGAACTGGCGCACCGGATTTATGAGACCTATGGCGGGCAGATCGCTCATATCCTCACCGTCCACGGCGTTTACGCGACATGGGGCCCTTTTTATGATTATTTCAGGGCCCGGAATGTCGATTCGATCATTTATTCGCTGGGGATCATCCATCCCGGTTCGATCGCGTTTCACCGCAATGGGCATGAGTGGGATATGTTCTATCCAAAATCATGGGAACAATTGAAAACCAGGGATTTGACCCCGCAAGAGTCAGGCAAAGTCGATGACTATATCAACCGGAGATTTTTCAAAAATCTCGGCATCGATCTTCAGCTTTATGGCGAGGTGGCTGCCGGAAAGAAAAAGGAGGTTTTAGCCGGCCTCGACAAGAAATCCTACCCCTATCGATTCATCTTCTACACCCATATGATCTGGGATTCTGTACTTGAAAAGCAATCAGCGGCTTTCAAGGGCTTTGCCGATATGTTCGACCGAACCATGGAATATTTTCTCAAACACACGGACAAGCAACTGATCATCAAGATTCATCCGGCTGAGCTTGTCTGGGAAAAAGGTTCTTACAGCATGATGGATTATATCAAAGCCCATTTTCCCAGATTGACCGAAAACATCGTGATCCTGCCGCCTTCGACACCTGTAACCTCTTACGAAATCGTCAATAAACAGACGATCGGGCTGACCTATGTGGGATCGGTTGGTTATGAGCTTTCAGCGATCGGGGTTCCTGTTTTGGTGGGCGGTTTTATCCATTACCTCAATGAGGGGGGAGTCGGGGTCGGGATCAATTCCCTCGAGCAATATTATGCCTTGCTGGATGATCCCACTCCCGCGTTTCAGGCCGCGCGCGACAACCGCGAGATGGCAAAAAAATGGTGCTATTACTTTTACTATATGCTCCATTTTGATTTTCCGTTTTACGCCAAGGACCGCTATGCCAAAGTCGACTGGGAACAGATCAAGAAGCTTCCTTCAACGCTTGAGGATCCGCATTCTTCTTTAAGACGCATGGGTGAAAAAATAAGAAATCATGAGGACATCGTCAATAACTGCCATGAATAAAGGGCCCAAAACGTTCTATTTTATCGGGGGAGAACCAAGTTCATTTTTGACGATGGTCAACATGGCGCGTCTTTTAAAAATGATCGATCCGGACTATAGGGTCGAGGCTGTCATCCCCTATCATCATTTTTTGGCGCAGATGGATGTCCGGGAATTTTTGGATGAGTTCGATGAGGTTTGGCATCTGCCGACATGCGATTTTCAGAGAAATATCCTTCAGGGGGTCCTGCGGGGCAGGGCCTTTAAAAGAGCCCTGCGGAATATCCGTTTCAGGCAGCATTCGATCTTTTTCGCTTTTATCAGCGTTGAAATGAGCGTGAATCTGGCAATTCAATTTATCAGTGAAAGGCTTAAACCGGCGAAAATTATTCTGTTGACCTACGCGAAAAAGCAGATTGAAATCACGAAGTTTGGGGGAAGGCTGAGCAGGCTGTTGACGGCCCTCAATCAGTTTTATTCCTTCGTGCTCGGTTGTTATCCCATGCGAAGTTATGTGTCTGCCAGCGGTCAGTTCATGTACCGGGAACATGTGTCCGCTTTGCCTTTCCCCAGGGTTGCGCTGCTGGAGAATCCATGCTGCGGCAATGAGGCGCGAAAGGCGGACGCGGCCGCACCTATGGCTTTGCCTTATCCTGTCATAGCCAGACGCAAAGAAGATCAGACAGCGGCCCCAAAAAAGTTCGTCTTGTTTTTTGGGGATGCCAGCATGGCAGGCTTTTTCACCCAATTGAACGGTGAGTTTTTGTATGAAAAAACCGCTCAATACGCGAAAGCCATAAAGGATTATTACGGGAAAAAAAATATCCCCGTCTTTTATAAGCCGCATCCCTTTGACGGGGAAAAGATCATGCCCGGCTGCGAGGGCGCGGGATTTGATTTTTTCAAGGAAAAGATCAACGCGGAAATGACGTTCTCTAAATATCATGATCGTCTTGCCGCCGTCTATACGGTTTCTTCGCATTCCGTCCTTTTCGGGAGCAAGAACGGGATCCCTTCATACTGGGCCTTTGAGCTCTGCTTCAGTGATGAAGATTTGAAAAAGTCGTTTCGAGAGGTGACGGTGCAGTGTGAAAGCCGCTTGTTGAAAAGCCTGAAGAGCCTGGATGAGATAGGATCTTTTGATGACGACAAGAGACAAATCGATGAAAAGGAACTGATAAAGGCGTGGGAAACAGGGATGCTGGCCCTTATGGAATGAGAGGATTTGTGATTATGGAACGGAAAAAAATCCTGTTGGTGAACGCTGTTAACGCGGGCGGACGCATTCAAGTCCCCGTGGGGCTGATTTATCTGGCGAGCAATTTGAAGCGCCACGGGTATGAATGCGAAGTCTTTCATGTGGTGGATTCCCGGACATTGGACGCGTGCCGGGAAAAGATCCGTTGCCATGATTATCTCTTTGTCGGTTTTTCAATCTGGATGGGGCCTTCGGCTTTGGACCTGTTGTCTCTGGCCGCCTTGGCCAAGTCCAGGGGAATCCCCACGCTGGCTGGAGGCAAGTTTATCAGCAGTTTAAAAACGGAAACGATGAATGAAGCCAGTATCGATATCGCGGGGATCGGCTATTGTGAAGATACCATCATTGAGGTCGCCGATGCCTTGAGAGGAAATAGGCCGTTGGGCGATGTCAAGGGGATCATTTATCGCGCCGAAGACGGAGAGGTCATCACGACTCCCAGAAGGACGGACGCAAACATCCATCTGGACCGGTTTGACTATGATTTGAGTTTTGTGAAAGACTGGAACTTGTATCTCCAAAGGGATCACTCGGGTTTGGTCCTGCTGGATCCTCTTGAGACGCAGAGGGGCTGTTTATTCCAATGCAGTTTTTGTTTTCACAGCAAAGATGATATCTACCGGGACGAGCGCGGAAAAAAGCAGGTGTGCTCGCATTCGGTGGATTATGTCATAGAAAAAGCGAAATATTTAAAAAAGGTGACAGGCGTCAACAAAATCACATTCTGTGACGATGAGTTTTGGATTAACGGAAAACGCTCCCTGGAGATCATGGAGAAACTCAAACAGATCGGGATAGAATTGCTTTACATGCGTATCAGATTTTCCAGTATCAATAAGGAAATGCTCAGGGAATTAAAAAGGCTCAACGTCAATTCTGTCGCCTGCGGGTTGGAATCCGGCTCCAGAAGGATCTTTGAACTGATGAATAAAGGTCAGACCCTGGAAACCGTGGAAAAGAAGCTCAAGATACTCCAGGAAGAAGGGATGAAGGTCAACACATCTATTATCCTCGGGAATCCGACGGAAACCAAGGCCGAATTGCTGGAAAGCGTCAGGTATACGCTAGGCCTGAGAAAGATCAATAAAAGCCTGAATATCGTTGCCTTTGTTTACGCGGCCATTCCATCAACGGTTTTCGGCGACTTGGCTGTCAGGGAAGGTTTTAAGAAACCGGACAGCATCCGGGGCTGGGTTACTGCGAGCGCCGAGAATCATGATCTCTTAAAACAATGGCTGCCCTGGTATACGGAGGACGAGAAGAAGGCCATGATCAGGCGAGACGATTATTTCAGCAGTAATTCCACGGCCGCCGAGCTTCTTTACGGCTATCGTAAAAAACCGCTCTATATCAAGCTGTTGACCCTACCGCTTTATCTTTATGAAAGAATCTCTTTCTATCGGCTCTATTATTGGTTTTTTTCTTTCCCCATAGAAGCCAAGTTATTTATGAAGCTTTTTAAAATCCACCAACATTTTAGAGAACGTCAGAAAAAATGATGTCATTCGAACATCATTGTGGAAGATGATGAAAAATTTTACTTCTCAGGAGATCAAGGAATTTGTCCTACAACCTCGTTTTGAGGAAGCGCCCATTTTTGGAAAATGCGCCTCCTGGCCCAGGATTTCCATTGTCACTCCGTCTTTCAATCAGGCCCCGTTTCTTGAAAGGACGATCTTGAGCGTCCTCAATCAAAATTACCCGAATCTGGAATATTTGATAATGGACGGGGGTTCCAGCGACGGGAGCGTAGAGATCATTAAGAAATACGACAAATACCTGTCCTATTGGGTCAGTGAGCCTGATGGAGGACAGGCGAATGCCATCAATAAAGGTTTTAAAATGTGCTCCGGAGATATCTTGGCCTGGCTTTGTTCTGATGATCTCTATACCCCTGGAACTTTGAAAAAGATCGCCGCACTTTTTGTCAAAAAAGAGGCGGATCTGATTTACGGCAATACCTATTTGACCGACTGTAACGACGCGATCCTGAGAGAGCATAGGAACATTCCCTTTAACGGCTTGTTTTCAAAACGCGCGATCTTGCACGGTTTATTCAGCATATCCCAGCCTTCAATGTTCTGGAGCCGGAAGCTTTTTTTGAATGTTGGAGGGATTAACGAAAGGCTTTCCAACGTTTTGGATAATGACCTTATTATCAGATTCCTGCTTGCGGATCCTGTTGTCGTCTTCTTGAGGGATTTTCTATCTTGTGAACGGTCACACCCGGGGCAGAAAACACAAAAATTCAGTCATGTTTCCCGCAGCGAAATTTCCGCTTTAAGGAAATCCTATGGTGAAGCGGGCGCCATTGACAGGGTCACGAAGTTTTTTATTTATGCTTTAAAGGCGGGTTTGTATATCGGACAGGGAGATATCGCCTGGCTGATAGGTAGAATAAAGGGGAGCGGGAAAAGGGGGCTTTCTTGAATCGAAAAATCTTGTGTTCAACAGGAAGCCATGCCTGGGGAGACCTGATCCCATATCTGCTCGTCCTTTCAGCTTTTGGCCCGTATGTCTTTCCCTCTTATGGACTCAGGTGTGAGCACTTAATGATCTATCCTTTGTTGTTGATCGCGATCCCTTTTCTGATTTTGAATCGGCGGATTGTCCGTTGGTATCCGCCTTTATTGGGAATTATTGCTATTTTGTTGCTGATCTCTTTCTGGACATTGATGGTCTCCTCAGATGGGAGTCATTCCATAGTTTCTGTCAGCAAGGTTATATCTTCTCTGGAAAACTTTCTGCAGCCTGCGGCCATTATTGTTTTGATCCTCGGTTTTATGAAGCGTTTATCTTATGACGCTCTGTCTCGCGTTTTCAAAGGTGTTTGCCGTATGGTTGTTGTTTTATTAAGCCTGAATTCAATCATTGTGCTTTTGTCCCTTTTCTTTAATCTGAACGCTTTCCTGACGCCCTTTGTCAGAAGTTGTTTTGAAGGCCCTTCTGTCTGGGAACTGGCGATGTCCATGGGCCGTTATTCCGGGATTTTCAATCAGCCTTTAGAGGCCGGATTGACCTATTCGTTGGGCCTGTTGTCCTGGGCTTACCTCAATCGTCACCACAGGAAGACCAACTTTCTTGATTACAGCCTTCTGATCCTTTTATTCCTCGGCGGTTTAATGACTGTTTCAAAGATTTTTATTTTAGTAGGAACGCTGATTTTTTTGGTTTATTGGAATCCTTTTTTCGTCTTAAAGAAACATCTTAACCGCCACTTTATGTTTGTCGGGGCCCTGGGACTGTGCCTGGCGGTATGGGTGAAGAATTCGTGGAACGGCTATTCCTATTTTTTTCGTTTATTCCAGATCAAAGCGGATACAAATCTTATCGAACTCTATACAGGAGGCAGATTAGGAGCAGTGTATAGCACTATTCCGGAAAAATTCAGCAAAGTTTGGATAGAGGAACCCCTTTGGGGCTATGGTTATGGCGTTGTTTCCTGTTTTGATAACGGATTTTTAGAATTTTTTGTGCAGGGAGGCTTGTTGGCTCTCCTGGGTTATATTGTCCTGCTTGCGATTTTTTTGAGATATGCCTGGCGTGGTTTTCTCAGGGGGTATGACGAAGGAAGGCTCCTTTTGGCTTATTTTTTCCTTGTTTTGGCGGGCAATTTCGGAGGTCCGGTCATTACGATCAACAGATTTTCCACGATTTTCTGGGTTTCTGCGACGGTACTTTTCCTCTTGATACAGTCTCGTCAGAAAGAAGCCGCCCGTTCCGCTTTTGTTTCAGGGGATGATCGTATGAGCGCAAGTGCGCAGGAGCAGACGCATGCTTAACGTTCTTGTTTTTGTCGGGACGTATCTTCCCGGATGCAAAAGCGGAGGGCCTGTCCAGGCTCTTGCCAATATGGTCGCGAGGCTCGGGAGTGAATTCAAATTCTCCATTACGACAGCTGACCGTGATTCTGGCGATGCCGGCCCTTATGAAGGTATCCGGCCTGACTCTTGGAATAAGGTGGGCAAGGCGGAGGTTTTTTATATGTCGGAAAAAAGGCGTTCTCTGCCGGGTTTCCGCAGGATCTTGAACACAACGCCTCACGATGTCCTTTATTTGAACAGCTTCTTTTCCTATTTCACGGTTAAGCCTCTTGTCTTGAGGAAGTTGGGGTTGACGCCCGCAGCGCGGCTTGTGCTTGCTCCCAGGGGAGAATTTTCTCCTGGGGCTATGGCCATCAAGGGATTTAAAAAACGCGTTTATATGACGATGGGCAAGGTGTGCGGATTGTTTAAGGATATCTTTTGGCAGGCGTCCAGCGATCATGAAGCGGATGATATCAGAAGACAGATAGGGCCAGGAGCGGCTGTCATCGTTGCTCCTGATTTGACCGCTCCCCAGCTTTGTCAGGAAAAGGGCCTGAAAAAGGAAAAAACCAAAAATCGGCTCAAGCTTGTATTTTTGTCCCGTATTTGCCGGATGAAAAATCTTGATGCCGCCCTGAAAATGGTTGAAGGGCTGGAAGGAGAGGTTTTCTTCGATATCTACGGCCCGATAGAAGACGAGGCTTACTGGCGCTGTTGCCAAAAACTCATGTCCTCATTTAAGGAAAATATCCAGGTTCGTTATCGCGGAGTCGTGTCTCACCAACAGGTCGCAGCGGTCATGGAGGATGGCGACTTTTTTATTTTGCCCACACGCGGAGAAAATTTCGGACACGCGATTTTGGAGGCCCTTTCTGCGGGATGCCCTGTTTTGATCAGCGACAGAACGCCCTGGCGCGGGCTGGCAAAGGCAAGGGTCGGATGGGACTTTCCCCTGGAAGAACCGGAGAAGTTCAGGGAAGCGCTGCGGGCATGCCTGGCTATGGATAACGTGATATACCAGCAATGGTCCCAGGGGGCCAGGGCTTTCGCCCAGCGCGTCATTCAGGACGAGACGATGGTCGCCAGATATCGTTGCCTGTTTCAGGAAACCGGAGAAAAAACACAGCCATGAACACGAGCTCTTTCGAAGGCCGGCAGAAGAAAAAATTGTATGTATTTCTGGCTCTTTTTTTTGTTATTTCTTTCGCGACCAAATACATCGACTGGAAAATCTACAGGATCGAAATCACCAGGGCTGAAAATAATGACGGGCTAAAATACAAAAATATGGCCTGGCAAATGATCGAAGGGAAGACGCCGCGGGAATATGTGCGCAACTTCGGCTTGCGGCCGGCTTTTATCGCCTACCTGGCTTCCCTCATGAAGGTATTCGGCTATGATTCCGATTTTGAAATATCCGTAATCAATATGGCCCTGATATCGTTATTTCTGACGGTTCTTGTGTATTTGATCATGGACAGGTATGGGCCGGATGAGCTTGGACGCTCGTTCGCGGTAGCGGTTATATTCGCGGCGGGTAATCCTTTGATTTTGTTCTGGTCGCCTTTCATCTTGACGGATATTGTCAGTCTGATGCCGCTTATCCTGGGGCTGTTTGTTTATTTGAAGATAACTCACAAGGGAAAGTATGCGTGGCTGGGCGTTATTTACGGACTCGCCTTTCATATCCGCGAAGTGACGGCGGTCAATTTCGCCGCGCTTGTCGTCGTAATGCTGGCTACCCATGAACGCAAACGGGATTTGGGGGTCATGGTCCTGGTTTATCTGGCCCTTGTGGTCCCATGGCTCGCCTATATTCAGTCGCAGACTTCTGTGTCTCCGCTTCTTCATCATTTGGGAAAAGCCGTGGAAGCCAGGGATCGAACCTTTGAGACCGGACAATTGCCTTTTTTTGCCAGGTTTATGGCCAACATTGCCCGGCATTATGGAATGCGTATCTCGGACGGCGGCCCCATTGACGCTCACGGTTATTACGCTATTTTCTACACCATGGGTATGTATGCGATGGGGGTCCTGGGCCTTGCGTGTCTTTATGTGAGGCGGAATCTGAAAGAACTGTATTTGGTCTCATTTTCCTTGATTTTCACGGCCGTTTTCTACGGTTTTGTGGGAGAGGGGCCTTATATGAGAGGGAGAGTCCCTGTGGAATACTTATGGATCTACGTCGCCTCCATCGGCCTTATGGCCGTCTTGTCCAAAAGAGGGAGGCGTCAGGCATGCTGAAAGTTGTTTTGATCAATCCTCCCACTTTTCGCATGATCAAACCCTGTGTCCCCGGGATTGTGAACGATCCTGAAAGCTCAGGCCATTATCCTCCGGTCGGCCTTCTGTATATCGCCGCCATGGCTGAAACAGTGCCGGGATGCGAAGTCCGGGTTCTGGACGCGGCCGCCGAACATCTTGATTATGCCCGCATCGAGAGCTATCTTCGCCATGAGGCCCCTGATATTGTCGGCATTCAGGCCATGACGTATACCCTGATCGATTCCCTGGAAACGGCCAGAACGGCAAAGAAAGTCAATCCGCGCGTTCATGTCTGCATAGGCGGGCCGCATGTCAGTATCTATCCTGAAGAAACGCTGGCTTTTCCTGAAGTTGATTCCGTGGCCATCGGTGAAGGGGAATATATTTTTGCCGATTTGCTGAAGGCCGTCCTGGCGGGCGCAGACCTTTCCGGCGTCACGGGCCTTATGTATAAAAAAGACGGAAAAGCTTTATCCGCGGGGCCCAGGGGTTTTATCGAAAATATCGACGCGCTGCCTTTTCCGGCCCGCCACCTGCTTCCTTTGGAGAGGTATTGGTCCATTTTATTCCGTTCCCGTTCGGTGACAACGATGATCAGCAGCAGGGGATGTCCGTATCAATGCATTTTTTGCGAACGGCCGCATTTGGGTAAAAAATTCAGGTTTCGATCTGCGGAAAACGTTGTGGGCGAGCTTTCCCGGGCGGTCGAGTCCGGGATAAAAGGTTTTGTTTTCTATGACGATACGTTTACCGTTAACCGCCAGCGGGTCTATGATATTTGTGACGGTATCCTGGAAAAAAAACTTGATATCGATTGGAGTATCAGGGCCAGGGTCGATACGGTGGACGAGAAGATGCTTAAAAAATTAAGGACCGCCGGCTGCCGGACGATCAACTTTGGCGTGGAATCCGGCAATCCCGAGATCTTGAAAGTCCTCAGGAAGGATATTGACCTCAAACAGGTCCAGAATGCCTTTCTCTGGTGCAAAAGGCTGGGGATAAGGACCCTGGGTTATTTTATGCTGGGCAATCCCCAGGAGAGCCGGCAGCAGGTCTTAGAAACCATTGATTTCGCCAAAAGGCTGAACCCGGACTATATCAATGTGAGTCTGACCACGCCTTTTCCCGGAACGGATTTGTATCAGATGGGTATGGACAGAGGATTGTTTGCCTCGGATTACTGGAAAGAGTTCGCCCGTCATCCGGACGTCAATTTTATTCCCAGGCTTTGGGAAGAGCGGATGTCTGAGCGGGAACTGCGGGATTTGCTGGGTTACGCGTACAAAAATTTTTATGCCCGTCCCTCGATTGTCTTGAAGCAGCTGCTGGCTGTCAAAAGTTTCAGGGAGCTTTCCCGTAAATGCAGGATGGGGATCAGGCTGTTGTTTAAATAAAGTTTTCTCTTAACCAAGAGGGTCATCAAGAGGTGACGATGAAAAGCGATCCGCGTACGCTCACCGTCATTATTCCGGCTTATAACGAGGAAAAGGGCCTGGCTGTCCTGTTGCCTCAATTGATGCAAAAGCGGGCCCAGACGGGCTGGGAGATCATCGTTGTCAATGACGGCTCTACGGATGGAACTCAAAAGGTCGTCAAGACGCTCGCTCCGCAGGCCCTTTTGATCAATCATAAGGTTAATTCGGGTTATGGCGCTTCGATCAAGTCCGGCATACTCGCCGCCAGGACAACCTGGATCGCCACTGTTGACGCGGATGGCCAGCACAGGATTCAGGACCTGGAAAAGATGCTGGATCATTGCGACGGATATGACGCGGTCATCGGCATGAGGCCGAACAGCAGGAATTCCGGCCTTTTGAGGATGCCGGGAAAATTCATCCTCAAGGCGATGTTTCGCCTCATCACGGGACGCAGGATCAAGGATATCAACTGCGGGCTGCGTGTGATCAAACGCAAAGTCATGTGCAAGATCTTCGGCCTGGCCTGCGACCGGTTTTCTTTTTCCACCAGCACCATGATCGCGCTTCTGAATTTCGGTTACGCGGTCAAATTTGTCGAGATCGAGGTCCAAAAGCGGCTCGGCAGGAGCTCGGTGCGGGTTTTGAGCGATGGAATGGAAGCCATTTTGCTGATGCTCAGAATGGTGACCCTTTTCAATCCCTTTCGCGTTTTCCTGCCTGTGGCCGGGTTTTTGCTGTTGTTGGGCCTGGCGTATCAAACAACAGCTTTTTTTATTTACGGTTTCACCATACAGAAATCCGCCCTGCTGTTGATCATGAGCGGGCTTATGCTTTTTTTGTTCTCACTGCAGCAGGACCAGATCTCTTCCCTGAGGCGCGAGGTCGCCAGTTTTGAATTGAAATTGGCTGAGGCGGATAAAGACAACGATGACTCCCGATGAATGATCTTTTAGGCAGAAAACTGGCCAGGATGAGGGCGGATTTCGTTTTTCCCCATATCAGGGGAAGGCTGCTGGATATCGGATGCGGGAACAACGAGCTCGTGCGGAGATATCAAAACGGCGTCGGGGCTGATGTCTTCGATTGGGGGGACATCGATCTTTTGATTTCTGATCCCGCGCGCCTGGATTTTGAGCCCGGATCTTTTGACACAATTACCATCATCGCGGCCTTCAACCATATCGCGAACAGAAAAGAAGTCCTGAAGGAATGTTATCGCGTTCTGGCCGCGGACGGCAGGCTGATCATCACGATGATTTCTCCCGTTGTCGGGCTTATCTGGCACAAATTGCGCTTTCCGTGGGATTCGGATCAGAAGGTCAGGGGTATGAAGGCGGGAGAGGTTTACGGTCTTTCCGGCGCGCAGATCCTGGGCCTGGCCCGCATGGGAAATTTTGTCCTGGAAAATAGGCAGAGGTTCATGGCAGGTTTTAACACCATGTATATCTTCAAAAAAAATTAAAGAGGGAGCTTTCATGAAAATCCTTGTCACGGGCGGCGGAGGTTTTATCGGAACAAATTTATGCCTCGAATTGAGGCGCAGGGGGCATGAGGTCCTGGCCGCAGATCTTTTTCATGACGAGCGGGACGGCTATGTCCGGTGCGATGTCGGGAATTTCAGGCAGCTGGAAAGGACCTTTGAGACCTTCGGGCCGTTTGACTGCGTCTACCACCTGGCTGCCGAATACGGGCGATGGAACGGGGAGGCGTATTACGAGAACCTGTGGGAAACGAATGTCATCGGCACCAAGCACATGATCCGGCTGCAGGAGCGGCTCAAGTTTCGGATGGTGTTTTTTTCATCCGCCGAAGTCTATGGGGATTATGAAGGAAAGATGACGGAAGCGGTCATGGAAGACAATCAGATCAAAGACACCTATCAGATGAACGATTACGCGATTTCCAAATGGGCCGGCGAACTCATGTGCCTGAATTCCGCGAAGATGTTCGGGACAGAAACCGTGCGTGTCCGGCCGGTCAATTGCTACGGACCTCACGAGGAATACACGCCCTACAGAGGGTTCATCCCGAAATTCATCTATCACGCCCTCAGGGGCAAACCCTATACCGTTTTTAGCGGTCATAAACGGATCATCGACTATGTGGAAGATACCTGCCGGACATTCGCCAATATCGCCGATCATTTTATTCCCGGAGAGGTCTATAATGTCGGCGGAAGGCGGGAATGGGAAAAAGACATCAGGGAATATTCGGACATGATCCTTGAGGCCACGGGCGCCAGCGGCTCGCTTGTGACCTACAAAGACGCTGAGCCCTTTACGACAAAGATCAAGACCATGGATTTTTCAAAGGCTGTCCGGGATTTGGGCCATGACCCGAAGGTTTCCCCAAAGGATGGGATCGAAAAGACCGTGAAGTGGATGAAATGGCATTACCGGATTTAGGAAGATTTTTGATCTGAAAGCGAACCCATGAAAAAGGCGAAAATACTTTTTGTTTTCGGCACAAGGCCGGAGGCGATCAAAATGGCGCCGGTGATCAGGGAGTGCGCGGCGAATGCCGACCGATTCCTGACGCGGATTTGCGTGACGGCTCAGCACCGGCAGATGCTCGACCAGGTTCTGGACCTTTTTGATATCAAACCTCATTATGACCTTGACCTCATGAAGGACAGGCAGTCTTTGCCTGAGCTGACCGCGCATGTTCTTTTGGGCGTGACGAAAGTCCTGGACGCCGAGCATCCGGATATGGTTTTGATCCAGGGGGACACGACGACGACCCTGGCCGCGGCCCAAGCCGCTTATTATCTGAAAATTCCCATCGCTCACATCGAGGCCGGCCTGCGCACCCATGACAGATTCAGCCCTTTTCCGGAGGAGATCAACCGCCGCCTGGTGAGCGTTCTTTCTGACATCCACCTGGCCCCGACCGAAAGCGCGAAAAAAAATCTGCTGGCGGAAGGCTTAGCCGCGGCCGGAATCCATGTGACGGGAAACACCGTGATCGACGCTCTTCGTATGATCGCGCGAAGACAGAAAACGAAGCCTTCCAGGCGCAGGCTTGAAGAACAACTGCGCAGGGAGTGCGGGCCGGTATCCGGCCGCAAGAAAGGTTCAAAGCTTCTTCTTGTCACCGGCCACAGGCGCGAAAGCTTCGGCGCGGGATTCCAGCGGATCTGCAAGGCCATCTCGATTTTGGCAAAAAATGATGAAAACCTGAGCATCGTTTATCCCGTTCACCTGAATCCGAACGTCAGGGAACCGGTTTACGCGATTTTGGGCGGGCTCAAGAACGTTCATTTGGTTCCTCCGCTGGATTATGAACCCTTTGTTTTTTTAATGGACCACAGCGATCTTATCTTGACGGATTCCGGCGGAATTCAGGAGGAGGCGCCGGCTCTGGGCGTGCCGGTTCTTGTCATGAGGGACACATCGGAACGGCCCGAGGGGATCGAGGCCGGGGCCGCCAGGCTCGTGGGAACGGATGTGGCGGTAATTGTCAAAGAGACCCGGACGCTTTTAGCCAAACGGTTTCAAAAAACCTTAAAGGCCGTGACTCCTTACGGAGACGGCAAAGCCAGCAAAAGGATCGCCAGGATTCTATGGGCGTATTTCAGGAGGCGTCAATGAACGCGAATGAGAAAAGAATGCGATGGGTCGATGATTATCTCGCCGCCTCAGGCTTGCGGCAGGAATTTAACGGGTATTATGAGGGAAAGAATATCCTGGTAACGGGTGGGGCCGGCGCCATCGGCAGCAACCTTGTCCCCGCGCTTTCCCGGCTGGCGGGAGAGGCAGGGAAAGTGATTGTCTTGGACAACCTTTCTTCCATCAAACAAAAGGATCCGTGGAATGTCGTTTGTTTGAATAACGTGATGTTCGTTGAAGGGGATGTCCGCAGCGATATCGATTTAAAAAGGGTCTTTAAGGAGAATATTTCCCTGGTTTTTCATCTGGCGGCTTTTTTTGCCAACCAGAATTCCGTGGATTATCCCGAGGTTTCGGCGGATGTGGATATTCTGGGGCTCATCAAGCTGCTGGAATATTGCCGTCTGGCCCGCGTCGAAAAATTCATCTACGCCTCCAGCGGCTGCGCGATCTACGGCTCTTATCCCCAGCTGCCCTTAAAGGAAGATTTTATTTCCATGCATTTAACGACGCCTTATCAGATCAATAAAATGGCTGGGGAAATGTACGGTAATTTTTACGCGCATCACTACGGCATGAAAACGGTCAATTGCCGGTTTTTCAATTCCTACGGACCCGGGGAAGTCCCCGGACAGTATCGTAACGTGATCCCGAACTTCATTTACTGGTCGATGAAAAAGCAGGCCCTTCCCATCACGGGGACAGGGGAGGAGACCAGGGATTTTACTTATGTCCTGGATCTGGTGCAGGGACTTCTGAAAGCGGCTTTTTACGAGGCGGCGATCGGGGAGAATTTTAACCTTGCCGCGGGCAGGGAGATCAGCATCCAGGCCTTAGCCAAACTTGTCAATGAGACGACAGGCAGTAAGGCGGGAATAACTTTTAAGCCGAGAAGAAAATGGGACACAAAACCCCGGCTTCTGGCGTCCATTGAGAAGGCGCGGGCGTTGATCCATTACGCGCCCCTGGTGGATTTCAAGGATGGTTTCCTGAAAAACGTGGAATGGTTCAGGGACAATTGGGCCATGATCGAGCGGATGGCTGATTTCACTCCAGGCATGAGCAGCGCTGTCAGGGACGGAGAGAAACCGGAATGAAACGGATTTTGATGTTGACCCAGTGGTTTGACCCTGAGCTGAATATGAAAGGTCTGTCGTTCGCCAGGGAATTACGGAGTCTCGGATATGATATCCAGGTCCTGACGGGATTTCCGAACTATCCGGGCGGGAAAGTTTACCCGGGATATAAGATCAAATTGTTCCAGAAAGACATTATGGACGGAATTCCCGTGTTCCGGGTTCCTTTGTATCCGAGCCATGATCAAAGAGCGTTCGGACGCTTCGCCAATTATTCAAGCTTTGCGCTGGCGGCGTCTCTTATCGGCCCCTTCGGGATCAAGCGGCCGGATGTGATCTACGCGTATCATCCGCCTGCCACAGTGGGATTGCCGGCATGGCTTCTCTCCGGCCTTTACCGGGCGCCTCTGGTTTATGATATCCAGGATCTCTGGCCCGACACATTGACAGCCACAGGCATGGTGCGCAGCCGCCTCATTCTTTCCCTGGTCGATCAATGGTGCCGGTTCATTTATGCCAGGGCCGCCAAAATCGTTGTTTTGTCCCCCGGATTCAAGAGCAAGCTCATCGAACGGGGCGTTCCTGAAGCCAAGATTGAAGTTGTCTATAACTGGTGCGATGAGAGCCGGCTGGGTACGGTTGAACGCGATGAGGCCCTTGGACGGGAGTTAGGCATGGCCAATCGTTTTAATGTCCTGTTTCCCGGCACCATGGGAAAGGCCCAGGCCCTGGAGGCGGTTCTTGAGGCTGCGGCCCTGTTGCGGGATAAACTGCCCGCGGTTCAGTTTGTGCTGGCCGGAGGAGGCATTGAAGTCACCAGGCTCAAGGCCATCAAGGATGAAAAAGGCCTGGCGAATGTCCTGTTTCTGCCCTACAGGCCGATTGATGAGATGAACCGTATTTTCGGATTGGCGGATGTGCTGCTCGTTCATTTGAAGAACAGCCCGCTTTTCGAGATCACAATACCCGGAAAGACCCAGACATGCCTGGCGGCCGGCCGTCCGGTCCTGATGGGGGTCAAAGGTAACGCGGCAGAACTTGTCGAAAAGGCGCGCGCCGGATTGATATGCCGGCCTCAGGATCCCCTGGAAATCGCCTCGGCGGTTGAGAGTTTTTACCGTATGTCCCCCGGACAGCGTGACGCGATGGGGCGCAATGGAAAAGACTTTTATCATCGGGAATTGTCGCTGGAACGAGGCGTTAAGCGCTTCGACCTGATATTTAAATCCGTTATTTCCTGAATGATCATGGCCTACCCCGGCAAAATCCAACGAAACGAAGGCGTCAAAAGGATGCTCGACCTGGCGATCGCGATCCCGGCATGCCTGGCGCTTTTTCCGGTTTTTGTCCTGACCGGGATGGCCGTTTTCATGGTGTTCGGGAGGCCCGTTTTTTTCCGTCAGGTCCGTCCCGGAAAAAACGGCCGGCCCTTTGTGATTTATAAATTCAGGACTATGTCTTGCGAGAAAAGCCCTGACGGAAAATTGCTGTCGGAGGCGGACCGTTTGAAATCACTGGGCCGTTTTCTGCGAAAAATGAGCCTGGATGAGCTGCCTGAGCTCTGGAATGTGATCAAAGGCGATATGAGCCTTGTTGGGCCGCGGCCTCTTCTTATGCAATATCTTGGGCATTATTCGGCTTTTCACACCAGGAGGCATGAGGTCAGGCCCGGGATCACGGGATGGGCGCAGGTCCATGGAAGAAACAATACCCCTTTCAGCAGGCGGTTTGAAATGGATGTTTGGTATGTCGATCATCATTCTCTCGGGCTTGACTTAAGGATCATCCTGATGACCTTGGCAAAGGTTTTTAAAAGGGAAGGGGTCAGGGGCGATTTGGAGGCCTGTTACCGCGAAGTTAATGACTGCGGGCTCCCGGACATAATTGAGGGTTAGGTTTTCTATCGACTAATCATTGGAAAACGGCTCCGGATTATGTTAAACTCATTCAATTTAAAGGGGAAGGAGAAAAAATCCATGTTAAAGGGAAAAAAGGTCCTCTTGCGGCCCCTGGAAGAGGATGATCTCGGGTTTTGCCAGGTCCTTTACAATGATTCTCATATCCGCGATATGGTTGTGGGCTGGGATTTTCCGTCTTCTCTGAGAAACCAGAAGATATGGTTTGAATCATTATGCCGGGATAAAAATAACATCCGCTTGATCATTGAGACAAAAAAAGAAGGCAGGATCGGTCTGACGGGTCTCTGGAATATTGACTGGCATAATCGCACGGCTTTGAATGCCATCAAACTGCTGGTCAACAGCCGGACCAGGGGCAAGGGATACGGCCGGGACGCGATCATGACGATGTGCGCTTTCGCTTTTTTTAACGCCGGGATGCGCAAGCTATGGTGCGAAATCCTGGACTACAATATTCCGTCGCTGAAGGCGTATGTGGACAAGAGCGGCTGGAAGATCGAGGGCAGGCTTCGCAAACATGTTCTCAAGAACGGAGCCGAGCATGATTTGTATTTTGCGGGGTGCCTGAAAGAGGATTTTCTCAAGGTCCCTGATGTCAAAGATTATATTCCTCCCCGGATCCCGGAAGGGATGAAGCCGGTCAACCTTCGTCCAAAAACTTAAAAAAGGATAATGGATAAAAAGAAGGGCGAGCTGGAGATCGGAAGCGAGTTTCATTGGCAGGAAGCCTCGGGGCCTTTTTTGCCCTGGCCCGCGCCCGTGCGTTTTTTTGATCTTGGGCGGGTGGCTTTGCTGGCCGCCTGGAAAATTCATACAGGAAAACGGCAAAGATCCCTGTTTGTGCCCGATTACTTTTGCCCTGATGTCTGTCGCTTGTGGCAGGAGCGCGGCTTGAAACTCAGGCGATACGAAGATGACCCGAGATGGCCCCACCCCCGATGGGAAACGCTGAATCCCGGCGCGGGCGATTGGGTGCTTGCCGTAAATTATTTCGGCGTTCGAGACGGCAATCCCTGGACAGGGTGGCGGCAAAGGAATCGCCGCGCGGTCCTCATCGAAGACCATTCTCATGATCCTTGTTCGGCGTGGGCCAGGAATTCCCGGGCGGATTACGCCTTTGCCTCTCTTCGAAAAATATTGCCCGTTCCCGATGGAGCGATCCTCTGGTCTCCGGGCCGGCGCCTGAAGCTGCCGGAAACAGGGCCGCAAGGTTCCTGGAAGGGCAGCGCGCTGAAACTCGCGGGGATGATCTGGAAAAATGAATACCTGAAGGCCGCTGTCCGGGATCCGGCCCTGAAATCAAAATACCGGGAATTCCAGACAGAAGGAGAAAGGCTCCTGACGCAAAACACAGGAGGGCGGATATCGCCCTGGAGTTTTTCTTTGCTGGAGAGAGGTTACCCTGTGTCCTGGCGCAGGAAACGGACAGAGAACGTCGGCATGCTGCTGGAGATTTTGAAAGGGCGCGCGTCTTTCGTTCCTTTGTTCAGACAATGGCCGAAAGGCCACTGCCCCTTGAACGCGGTTTTTGTCTTTGAGGGCCGCGCTTCTCGCGATTTCTTTCGGGCTCACTGTGTTTCCCGGGGAATTTTTACCCCTGTTCACTGGGCCTTGGGCCGGACAGGCAGCCTCCGCGCCCGTGAATTGTCGGGCCGGATGTTGACTATTCCTGTGGACCATCGGTATGGAGCGCGGGATATCCGGAGAGTGGCGGAAGCGATCAAAGGAATAAAATGACGGTGCCGCGTGAAAAAATAAGCAAAAAGGCCGTTCAGATTGACCGAAGTCTTCGGCGGGGGATGTTTTTTGAGAGCGCCCGGGCCGGATTCAAGGCATTTTTGAAGGAGGCCCTTGGCGCTAAGGCGGGGAAAGTACTGCTGCCATCCTATATCGGCTGGTCCCCTAAGGAAGGTTCGGGTGTTTTTGATCCTGTGGAAGAATCAGGGGTGGACGCGGTTTTTTACAAGGTTTCAGACCGGTTGCGCATCGATCTCCAAGACGTGGAAAAATGCCTCAATAACAACGATATCGATGTCGCGGTCATCATCCATTATTTTGGGTATGTTGACCCCGGTTACCGGG
Source organism: Candidatus Omnitrophota bacterium (assembly GCA_041649995.1). Classification (GTDB taxonomy): domain Bacteria; phylum Omnitrophota; class Gorgyraeia; order Velamenicoccales; family Velamenicoccaceae; genus JBAZMA01. Next base: position 84,336 of record JBAZMA010000005.1, on the reverse strand, counting down.
AGTTCACGGACCTGGCGAGGAAGGCAGGGGCTTTGGTTTTTGAAGATGAGGCCCATTCCATGTTCAGCGATCTCATCGGCGGCATTTGCGGAAGGCTGGGCGACGCCGGCGTGTATTCGCTGCACAAACTCCTGCCTCTGGATAAAGGCGGGATCCTGTTTTTGAACAATAGGCGCTCGCTTGAGGGATTCGAAGGCGCGCCTGTTCCTGAATTGACGCATTGGGATTATGATCTTTTTGAAATATCCCGCCGGCGCAGGGAAAATTGCCTGGAGCTTTCCAATCAGCTCAAAAGCCTGGCCGGGGAAGTTGATCTTTTGTGGCCGTCTTTGGGGGATGGCGTGATCCCTCAGACCTTGCCTGTTCTGATCCAGCGCGTCTCCAGAGACCGTCTTTACGAAGAGATGAACGCGCGCGGTTATGGGGTGGTGAGTTTGTATCACACGCTGATCAGGCCCATAGGATCCGGGTCATTTCCCGTATCTTACGGTCTTTCCCGACGCATCATGAATCTGCCGGTGCATCAGGATTTGACGGTCAAAGAGCTCGGCGGGTTGGTGGATGGCCTCCGGGATTGCGTCCGGAAACTCGGCGGAAAGGATATGTTTCGTGCGCAATGACCGGCTAAAGGAGCAGCCGTTCCAGGTCTGGGATGCTTCGGATGAAAAACAAAAAGTTCGGTGGCAGGAACTTTGGCGATCCTGGCCGAAACATGATATTTTCGCTCATCCGGATCTTGCCGCCATTTACGCCGCAGGGGGGCAGAGGGCGATGGCCGTCTTTTACAAGGCTGAAAAAGGATGCATTCTTTATCCTTTCGTCAAAAGGTCTCTGGGGGCGCTGCCCTGGGTTCCCCGCGAACTGGCGTCTTTTTGCGACACGACCACCTCATACGGATATGGCGGCGCCTACTATTGGGGCGCTGATGAGGCCCGCTCGCGGATATCGGAGCTTTTCTGGAAGGCCTACGACGAGTGGGCCAGACAGGAGCGCTGTGTCAGCGAATTCATCCGGTTTCATCTTTTTGACGATGATCTGGCCGCCTATCCGGGGGAGAAGGTGGAAAGGAACGCAAACATCGTCCGTTCGCTCACGTTGACCGACGATGCCCTGTGGATGGATTTTGAACATAAAGTCCGCAAGAATATCAAGAAAGCCAGGCGGTCGGGATTGACCTTTCTGGCGGATGAAAACGGCCGTTATCTGGAAGATTTTTTGCGGATCTACGACCAGACGATGAAGCGTCGAAACGCCAGCGGATTTTATTATTTCGGCCGTGAATATTTTGAGGCTTTGTCGCGATCCCTCGGCCCCCACAAGGCTTATTTTCACGTGCTTGACGGCGGCAGGATCGTTTCCACGGAACTTGTCCTTTATTCGTCGCAAACCGCCTATTCTTTTCTCGGCGGCACAGAGGACGAGGCTTTTGATAAGAGGCCTAACGACCTGTTGAAATACGAGATCATGGGCTGGGCCCGGGCCAGAGGAATCAAGAACTATTGTCTGGGCGGAGGGTATGAGCCTGATGACGGCATCTACCGGTATAAGTTGTCGTTCGCGCCGGAGGGAGAACTTCGTTTTTTTACGGGACAAAGGGTCATCGATGAGGCCCGCTACAACGAACTCATGAGCGCCCGGGAACGTTTCCAGGGAGGCTGGGCGCCAAGGGAAGGCTATTTTCCGCGCTACAGGTCTTAGTCTGCCCTTTTGAAACAGGAGTCGGTTGATGAATAAAAGAATTTGTCTTTCTACGCCCCATATGGGCGGTAAGGAAATGGCTTTCATACAAAAAGCCTTCAGGTGCAATTATATCGCTCCTCTTGGCCCCCAGGTCGACGCTTTTGAAAGGGAGTTCGCGGAATATACGGGAATTCCGCATTGCCTGGCTGTTTCCAGCGGCACCGCGGCCATGCATCTGGCTTTACGGGTATTGGATGTCGGCCCGCGGGATGACGTGATGGCCTCGACTTTGACCTTTATCGGAGGCGTATCTCCGGCAGTTTTCCAGGGAGCCAATCTGACCTTTGTGGACTCTGAGAGGGCCTCCTGGAACATAGACCCTGACCTTCTGGATGAGGCCCTCAAAGTGTCAAAAAAGAGGGGAAAGCTCCCCAAGGCGGTCATTCCGACGGATCTTTTCGGACAGTGTTGCGATTACGAGCGTATCCTGGCGATTTGCGATTCCTACGGGGTGCCTGTCGTTATGGACGCGGCGGAGGCCGTAGGGGCAAGGTATAAACGCGCGGAAGGAACCGGCGCCCAAGCCCGGCGCGCTTCGTGGGCGCATGCCGGAGCCGGAGCGGAGATGTCTGTTTTTTCCTTTAACGGGAACAAGATCATCACCACGGGCGGAGGCGGGATGCTGGCATCACAAGACAAATCCCTGATCGCGCAGGCCCGCAAGCTTTCCCAGCAGGCCAGGGAGGCGCGCCCTTATTATGAACATAAGGAGATCGGCTATAATTACAGGATGAGCAATATCCTGGCGGCCATTGGGCTGGGCCAATTGAGAGCGCTGGATAAACGCATCAAGAGAAAAAGGGAGATCTTCGAACATTATGAAAAATTCTTGAAAGGAATCGAGGGGATTGAATTTATGCCGCAAGCCCCTTATTCCCGTTGCACGCGCTGGTTAACCGTGATTTTGATTGATGCCGGAACTTTCGGCGCCGACAGGGAAGCGGTCAGGCTCGCCCTGGAGGCAAAGAATATCGAGGCCAGGCCTGTCTGGAAGCCCATGCACCTTCAGCCGGTCTTTCAAGGGCGGACGAAGGTCGTCGGCGGAAAGGTCGCCGAAGATATTTTCCTTCGGGGATTGTGCCTGCCCTCCGGGACAAACCTTTCCCGAAAAGATTTGGATCGCGTTATCAAAATCATCGCCGGATGCCGAAAGAAGCGTCCGGTGAAATCCTCAGGGACAAAACGCCCATGAAACTCGCCTTTAAAATTTTGATCATGAGATACCGCAGGATCCTGATTTTCGCGGTCCATTTTGTCTTGATTGTGGCGTCCTATTTCACGGCTTTTTTGCTGCGCTTTGACTGCAATTTATCGGCCGAATATTTCGGGGTTTTTCTCCGGACGCTCCCGCTGTTGTTGTGCATCAAACTCCTGGTTTTTTCTTATTTTGGTTTGTTTCACGGTTTATGGCGATACGTCAGTATTTATGACCTCGGGCAGATTATCAAAGCCAATGCCCTCGCGAGCACGGCCTTCATCATCACCAATGTTTTTCTTCCCAGCACGCCGTCTGTTCCCCGGTTTATCCTGGTCAATGATTTTATCATTTGTATGGTGTTGGTGAGCGGCATCCGATTTTTTTCCAGGATCGTCAGGGAGCGGTATCGGGGGCCATCTCTCAAGATCGGGAAGAACAATGTTTTGATCATTGGAGCCGGCGAGGCCGGCATCCTGCTTTTGAAGGAATACAGGAATAACCCTTCCCTGGGGGACGTGGTTGGTTTTATCGACGACGACAAGGTCAAATACAATGTGACGATCCGCGGGGTCAGGGTCCTGGGGGACAGGCATAGGATTCCCTCGGCCGTCCAATCGCTGGGAGTCACCGAAATCGTCCTGGCTATTCCCTCCGCCAAAGGTGAGGTGGTCAGGGACATTATTGCCTGCTGCCAGGTTTCCGGCGTCCGATTGAAGATCATCCCCGGATTTACCAAGATTTTGAAGGGCGAGCTTGAGATCAGGACCAGGGAGGTGAGGCCCGAAGATCTTCTGGGCAGGGAAACTGTGGATATCAATGAAGGAGAAATCCGTAAATATCTGACAGGCAAAAGAGTCCTGGTGTCGGGCGCCGCGGGTTCCATCGGATCTGAACTTTGCCGTCAAACGGCGAATTTTTCTCCGTCAAAACTCATTCTCGTGGACCATAACGAGAACAATATTTATTTTTTGAGCATCGAACTGAAATCCAGGTTCAAGGGCCTCGATATCCTGTCGGTGGTCGGGGATATCAATGACATCAGTCTTTTGAAAAAAGTCTTTTCTGAAGAAAGGCCCGAAGTCGTGTTCCACGCGGCCGCATACAAACATGTCCCGCTTATGGAGGAAAACCCTGTTTCGGCCGTTAAAAATAATGCCCTGGGCAGCCGGAACATGATTTACGCGGCCCATCATTACGGTGTGGAAAGATTTGTTTTGATTTCGACGGATAAGGCCGTTAATCCCATCAACGCCATGGGGCTCAGCAAGAGGCTGGCTGAGATTTTCCTGCAGGCCAAGGCCAGGCGCAGCAAGACGAAGTTTATGGCCGTGCGTTTCGGCAATGTCCTGGGTTCCGACGGCAGCGTCGTCCCTTTATTCAAAAAACAGATTGAATCGGGAGGCCCCATCACGCTCACCCATGCCGAAACAACCCGTTATTTTATGAGCATCAAGGAGGCGGTTCTTCTGGTCATGCAGGCCGGCGCGATCGGAGAAGGGGGAGAGATCTTCATTCTCGATATGGGCGAGCAGATCCGGATCGCGGATCTGGCCAGGAATCTGGTGACTTTGTCCGGTTTGGAGATGGGCAGGGATATCCAGGTGGAATATATCGGCCTGCGCCCCGGGGAGAAGATCCGCGAAGAGCTCCTGCTCGATAAAGATAAGGACCGGATCACCAAACACGACAAGATCTATATCCATCAGGCCGATGATTTCGATCTGGTTTCGTTAAGAAAACAGTTGAAGGATTTGCAAAACTTCATCCGCTCCTTTAACGGGGAAAAAGTGGTCGAGAAGATGAGGCAGATCATTCTTTCGGCCAAACACGCCGACAGGGGCCCGGCCCTGGAAAAAAGAGCCGCGCCTGTCGTTAAGGAAGGCCCTAAGAATCGCCTTCTGGAAGTTAAGGAGAATTCCTAATGGCCGATATCCGGCAGGTGGAAACGCTGGGCGCCAAGCGCGCCGAAAAGCCTTTTTTGGAAAAGGGGGAACAACCCGCCGTCACGCGCAGGAGATTCCATCTGCCCGAGAAGACGTTTTTGTGGATGGACAGGGTGCTGGTTTTCTATCTGGGATGCTTGATTTTTTGCCTGCCGTTCGCCAAGGCCGGTATTGAGGTTTTCGCGTGGAATGGTTTTTTTCTATTCTTGATGAAAAGATGCCTTGGATATCGCTCCGGGGAGGCCGCCGGCGGCTTGTTGCCCTTAACCCCGCTGAACAAAGCCCTGGGCCTGTTGATGGCGGCCAATATCCTTTCGGTTGTCTTCAGCGTTAATCACGCCTTATCGCTGAGGGGGTTATTCGGGAAAGAATTTAAATTCTTCGCGGTATTTTTCATGTTGGCGGAAGTCATTAACAGCAAGGCGCGCTTAAAATTTGTTTTGTACATGGCCATGGCCTCCGCCTTTTTGATATCCGGCGATGCCGTTGTCCAGTATATCAAAGGCCACGATTTTATGATGGCGCAGTACATAGAATACAGGCTTACCGGGCCTTTTTCTTCAGCCAGCGGGTTCGCCGGATGGCTCAACATCGTCTTGTTTTTATTCTTCGGGCTTCTGGCGCGCGCCGACCTCGTCAACAAATTCAATAAAGCCCTTTTATTCCTCGCCACGCTCGTTCTGACGTTCTGCCTTTTGTTCTCCTATTCCAGGGGCGGATGGGTGGGCTTTATTCTGGGGTTGCTTCTGATGGCTCTTTGCCTTATCAGAATTCGCATCCCTGTCCCCGCAATGAAAAGGTTTTGCGCGTCTTTCGCCTTGGGGCTGGGTGTTTTGTTGGTTTTGATGCCGGCTTTCAAAAAAATGGCCTCTCCCGCGGTCGATAAGCCCTCGGGCCTGGCGATTTCCGTTTCCGATCAGCTTCTCGCCTCGATTTCCGCGGGAGAAGAAATTCCGTCCCTTAACAACGGGCTGTCTGCCATGTCTCAAATAAGCCATCAGTCCAACGCGGAGCGTTTGAAGCTGTGGCAGGAAGCCTTAAGGATCGCCTCGGATTATCCTCTCTTCGGCAGCGGTTTGAATACCTATACCATTGTCGCCAAACGTTACAAGAGCTTTGATCACGGAGGCGTTTATCCGCATAATTCTTTTCTTCAGATGCTGGCTGAGAAAGGCATCATCGGCACAGGCGTATTTCTTGGGGTGCTTATGGTCTTTTTTTCAGCTGCCTTGAAGCATGTGCGCTCGAAGAAGGATTCTCTGGTTCTGGGACTGATGTGCGGGATATTGGCTTTCCTGGTTCAGTCCTTTTTCGATACCCATCTTTTTTCCCTTCAACAGGTGGTTTTATTCTGGTTCGCGCTGGGTCTGGCCGTAGCCGCCCTGAAGCTGTCTCCGGCGTCTGTTCCAGCACAAAAAGCGAGGCCCTAATTTGCGTATCCCATTTATCGATATTGCCTCTTCCTATCGTCAAACCCGTCGGGACATTCAACGCTCTTTAAAACGCTTGTTTCAGGATTCTGATTTTGTCCTGGGGCGTGATGTCCGGTCCTTTGAAGAAAAATTCGCGCAATACGTCGGTTCTCCGTACGCGCTCGGGGTCAATTCCGGAACAGACGCGCTGTTTTTGGGTTTGAAGGCTTTTGGCGCCGGGTCAGGCGATGAAGTGATCGTTCCTGCCTATACCTATATCGCTTCCGCTTTTGCCGTCAGCTATACCGGGGCCAGGCCGGTTTTTGTCGATATCGACGATAGGACGTTCAATCTGGACCCTTCCCGTCTCGAAGCGGCTGTCACAAAGAGGACGAAAGCCATCATGCCCGTGCATCTTTACGGTCAATCCGCTGATATGGACCCTATCCTGCGCGTGGCGCGGAAACACGGCCTGAAGGTCATAGAAGACGCCGCGCAGGCCCATGGAACGCGATACAATGACAAAATGGCCGGTTCTGTGGGGGATATCGGAGCCTTTAGTTTTTATCCCACAAAAAATCTCGGCGCCTTTGGGGACGCCGGTATGATTGTGACCGGGCAGAAGGCATTGTATGAAAAAATCCACAAGCTTCGGGATTATGGACGCACCGCGCGCTATGAGCATGATTCCTTTGGCTACAATTCCAGGCTGGATTCCGTTCAGGCGGTTTTTTTGAACGCGAAACTCAAAAAACTGGATGCCTGGAATGGCGGACGTGCGGATGCCGCGGGATATTACAGGCAATTCCTGGGAGATATCCCGGGGGTCCTCTTGCCGCAGGAGGCCGGATACGGGCGGCATGTCTATCACATTTTCGCCATCCGCGTGAAGAACAGGGACAAGATCCTCGACGGATTGACAAAATCCGGTATTTCTGTTATGGTGCATTACCCTGTTCCGCTTCATCTTCAAAAAGTGTATAAATCTCTAGGCTATAAAAGAGGCGACTTTCCGGTGGCTGAAAAAATCTGCAAAGAAGTGTTGTGTCTGCCGATTTATCCCCAGATCACTAAAAATCAGGTGGCGTTCGTCTGCCGCCAAATCCAGAGGCTGATGAAAAATGGCTAAAATACCTTTGACCGCGGTTATCCTGACCAAGAACGAGGAAGAGAATATTTCCGCATGCATTCAATCCTTAAAAGACTGGGCGGATGAGATCATTGTCGTCGATGACTTAAGCACGGACGCAACGGTCAAGATCGCCCAGGGCGCGGCGGATAAGGTGATCCTGCGCAAGATGGAGGTCGAAGGGACTCACCGCAATTGGGCCTACGCCCAGGCTAAAAACAGCTGGGTTTTGAGCCTGGATGCCGATGAAACCGTGACGGAAGAATTGAAGCGGGAGATTTCCCAGGCCCTTGCTTCGACAGAACACGCCTGTTTTTCCGTGCCTTTGCGTAATTTTATCGGCGGTTACTGGGTCCGTCACGGCGGATGGTATCCGGCGGCCAAGGTGAGGCTTTTCCGCAAGGAGAAATTCAAATACGAAGACGCCGTTGTCCATCCCCGGGTCGAGGTCCAGGGGTCCTGCGGGCATTTGAAATCCGACATCATCCATAAGGGATATCCTGATTTTACGCATTTTCTCGCGAGCCTGAACCGACAGACGACGCTGGAGGCCCAGAAGTGGGTCACGACAAACCGGAAAATGGGGCAGGGGAAGATCGCCTGGAGGGCGATCGACAGGTTTTTCCGGCGCTACCTCAGGAAAAAGGGATGGAAGGACGGATATGTGGGCTTTATGGTCGCGTTTTTCGATACCATGTATCAGCTGATCAGCTATGCCAAGTTTCGGCAGATGCTGGATGAGAAAAACAAGAAAAACTTATGAAAATTTTAGGTTTGGCCGCTCCTTTCGGACACGACGCCTCCGCCGCGCTTTTGATAGACGGAAAGCTGGTCGCTGCCGTTGAGGAAGAGCGCTTCAGCAGAAAAAAACATGCCAAGGACCAGTGTCCTGCCGAATCCGTCAGATACTGCCTGAAGGTCGCGGGCCTGACGCCTGAAGATATCGACGCGGTCGCTTTTCCCTGGAATGTCGCGGCCTTGAGGGAAAAGAGGCTTGAATATTTTTTCCGGATATTTCCCTCCAACCCTTCCCGTGCATGGAAAAAATTCTTCCGCAACAGACAGGAATACAGGGGGCAGGCTTGTTTTATCGAGAAGACCCTTGCCTCTTCAGGTTTTGGCGGCCTGAGGCCGAAGATCCACTGGATCGAGCATCACATGGCCCATGCCGCTTCCAGTTTTTTTCTTTCAGGCTTTCGGGAAGCGGCTGTCCTGTCCATCGACGGGGGTGGTGAGATTGTCTCGACCATGATCGGCACGGGCCAGGGGCAGTCCATCCGCAAGATCAAGGAGATCATTGCCCCTGATTCCCTCGGGAATTTTTATTCGACCATGACGGAATATCTGGGTTTCGAACGGGAGGACGGCGAATACAAGGTCATGGGCATGGCTCCTTTCGGAGACGCCTGGAAGGCGAATCTCGACCATATCCTCTGGTGGGATGATCAACGCAAAACATATCGTTGTCACGATGAATACGTTTGGGTTCCCCGTTCCAAGCGTGCGCGGCTGGATAAGGTCTATGCCCGGAAAATGGTCGATGAATTCGGACCCGAGCGCCAGGGGGATGAGCTGAATGTGCCGTATATCCATATTGCCGCCTCCACCCAGAAGAAGCTCGAGGACATGACCATCAAGCTTCTGGAAACGTATCTGTCGGGTGAGCTTAAAAAGCACGGTCAAGTGTGTTTCGCCGGGGGCTGCGCGCTGAACGTTTCCTTAAACAGGGTTTTGCTGAAGCACCCTCTGGTCAAGCGGCTATGGGTCCAGCCTGCCTCGCATGACGCGGGCGGTTCTCTGGGCGCCGCTGTTTATGTTGCCGCCCAGAACGGAGAACGGATCGAGCCCATGGAACACGCCTATTACGGTCCGGAATATTCGCCATCGGAGATTGAGGCGGTTTTGCGGTCTTCGGGATTTGCGTTTGAAAAGTCCGGCGATATTTGCGAAAAAGCCTCAAGTCTTCTGGCGGAAGGAAAAATCGTCGGGTGGTTCCAGGGCAGGATGGAATGGGGACCCAGGGCCCTGGGCAACCGCAGCATTCTTGGCAATCCGAAGGTCCGGGGGACCAATGACCGTATCAACGCGATCATCAAATTCCGGGAAAAGTGGAGACCTTTCTGTCCTTCAATCCTGAAGGAACACGCGGCTGAGATCCTTGGGACAGATCACCCCTCGCCTTTTATGACGCTGGCCTTCGAGGTTGCCCATGAATGGAGGGAGCGGATCCCGGAAGCGGTACATATCGACGGCACATGCAGGCCGCAAATCGTGGAAGAGCGTCTGAATCCCAGGTATTACAGATTGATCAAGCTGTTCCAGCAGAAGGCCGGAGTTCCGGTTGTCATCAACACATCCCTGAACCGCCGGGGAGAAGCTATGGTTTGCTCGCCGCAGGACGCGATCCTCATGTTCAAAGAAAGCGGCCTGGAATATCTGGCCATCGGCGATTATTTGGTGAAAAAGTGAAGCCCTGCAACCTGACCCGTGATACCTTTCATCGCCTCGCCTCCAGGATGGCAGCAGAGTAAGGCTTTGTTATGAAAGCACATAAAAAACTCTCTCAAAGCGCGACATTCAGGATTCTGTTTTCCGATGATATTGTTCCGCCGTATATCCCTCTGACATACCGGTTTTATCTTCTTTTTTCAAAACTGCGCGATTCATTGTTCAAAAGGCTGACCACCAGAAAGAGGCAGACAGCAGTGATCTTTCCAGCACCTGCTTTTGCGTCTGAGGTCAGCCTGGGTGAAGTTTCAGGGCCTTTGGTTAATAAGAGTATCATGTCGCAAGACGAAGATCTCGCTACCGCGGCATCTCAAACCTACGCGGAATCCCTGGCGTCATTACGCAGGAGCTTGCAGGATAGCGGCTTGAGGGCCACAAATTCGGCGGGAAACTTCAAACAGAAGGATTTCAGGCCGGAACCTGAACGAAGAAAACTTTGGGAGAATACGTTCGTTCTTGCACACGCCTGTCCTGGACCGGCGGATACCGTTTTGGACCTGGGCGGGGCTTCAACGCTTTTTTCCTTTTACCTGGCATCGCTGGGTTGCCAAACCCATGTCCTGGATTATGATGTCGGTCACTATGGTTTGATCTATAACGCGCGCCATGTCTCGCGGGCAATGGATTGGAATATGCGCGTCTATAACAGGGATCTTGCCCGGCCCTTGCCTTTTTCCAGGGATACCTTCGATAAAGTTTACTGTATCTGCGTGCTTGAACATTTGTCCCCCCAAGTGCGCAGGAGGACAATGGGAGAGATCGCGCGTGTGCTAAAACCCGGAGGGATGGCGGCGCTCACGTTTGATTTCAACGCGCAGCGCAAGGATCCATGGACAGATCAGGGTTTGCGTTTTGGGCACAAAGAAGCCCTGGCGAGGGATATTCTGGAGCCCAGCGGGCTTAAAATTTTCGGCAACGAAATTCTAAAGGATGACTGCCCAAGGGAATTCTTTCTGGGCGCCTTGTTTTTGGTTAAATCTGCAGGTTGAATCCGTCGAGCTGTTTCAAAAATCCGCTTTTTTTCAATTCCTGCCAGGCTTCAGAAGGCGTTAATCCCGTCAGACAGGAATTGTGAGGGCAATCTTTATAGCGAAAGCCGCGGTAGCAGGGCCGGCAATCCATATCTTTGGAAATCGTTACCACCGGCGAGGCATGGGAAAGAGGCGCGTAGACGCGCGGGTCCGCGGGCCCGAAAAAAGAGATGACGGGGACATCGAGCGCGGCGGCCAGATGCGCCAGACCGCCGTCGTTTCCGATAAAAAGCCCGGCCTTGCTCAAAATCGCGGCGGCCTGCAGGAGATTTGTCCGGCCGCAGAGGTTCAGGACGTGCCGGGAAAGACCAACGAAATGTTCTTCCGATTTTTTTTCCTCGGCCGAGCCGAGCAAGACGATCGTGCCGGGGTCGCGCTCTTTTTCCATCAGTCGCAGGAATTCCGGGAAATGGGAGGCCGGCCATTGTTTAAAATGCGCGTCCTTGCCCCATGTGGCTCCTCCGCCCGCGGCCACGATCGTATAGGTCCCGCCATCCCAACCCAACCCTTTTAACAGTTCCAGAGACCGGTCCTGCGTCGCTGAAGGTATCCGCAGTTCAGGCTTCCTGTCTTTTAAGTCTATTCCGAGCTTACCCGCCATTTCGCACACATAATCGACGACAGGCCTTTCGACGAATCCTTCCTTAGGGATATCCAGAGGCGCGTTGAGGAACGGATTGCGTTTTTTATAGTTGAAACCCGCCCGCAAGGGCGTCCTCGTCCAGAATTTGGCCCAGAAGGCATATTCCGGCTGCATGGAAAAATCGACCATAAGATCATACCCGGCGAGTTTGAAGCGGCGCAACAGCCCTAATTTTTCCCCCAGGACTTTCCATTTCGGCATGGTTTTCCATTTGTCCTTGTCGATGACAAAGATGTCGTCCACGTAAGGGGACAAGCCGACAATCTGTTCGGTGCGGGAACCCACCAGGGCGTCGAGACGCAGCGTGCCGGCCTGTTTTTTTAAAGCCTTCAGGAGAGGGAACGCGAACAGGGTGTCGCCAATGCCGTATGGCAGGACAATAAGGACATTTCGAAAAACGCGGGGCGGGGTCATTTGGGGCAAGCGGAAAAAGAAGCCTTGGGAATTTTGAGCTCCTGGCAGCATTGGATTTTCGCGCAAGGGCCTCCCACGAGGGCGAATTCGCGGCGTTTGAGCGATTCGATCAAGCGCCGGCGCTTTGTTCCGAAGTAGATCTCGTTGAAGGATTCTTTGAGGACATTGCCTAGGGCCAATTCATTTTTTCCGTCCCAGCAGCAGGCATACCAGGTGCCGTCCGGGGCGATAAAAGCCTCTTTTTCAATGCGGTCCAGCTGAGGGCAATCCAGGGCGCAGGCCGCCTCGTCGGGATATTTGAGCTGGTCACGCTCGGCCCACGCGATGACCGCGCTGCGAAGGATCTTGTCTTTGGGGTGGTCGAGATAGGGAAGAAATTGGGCGCGGATGAGGGGAAAATCATCTTTCAGGACGGCTGTATCCGGCGGCTGTCCCTGAAGTTTTTCCGGGAAAACCCCCAGGCAGTTATGGACGCTTTTGACGTAGTCGTGATAGGTCAGGACCTGGATATGGAGCGGGATATTTTTCCACAACCGGCGGCGTTTCTTGAGAAAATAGAAAAGGTGGCTTGTGACGACGCCCAAGTCTGTCCGCTTGACCTTGAAATAACTTTCCTGATCCGCCCCGTCGATATTACAGCCGATGAAATCCAGCAGCCCTTCCCCAAGCACGGCGTCGATCAAGGGGGGCGAGAACATCCGGAAATTTGTATAAGCCTGAACCTTTGTTCCCGGCAGGAACCGCCGGATCATTCTTAAAAAATCCAGGCATTCCTTATGCAGGAAAATATCCCCGTTTTCCCCCGCGGAGACGATCTGGATATTGTGGAATTTCTGAAAAGCGCGGGAACGGCATTCTTTCAGGATCGTTTCCAGGCTCAAGCGGGACATGAATCGGGCCGTACCCCCGCCTCTTTGGGACGGGCAATAAATGCAATCGGCCGCGCAGAGATTCGTGAAGGAAAAATTGATGTTTGTGAGGCCGGGGATTTTTTTGTAAGGGCGCAGGGCCCTCCCAAGCTCCTTATTTAAAGAATGAGGGAGGCAATAACGCCGGACCCTGCTGAGTGTGTGGATGGTTTTCCAGTTCATGGCAAGGTGAGTCGTGTCAAATTAACAGGCTAAAGGCTTGATTCAAAACACGTTTAATATTATCATATATTGCGTCTGTTTCATAATAAAAAATGGAAAATGTCTCCTCGGGGAGGCATGTAAGACGCTTCAGGATGCTTTAAAAAAGGAGCGCGATGGACAACGAACAGAGGGAATGCGAAGTCCCAAGCGAAATTTACGACAAGGACTATTACCTTCGCGATAATGAGGGGTTCAGCGAATTTCTCGGAGGTTTGGATAAACATATCCATCCTAAATTCGAACGCGTGATGGCCTGGGCGGGCGTTCGGGAGGGCATGAGGATCCTAGACATCGGATGCGGCCGTGGCGAGCTTCTGTATTATTGCGCCACGAAGGGGGCTCATGTCCTTGGCGTGGATTACAGCCAGGCGGCCATTGAACTCTGCCGGACAACCATCCAGGCCATTCCTCCGGCTTACCGCAACCTGGCCCGCGCCGAATGCGTGGATATCTGCCGGTACGACTTTCATGAAGAATTCGACCTGGTCTTTATCGTGGAGGTCATCGAGCATTTGACCGACAAACAGGTTTCCGACCTGATCGCCAAGGTCCATAAAATTTTAAAAAAGGGAGGAAGGGTCTTTATTTCCACTCCCAATTTTTATTACGAAAAGTACCTGTCCCCCACCAAGCGTTTTTTTGACATCCCTTTCAAAATGATCAAGGAACCTTTAAGGGTCCTGCGAGGCAAGTACAGGCCGAAAAACCTCAAGGATTTTTTAAGACGTATTTTCCGGATACAGGTGGACAGGGGAGCCAAGGGAAAGCAGATGCATGTCAACGTGATGACGCCAGGAAAATTGCGCAGGGCCTTGCGGGATTTTGCGCGGTCCTCGGTCAGATGCGAAGACCACTCCTTCAATCCCATCAGCCTGGCATTAAAAAAATGGTGGGGCCGCGATATCATCGCGATCGGAATAAAATCATCATGATGACCGTTTTTCTCGACAGGGATGGGGTGATCAATCGTTATCCGGGCGACAGGAAATACGTGACCGGTGTCCGCCATTTTCATTTCCTGCCCGGCGTCCTGAAGGCCGTCAGCCTGCTGACAAAGGCGGGTTTCCGGATTTATGTGATCTCCAACCAGGCAGGGGTTTCCAAGGGCCTTTATTCGCGCAAGGCCTTAGAGGAGATTACCGGCCGGATGCTTGAGGGTATCCGCAAATATGGAGGGCGCATCGATGATGTCTATTATTGTCTCCATACGACCGAAATGAACTGTTCCTGCAGAAAACCCAAGGCGGGATTGTTGAAAAAAGCCACCAAAGCCTGCCGCGTGGATTTGAAGAGCACGTATTTTATCGGGGACAGCCTTTTGGATGTGAAGGCGGGCAGGGCTTTTGGCTGCAAAACGATCCTTGTTCTTTCGGGAAAAGAGAAACTCAAAAACGCGTCGCGATGGGACGTGATCCCGGATTTTATCGCCAGAAATCTGCTCGACGCGGCGCGCCATATTATTGACCAGCGGTACGAAAGAGCTTAAATAAGCCCATTCATGACCCAGCAGACGGGGTGCGGCATCAAAAAAATCCTGATTGTTTACGCGACGGCCGGCGCAGGACACAAAAAAGCCGCGCAGGCGCTTGAACGGCGGGCCCGCGGGTATTCAGGGTGCGAGGTCATATCGGCGGATATTGTGGACTTCATGCCGCGCTGGATCAAGGCGCTTTATTCAGACGGTTATACCCTGCTGATCAGCCGGTTCCCGTGGCTCTGGGCTGTCTTGTACAGACTGTCGGACTCCCCGCTCTTGTCGTTGGTGAACGTGCATTTGCGCCGATTTTCGGATGCCAGGATGTGCGGGCGTTTTCTGCGTTTCCTTCAACAGGAGCAGCCTGACGCCGTCCTTTCCACGCAGTTTCTGGCCTCTGAAATGGCCGCTTATGCCAAAGCCAAATCCCTTCTCAAAACGAAACTGGTCACGGTTGTTACCGATTACGGCGTTCACAACTTCTGGGTCAATCCGTTGACAGACCTTTATTGCTGCGCCGCGGAATCGACGCGCAGGCTGCTTTTGAATAAAGGGGTGCCTGAAAAGAATATCCGGGTCACAGGCATTCCTTTGGATGAAAAATTCCTTCGCGGCCGGCAGAGGTCAGAGATTCATGAATCCCTGGGCACGCGGGCCGGGCGTTTTACGGTCTTGATCGCGACAGGGGGCATCGGCATCGGGCCGATTGAAACCCTTGTGGACACACTCGGGGACCACGCGCAGCTTCTGGTGGTCTGCGGACATAACAAGGCGCTTCTGGAGGCCCTGCAAAAGAAGCGTCAGGAGACCCTGCGGGCCTTTGGTTTCGTGGACAATATGGACGAATTGATGCGCGCTTCGGATCTGATGGTTACAAAAGCAGGCGGGTTGTCTGTGACAGAGGCTTTGAGCATGGGGTTGCCCATGATTTTTTTCTGTTTGCTGCCCGGTCAGGAAATGATCAACGCCCGCATGATCAGTTCCCTGAAAGCGGGCCTGATCGCCTCCGATATCGATGCGATCCGGCAGGCCGTCCTTGACTTTAAGGAGCATCCCGGGATGGCCGAATCCTACCGTAAAAATGCTCTTCGTTTGGCCCGTCCCCAGTCCAGCGCGGACATCATTTCCGCCACTCTTTCATAAAAGCATGAAGAAAATCGCTGAAGTCGCTGTTCCCGTCTCGCTTTCCCTGGATGAAACATTTGATTACGCGATCCCCGCGCAGGCGCAGGAAGGCCTGAGGACAGGATGCCGCGTCCTGGTGCCTTTTGGAAAAAAACGGCTGATCGGTTACGTCACGTCGTTTAAAGACACCTCTCCTTATGAAAACAGGTTAAAACCCATTCTCAAGGTCCTGGATCCGCAAACCCCCATGCTTGATGACAGGCTGACAGGCCTGGCGCGTTACCTTCGTGAGACTTACTATTGCTCGCTGGCCCAGGCGTTTGACACGGTCCTGCCTCAATCCGTCAGAAAATCATCTTCCGCCAAACAGGAGAGTTCTTTTTCCACGGATTTCTCCATGCGTCTTTCTCAACAGGAAGAAGATGTCGTGAAAGGGTCTGCGGCGAAAAATATCATTATTTTAGAAGATCCCACAGGTCAAAAAAGATGGGATTTCTACAGGGCCTGGATCAAGCAGACCCTGTCGCAGGGAAAAAGCGTTCTTTTTCTTGTCCCTGAATTCAGCAGGATCCCTCAGGCGCGGGAAAATCTCGGTTCCGGGCTGCCGGTTTGCGTGATCACTTCCCGGGATCGGGCCTCGGTCGTCAAGGAGGCCTGGAACCGGGCGAGACAGGCCCAGCGGCTTCTTGTCATTGGAACGCGCAGCGCTATTTTTGCTCCTTTGCGCGATATCGGCACCATCATTGTTGATGAAGAATCTCATTTCGCCTATCGTCAGCAGCAGGTGCCGAATTATCACGCGCGGGACCTGGCTTTGAAAATCGCCAAAGAGGAAAGGGCCAGGCTCATCCTTTGCGGTTTCGCGCCTTCGCTTGAGGCCTTTGATCTTTCAGGCGGTCCTGACGCGGCCATGTTGCGGATCGCCGGGGAACATCCGGACCTGCAATCGGCGTGCGTGGACATGAGGCAGGAGTACGCGCCCAAAGGGCGAGCCAAGATCATCTCCAAAGTCCTGGGATTCAGATTGAATGAGATCATGGAACGGCGCGAATCCTGTCTTTTGTTCGTCGATCAGAAGGCTTTTTCAACGTTCATGTATTGCCCGAAATGCAAGAAGCCTCTTCACTGCAACAGGTGCAGTTCGCCTTTGGCCTTTTACAGAAGCACCCGTTCCTACATTTGTCCGGCCTGTCATCTCAAGCAGGAAGCTGGAGATATCTGTCCGAAATGTTCTTCCGCTTACATCCGTTACGCGGGGTTCGGCGAAGAGAAAGTTGAAAGCGAGCTTCTGCGTTTATTCCCCGCGGCCAGGATCGCCCGTTTTCCGGGACCTGCCGGGGGAGCAGACGGCGCCGGGGCAAAGGATGGAACAGGTGAGCGCGGTTATGATATAATGCTCGCCGGACCTCAGATACTGGAAAAATCCGGTTTTGAGCAAAAGTCCTTCCGTCTGGTCGCCGTCATCAATGCGGACCACACGCTCGGCCGCTCCGATTTCCGGGCCACAGAGATGGCCTATGCCAAATTCTTGAGATTATCCCTGTTGTCATCAAAAGAATTCCTTGTTCAAACGCATGTCCCGGATCATTATGTCTGGGATTTTTTGAGAAAGCAGGATACGCGGGGTTTCCTGGAACGGGAGCTGGAAGAAAGGCGGGCCCTGGGATGGCCGCCTGCCCTGTGGCTGGGAGCGTTGACGATCAGGGCAAGGACCGAATCCTTGGCCCAGACATCCGCATGTCAGGCGATCCAGTCGTTGAAAAGACAGGCGGCGCGTGCCAAGACCGGCATTGAAATCTTTGACCTCCAGGAGGCCAGGCCTTTCAGGCTCCGGGGATATTATCGCTATCAGATCCTTATGAAATACCGCGACCTGGGGCCTTTAAAAAAGACGCTCTCGCGCGTTATCCACCAAAGCAGGGGAACCATCGCCACGTTTGACCCGGCGCTCTATTGAATTCTATGATGAAGAAAAATATTGTTTTTTTTGGAAGCGGCGTTTTCGCGGTGGAAGTCCTTAAGGAAATTGACCGCTCCTGTTTCGAAATCAGGCTTGTCGTTACGCAGCCGGACCGGCAGAAGGGAAGACACCTGCAGACCGCCGCCACGCCTGTCAAGACATACGCGCAGGAAAATGGCCTGGACGTGTTCCAGCCCCAGGATATCAATTCCCGTGAATCCATTGAAATGCTCAAGTTTCAAGCCGCGGATATCTTTCTGGTCGTTTCCTACGGAAGGATCCTTTCTCAGGCCGTTCTGGAAATTCCCCGTCTGGCGGTCAATATCCATTCATCGCTTCTGCCAAGATACAGGGGGGCCGCGCCCGTCAATTGGGCGCTCATGAAAAACGAAAAAAAGACAGGCGTAACTTTCATTAAAATGAACGCCTGCATGGACCAGGGGGATATCCTTGTCCAGAAAATGATCCCTGTTGGCGCGCGGGATCACGCCAGATCCCTGGATGAAAAACTGGCGCGTCTGGCTGCCGGTCTGGTCAATACCGTCTTAAAAGACGCTCTCGCGGGCCGTTTAAAGCCGAAAAAGCAAGACCATAAGAAGGCCACGTTCGCGCCTTTGATATGTAAACACCATGGGCTGATCCAATGGGACAAAACCTCCAGGGAGATCTATAATGGGTTCAGGGGGTGCTATGGCTGGCCGGGCAGCTATACTCATTACAAGGGCAAGGTTTTGAAGATCCTGGACCTGAAGGTGGGCAGAAACCGTGCCAAGGCGGTCCCCGGAACTGTTCTTAAGGCCAAGGATAACGAGCTGGAGATCGCCTGCAGCCATGGGTCTGTGGTGATTACGGAAGTTTTACCGGAATCTCATAAAAAAATGTCGGTCGCGAGTTTTCTCGCGGGACATCCTGTTAAAGTTGGGGAAGTGCTGGGATGAAGGAGGTTGCCGTAGAGGACGGCACACTGGCCTTCCAATTGGGTCAGGTGTCCGTAGAAGACGGCACACTGGCCATCCGATTGGGTCAGGTTGCCGCAGAAGGCGGCATGCTGGCCAATCCTATCAGGCCAGGCTGTCGTAGAAGACGACACACTGGCCATCCGATTAGGCCAGGTGGCAAGGGATGATTTCGCCGGAGGCTGATCCCTCGTCTTCACGCTTGTCAATTCCCCTCGCAAGCGCCAGAGGTGCGAGAGTAATTGAACGACGCAGGTTGCCGCAGAAGGCGGCATGCTGGCCAATCCTATCAGGCCAGGCACTCGGGATGATTTCGCCGGAGGCGAAATCACTTGCAAGAATATGATGTTATGTTAAAATTTTACAGTTATGCCTGAACTCAGAAAAGATCCTGTGATCGGAAGATGGGTTATCATCGCGGTGGAGCGTTCCCGCAGGCCGAAGGGCTTTAAAGCGCCTGCGCAAACGCCTCAGGAGGATGATTGTCCTTTTTGTGAAGGCAAGGAAGCCGAAACGCCGCCTGAGATTTTTGCCATCCGCAGGGAAGACAGCCGGCCGGATGAGCCTGGGTGGGACACGCGTGTTATCCCCAGCAAAAGCCCGTTCTTGAGGATCGAAGGGAAGCTGAACCGGCATGGGCGCGGGCTCTATGATGTCATGAGCGGTATCGGGGCCCACGAAGTCATCATAGAAACTCCGACGCATACGGCCAATATCGCGGATCTCAGCGAAACACAAATTGCCAAGACCGTGACCTGCTGGATTGACCGCTTTGTCGATCTTTCCCGTGATGAACGCTTCAAATACGTGCTGGTTTTCAAAAATTACGGCCTGGCCTCAGGCGCGGGGCGCGTGTATCATTCCCGGAGCCAGATCATTGCTACTCCCATCACGCCCAAACGGGTGAAAGAGGAGCTGATGGGATGCAAAAAATACTATGACTATCATGACCGCTGTGTTTTTTGCGACCTGATCCGCCAGGAAATCGATACCAAAAGCAGGGTTGTGCTTGATTTTGACGGATTTCTGGCCGTGACAGCTTTTGCTTCACGCTTCCCTTTTGAGATTTGGATCCTGCCCAAAGAGCATAATTGCGACTTTTCCAGCATGAGCGTCGAAAAAAGGCTTTATCTCGGAAAAGTCATTAAGAAAGTCTTAACAAAGCTAAAGCTCGGGCTGGATGACCCCGCGTATAATTTCGTCCTGCATACGGCGCCGTTCCGCCATAAAAAGGCCAAAGCCGGCTACTGGAAGACCATTGAGGATGATTATCACTGGCATCTGGAGATCATCCCCAGGCTGACAAGCCCCGCCGGTTTTGAATGGGGCACCGGGTTTTATATCTGTCCGATCACCCCTGAAGACGCGGCGCAATATTTGAGAGAGGTAGAAGTGTCATGACAGAGCTTAGAAGAGACCCCGTTGTCGGCCGTTGGGTCATCATGAACGTCGATAATCCTTTGACGCCCCGGGACATCCACACGCCTTCCCATTATTACGAGGAGAC
The DNA here is from genome assembly GCA_041649995.1 of Candidatus Omnitrophota bacterium. Lineage (GTDB taxonomy): Bacteria > Omnitrophota > Gorgyraeia > Velamenicoccales > Velamenicoccaceae > JBAZMA01. Next base: position 64,163 of record JBAZMA010000005.1, on the reverse strand, counting down.
ATCCAATTGCCCGTTTTGTTTCGGCAATGAATATATGACGCCTCCGGAGATCCAGGCCTTCCGCAGTCCTAAGACCCAGCCCAATAGCGCCGGCTGGCAGGTCCGCGTTGTTCCTAATAAATTCCCCGCGCTCCAGATCGAAGGGAAGCTGGATAAACGCGGCATGGGGATCTTTGATCTCTCTAACGGCATCGGCGCTCACGAGGTCATCATCGAGACGCCGTATCACAGCAAGGACCTGCCGGATCTGGATCAGGCGGAGGTCGAGAGCGTGCTCAGGATGTATTGTCAGCGCTCCCGGGACCTGCAGAAAGACAAACGCTTCAAATATATCATGATCTTCAAAAATTACGGAACGGCTGCCGGGGCGACCCTGGACCATAACCACAGCCAGTTGATTGCCTTGCCCATGATCCCTAAGAATGTCATTGAAGAGCTCACCGGCTCCGGCGAGTACTATGATTTCCGTGAACGCTGCATTTTTTGCGACATCATCCGGCAGGAACTCGACGAACAAGAACGCGTTCTCATGGAAAACGACGATTTTATCGTGTTCTGTCCTTATGCTTCGCGGTTTCCGTTTGAAATGTGGCTTATGCCAAAGGAGCATCAGCTGTTTTTTCCCGAGAGTTCGGACGAACAGCTTTCCAGCATGGCCAGGATTCTCAAAGAGTCCCTTATGAGAATGAAGAAAGCGTTGAATGATCCGCCTTATAATTTTATTATCCATACGTCCCCGGTGGACGGAGAAGAGCGGCAGGGGTATCATTGGCATATGGAGATCATGCCCCGCTTGAGCCGTGTGGCGGGTTTTGAATGGGGAACGGGGTTTTATGTCGTTCCCACTCCTCCGGAAGTCGCCATCAAATATTTGAAAGAAGCGGTCCTGTAAGAAAGAGTCGGAAAAGACTATCTATGATTCATACAACTGCGCTTTAGGCGAATTCCCCGCCGCGTAAGAAATCGAAAAAATCTCTTCGGCATTTTTTCAATACTTCGCGGGGTTAATTCGCGCAAAAAACATTTGCGTCGAAGTTCGCATTTTGACGTAAATGATGCGCTCATTAAAAGGAGGAAGTGATGGCTGTTAAAGTCGGAATCAACGGATTTGGAAGAATCGGAAGGCTTGTTTTTCGCGCCGCGCTTGAAGAAGGCGCCAAGGAAATCGAGATCGTTGCGGTCAATGACCTCACCGATTCCAAGACCCTGGCCCATCTTTTAAAATACGATTCGACGTTCGGCCCTTTCAAAGGGACTGTCGGATCCAAAGAGGGCGCGATCATCGTTAACGGAAAAGAGATCAAGGTGTTTTCGCAGAAAGACCCCGCCCAGATCCCCTGGAAAGACGCGGGTGTCCAGCTTGTGATCGAATCCACGGGCCGTTTTACGGACGCCGAAAAAGCCAAGGCCCATATGGCCGCGGGCGCCAAAAAGGTCATCATTTCCGCTCCGGCAAAGAATGAGGACGGCACATTCGTCATGGGCGTCAATGAGGATAAATACGATCCGGCCAAGCATCATATCGTTTCCAACGCCTCGTGCACGACCAACGGCCTGGCGCCGTTGGCCAAGGTGCTGCTGGATAATTTCGGCATTAAGAGCGGGATTATGACGACCATCCATTCTTACACGAATGACCAGGTCATCCTTGATTTTCCGCACAAAGACCTTCGCCGGGCAAGAGCGGCAGGGCTTTCCATGATTCCCACATCCACGGGAGCGGCCAAGGCCATCGGCCTGGTGATTCCGGAATTAAAGGGCAAGCTGGATGGACTGGCTGTGCGCGTTCCCACGCCTGATGTTTCTTTGGTCGACCTCACCGTTGAAACGGAAAAAACAGCATCCGTGGCTGAAGTCGTGGATGTTCTGAAAAAAGCCAGCCAGAGCCCACGGCTTAAAGGGATCCTGTCGGTGAGCGAAGAGCCCCTGGTTTCCATCGATTTCAAGGGCAACAGCACGTCTTCCATCATAGACGCCGAATCCACCAAGGTCGTCGGAAATACGGTCAAGGTCCTGGCATGGTATGACAACGAATGGGGTTACAGCTGCAGGATCGTCGATCTTTGCGAATACATCGTTAAAAAAGGTCTGTAAAATAAGCCTGATAGTAGACAACCAGGGAAGGGGTGCTTCATGGAGTATATATGAGGTGCCCCTTTTCTAATGAGGCCAGGCCGAATTTGATCCTCCGGAGTTATCCGGAAGGGATAGGCCTGGGCAATTCTCCCCCTAAGGGCGGTACAGTTCTCGTTCCGCCAGAGCGAAGTGAATTAAAAAAAATAAACCTGACCTCTTGCGTAATCAATCTTGAAAATCTTTATCTTTGCCGCAGCAGGCGGCACAACGACCCTTCCGATTAGGCCGTTTGCATCCAGCCTCGTGCCGCAGGAAGCGACAGACCGGACCATCCTATTGGGGCCGGGTACCCAGAGGCTCGGCGGGTTCGCAGAAAGCGGAATACTGGCTGTTCTAATCGAGCCAGGTAAAGAAAAACATTTTCAAGATACGCCGCCGCAAAAAAGCGGCGCGCCGGACCTTCCAATAAGTCCGGGCGTTCGGAGATAATCTTGGCAGAGGCGGGTGAATTAAAGGAAATAAACGTGACCTCTTGCGTAATCAATCTTGAAAATCTTTATCTTCATCCAGCCTCGGCAGAGGCTCGGCGGGAAGAAAAACATTTTCAAGATACGCTGCGAGGTTAATCCGGCCAGGGGCCGGATTAAGGAGGTTTTATGGCGAATGATATCGCGGCGATCAATGAAAAAGTCAAGCAGGAAAGCCTTTTTGTGCAGGCCCTCACCCAGGAGATCGAAAAGGTGATCGTGGGTCAGAAATACCTTATCGAACGGCTCATGGCAGGGCTTTTGAGTAACGGCCATATGCTGGTGGAAGGCGTCCCCGGCCTTGCCAAGACCCTGGCGATCAAAACCCTGTCCCAGGCTATCCGGGCGAAATTTCAGAGGATCCAGTTTACACCGGACCTTTTGCCGGCCGATCTCCTGGGAACCCTGGTTTTCAACCCTAAAGAAGGCTCCTTCTCGACCAAAAAAGGGCCGATTTTTTCCAATATCATCCTCGCCGATGAAATCAACCGTTCGCCGGCCAAGGTTCAAAGCGCTCTCCTGGAAGCCATGCAGGAACGCCAGGTGACCATCGGCGAACACACCTTTCCTCTTGATGAACCTTTTCTCGTCATGGCGACGCAGAATCCCATTGAACAGGAAGGGACTTATCCTCTGCCTGAAGCCCAGGTCGACCGTTTTTTATTCAAGATCAATATCACCTATCCCAACAGGGCCGAAGAGCACCAGATCCTCAAACGCATGAGTTATACGCAGAAAACCATCCCCGTGGCTGCGGTGGTCACCCCGGCGGATATCCTCAGGGCCCGGAGCGTCGTGGACAGCATCTATATGGACGAGAAGATCGAGCAATATATCCTTGATATTGTTTTCGCGACCCGTCAACCCCAGGCGTTCAAGCTAGCCGATCTGGCTCCTTTGATCCAGTACGGCGCTTCGCCCAGGGCTACGATTGCTTTGACCATCGCCTCCAAGGCTTTTGCCTTTATCCAGGGCCGCGGTTACGTCGTTCCCCAGGATGTCAAATCCATAGGCCCGGATGTCCTTCGGCACAGGCTTATCGTCAGCTATGAAGCCGAGGCGGAAGGAAAGACTTCGGATGATATCATCAAGCGGATTTTTGAAGAGATCGAAGTCCCCTGATTTTCAAGGACGGCCCGCATGCTTTCCAGCGATTTTATAAAAAAGATCCGTCGCATTCAGATCACCACAGCCCATCTGGTGACCGATGTTTTTGCCGGCCAGTATCACAGCGTTTTTAAGGGGCGGGGGATCGAGTTTGAAGAAGTCCGTACCTATATCCCAGGCGATGAGATCCGTTCCATTGACTGGAATGTGACAGCCAGGACAGGCCATCCGCATGTCAAGAAATTCACGGAAGAGCGGGAGCTCACCGTCTTGATCCTTCTGGATGTTTCCTCTTCCTGCGGCTTTGGGTCCTCAGGTCAGCTCAAAAGCCAGCTGGCCGCGGAGATCTGTTCCCTTCTGGCTTTTTCAGCCATCAAGAATAACGACAAGGTGGGATTCCTCGCTTTTTCCGACCGCGTTGAAAAATTTCTCCCGCCCAGAAAAGGCACCCGGCATGTTTTGCGTGTCGTGCGCGAAGCCCTGGTCCAGTCCGCGCAGGAAAATTCCTCCTCGCACAAAAGCACAAACCTGGCAGACGCGCTCACGTATCTTCTGCGTGTCGTCAAGCGAAGCGCCGTTGTGTTCATCATTTCCGATTTTTATTCCCTCAAATCCCAAGACCCCTTGCCGCAAGATACGTTTCCGGAATTTGATTTTAAACGGCCCCTTTCCGTGGCCGGCAAAAAGCACGATGTGATTGCCATGACCTTGACGGACCCCAGAGAACTCCAGCTGCCTGAAGTCGGTATCATCAGGATGGAAGACGCGGAAACAGGGAATTCATTTTTTGTCGATACCACGGATGCTTCCGTCCGGGAAGGTTTCCGCAGGCGGGCCCTGGCCTGGCAAAATAATCGCAAGCGGCTTTTTCGTTCCCTGGGAATCGATTTCATCGATATCCGCGCGGATCAGCCTTACTGGAAGGCCCTGATCCGCTTTTTTCAGGAACGGGAAAGACGGATGAGGTCGAGATGAAAAAGCGTTTCGCGGCCTGCGCGTTTGTTTTCCTGGTTCTGTGGGCGCGACCCCTGTCTGCCGAAGAAGCGCCCGCGCCATTCAAGGTCAGGACGGTTTTGAGCAGGGACAGGGCTTTTGTCGCCGATACGATCACGGGCCGCCTGTCCGTGACCTCAGAGGCGGACACCGACATCTCCATCGCCGGATTTCCCGAGGGGATCCCCGGGCTTGAGATCATCGATCAGGATGAGAAGATCCGGGTGTTTCTGGGGAAAAAAAATACGAATTACCGCTTCCGTGTGAAAGGCTTTAAGGCGGGGTCTTTCATGATTCCGCCGGTTGAGATCCGCTACAGAAAGCGCGGAGAGAAAAATTGGAACAGCCATATGACCCCTCAAACGCCCCTGGTCATCCAAACCCTTCTGGAAGACAACGAAGGGGACAGGGCCATGCGTGATATCAACGGTCCCTGGCTGCCTTTTGACAGAAGGTTCATTTTTGCCGGGATCAGCGCGGCTTGCGTCATGGCATTTCTTTTTTTAAGGGCCGCAAAAAAGGTGAAACGCCCGGAATGCCTTTGCCCCGCGCATGTGATCGCCCTGCGCAAAATCAGGGACCTGGAAGAGCAGGATTTGGTCTCAAGGGGGCTTACAAAAGAATTCTTTTATGAGCTTTCCCTGATCGTCCGTCATTACCTCGAAGACCGCTTTCTCCTGAAAGCTCCGGAAATGACCACCGAAGAATTCCTGGCAGGGCTCAAAGATTCCCAGGCCTTGAGCCTGGACCAGAAACTGTCGCTCAGGAATTTTCTGGTTTCCTGTGACCGGGTTAAATTCGCCAAGTATGAACCTAAAGACAGCGAGATAGAAGGCGTTTGCCAGTCCGCCAAGCTCTTGATCGAAAACACGAAGGCGCCTGAAACGCCCCTGGAAGGCCGTTCATGATATTCCGCGATCCTTTTTTTGCCCTTCTTATCATTTTTCCAGCCGCCTTCCTGCTTGCCGCTCTCAATAAACGCGATCCTCAATCATCCGTCAGATTTCCCAGCAGCGTGCTGGCTTCAGGCCTCAGCGGCACATGGCGCGTCCGGCTCCTCGAGAAGCTGCCTTTCCTGAGATTCGCGGCAGGAGTTCTTATGGTCCTGGCGCTGATGAGGCCGCAGGCCCTCCTGGAAAACAGCCCTGTCAGAAAAGAAGGCATCGATATCGTCCTGGCCTTAGACACCTCCACCAGCATGCTGGGAGAAGATTTTAAAATAAAAGGCCGCCGGCAAAACCGCGTCGATGTGGTCAAAAACGTCGTCGCTGATTTCATCCTGGCCAGGCCGAACGATCGCATCGCTTTTGTGGCGTTTGCCGCAGAAGCCTTTTCCGTATGCCCCCTGACCTTGGACCATGACTGGTTATTAAAGAATTTGTCACGCATCCGCGGCGGAATGCTGCCGGATGGAACAGCCATCGGCAGCGCCCTGGCTGTATCCTTGAAACGCCTGGAGGGATCCACGGCCAAGAGCAGGATCATCGTCCTTTTAACCGACGGCCGCAATAACGCGGGGCGGATATCTCCGGAAACTGTTGGCGAGGCTGCCCGGGCCCTGCAGGCCAGGGTCTACACGATAGGCGTGGGGTCCAAAGGACCCGTTCCTTATCCTTTTCAGGATATTTTCGGCAATATCGTTTACAGGAATGTCACGATCGACCTGGATGAAGACCTTTTGGCGCGGATCGCCCAGATGACGGGCGGGCGCTATTTTCGGGCGACCGACACGGAGGCCTTGAGAAAAGTTTACCGGGAGATCGACCGAATGGAAAAGGTTTCCTTCCAGGAAAAAGGCTTCAGGCCTTATCAGGAGTTATTCGGATTATTTCTCATTCCGGCGCTCCTGCTGTTGATCGCCGAGGCCGCGATCAGGTCAATGGTCGCCAGAAAGGTGCCATGATCCGTTTTGAGAACCCGTGGTGGTCTTTGGGTTTTTTGGCAGTGGCCTTAACCGGGCTTCTGATGATTTTGGCCTGGTCTCAAAGACAGAAGAACTACAGCCGTCTGATCCAGAAAGAGCTCCAGCCTTTTGTCACGGCCCACGGTCAAAGCAAGAATGACGCGCTGGACGCCTTGTTTTTTTTGGCGGCGCTGAGCTTTATGGTGCTCTCCCTGATGCGGCCTCAGTGGGGAAGCCGCTGGGAACAGATCAAAAAACAGGGCTACGATATCCTTTTCGCGATGGACGTCTCCAAAAGTATGCTCGCGGCGGACCTTAAGCCCAACCGGCTCGCCCGCACAAAGCTTGCCCTGGATGATTTCGCGAAGCGCTCTCAAGGAAACCGGCTGGGCCTGATCGCTTTCGCGGGAGAGGCTTTTCTGGCCTGTCCTTTAACGACAGATACCCTTATTTTTCAGACGATCCTTGGCGATCTTTCGCCAGAGAGTATTTCCGCCCCAGGGACCTCGATCTCCTCGGCTATCGACGAAGCTGTCAAGGCCTATCAGGAGGGCGCCAACAGCGTGCACAAGATCCTTTTTCTTGTTTCCGATGGAGAAGACCATGAAGGCAGGGTGCTTGAATCCGCCCGGGAAGCCGCGAAGGCGGGCATCCGGATTTATAGCCTGGGGATCGGGAGCCCGGAAGGCGAATTGATCTCAGAGGCCTCAGGCAGCGGCAGCCCGCAATATCTCAAAGACAACCAGGGACGGGTGGTCAAAAGCCGGCTCAATGAACCCCTGCTAAAAAAAATCGCGGAAACAACAGGGGGGCTTTATCAACGCAGCACCCCTGTTGAATTCGGGCTGGAACCTCTTTATGAAAAAGCCGTAGCGCGTTTCAAAACGCAGGAATTTTCCGAAGCGGGCATCCAGAGATTTACGGAGCGCTATCAGATTTTTTCAGGCCTGGCCCTTTTCTTGTTGTTTCCTCAAATCTGGGCCGGAAAACGAGGGATGTGATATGACGGCAGGCATGAAAAACCTGTTTGTGACCTTTTTGATCTCGCTGGTCTTGCAGCCCTGCGCATGGGCTTCTCCTATAGAGGCTTCACGAAAAGCTGAGCGGCTTCTCAAACAGGACCGGGAAAGCGACGCCATGCAGGTTTATGAGGAAGCCCTGCGCGAATATCCCTCAGACGCCCTTCTGAACTTCAACGCGGCTGCCGCCTATTACCGAAGGGGCGAGTTTTCAAAAGCCAGGGAGCTTTATCAGAAACTGCTGTCTTGCGGGCGGCCCAGGCTGGAACAAGCCTCCGCCTACAATATGGGAAATGCCTATTTGAAAGAGGCGGAGACCGCGGGCGCGGGGCAGGCGGATCTTTTGCAAAACGCCCTGTCTTATTATCGCCAGGCGCTGTCTTTGACCCCGGATGATAAAGACGCGAAATACAATTTTGAGCTGACGCAAAAAAAGATAGAACAACTCAAACAGCAGGGGTCAGTCAACAAGGAACAGCAACCGCAGGAGCCGCAATCGACGCAAAAAAATCAGGATCGGCAAAACGGAAAAGACAAAGAAGGGCAGCAGGAACAACAGCGCGAGCCCGGGCAGGAACAACAGCCGGAGCAAGCGCCGGAAACTCAAGCGCGGCAGGCGGAAGAAAACCCTCAGGATCCGCGTCAGCAGCAGCCAAAACCCGCCGGCGCCGAACCCATGACCAAGGATGAGGCCCGGATGCTCTTGCAGGATTACGGCAAGCAGCAATTGAGGCTTCTGCCGGACCAAGCCCAAAAAACGGGGCAGAGAGAAGTTGAAAAAGACTGGTAATGCTATACAATAGGGACAAAGATAGTTTTTTCGGGAATTTTTGAGGTTAAGGATGCGTAAAAAAATCGTTTGTTCAGGACTTCTGTGCCTTGTTTTTGCCGCGTCGGCATTGGCCAAGCCAACGGATTTTCGGGCAGAGATAGACAGGGGACAGGTGGCTTTGGGTCAGGCGGTACAGCTCAATCTTATCTTTGAAGGCGAACAGAACGTTCCGGCCCCCGAGCTGCCGCCTTTGGAAGATTTTCAGACAAAATATCTCGGGCCTTCTTCGCAATTTTCCGTTATCAATGGAAAGACATCCTTGTCCGTGACTCACCGTTATCTGCTTTTCCCGCAAAAAAAAGGCACTTTTGAGATCGGCCCTTTCTCCGTTCAATACGAAGGCCAAACCTACACGGCGCGGGCTTTGACCATAGAGGTCATTGATTTTCCCGCCCGGAATCCTTCCTCAACGGATTCTTCCCAGGAAGAACGGCCTTCTCTTGAAAACAGGATATTCCTGAATATGGAGGCAGGTAAAACCGAAGCTTATCTTCACGAACTCGTTCCTGTGACCATCAGGCTCTACAGTGACAGGCTGCCGGTGAGGGTGGAAAAATTGCCTGAAATTACAGGCCAGGCGGGTTTTTCTGTTTTGGAATTCGGACCGCCGCGCCAATACAAGGAGGACAGGGAGGGCGTGACTTTTGATGTGCTTGAGTTCAAGACCCACGTTTTCGCGGCCCGCACAGGAGAGCTTTCGCTGGGGCCGGCCCAGATGACCCCCATCCTCGTGCTGCGCAAATCTCCCCGGCATCCCTCACCTGACAACGATCAGTTTGCCGAAGATTTTTTTAGCGTCCTTTTTGGAGGCTGGGAAGAGCCTTATCCCGTGAATCTTAAATCAAATCCTTTGGTTCTGCTCGTCAAACCATTGCCGGAACAAAACAGGCCTGAAGGATTCGGCGGCGCGGTCGGCAGATTTAATCTTCAGGCCAGCGCTGAACCGGCAAAGGTCAAAGAGGGAGACCCTGTGACTTTGAGCATGGCGGTGCGAGGCGACGGCAATTTCAACACAGTCCAGGCGCCCCGCCTTCAGGACACTGAGGGCTTTAAGGTTTATGACCCCAGGGTCGTGCGTTCCGCGGAGCGGGAAAAAATTTTCGAGCAGGTGATACTGCCGAAAACCACGCAGGTCCGACAAACCCCCGCGCCTGTTTTTTCTTTTTTCGATCCCGGCGCCGGAGCCTATCAGACACTTTCTGTCGGGCCTTTCCCCCTGGAGGTGGAAAGGCAGGAAGGCCTTGCGCCGGGACCGCCCACGGCTTTCGTTCCGCAGGGATCGGACGAAAACCGCAGGGAACAGGATATCGTTTTTATCAAAGAGGCGGGACCATGCGAAAGGTTTTCACCGCTCTACGCCAGGATTTCATTCTGGATTCTTCAAATGATCCCCCTGGTTGCTTTGTCGTGCGTTTATTTTTATAAAAAAAAGAGCGAAAGGTTGCGCTTGGACGCGGGATTCGCGCGCAGGATAGCTGCGCCGCGCAAGGCCCGAAAAGGGCTTGCGGCGGCCGGACAGTTCCTGGAAACAGCTCAGGCGCGGGAATTTTACGAAATCGCGCAAAAGACACTCAGGGAATACCTTGGAGACCGTTTTCACGCGCCCTCAGGCGGTTTGACCGGCCAGACGGCAGGCAGATTTCTCGCCGACAGGAATGTCCCTGAGGACATCCGTCGCGCGACAGTCCATATCTTTGAAGAATGCGATTCTCGCTTCGCCGGGACCTCTCCCGACATATCACGGATGAAGCTTGTTTTAAAGAACTTAACGGATGTTATCGCCGCGCTCGAAAACCTGGAAAGACGCGACTCAAAGAAAAACGGGTTCCGATTGCGGTTTCTGATGGCGTTGGCTTGGGCCTTCTGTCTTCCGGCCTTTGCCGGCTGCCCGGACTTCGACAGCGCCAACAACCTGTATAGGCAGGGAAAATTCGCGGAAGCCCTTTCTTCCTACGAACAACTGATTCTTCAGGGCTATGGGAGCGGGCCTCTGTATTTCAACGCCGGCAACACCTATTACAAAACGGGCCAGCTGGGCCGTGCCCTGCTGAATTATGAAAGGGCCCGCAAATTCATGCCCAGGGACGCGGATTTGGAAACCAATATGGATGTGGTCAGGTCAAAACTGTCCGGGAAAGAGGCCGTCGGCAGAAAAACATTCCTTCTGTCGGCGTCCCTGCTTCTGTTCGGCAGATGGACGATATCTGAGTATGTCTGGTTTTTGAGCGGCCTGTATTTTCTTCTGTGCGCCGGGCTTTTTCTGCTTATCCTGCGTCCGGAGTTCAAAAAGACGGCCCTGTTTCTTATGGCCGGGGTTCTTCTTGTCTCGGGGCTCGCCGCTGTTTCCCTCCGTCAAAAGATCAGCCTTCAAAATACAGAGGCCGTTGTCCTGGACAAACAGACCCTGGCCAGGTTTGAACCGATGGAGAGTTCCGCCGTGAATTTTGATCTCGCCGAAGGCGCCAAAATCCTTGCCGTGGAAACCCGGCAGGGATGGACAAAGGTCCGAAGGCCTGACGGAAAAACAGGCTGGGTCAGACAAGAGAGCGTTGAGCGCATTTGAGCGGCTCCCGCGGATGCGTTTCATGTTTTCCATTTGACACAAACGGTCCTGCCGTGTAAAGTGAGGGCCCTTGGGATTTTTGAGCAAAAGGCCACCCTTAAAGCGCGTTCGACCATAAGGATAAAACAATGTATGAAGATCTTCTGACAAAAATAACGGCTTCTCAATGGAAACGGCTGGGGATAAAAAAAAGAGCGGGGGTCGCCGTTCCTCTTTTTTCCATTTATAGCAATGAGAGCGCCGGGATAGGCGAATTGCCTGATTTAAAGCTCCTGGTGGACTGGTGCAGGAATACTAACATGAGCATTATCCAGCTTTTGCCCATGAATGATACCGGGTTTGGCTTCAGGCCTTATGACGCCCAAAGCATGTTCGCGCTGGAACCGGTTTATCTAAGCGTTGGAGCGCTCGAAGGGGTGGAAAGCGGGTCGTTCTTTGAAGAGCTCCAAAAGATCAAAAAGGATTTTCCCTGCGGAGGCGGCCGCGTCAATTACAAAGTCAAAGAGGCGAAACTTAAACTGCTCTGGAAAATTTTTCAGTCCGTCAAAAATACGCCCTCAAAAGCGTTCCAATCGTTTATTCGCGCCCAGCGCTATTGGCTTGAAGATTACGCTCTTTTCAAGGTCATTAAGGAAAAAAACGGGGAAAAATGCTGGGAGGAATGGGAAGAGGGGTTGAAAAACCGTCAGGAAAAAGCCCTTTCCTCATTTCGCGACATTCATAAGGACAGCATCCTGTTTCATCAATGGCTTCAATGGCAGCTTTTCGAGCAATTCCTGAAAGCCAGGGCCTATGCTGTTAAGAACGGGGTCTTCCTTATGGGAGACATCCCTTTCCTCGTTTCCAGGGACAGCGCGGATGTCTGGTCGCGTCAGGATTATTTTAAGCTGGATTTCGCTTCGGGCGCGCCTCCAGACCTTTTGTATTCCAACGGCCAGAGATGGGGCATGCCGCCTTTTCACTGGGGCCATATCGGCGCCCATCAATACGATTATGTGATTGAAAAATTGCGTTTTGCCCAGAATTTTTACGATCTTTACCGCATCGACCATGTCGTCGGAGTTTTTCGCCTCTGGACGATCCCTCTGTCGGAGCCCGCGGAAACAGGAGGGCTCAACGGTGTTTTTGACCCCAAGGACGAACAGGTCTGGGAAGAGCATGGCCGGCAATTGCTGAGCCTGATGATCAATAACTCCACCATGCTGGCCTGCGCCGAGGACCTGGGCACGGTCCCGGAGGCCTGTTTCAAGACCCTCAAAGAGCTTGGTATCCCCGGCATCGACGTTCAGCGATGGATGCGCGATTGGAACAAAACATACGATTTCAAGGCGCCCGAGGACTACAGGCCCTGCGCCCTGGCCACAATCGCCACGCATGATTTGAGCAACCTCTGCGCCTGGTGGCTTTATGAATGCGCCACCGTGGACGAGGGATTATTCAAAAGAAACTGTTTGAAAAAAAGTATCCGGCTGGATGATGTCAGGGAAAAACTTTTTGATCTTGCCGCTTCCAGCCACGGCCGCCTCCGCTGGAAAAAAGAGATAGATTCCCCGGAGGTCTTTTTGTCCATCCTGGGTTTGCCGGAAAAAGAAGCCTGGGACCTTCTGGACATGTACAAGGGGTCGATCAGGGAACAGGAACAGTTTCTCGCGTTTCTTGGCCAAGAGAATGGCGGCGCTCACCAGCTCTGCCGCGCCGACTTTATTAAACAGGCCCTTGTGATGATCTCCCGGAGTTCATGCATCTTCAGCATACAACTCATCCAGGATTACCTTTCCACCGATCCCCTCTATGATGTTGACCCCTGGGACAATCGTATCAATTTCCCCGGGACATTAAGCGATAAAAACTGGACCCTTGCCCTTTTGGTGCCCCTGGAAGATATTTTGAGCCTTCCCATCAATACGGTCCTCAAGGCTATTCACAAGGACAGCGGCCGGGAATAGGGCCGCCAACGGACTTGACGAATAGATAAGTCTTTCCGGGGGAAATGTTTAAGAAATGACGGCCTCGCTTTTCCAATTGAAATCAGCCGAGAAAAATTATATAATTGAGGTATGAGAAAGAAGATCGTTTTTCTGGCCATTTTTTCCTTCCTTTTTGTCTGGACGTTCATCAGCCAGGCCCAGCAGGATTCCCTGACCATCACAACGTATTTTCCAGCCCCTTACGGCGTATTTCACAGGCTTTATTTTTCCCGAGGCGCTATCGGTATGAATACGACGATGAATACGACCGCCGGAACCTTGCGATGGGGCGGCACAACTTCTTCCCGCGGGATGCTCAGCACCCTCCAGGGCGCATCGATCGAACTGGGAAGCACGAGCACTACGGTGACACCGAGAATTTTATTTCACCGGGGCTCGACGGGAGCCCGGTGCACCATCCAGTTGTACAATACGACATCGCTGCGCATTTATATTCCGCAACGCGTGGCCGTTTATGATAATACGGGCGCGGCCTGGTCGGATTTATATGTCAGGAAAATGTATTATCATACGTCCGGATGGCAGACGTGGGTGATCGAAAAAGCGGGCATCACAACCATGTAGAAAGAAGGGCTGGCCCATGAAAAACAAATGGATTTTAATGGCACTGCCTGTCATGTTTTTTTTCACGAAGCCCGCGTTTGCCCAGGAACAGCTGACGGTCACCATGTACTATCCTTCGCCCTACGGCGTTTATCAGGAGATTCGCGCCGACCGGGTCACAATCGGCTGGACGACACCCGCCGCGGCCAACAGCGGAGAATTGACATGGGGAACCACGCAATCCCGCGGGAAGCTCAGCGCGGACCAGGGGTCATCCATTGAATTGGGCAGCAATCTGGCCTCTGTGACGCCTTATATCGATTTTTCCAGGAGCGCCTCTGATTATGACGCCAGGATCATGCTCATAGACGCCAACCGGCTGGGGATCTATGTCCGCAACAGGCTGGAACTCCGCAATTCGGTCGTCTCCACGCTTTACGCCGATATTGAAATCCGGGAACTCTATCTCTGCGAATATTAAAAAAACGATCACCAAAGGAGCCCTCATGCCGGAAAAGCACATCGTGGTCCATCCGGATCACGCCGAAATCGCGTTGAATTCGAAGATCTATTCCAAAGAGACGGTCTTTGCCGCCGGCTATGTCTTTCTGGACAAGTCCTATGTCCTTTTGGATCAGGCCGGGGAACGCCTGCTTGTTTATCTTTACCCGCAGAAACCGGGGGCTGACCTGAAAAAACTGGCGATGGAATTCACAAATGAGCTCCTGAATTACGCGCACTACTTTACGCGTTTGAAGGCCAATGCCGACGCCGTTAAATCCCTGATGCAAAGGGCGCTGTTCTCTTCAGCGCCCGCCCTTGTCCAGGAGGCCGAAGAGAAGGAGATCGAAGACCTGATCAAAGAGCTTGAGGAGGAGGAAAAGAATGTCTCCACTGCAAAAAAGTCCAAGAAATAGCTTTATTCTCCGGCTCCACAAAAACCTCTATGATCAGAAGATCCTGGAGCGCATGCTCAAAGAGGACAAGGAGTGGATCAAGCCGCTTAAACCCTCGGATAAAAATTATCATCTCCTGGAATGCAAGACGACATCCCTCAGCGATGTCCTGGAATGGGCCAATTATCTCTTTTACCTCAACAAGACATCTTGAAAAATCCCTCGCTTGTGATCCGGCGCCTGGACTTAAAGGTCGGTTACGCCTGTTCAAACGACTGTCTGTTTTGCGTGGTCGCCGACAAGCGAAGCTGGGGAGAAAAGACAACGGCCCAGATCAAGTCCGAGCTTAAGGCGTCTTTTCTGGAAGGAAAACGGGAAGCGGTTTTGACGGGAGGAGAGGTTTCGATCAGGCCGGACGCCGTAGAGATCGTCGAATATGCCCGCAGCCTGGGATATGAGGAAATCCAGGTCCAGACGAACGGGCGGCGTTTCGCGGACAAGGAATTCTGCAAAAAAATGATCCGCGCCGGGATGACGACGTTTGTGCCCGCCATCCACGGGCCTAATGCCGCGGTGCATGACGGCCTGACCCGCTCCGCGGGAAGCTGGCGCCAGACGGTCCTGGGGATCCACAATGTCTGCGGCCTGGGTGTCAAGACCCTGACGAACACCGTTGTGACGAAGCAGAATTACAGGACCTTGCCTGAGATGGCCCGCCTCTTAGTCAAGCTCGGGGTTGTCCAATTCCAGTTCGCCTTTATCCATATCCAGGGCAATGCCATGGCCTATCATAAAAAGATCGTGCCCAGGATTTCCAGGGCCGCGCCTTTTATCATCAAAGGGCTGGAAATCGGCATCAGGGCGGGCCGGGGCGTTATGGCCGAGGCCGTGCCGTTATGCCTCCTTGAGGGGTACGAGGCCTGCGCGTCCGAATTTTTCATTCCCGCCGCGCAATGCAAAGAAATCCGCAGCGTCGTGGATAATTTCGACATTGTCAGAAAATACCAGGCCAAGGCCAAATTTCCCTCCTGCCGGCCCTGCCGCTGGTTTCATAAATGCGAAGGCCCCTGGATCGAATATCCCATGCTTTTTGGAACAAAGGAATTTCAACCCGTCAAACTTGAAGGACACAATGAAAAATAAACAACAACATGATTGGGCCCTGCTTCCCTATAACAGCCAGCCTCTCAAAGACAGATTTTTGATCAGCAATATGCTCGGGTCCTGGCAGATCCTTGATCGCAAGGATTTTGTGCGGCTGGAGACCGGACAGATCTCGCCGGGCGGCGATTTGTTCGGCCGGCTGCTTGACTCCGGCATTGTCTGCAATCAGGAAAAACTCAAGGAATCCCTGGAGAGCTACCGCAAGCTCAACAGCCATTTGTTCAGCGATGTGTCGCTGCACATCGCGGTCGTGACCACCCGCTGCAACTTGAACTGCCTGTATTGCCAGACCAAATCGGAAAAACCCAAAGACATGGATATCGATGTCGCCGCCAGGATCTTGAAATACGTCTTCGATACCCAAAATCCTTACGCCAACATCGAATTCCAGGGAGGAGAGCCGCTTCTGAACTGGAAGATCGTCACGTTTATCACGGAAAACGCCAGGCGCATCAATGCCGGCAACAAAAATCTCATCATCGGGCTCGTCACCAATGGAACGCTTCTGGATGAAAAAAAGCTGGATTTTCTCTGCGCGCATGAGGTGGATATCTGTTTTTCCCTTGACGGTCCCGCTTCCATCCATGACCGCAACCGCGTGCGCAGCGGTTCGAGCGCGCACAAAGCCGTCCGGACAGCCATTGAGAAGACCAAAAAGGCCTACCGGAAGCGGGGGATCAAGCGCAGCGTCAACATGCTCTGCACGCTGACCCGCCAAAGCCTCGCCCATCCTGAAAAGATCATCGATGAATATCTCGCCCTGGGCGCCGACCGTATCGCGCTGCGCCCTCTCTCGCGCCTGGGAATGGCGGATGTCCTCTGGGAAAAAATCGGCTATACGCCGGAGGAGTTCAACGCCTTCTGGGCGAAGGCCATGGATTACATCCTGGAATTGAATAAAAAAGGCCGGGCGTTCCAGGAGAGGCTGGCGGCCGTCATATTGACGAAGGTCTTCAAAAAGGAGAACCCCGGATACGTGGACATGATGTCCCCCTGCGGGGCGGCCAGGTCTGTTTTGTCCTATATGCCCAACGGGGACGTCTATCCCTGCGACGAAGCCCGTATGCTCAAAGAAGACATCTTCAAACTGGGAAATGTGCTCACCGACGATTATCCGAAAGTCATGAAGAACGATAATGTTTTCTGCCTGTGCGAATCTTCGCTCATGGAACTCTGGGATTACCGGTCGGCCTTCCAGCCGTGGATCGGAACGTGCCCCGTCCTGAATTACGCGCAGGGCGGAGGCCTGGTGCCCAAGATCACGACAACCCCGCTTCACAAAAATTTCTCTTTCCAAATGCGGTACATTTTTGATAAAATAATCTCGGATCCGCAGGCCAAGGACATTTTTCTGTCCTGGATTAAATAGGGAGGGGTATGGCGCAAAAAAAGCGAAAGATCAAGAAGACCCTTCATGATTTCATTAAGGATGAATCAGGATTCGTGTCCAAGGACAAGATCTTAAAGATCGGCCTGGGCACGGTCAGCGCCCTGGGGATTTTGAGTTCTTTTTCGGCCAACCTGATTGCCGGGCACACCAATCACAGTTCGCACGCCAATTCCCTGGGGGTCCTGGCGGCCACCTACCCCTGCGTCCGGGTTGTTCACGCCAGCCATTATTCGCATAACAGCCATAACGCCTATTAACGGGACAGTTTTCAAAAGGCGCCTGCCGCATCCGGCAGAGCGCCTTTTTTTTTGCGACGCGCTCAAGCCATGAAAACCAAAAAGATCATTTTTCATTTTACCCATTGCGACTGTCTGGGGCATTCCACCCGGCTTTTCAGCGTCATCCGCGCCTTACAGGCTTTGGGAAAAAATATCAAAATATATGTTTTGCACGGCAGCCCGCTCCAGCCGTCTGTCGCGACGCTCCCCGGCGTCACGCATCTAGAGGTGCCTTTTCCGTCTTATTCCCGGTCAAACTTTTATTCCCCTTTAAAGAAACACCCTGAATACGCATCCCAGAGGGCGGATTTTATCCTTCAAGCCGTACGGACCATCCGTCCGCGCGCTTTTGTCACGGAATTTTTTCCTTTCGGCAGGCAGGAGCTTTGGCCCGAACTGCTGCCGGCCATCCGGTTCGCGAGGCAAAATCTCAAGGCCCGCCTTCTTTGCAGCCTGGGATATCCTTTCAGCAACCTGGAACGGTTTTCCACGACTCAAGACCTCCTGGCCTTTTATGATAAAATTTTCTTGCACGTTCCCGCAGGCACCGAAGACAAAGCCGCCCTTCGTTTTTTACAGACCAGGGATGACAGGGAAAAGCTCAGGAGGCTGTTTGCGGAGATCAAAAACAAAACGGTGTTTACGAATTACGTGCTGCCTTATCACGCGGTGCCGAGGAAAGGGAAGAAACCGTCAAGGCCCTTGATCCTGGCCACGCGGGGAGCCGGGGCTTATTTTCCCAGGATCGTTTCCACGTCCCTGAAACTCAGGAGATACTTCAAGGGTTTCGATATCAGGGTTGTGGCCGGGCCATCAACGACGGCTGAAGAATGGGAGGTTTTTAAAACGATCGCGAAAATGCCGGAAAACAGGGGAGTATCGCTCTTTAAGCAAACCGCCGAACTGCCCTCTTTGATGAGAGCAAGCTCTGTTTTGATCTCGACCGCCGCCTACAACACAAGCGTTTTGTCCCTGTATTACGGGTCAAAAGGGGTCATGATACCGTTTTCAGGTTCAGCCCGCTACGACCAATTCTGGGAACAGCCCTCGCGGGCGCGCTGGCTGGGCCGCCTGACAAAAAACTCGGTGCTGGATTATCAGGAATTAACGCCTCCGTCCCTGGCCTCGGAGGTCGCCCGTCAACTGGCTTCGAAAGCAAGAAAAAATGAATGGCCTGATTCTTTTTTCACCGGCGCCCGCCAAACCGCCCGGGAACTCTTAAACGAGCTTTAAGAAGATCCGAAAACAACACCAATCGCGTCCATCGTTGCGCCTCAAGCCTCTTCAAATACAATAAAAATCGCTTCAGTTGGTTCCAGGAAGCCTGGTCGCCATAAGCCCTATGGTGAAAGACCATGCCCGAACAAAGCGGCGCGGCCGACAGGATCATCCGCGAACGCAGAATCATTTCTTTGCAGGACAAGGGCCGGGGTTCACCTGAGTGGGAATAGCTGTTTAAGGATATCTCGGCAGGCAGGCTTAAGAAGGGAAATCTTTCTTTTTTTTGTTTTCCCGCGGAAAAAACCGCAAACTTCCAGAAACGCGCGGCGCGGATGGTGGCGGAGTCATAGCCATGGTAGGGAGGCACAAAGACGTTCGCGCGGAACCTTCCAAAGACACGCTTCATTTTCTTAACGCCCAGGCCCATGTCATTTTTCTGGAGTTCAAAGCTTCTGCGGGGCCCGAATTCATATTTGTCGAACCCACGGCCGCTGTGATCCTTATGAAGCCATCCGTGCTGGGCGATATCCAAAAGGCGGGGAAAACGGCGTTTGGCCTCCCTTAGTGTTTGAGCGGCTGCCGGCGTCAGGAGGCCCGGGATGATCCCATAAACGACAGGGATCCTGTTTTCCAGGCAAAAGCGGAAAATTTTCAAAAAAGTCCCATCCGCCTTAAAAACATCGTCATCTCTTAAAAAAACAGTCTTCATGGTTTTTGTTGACCTCGCCCCATGAGGGGGTCTTTCGCGAAAAAATCTCCCCGGGATTCCTTCGCCCAGAAACGGCTCCCGCCCAGACACCAGGGCGCCTGTCGGCAAGAGCCGCAAAGGCCGGTGAGATAATCCAGGGAATGGATTTTTTTAAGAAAGGGATGAGACCAGGCCTTTGCGAGATTCTTCCCCAGATTCCGGTTGAGAAAATAGCTGGGCTTGAAAAAACCGCGGGGATCATAGACGAGACGGCTGTGGCCGTCATCGGCGCGGGCCCCCAGGAAAAAGCGGCTGTCTTCAAAAGAGGCCTTCAGGCCGCAGAAGGGTATGGCGTTGGAGAACTTGATTTCGCAGGATTCCTGGTCGTTCTGTCTGACACAAGCCAATAAGTCCCTGTAATCTTTAACGCGGATGCGGAATTCCGGATCCGCTCCGGGGTCGGCCATAGGGCGGTACAATTCCCAGCAATCGGGCCGGATGAAGCCCATCCATTTGACATAATGTCTGAAATTTTCAAGAAGCGTCCTGGAAATAACGGTGCCGAGCCTCAGGACCGCCATTTTTTTTCTGAGGCGGACAAGAATCTTTAATTTGCTGTTGAAATCCGATGGGCGGCCCGTTAAGCGGCTCTCAGAGGCGTTGTCATGCCCCTGCATGGAAACAAGGATATTATCCACAAGGGCCGGGATCCAGTCCTCATGGCTTTTTTCAAAAAGGGTCAGATTCGAGTTCAGGATACAATACAAACCTTTGGCTTTCGCGTAAGAGAGGGTCTGCTTCAGCTTGGGGTAAAGCAAGGGTTCTCCGCCTGTCAGGCGCAGGGTTTTGACCCCCATGACAACGGTTTCGTCGATCACATTTTTGACGCGGGACAAAGGGATGTCCAAAGAGGATTTCTCATGGGAACATTGGCGGCATCCCAGATTGCATCGGCGTGTGACCTCAAGGACGACTTCGCCGGGAATATCGGGCACAAAGGAAGGCGAAGATGCTTCCAGCCTCCGGGGCCAGCCGGGACAAGACGCCTGATATTTGCATAAAAGGCAGGCTTTGCGGCGTTGAAAGCCTTTGCTTTTTTGTCTGGAAGGGCGGATATGATCGGCGGCATCCGGCATCAAACACGGGGAAACACCGTAAATAATAATAAAAAAATATTTTTCAAAGGAATTCAACAGTACATACAGGTAAGGCGCCGCCCTGGCGAAATCGGTTTTCGCGGGGTCGAACAGCAGCTCCAGGAGACGGTTCGTGCGGCGGATGGTGATTCCGCAACCCCTGATGGCCGCCAGAAGACGATTCAGCGCAGTGTTTGCAGGCATTGAAAACCCCTCAAAACAATACAAAAGAAATCCGTATAGGCCAGCACCGCGCCGCAAAAAATAAATGGCGCGAAAAACAATTCGTCCCTCTTGGTCTCTTTGTCAGGATCGAAAAAAATGATGGAATTGAAGAGATGGAAAAACAGGGAATAAACCGTGATTCGGAGGACGACACCCGACAGGATCTCCGGGCTCATCTGGGCGGGCTGGATCAAAAAACGGGCGGTCAGCCCCGCGACCACGGACGCCCAGAAAAATATTTTCTTGCGGAACCTGTCGCTGATTTTCCATAAAACCGTGTAAGACAAATAGAGAAAAATGAACCGCCACACAGGCGCGACCCGGAGGGCGGGATGCTGGAAGATGACGGACAGGACCCAGCTGAGGCTCAAGAGGACAAAAAAAGACAAAATGAGGCGATTCGCCAGTTTTTTGAGATGGAGCGTTTCGGAGAAGGCCCGGGGATTTTTGGCGATCCCGGCTGCGGAACGGAGCACGAAATAAATGCTGCTTAAGAAAAAGGCCGTCAAAAAGATCACGGCGGAGGAAAAAGGAAGGATAGGGAAAAAGCGGTAAGAAGGCACCAGAAAGGACGCCACGATGAAAAATTTCGCGTCCCCGGCGCCCCAGGAATCCGTAAAATACAAGCACAGGCCCAAGACAACGGCCAGGGCCATGTTGCCGGCGAATAATGGCCCTATCTCCAGGCGTCCGGAAACCAGCAGAAACGCGTAGATCAGGACGCCGGCTGCGGCCCCCAGCAGAAGGTCCCTGTTTTTGATCTTTCTGTCCTTGAAATCCGAATAGGTGACCCTGGCGCCAAGGACCACGAGCAACAGCAATAAAGGCAATTGAGAGATTGAATTCTCCACAGGCTTTTGTTTATAATAGGTTAGCCTTTTTCTTCAATTATAGTGGCTTGACGATAAAAGTAAACCTTTGAATTCAAAGAAAGGACCAAAGGAACGCTTTTTTAAATGCTGAAAATCGCCTTCTACTATAATCATTATAATACGCTCGGCCATTCCACGAGGGTTTTTTCCCTCATCAAGGCCTTCAAGGAACGCCACGGAAAACACACAGAAGTCCTGGTCCTGCGAGGAGGCGTCGCGCAGGATTTTTTCCCGTTTGAACGCTATGCCAGGGTGGTGAGCCTGCCGTTTTCCTTTGATAAACGCGGTCTGGCGGTTGAGTCTAACCGCCGCCTTTATCATGAATTGACCCAGGGGGGCCGCCTCAACAATATGCTCAAAAAAAGGCTTAAGATTTGCACGGATTCACTGGAAGCCTTTTCGCCCGATATTTTTATCACCGAATATTACCCTTTTGGCCAGGAATTCTGGACCTTTGAAGTCCCCCATATCCTGAAATTCCTCAAAACAAAACTGTCTTGCCGGATCGTCTCGAGCGCCGGATACCTTAGCTGGACTCCGGGGATGCAGGACATGATCAAGACCTACTACGATCTCCTTTTGATCCATTCCCCGGGGTCCTTTGCCCGGGACTACGAAAAATATTTGCCTGAGGAAGGCTCGCGCGTTCTTAAAGCCGTCTTTGCCCATTGCGGCCCCAAGATCCACTTCACCGGGTTCGTCAAAGAAGCCTTTGAGGCTTCCCGTGTCAGAAAAGACATATCCGGCATTCCTGCCGGATGGAGAGGCAAAAAACTGATCTTAGTCAGCCGTGGAGGGGGGATTGTCAATCAAAAGATCATTGCCGCGTCCCTGCTGACCGCCAAAAGGAACAAAAACATGGTTTTTGCCATTATCTGCGGGCCTTCCACACCTCAAAAGGAATGGAGGGCCTGGCAAAAGCTCGCCAAGGGCAGCGCCAATGTGCGCCTGTTCAAGAGCCTTCCCCCGGCTGATTTTATCCGGCTTATGAAAAAAGCCGACCTTTGCGTCAATATGGCGGGGTATAATACGTCCGTAAAGCTTCTGGATTTTCATAAGCCTGCGGTTCTCGTGCCTTACAAAACAACCGAACAGCTCTGGAGGGCGCGCCATTTAAAAACACTTCTTCCCGTTAAGATCATCATGGAACAGGCCCTCAACTGCGAAACCCTTGAAAAAAACATCCATGCCCTGCTTAAGATTGTGCCGGAGACGGGGCCATGCAGGCGTTCATGGTTTAACGGAGCGCGGGAGTCCATCAAGATCCTCGAGGATCATCTCTATGGATAAAATACCCTCGGGCATGAAATTCCACAATATCTGGCTGTTTGTGACAGGCCGCTGTAATCTGGCCTGCGATTATTGTTTCTTTCGCGGCAGGGACAAACAACAGACGCTCTCGGTCCGTCAGATCCATTCGCTTCTGGAGGCACTTCCCCGGGGCCGGAGTTATGATTTTGTTTTTTCCGGAGGGGAACCGCTTTTGGCATGGCCGCTGGTTAAAAAATCCATCGCCCTCATACAACGGCTCTTCCCGCAAAGCGACATCACCCTGCAGACAAACATGTTCTTTTTCGACAAAAAGACGCTGGCGGTTTTAAGATCGTGCGACGCCGTGATAGAACCCGGCCTGGATGGGGCTTTTTTTGCCAATCACCGTCACAGGATCGGATTTGAGCTGAAAAATTTTTCCCGCTGCCTGCGAAATATCTCCCTTGCCGTCAAATCTCGGCTGCGGATGAGCCCTACGATGACTGTTGTGCCTTCTGAGACGCGGTCCCTTTTCGATAATTTCTCTTTTTTGAGAAGACTGGGTTTAAAGGCGGTCGAGGTCCATCCGGCCTTCCGGGCGGGCTGGAACAGGCGCGCGGCAGAGGAATTCCTCAGGCAATACCGCAAGATCCTCCTTTTGGAAAAAAAAGAGAAACAACACCTCGTGGGAAAGGGGTACAGCGTTTTGGGCCCCATGGCTACCGACCTGGTGGTTCAGCCGGACGGATTGATCCTGCCGAACTGGACCTATCTGACTTTTCCCTCCAGGGTCCGGGAACAGTTTTCTCTTATGAAGCTCCGGGACGGGGGAGTCAGCATCCATCAAAAAAGGCTTGGCGATTTTCTTAAAGAAACCGCCGCGTTTTACCGGCAACCCAGAAGCTACAGGCAATTCAGCAATTTCAACGCGGCCCGCATCCTGCGGAAGATGCCGAACGCTGGCAGGAAAAATGAATTCAAACGCTATGAATCGCTTTGCCGGGATATCGAAACGCTGGATCGTTGTTTTATGGATAAGGAGGATTTCGCTTGAACCCCATCCGGTACGAAGATTTGCGCATCGACAGGGTGCTTTTGAAAGAATTCCAGGCCCAGCTGGAAACAGATTTCAAAAGGATCCAGGGCCACAATGACACGGAACTCCTGTTGAAGGAATTTGAGAAAATTTTCGCGGCGTATATCGGGACAAAGTCCGCCCTGGCGCTTAATTCCGGCTCCGACGCCCTGCAGCTGAGCCTTTTGTCGGGCGGCATCAAAAAGGGCGATGAAGTCATTCTTCCCAGCGTGACCTATCCGGCCGTGCCTTTGAGCGTCATCTACGCGGGCGCCAGGCCCGTCTTTGTGGATATTTCTTCCGAAGACCTTCAGATGGACACGGACGCCGTTGCGGCCGCCGTCACCGCGAAAACAAAGGCCATTCTCTGCCCGCACATGTTCGCCAGGCCCTGCGCCATCGAGGAGATAGTCGCCCTGGCCAGACGCTCAAACCTGCTGGTCATCGAGGATTGCTGCCAGGCGGAAAGTTCCGAACACAAAGGCAAAAAACTGGGATCCTTCGCGGACCTTTCCTGTTTTTCCTTCTCGTACTATAAGCCTTTGTCTTCCAGCGGTGGCGGGGGCGGCATGGTCTGTTTCAACGACCCGGCTTATCAGAAGATCCGCGATTACACGCGCGTGTGGCAGGATGACGACGCGCTTCTGGAGATCTCCAGGCGTTTCGCCCGGATGTATCTTCTGGACCTCATCGCCATCAAGACAAAAATGAAATATTTGGACAAGATCGTCCAGTCCAGGGTCATGCTCAGGCGCCTTTATGAGGAAGGGCTTTCCGGCATCAAAGGCCTGACCATTTTTGCGGACAAAAAAGGCGACCGCAGCGTGCCGCAGAATTTCGTGGTCCTCTCCAGGCAAAGAGACGCCCTGGGAGAATTCCTCTACAAGAACGGCATCATCTGGCAAAAACCGTATGGCCCCGTCCACGCGGCAGCCATTTTCAAAAAATACAGCCGCGGAAAATTTCCGGTGAGCGAACGTTATGGAAAAGAGGCGCTCCATCTGCCCCTGTTTTCCTTCATGAAACAGGAGGAATGCCTGAGGGTCGTCAAGACAGTCCGGGAATTCCATGACAAAGCATCTTTAAAATAATATGACAAAAACAATCCGCCATCGGGATACGCAGGACAGGGCCGAAGTTTTGCCTTTAAAAAGCGTGCAGGTCATGCTGACCAACAAATGCAATCTGCAATGCCGAATCTGCAATATTTACCGCGAAAAAAACAAGACGACCTTGAGCCTGAGCGCATTAAAGAACCTGATCCAGTTCCTGCTAAGACATACCCGGCGCCTGGAATGCCTGAATTTAACAGGAGGGGAGCCTACCCTGGAATACAGGCTCATCATCCGGCTGCTGCAAACAGTCGTGCCTCTCGTGGCTTCCAACAGGATCCGTGAATTCAACATCAATACGAACGCCAGTCTCCTGGCGCCTTTGAAAGCGATCACCTCCGTCATCCCGAACGCTCTAAAAAACCGCTTTTCCTTCAGCGTCACCCTGCATGGCTGGAAGGAGGATTACAGCCCTTGCGGGCCGCGCAAACGCCTCTTCTGGGATGTCACGCGCGCCATCGCTTTTCTACGCAGCCAGGGCCATAAGGTCGACATCCTCTTTGTCGTCAGCCCCTGGACGCATCGCTATGTTTACAGGGCTTATCAACTGGCCAGGACGTTTGATTGCGGGATCGAATACGCCTTTTACACGACGCAAACGCGTTCCTTTTATCATTATGACAAACCGCTCGATAACGGGCTGGAAACAGATGGCTGGAAAAAAGAAAGCGCCTGGCAATGGGACCGTATCCTGGATGAGGGAGCCGTGAAGTGCCGGAAATACCAGATCGTGCATCTGCGGGATTTTATGAAGGGACGCGTTGTCCCGGATGAGGTTTTTCGCAGGTGCCTGAGGCCGCAGCGGATCATTTTTGTCAGGTGCACGGGCGAGATCTACACCTGCTTCCAGTCCGGCCCGGTCAGCCGCTTCAAAAAACTGGATGAGCGGGACTGGCAAAACCTGCTTTCAGGCAGGGAAAAACTCATGCGGGACATCAAAAAACACGGCTGCAGACACTGTCTGCTGGGCGCCTTGAAATGGGACCATTCCGCTTCCCTTAAAAAACCTTCATGATCAAAAAAACGCTGCTCCTGGAAAAGGTCAACAAACTTTTAAAATCATTTCGCTACGCTTCGATCTACAGGCGCCTGCGCCTGCCGCTGAAAGATTTTCAGGATTTCAAGCGCCTGCCCCTGACCGATAAAGATATCCTGCGAAACGTCAGGCCTAACCCGAAGGCCGCGCCTTTTCGCATCACCGCGACGTCCGGAACAACGGAATCAAGGCTTCTGATCCTTCAACCGAAGGCCTGTTACGAGCGGCATGTGGCCAGGGTCTCGGAAACATACGCCGCCTGCGGGATCCGGCCAGGGGACACCTGCCTGAATCTGTGCGCCTACGAACTCAACGGGGGCGGTTCCATCATGGAAGAAGCCTTCCGGCGGCTGGGGGTAACCGTCATTCCGTTTGGAATTATCCGGACCCGCCCGCAAATGCTCGAGGCCATCGCTATCATAAAAAGGTTCAAACCCTCCGTTATCAACTCCTACACCAATCAGCTTTACGGCGTCCTGGAACAACTCAAGAACGGGCATTCCGTAAATAAATGCATTGTCAACGGGGAGCCCCTTTTCGCCGGTTATAAAAGAAATATAGAAAAATACTTCGGTGTGAGGATTTACAATAATTACGGCTCTATGGAATTTTCAGGATTCGCCATGACCGCAGGCCGCCCAAAAGAGAGCATGAAACTCTTCGATGAAGGCCTTTTTATCGAAATCCTCAAGGACGATGGCGAGACGGCAGAGCAGGGAAAGGGCCGCATCATCATCACCGACCTGGAAAACCTCTGCGTGCCGCTGATCCGCTACTGTCTGGGAGATAGAGTCGAACTTAAATACGAAAAAGGGGAAGGCCGTCTCACCGTATTCGGACGGACAAACGATTCCATCCTTATCGATGGGGAAATATTCTCCAAGAGAGAGATCCTTGAAAGCCTTCAGGAAATTCTCGCGCGCCCTGATTTTTTCCTGGTGATCGGGAAAAACCCCCGAAGTTATAAGGATACGCTCGTCCTTCACCTGAGACCCTCCCACGCGGCCAAACAGAAGGAAATTTTCAAGCGATGGAATGTCGCCCGCAAGGCCGGCGATCTTTTGAGGATACGCCTCTCCAGCGTCGCTGTTCCCAAAAACTCGACAGGAAAATTTCAGCACATCATCGACGCCAGACCCCATGACTGAAGCGCGCGCGCACAACGCCTTTATCTATATCACGGAGAAATGCCTCCTGGATTGCGATTATTGTTTTTTTAAGGATAAATCAAAAGGCCGGGTCATTTCCTGGGATGTTTTCAGGGATTTTTATTGCTGGATTACGCAAAGGCCTGCCGGGGGGCCCGCGTGTTTTGAATTCACGGGGGGAGAGCCTCTGCTGGAATGGAACCTTTTGAAAAAGATGATCCTGTGGGTCAGAAAGGACAGTCGCCGGATCCGCATCGGCGTCCAGACAAACGGGATCCTGCTGGATGAAGACAAACGGGAATTTTTTAAAAAATTCCGGATCGCCGTGGAGATCGGCCTTGACGGCAGGCAGGACGCGACAATGAGCCACAGAAAACCTCTTTCGGCCCGTCTCTACAGGATGATCCTGAAAAATATCAAAGACGGCCTGAAGGAAGGCCTGGATATTTCCTGCACCATGACGGTCACGCCCGACGCGGCCGCCTCCCTTAAGCGTAATTTCGATCATTTGAAACGCCAGGGGTTCTCGGATATCGACGTCACGCCAGCCGCGCTCTGCCCCTGGAACGGGGCCGAAAAACGCCTGTTCCGCAGGGAATACGCGAAACTTTTTTCACGGCCCGGCCGTCGGAATCTTTTTGTTCAAGACGACCTCGCCAGTCTCCCGGGGCCTTTTCTGGATCTCAGCCTGCATCCTCCGGGATATGTCTGCTGCGGCGACGTCTTTCTCTGTCTTCCCGAGCCGGTCAAAAAAAGAAACTCCCTTGTTTCCTTCACAAAACAAGGAGTTGAGCTTAACCGTCACGCCTATTCTTATTTTTTGCGTCAATATGAAAAAAGATTCCGGGCCTTGAATGGAGCGGCGGTTTACAGGGATTATGTCCTTTTCAGTTTTGATATCGTCAAGGCCCTGAACAAGGGCTTCTCAAAGGGCTGCGACACGATCATGGAATTGCTGACCTTCCAAAAATACCAGCATCAAAATGAAGCGGTCTGATTCACCCTGAGGAATCGGCGGGGGATTTCCGAATGCAGCGAGGGTTGAAAGGCAATGTCCTCAGGCACAAGGCCTTTGGAAACAAGAAAATGCCTGAACGCGTCCTTGACGCTCCCCCGGTTGTCTTGCGGTTTAAAAAAGATGAGCGAACGCTTGCGGGTATAGGGGGCCCAGAAACTTAGTCCGAGAGCAGACGCCATGGATTCATGAGCGCGGCGTTCCCAGGGCAGCTTCTCATAAACGTAGCGAACAAGGGCGTCTTTTGAATTTTCAAAAAATTCATTGAATCCCATGCCGCTGATGACCAGGGTCCCGGGCTTTTGCCTCATCTTGACGCGTTTGAACAAAGAATAAACAGCCGGAAGGTCCTCGTCTTCCTTCAGCCACTCTTTCCGCAAAAAACCTTGTATTTTCAATCGGCTCGCCCTGTAGCCGCGCAAATCCACTGGCGCAACCTCAAACCTCAGGTTCAGCCGTTTGGCCAGCCGGCCGCATTTCAAAGCGGCCTGTCTGTTATAAACGTCTCTTTCCTTGTCTGTGAGGGAAGCGAAATAGAGAACAGGGCCGAAAGGGCGGGCAAGACAAGCCAGAAGAGAAGAATCCAGGCCGCCTGTCACCAGGACAGCCCTCTGGGCGTGTTTTTTGGAAAGCCGCCGGATGTCCGCTCTCAGGGCGTTTAAATAAAATTCAAATTTTTCGTTCAATCCCGCTTTTTCTGAAGTCATTTTTTTGCGATCAATTCTTCCAGGCGGGCGTTGCGATGAAAGAAAGGGCAATGTCCGCTTTCCTTCTTCTTTAAACGGTATTTCATATCCAGCCGGATCTTCTGCGAGGCCTGAGAAAACCAGATATCCTTCAAGCGCTCCTTATAAATACTGCCTGCCGCAGGGGCCGCGGGATCCAGACATCCTACCCGGACCTCTCCGTAAACATCCAGCAGCAACGCGTACCAACCCATAAAACAGCGTTCGAGTTTCGAATAGGGGAGCATCAGGTTCTCATCGATATCGAAGTGGGGCAGCCTGGAAAGCCGGGCGATCTTTTTTTGAAGGGCGGACACCTCGGCTGCGTCCAACGATAAAAAGCGGGTCTGTTCCACTTTGCTGAAGCCGGAAAACCGGATCCTGCGGATCTTGAGGGTTTTGGCCAAATCCGCCAGGGCACCGACATCCTGATAATTGATCTTATTGACGATCACGTTCAAAAGAAAAAAATCCTTACGCTCAGGTCCGGCCATTTTCTGCAAAGCGCGGATATTCGAGAGGACCCTGCCAAAATAGCTCTTTGTCCGGGGGCAATGCATGCGCTTGTACTGCCGGCTGTCAGCGCCGCAGAAGGTGACATAAAGTTCGTCGGCCGAAAGGAGGCCCTGCAGGACGCGGGGGGAAGAGACGCTCAGGTTCGTTGTCACCACCACGTGCAGGCCTTTGGCTTTCGCGAAAGAGATCATCTCCGGAAGATCGGGGTGCAGGGTGGGTTCGCCGAACCCGGTGATATAAATATAACGGCAGTTCATTTCGGCGGCGTCCGTCACAGCCTCCTGGAACTTCTCGAGTTCCAGCTGCCAGGCCCTGCCCTGGTAGGTGACGTACGGGGAATGGAACCAGCAGAAAACGCAATTGAAATTGCAGGCCGTATTGATTTCCACCCCCAGCCATTCGGGGCCGATAAAGGTCTTATCCTTGCAAACCCCGGCCGTGCGCAAGCGGTCGCAGACGAATTTATTCAAACGCCGGGAATTGCGGAAATCGCCCTTCATTGTTCGGTTTACCCTCACGGTTTTTTGTGCTATTCTATACAAGACTATAACATGTTTTCCTTAAATTCCCAGCAAAAATGACCTCCATCTCAAACGAAATCCTCTCACAAGCGACGATCTATCCTTTTTGTCAGACATTAAACAGCAGCTTGTATATCGCGGAAATTCCCCGACATAAATTGATCCTGAAGGCCAGGCCGGCAACCATCTTCCGCAGAGAAGAGGAAGCCCTCGACCGGCTGACAAAGGCCCGTTTTCCCCATATTCCCCCCTACTACGGACGCTTCAAGCTCAACGGTCAGGATGTCCTCGCGCAGGAATATATTGAAGGCTCAGAACTCCTGCGGGATCCCGGATCCGCCGGGACTCATTTGAAAAAAATAGCCCGGGCTCTCCGTCAACTCAAGGACATCCGGCTCACCCGAAAAAAAAGCCTCGCCGCGATGATCGGGGAGGAAGCAAAACAGCTGGAGCAATTGTGGCGATGCGTAAACCTTTCCTGCGAGAAAAAAAATAATCCGCTGCTCAAGCCCTTCCTGCGGAAAGCCTTATCCTGCAAAGAAAAAATGTCTTTCTTCCAAAGACAGCTTTCGAAAACCCGGGAATCTATTTTTCCTTCCCTGATCAACGGAGAGCCGGAGATCCTCATTTCAGGCAAAAGGGTCTACATCCTGGATTGGGAATGCGCGCGATACGCAGACAATGTTTATGATATCGCCTACCTGGCCTACCGGTATCCGGATATGGAGATAAGCAATTTTCTCAAACTCTGCTATCAGGGGGAACACGAGAAAAAACACCTGAAGCAAAGGTTCCTTTTGTGGCGCTATTTCATCCACATGAAGAATTATCTTTTCAGCATCCAGGACTTTAATTGTTCTTCGGTTTATTATAAAATACCGGATAAGCTGTTTGAAACGCTGGTGAAGATCGATCTTGAAAAAAGGCTGGACGGTTTAAGGCGCGCCTGCGCGGAACTGGAATTTTTTCTGTCGCGTCGCTGATTTTACGAAATGGAAACAGAGAGGAGAAAGCTATGGCCGTAAAGAACACGTGGATAATGCTGTTGTTCGGTTTCCTGCTGTTTTCCCCTGCGGACCTGCGGGCCCAGGAGACCAAGGATGAACCGAATTACGACATCATGGCCCAGGAGATGGCCCAGGACCGCAAAAAGGCCCTTTTGGTCGAATACAAGGCCGTCAGGGATGAAAACATTGACGCCTGCAAAGAGGCCTACGAACAGAAGGACTGCCGCGAAGAGGCGGTTTTTTTGCTGAATTTCCGCTACATTGCCGAAGGTTCGTGCGGAAAGATCTCCGACCGGGATTTTGCCGATATCTGCGAACACATGAAAAAAAATGACTGCGGGGCCCTGGATCAGGGGAAGGCCGAAATCTGCTCGGGGCTGCAAAACGAAAATTTCAGCCTTTTCAGCCAGGGCAGCGTGAAATTCGCCAAAAGCAAAAAATTCCAGGCGCCCAAGGAGATCGACAACAGGAAGGCAATGGGATGTTACATGGGCTTCAAGTATTTCAGCAGCCAGACCGCCTGCGAAAAGATCATGACCAATGTCCCCTATGACAGGACGATCTTCTGTAGCGCCCTTTTCGGGACGGGGCCATCAGACCAGATCCTCGATGAACTCGGCCGCGACCTGGCTTATTATAACCTGAGGGAAAGCGCCAAAAAAAAGGAGCTCTGCGAAAAGATCAAACATTTTCAGCTCCAGGACAAATGCAGGAAGTTAAGATAGAGGAAACAGGTTGCACTCTTTTAAAAACCCATGGTAGGAAAGGCACCCGGGGCATTTTCCAAAACGGGCAGCGCGCGTTATTTTTTTCGCCAGGGAAAGATCGATGGACGGCCAGGAGGCAAGGGTGCCGATTTTGGCCTGGTTCAAACAATTGTAGATATCCCCCTGACAGGTCACAAATAACGAACACGCCGGCGATACGCAGGCGCGGATGAAACCGAGATTGCCTCTATCGGCGTAGTTTTTAAGAGCCTTCAGCGAGAAGACCGCAAAGGAGTTGTCTTTTTTTTCAGCCTCCCGGGCCAAAAGCCGGCCTAAGATTTTCCCTGTTTTTTTCAATTCCGCCGCATCCAGCCTCATGGAAAGGCATTTCTGCCGGTGATAATAAGACCCAAGCTCCTCAAAAAATTTCAAATAAAGAGGAGCCCCTAACCGCTCCGCCAGCGCGCGCACCTTTTCGATCTGCCCGTAGTTCAAAGGCGTGATGACGAATTTCAGCGCCAGCGGCAGGCCGTATTTTTTGATCAAAAGGATGTTCTTCAAAGCGCGGTCAAACGAGCCCGCCTTGCCCCTCTGCGCGTCATGGACGCCTCTCAAGCCGTCCAGACTCACCGAAAAAGAAAGGGGGACTGTTAAAGCCCCCGGATGATGTTTTAAAAAATCGCCGAGTTTCGGAGACGTCGCGTTCGTCGCGATGTCTATGCGACGGATCTTTTTGAGGAGAAAAAGCCTGTAAAGGCCTTTGTAGAGGACGTCGAACTCCGGATGCAGGAAAGGCTCTCCTCCGGTCAAAGAAACAGCTGCCGGCGAATCGAGGCCGGTCAAGAGTTTCTGGATGCCGGAAACGCTCAGGTCTGTTTTCGGGCGCTCCCGCCAGATGCCGCAAATACGGCATCGCAGGCGGCAGCGGTTCGTGATCTCAAAGGTGATTTTTTTCCACGCGTTTCTCATGCGCGAGCGAGAATCCTTTCGATTTTCCGGTTGAACCCGGCCCAATGGCACCATTCGCATTCCGTTTCAAAAGGGGGCCGGGCCAGGTCAAAACTGTCGCGGCAAAGCTTCCTTAAAACCGCGGCCTTGCGGCCTTCCCAGATTTCCCGCAGGCCTGAAGTTTTGAGACTTCCGATCCTCAGGCGCTCATTGTGGCAGCAGATCCCGACATTCTGATTGACATCCACGGAGAGATTGAACCAGCCGCTAAAGCATCTTGAAAAATGAAATCCCGATTTATGATAATCGCGGAGGCCGAGACCTACGTCGCGCAAATTATGAAGAAAGGGAAACCGGCCTCGCGACGTCTTCTCAATGATCCCCTGCAATTTTTTCTTGTCCTCGCGCGTGAGCGCCAGGGGCCTGGTGGAGGGCGTAACTTCCACGAGCCTGAATGCCACGTCGTGGACCTTGAGCATTCCCAACAGCGCCATCGTGGCCGGTATCTGCGGATAATTGAGGCGGGTGATGATGAACGCGACGGTCAGCCTGGGTTTTTTCAGCCGCGATGCCAGGCAGGAAAGCCGCGCGATATTGCCTCTCACGCGGTCAAACAACTGCTTGTTGCGCGGGGACTGAAAAGAACCGTAGTGATCTTTGTCGGGTGAAGAAAAATCAATGAAGACGTGGTCGGCGCGGCCGACAGACGGCAGGAGCCTTTCCGGAAAAGTGGCATTCGTGGCCAGAAAAAGCTTCAAAGGCCGGTCTTTCACATAAGAAATGATGCGGGCGATATGGCGATGAAGGGTGGGTTCGCCGTCCCCGGAAAGGAGGATCTCGTTAACCTTCCAGCCGACAGAAACGTCCACGATCTTCTTTATGACATCAAACGGAAGCTGAATATCTTTTTTAAAGACTTTTTTCCGGTTCAAAGGGGAGTGGTTCCAGCAAAAGTGGCAGTTGATGTTGCAGGCCGTGGTCAGGTCAATATAAACCGAGGAGGGACCGCAAAAAAGCTTTCCTTTGGCCGCCGCCCTCAGTCT
Source organism: Candidatus Omnitrophota bacterium (assembly GCA_041649995.1). GTDB lineage: Bacteria > Omnitrophota > Gorgyraeia > Velamenicoccales > Velamenicoccaceae > JBAZMA01. The sequence continues at coordinate 30,638 of JBAZMA010000005.1, read as the reverse complement.
CAACTGGTCCAAATAATTGAGACCGGGGATCACGCGGCTCAAAGTGTCATTGGTCCGGGAAGTTTTCATTGAGCTATATCTTACTATATAGTATATTGTCCCTGCCATAAAAATATTAATCCAGGTGAAGAACTCCCCCATGACAAACCCCCTGACAACCGTCTACAAACCCCGGCATCTCTGCGCGGACCTGGTTGAGATCAAGAATAACGGCCTCCAGCTGGGTCTTTACATGGCTCTGGTCCTGGGACACAAACCCCTCCTCGATGACTGGATCCGCAAAAACAGGCTCGCCGAATTCATCAAGGCCTGTCGCGGGTACGGCATCCATGTCAGACAGGACGTCGCTTTCCGCAATGTCGGCAAAGACACCGTCCCCGCTACAGTGCTGGGGAGAGAGCGGTTGACGACAACCTGCGCTTACGCCAAAAGGCCGGGGGAAGCCACGGACGAAGAAGTCCATGTTTTCCTGTCCAAAGACAAAAACGTGCTCAAGAAAGCCATGTGGTACCCTGTGATCGTCAACAACAGGGTGATTTTCGCTCCGAGGGCCGACCATCTCAAATATGGAACGGTCCTGGGTTATCCTTCCTGCTGCATCCGGTTTTTCCGCGCCCGCAATGACTGGACAAAATACAGCCATTTGTATGAGGCCATGCGCAATACCAACGGCAAATTCCAGCCTCTCTGCAACCCTTTGCTCAAAGACACGATCTATTCCTATATCTATCACATGCCGTGCCGCTACGACTGTCCCCAAACCCAAAAGCTGGCGGGGCGGCTCAGAAAAGCCATCCTCAAACATGAACCCGGGTACGTAAAGAGGGCCGATGACTTTTTGAGCAGGCCCTACCTGGTTTTTTATGAGCGAAAATTCTACGGGTTCCAGGGGTCCGTTGATAAAAAGGGCCTGCTCAGATACCGTTCTGTTTTTTTCCCATGCCCTGATACTTCCAAAAACATCCTGGAAAAAGACCTCGCTGCCGCCGACGCGTTAAAAATGGAAGGAAGGGCCTGCGTTCTTTTCAAAAAAAATAAGATCGTCAAACGCCTGTCAACGCCCCTGACGGATTTTGCGCCGGAATATCCTTTTCTGGCGGATTTTTCGCAAGGAAGGACCGGATGAGGAACCCTCAAGAATACCTGGGCCTGCGCCGCGTCAAAAAAGACCTGTATAAAACAACAGGCATCCTGCCCTATTACAGGCCCAATGAGCTTTCCAGCCGGCTGATCAGGGGAAATTCCCTCATGGACAGCCTGGCGGAAAAGGTCTTTGACCATCCCGAGCTCCTGGTCCTGCTCAGAAAAAAAGTCGCGTATTGGCTGTCGTGGGATCATTCGGATTTTACCTTTTGCCTGGCAGGGTCCGTCTATTACCTGGCGGAACAATACAAAAAGGCCGAACAGCTCTTTTTGAAGGGTCTTGCCAAAAACACAAAGAATATCGATTTGTGGCTGGATCTGGCCTTCAGCCTTTACCACCAGGGCACGGATAAACAGGAGCTCGCCCGCGAGATCATATTTTCTCACAAAGAACTGGCCGCGCTCCCTGGCCCCGAAAAACTGAGCCTGACAAGCATAAAAGCGCGCCTTAAGATCAAAAGAAGCATCCGTCCGTCATCCTCTTTCCCTTTACAAGGCAATGAAATCTGATATAATGCCACAATCAATTGGGAGATGTTTTAGATGCCGCGCCCCGATTCTTTCATAATCCTTTTGAAAAGAAATAATGCGCCAGGGAGATTGCCATGAATAAAATGACGGTTAAAGATATCGATCTCAAAGACAAAAAAATCATCATGCGCGTCGATTTTAACGTTCCGCAGGATAAAAAGACCCGCTCGATCACCGATGACACGCGCATCAGGGCGGCTTTACCCACCATCGAGTACATCCTTAAACAAGGCCCTCAAAAACTCATTCTGATGACGCATCTGGGCCGGCCTGACGGGCAGGTCAAGGAAGAACTCAGGCTTGACCCTGTCGCCAGGCGCCTGGAAGAGTTGATCAAAACGCCGGTCAAAAAACTTGATGAATGCGTAGGGCCCGGGGTCGCTCAGGCCATAGCCAATTCAACGCAAAAAGTCATCCTGCTTGAAAACCTGCGTTTTCACGCCCAGGAAGAAGACAATGACCCTGCCTTTGCCCAGGACTTAGCCGGCCTGGCGGACATCTACGTCAATGACGCCTTCGGAACGGCGCACAGGGCCCACGCTTCAACGGAAGGCATCGCGCATAAACTTCCTTCCGTCGCGGGATTCCTGCTCGACAAAGAGATCGAATATCTCGGGAAATCCCTGGAATCGCCCGAAAAGCCTTTTGCCGTCATCCTGGGAGGGGCCAAGGTTTCCGACAAGATCGGCGTCATAGAGAACCTTTTGTCCAAAGCCAATACGCTCGTCATCGGCGGCGGCATGGCCTATACCTTCATGAAAAGCCAGGGCATCTCCATCGGAAATTCAAAACTCGAAAAAGACAAACTGGATGTGGCCAAAGAAACCCTTGAGAAAGCCAGGAAGGCAGGCGTCAGGGTCGTGCTTCCCGTGGACCATCTAACCGTTGACAATATCGAAGCGCCCGCCAGAAGGGAGACGACGCCGGACGCAAGCATTCCCGACGGCATGATCGCCGTGGATATCGGGCCAAAGACCATTCAGCTGTTTAAGGATGCCCTGAAAGACGCCAAAACGATTTGCTGGAACGGCCCGCTGGGTATTTTTGAAAACGACACCTATGCCAAAGGGACCAGAGAGATCGGACAGTTCCTGGCGACGCTCAAGGTCAGGACGATTATCGGAGGCGGAGACACGGCTGCTGCAGTCGCCAAGTTCGGGCTGGAGGACAAAATGACGCATATTTCCACGGGCGGAGGCGCGTCCCTGGAATTCATGGAAGGCAAAATTCTTCCCGGGATTGCCGCCCTCAAAGACAAAAGCTGACACAGATTATTTTAGACAAAGGAACCGACAAACCATGAAAAAGATCGTGATCGCAGGCAACTGGAAAATGAACAAAACCGTGGCGGAGGCCATGGAACTGGCCAACGGGCTCAAACGGGAACTTTATGATATCGGCAATATCGGTATCATCATCTGTCCGCCGTTTACCGCGCTGGATGAAGTTTCAGAAATCGTCTATGAATCCAATATCCAGCTGGGGGCCCAAAACATGCACGGGGAGAATTCCGGAGCCTTCACGGGCGAGATCTCGCCTGTCATGCTCAAAGAACTGGGTTGCAGCCACGTCATCCTGGGACACTCCGAGAGACGGCAATATTTTCATGAAACAAACCAGGACGTCAACAAAAAAGCAAAGGTTGCGCTCAAACACGGTCTCATTCCCATCGTTTGCGTAGGCGAAACCCTGGAGGAGAGGGAGGCCGGAAAAACTTTTGCGGTCATCACCGATCACGTGACCAACAGCCTCAAAGGGCTTTCCCCGGAAGAAATCCTGAAAACCATCATCGCTTATGAACCGGTCTGGGCCATCGGGACCGGCAAAACAGCCACCCCCGAGCAGGCCCAGGAAGTCCATCAGTTTATCCGCGGGCTCCTGGTAGAACTCTATACCCCGGACATCGCCTCTGAGATCGTCATCCAGTATGGAGGCAGCGTCAAACCCCAAAATACCAAAGAGCTCGTGTCCCAGAAAGACATCAACGGCGCCCTGGTAGGCGGGGCAAGCCTGGATGTCAAGAATTTTGCCGAGATCGTTAAAGCTGCCTGCGCGGCCCTGACCCTGTAGCCGAAGGCCGTGGATGAATGGCCTTCGACCTTGCTTTAGGATGGTTCCAGGAATGATGAGCGGATGGAACCGGATTTCGCCCCATAAAGACCAACCGCCGTTTAAGCGCGGCGGACAAAAGACGGAGAACCACCTATGTTTGCGTTAGTCATCAGTATCCACGTCATCGTGTGCGCGATGCTCATTTTGATCGTCATGATTCAGCAGGGCAGAGGCGGAGGGCTCATCGATACATTCTCGTCCGCGGAATCTATTTTTGGAACAAAGACCAGCGCCTTTCTGGTCAAATCGACCAGCATCCTGGCGGTTATTTTTTTTGTGACCTGTCTCGCCCTGGCTTTTTTATCCATTCAGAAAAGCCGTTCCCTGGTCGAGAGGGAGTATAAACCGTCACAAACGCAGGCAGTAACACCCGTCGAACCCGTCAAGGAAAACGCCCCTGCCGCGGAAATCGCCGGTGAAAACGCGCCGACGGCAACGCCTGAGGCCAACGCTGTCACGCAAAATGCGCAGCCGAGCGAACCAGCGAAACAATAAATTGTTCCTGCCCAATCAAGGCCACCTGAGTGTCTCAGGTGGCCTTTTTGTTTGCTCGCTCGTATCGGCCGTTTTTTTGTTTTTGGCGGGCGCAGGCGTCGCGCAGGACTCCTGTTCTTCGGTTCCTGCCGCAGGCGATACGATCGTGACGGCCGTTTTGTCCGAACCCCGCGTCCTGGTGCCGATCTTAGCGTCGGATTCGGCCAGCGCGGAAATCTGCGGCCTGATCTTTAACGGCCTGCTGAAATACGACAAAGACCTGGAACTCACCGGAGACCTGGCCGAGCGCTGGGAGATCAAAGACAGCGGCCTGCGTATCATTTTTCATTTAAGAAAAAATGTCCGCTGGCATGATGGCGAGCCCTTCACGGCGCGCGATGTCGAATTCACGTATAAAAAGCTGACAGACCCCTCTGTTGCCACGCCTTATTCCGGCGATTTCCTCAAGGTCCGCAGCCTGCGGGTCCTGGATCCCTACACCGTTGAAATTGTCTATCACGAGGTTTTTTCTCCGGGATTGGCCAGTTGGACCATGTGGATCATGCCAAGGCACCTGTTGGAAAACGAAGACCTGCACACGACCTCATTTTCTCTCAATCCCGTAGGCACCGGCCCTTACCGCTGGAAGGCCTGGAAACGCCAGGAAAAAATCGAGCTCACGGCAAATCAGGATTATTTTGAAGGCGCTCCTTATCTCCAGCGCTTTTACGCGCGGGTCATTCCCGAATCCTCGACCGCGTTCCTTGAGCTGCAAACCCGGGGCATCGATGCCGCCGCGCTGACGCCTCTGCAATTTACCAAACAAACACACAGCGATTTTTTCAAAACAAACTACAGAACATTCGAACTCCCCGGGTTCGGATACACCTATTTAGGATACAATCTGGAAAACCCGAAATTCAGGGACAAACGGGTCAGACAGGCCCTGGAGCTGGCCGTCAATAAGGAAGAGATCATGCGCGTCGTTCTTCTGGGCAAGGCGGAAAAAACCACCGGGCCGTTTCTGCCCCAATCCTGGGCCTATGACACCACGGTGGAGGGAGAACGTTACGACCCCGGAAAAGCAAAAGAGCTTTTGGCGCGCGCGGGATGGCAAGATTCGGACGCAGACGGCATTCTCGATAAAAACGGAGAGGCTTTTGAATTCGAGATCCTGACAAACCAGGGAAATGAACAAAGGATCAAAACCGCGGAAATGATCCAGAAATATCTTAAGGACGCCGGGATCAGAGTCAAGATCAAAGTCCTGGAGTGGAGTGCGCTTTTAACCGAATTTATCCAAAAAGGCAGGTTCGAGGCCGTTCTTCTGGGCTGGGCCCTGGGCCGGGACCCGGATTGCTACGATATCTGGCATTCATCGAAGACCAGGCCGGGAGAATTCAATTTTCTGCGTTACAGCAATCCGCGCGTCGATCAACTGCTGGATGAAGCCAGAAAAACATTTTCCGTGGAAGAACGCCGGGAAAAGTATCATGAAATACACCGCAGGATCTCCGGGGACCACGCCGTCATTTTCCTTTACGCGAGCCACGCGCTTGAAATCATCAGTTCCCGGTTCTGCGGGATCAGGCCCGCGGCCAACGGCATCGCTTATAATTTCATTCGCTGGTGGGTCCCTTTGGAAAAACAGAGATACAAAACGATCGAACGATGATCCAGGAACGGATTTGACACGATGTTCTCCTATCTGCTGAAACGTCTCTTCGGGCTGATCCCTCTTCTGATCGGCATTTCCTTGATGAGTTTTTTCGTCATCCACCTGTCTCCAGGCAGCCCCACGGACGCGGCCCTAGGCGACCTTAACCCCAAGGTCTCTTATGAAGCCAGGCAAAAGATGGAAAAACTCTACGACCTTGATAAACCCCTTTGGGTCCAGTATAAAAAATGGTTTACCAGGATCCTTCGTTTTGATTTCGGAACATCTTTGGCCGATGGCAGGCCTGTCATAGATAAATTTTTGGAGACCATTCCCGTCACCCTCGCCGTCAACGGCCTGTCGCTGCTTCTGATCCTTCTTTTTGGCATTCCCGCCGGGGTTATCGCCGCCGTCAAGAAAGGCGCTTTGTTCGACAAGATGTCTGCGGTCGTGATGTTTGCGGCTTTTGCCTTGCCCGCCTTCTGGCTGGCCCTGGTCCTGATGGATCTCTTCGGCGTAAAACTGGGCTGGCTGCCGGTCAGCGGGCTCACAAGCCTGGACTTTGAATATTTCAGCGGGCCGCAAAAAATCGCGGACCTGGCGCGCCACCTGGCCCTGCCGGTGGCTGTTTCCGCGCTGGCAAGCCTGGCCGGGATTTCCCGTTATATCCGGAATCAAATGAATGACGTCCTGGAAAAACCCTACATTTTGGCGGCCCGCAGCCGCAACCTGCCGGAAAGGGTCGTTCTCTACAAGCACGGCTTGAAGAACGCGCTTTTGCCGGTCATCAGCATCCTGGGATTGTCCGTGCCGGGGTTGATCGGAGGCAGCGTTATTTTTGAATCCATCTTCGCCATTCCCGGGACAGGCCGCCTGTTTTTTTTGTCTGTCATGTCCAGGGATTACCCTGTCATCATGGCCATGCTGGTCACCACCGCCTTTCTGACGATCATAGGCAGTCTGCTGGCCGATCTCGGCTATGCCTGCGTGGACCCGAGGATCCGCTATGCCGCAGAAGAAAAATAGATCAAAACCTTCCATAGCGCTCGCGTGGGGAACAGGCCTTATCGGCCTGCTTCTGATTTTAGCCTTGCTGGCGCCCGTCTTGGCCTCCTTTGAACCGGATTCCATCGACGCCGAACAGCTTTTATCGCCGCCATCGTTTCAACACTGGATGGGGACAGACCAGCTCGGCCGGGATGTCCTGAGCCGATTCCTTTTCGGCGCGCGGATTTCATTGACGGTCGGCGCGCTGATCATCGTTATTGCCGGATGCCTGGGCATTTTGATCGGAAGCCTTTCCGGATATTTTGGCGGTTGGCTGGACCAGCTTCTGATGCGTTTCACCGACATCATGCTCTGCTTTCCCGTTTTTTTCCTGATCTTGTCGGTCATCGCCCTGATCGGATCATCCGTCTTTAATATCATCCTGATCCTCGGCCTCACCGGGTGGATGGGGCTGGCGCGCCTTGTGCGCGCGGAAATCCTCACTCTAAAAAACAGGGAATACATCCTTGTGGCCAGGGCTTACGGAGCCTCTGACGCCAGACTGATCTTGAGGCACCTGGTGCCTAACGCGTCGGCGCCCATTTTTGTCACCATGATCCTGGGTATTGCCTCGGCGATCCTGGCGGAATCGGCCCTGAGTTTCCTGGGGGTCGGCATTCAGCCGCCTACGCCATCCTGGGGAAACATGCTTAACGACGCCAGGGCCACGCTCGGCGTGGCATGGTGGATGAGTTTATTCCCGGGGCTTGGAATTTTTTGCGCCATTCTGGGATTTCATCTGATAGGCGAAGGATTAAGGAATCCCGCAGGGGGAAGACCATGACCCGCCTTTTTGAAGTCCGTGACCTCAACGTCATGCTGCCGACCCGTCACGGCCCGCTGGCTGTCAGCCGGGACATCAGTTTCTCGCTGGAAGAAAAACAGATCCTGGGCGTGGCAGGGGAGAGCGGATGCGGAAAAACAATGACCATGCTCGCGCTCACAGGGCTCCTGCCGCCGGGCTCCAGGGTCAGCTGGAAAAAACTGGAATTAGCGGGCCGCTCCTGCGATCCTTCTTGCCGAACGGACATCAGCAAGATGCGCGACAAGGGCATTTCTTATATTTTTCAGGAACCCGGCACCCATCTGAATCCTCTGTTCTCCATCGGTGAACAATTGACGGAGACGATCCTCTGTAACAACCGGGGCCTGCGCGCGAAAACAGCCCGGCAGGAGGCTGTCAGGATTTTAGAAAACGTGGGCCTGAGGCCTGCCGGAGACTTTCTGCGCCGCTATCCGCACCAGTTAAGCGGAGGCATGAACCAAAGGGCCATGATCGGCCTGGCCCTGGCCGCGGACCCAAAACTTTTGATCGCCGATGAGCCCACGACAGCCTTAGATCTTCTGACCCAACGGTCGATCATCGACCTGGTCCTTTCTTTAGTGAGAACCAGAGGCCTTTCGGTCATCTGGGTTTCCCATGATATTTCCCTGATGGAGAGTTTTGCCGATACGCTGGCCGTCATGTACGCGGGCCGTATTGTTGAAAGCGGCCCTGCCAAAGACATGACCCGTCACGCCAGGCATCCCTATACGCGGGCCCTGATCCACTGCCTGCCGGAACGATTGAAAGAAAAACGTTTTCAGCCTATCCCGGGTCATGTGCCGGCCCTGAACGCCGAAACCAGAGGCTGCGCCTTTTATCCCCGCTGTCCTTTCGGCATGCCGGCCTGCGCGCAGGCTGAACCATTAACTATTGAAACGGAAAATTCAAGAAAGATAAAATGCTTCTTTCCGCAGAACACCTGACAAAATACTACCCCCTGCGGGCTTCCATCTTCAGCCGCGCCCGCGCCTGCGTCCGGGCCCTGGAAGACGTCAGCTTCCGGCTCCCCGAACAACACAGCCTGGGCGTCATGGGAGAATCAGGAAGCGGAAAAACGACGCTGGCCCGCTTACTCGCCAATCTCATCGCGCCGACCAGGGGCACTCTGTCATTCTCCCCGGCGATATCCGACAGGACAAAGGACATCCAGATCATTTCGCAAAACCCCTGGGAAGCGCTGGACCCAAGGATGACAATAGGCCAAAGCCTCAAAGAACCTCTTATCATTCACAGGATGAATGATATCCGGGACCGTCTGAGAAGAAGCCTGGACCTTGTCGGCCTGGACAGACATTGCCTCAACAGGCTCCCGCACGAATTCAGCGGCGGCCAAAGACAGAGGATCGTCATAGCCAGGGCCATGTCCTGCGGGCCGAAGATCCTTGTGTGCGACGAACCGACGTCTTCTCTGGACATTTCCGTCCAGGCCCAGATCCTCAACCTTCTTCTTGACCTGAAAGAACAGCAGAAACTTTCCCTGATCTTTATCACTCATGACGCTCGGCTGCTCCCCGTCATTTCTGATAGCATTCTGGTCCTGCATTCTGGTATAATGGTCGAACGCGGCCCCAGGGAGGCTGTGCTGAATAAACCCCTTCACCCTTACACCCGGCAGCTGATGACCCTTTCGAAATTACATGAAAAACCCCAGGCCGCAAGAGGCGCCGGCGGCGCCGGTTGTCCTTTCTGGCAGGTCTGCTCCCTGAAAAAAACAGAGTGTTCCGAACATCTTCCCGAAATCGTTCAAATCTCCCCAGAGCACTGGGTGCGCTGCTGCCATTTTCTATGAGCGATATCCGCGCTTTAAAAAATTCGGCTGATTTCATCATCCACAGGCTGCTGGCGGTTTTTTTCTTTTCGATCCTGGCGGTTTACTGTTCCCGCGAGATCGCCGACTTGGACATCTGGCTTCACCTCAAAACAGGGGAGGTCATTTTTAAAACCGGCCATGTCCCCCTGCGCGACATTTTTTCCTTTACTCTTCAGGGAAAACCCTGGGTCAACCATGAATGGCTGTTCCAGCTCCTGGCTTATTTCAGCACTCTGACCGGCGGTCCTGACGGCCTGATCGTCATGCAGAACCTTGTGTTCATCGCCGTTTTCCTCCTGCTTCTGTTCTTCAGCTTTAAAGAAACCCATCCCGTTTTTATTTTTATCGTCCTTTACCTGACGCTTTTGGCTATGACCTACCGCTTCACCGTCAGGCCCGACATGTTCAGCCTGCTGTTTTTGTCGCTGTATTTATTCCTTCTGAAGAAATTCCCGGGTCGTCAAACCCTCTGGCTGCTTCCTGCGCTCCAGATCATCTGGGGGAATATGCACGGTTTTTCTTTTTTAGGGCCCCTTGTCGTTTTCCTCTTCCTTTTGGCCGAGGCCGTCAAAAGGCTGATCCCGAAGCCGTTGGAATGGAAAACAAACGCCCTGGATTTTCCGCAGATCAGGACCCTGCTCGTCATCTTCTGCCTGATGATCCTGGCCAGCCTCATCAATCCCGGAGGGCTGCGCGGCGCGGTCTATCCTCTGACGGTCTTAAGCCAGATCAGCAACGAAGGGAAACTCATTTTTCAATATATCCAGGAATTGGCCAGGCCGATCAGCTGGCACAATATCCTGGATGTCCATCATTTCCTTTACTATAAGATCCTAATCCTTCTGTCCCTGTTCAGCTTTCGCGTCAATTTCCGTCATTTGAACATCACGAACGTCTTCCTGGAAATCTTTTTTCTCGCGTTTTCCCTTTTGGCCATCCGCAACGTGGCTTATTTCAGCCTCGTGGCCGCCTTTATCATTTTTGAGAATTTCAGCGTGGCTTTTAAGAACGGAAAAACATGGCCCCGGCTTCCCTGGCCGGGCGCCAATACCCTGGCCTTCTACGGGCTCGTGCTGTTCTTGTTCTATTATCCGGCCAAAGGAACGCTGAAATATGTGGAATCCGCCACTTTCAGTTTCGATACCTACGAGCTCAAGTCGGAGTTATGGGGGATTTCCAATGAACGATTTCCATCGAAAGCGGTTGATTTTCTCCTGAAACACCCCTTTCCCCGGGTCATGTTCAACGATTTCAACTCAGGCTCCTATCTCATCGGCAGGGCCTATCCTTTCCGGCAGGTTTTCATAGACGGAAGAACGGAGCTTTACGGACCGGAATTCTTCAAACAGTATGTGGAAACGGGCGAAGGAAAGAAAGAAGCCTTAGACGCACTTTTTGACCGTTACGCGATCAAGGGCTTTTTCTTAAGCAATCCTTTCCAGGACCTGCACCTGGGTCTGATCCGTTATCTTTTTTACGACCCGGCATGGGTCATCGTCTACTTTGACGAAAACAGCCTGATCTTTCTTTTAGACATTCCTGAAAATGCCTCTCTGATCAGGCAGTTCGGCATCGACCTGAAGACATGGCAGCCGCCTTCGCCGGACCTGTTGAAGATCGGCATCGCGCAGAGGTTTCCGGGCCCCTTCCTGCGCCGGGCGCATCTTTTGAACGCCCTGGAGTGTTTTGACGCGGCCCGGAAAGAGGCGCAACAGGCCTTGTCCATCATGCCGAATAACGGCGAGGCATATCTTTACCTGCAAAACTACTTTTTTGACAAAGGCGATTATCCGCAGGCGTATAAATACGCGCGCCTGAATCTGCTCTATGGGGGGCGTCAGCCCTGGATGCGGGCGCGGTTGGCTTTGATCTACCACCACCTGAAAGAAGACGACAAGGCCCGAAAGGTCATTGCGTCCTTGATCAAGAACCAGCCGAAATACGCGCAAGCGTATTACGTCCAGGCCCTGATCCTCAAAGAAAGCGATCTGAAAAATGCCGTAGAAAGCCTGAAGAAGGCTGTCGCGTTGTCTGAAAAAGAACCAAAATACGCCGAGGCTTTGGGAGACCTGCTGGATAAGCAGGGAGACAGGGAAGAGGCCCTGAAATACTGGAAAAAAGCCTTTGAATACAACAGCGCCAGCCCGGGCCTGAAGATCAAGACCCTGGGCCTGAGTTCCAAAACGGCCAAAACCCGATAGCCGGACCTGAAATTTTCAACGAAAAACCTGCTTGTGAGGAATTTTTCTTGTTTTTCATGCGTGTTTTTGTATAATATATGCCTATGTTAACGTCGATCCTCAAACCCTATCTTGTCACGTTCGTGCCGATCTTTTTGGCTATCGACATCATCGGCACGGTGCCGATCTATCTGGCCCTGACAGGCGAGCTTTCAAAAAAACAAAAACGCAGGCTTCTGGCTGAGTCGATCCTCACCGCCACGGTCCTCGCGCTGGCCTTCGGACTCCTGGGAAAGTTGATCCTCAGGGCCATGGGCATCACGATCGACGACCTGCGCATTGCCGGCGGCATCCTTCTGTTCATTCTGTCCGTTTACCTTTTGATGCCGGAAAAATCCAAAACCTCGGGGACCGCCAAGGAAAACTGGGAAGACGTCGGCATATTCCCCCTGGCCATCCCCCTGATCACAGGGCCCGCGGTCCTGGTGACAACCATGATGCTCCTAGACACCTTCGGCGCCCTTGTGACCATGACGTCCTTAATCCTTAATATGCTCCTGGCCTGGCTGGTCCTGCGTTTTTCAGAGGTCCTGGTCATCTGGCTGGGAAAATCAGGGATCAAAGCCATCTCCAAGATCAGCTATATTTTTCTGGGAGCAATCGGGATCATGATCCTCAGGCTCGGTATCCTGGGCGTCATTTTTTCCATTAAATAGCCGATGATTCCCAACGTTGTTACGTTCATTCTGGCAGGAGGCAAGGGCGAACGGCTTTACCCTTTGACAAAAGACAGGGCCAAACCGGCGGTTCCCTTCGGCGGCATCTACCGCATCATCGACATCACGCTTTCCAACTGCATCAATTCGGGTCTCAGAAGAATCCACACCCTGATCCAGTACAAATCCATTTCCCTTCAGCGGCACATCCGCATGGGCTGGAATTTTTTCAATAACGAGCTCGGGGAATATATCGACGTGATCCCGGCGCAGCAAAGGGTGGGGGCCAGCTGGTATCTGGGCACGGCGGACGCCATCTACCAAAACATCTACACCATCGATCAGGAAAAACCGGATATGGTCCTGATCCTGGCCGGCGACCATATCTACAAGATGAATTACGCGACGATGGTCGATTTTCACAGGGCCAACCAGGCGGACATGACGGTGGCAGTCGTCGAATTCAAAAAAGAGTTTTCCTGGGAACTGGGCGTCATTGAAACCGACGCCTCTCACCGCGTTCTCGGATTCCAGGAAAAGCCGTCCGTGCCGAAAACAATCCCGGGCAAGGAAGATATGATCTATGCCTCCATGGGCATCTATCTTTTCAACCGGGGAACGCTGGAAGAGGAATTGGTCAAAGACGCGCGCAAAAGCACATCCCACGATTTCGGAAAAGACATCATCCCTCAAATGCTCAAGCAAAAAAAACGCGTGTTTGCCTATAATTTCAAGGACGAAAACAAGAATGAGGCGCAGTATTGGAGGGACGCCGGGACCCTGGACGCCTATTACGACGCGAACATGGATTTGATCGACGTGTCCCCGATCTTCAACCTCTATGACAGAAACTGGCCGATCCGCACCTATCAGGAGCAGTTTCCGCCAGCAAAAACCGTATTCGCCGGCGACGAAAACCCTGACCGCATGGGCCTGGTCCTTGATTCCCTGATTTCCAGCGGATGCATTGTCAGCGGAGGGCGGATCCAGAGGTCGATCCTTTCGCCGAACGTGCGCGTCAACAGCTACAGCGAAGTCCACGATTCCATCCTCATGGAAGGCGTCAATGTCGGACGTTACGCCAAGGTCCGCAGAGCCATTATCGACAAAGACGTCAACATTCCCCCAAGGACCGTCATCGGTTATGACCTGAAAAAAGACCGCAAGCGCTTCACGATCTCCGATAACGGGGTCGTTGTCGTGGCCAAAGGGACAAAAATCAAATGAACAACCTCCGAAAAGCCAGGATCAAGGACGCGCAGGCCATTCATGCGATCGTCAATTCTTTCGCAAAAAAAGACCTGATGATGCCGCGGTCCCTCAATGAGATTTTCGAACATATCAGGGATTACTGGGTTGTTTCAGGAGAGCGAGGGCAGGTGATCGGCTGCGCCGCGCTGCATGTCGTGGGCTGGGACGATCTCGCCGAGCTCAAATCCCTGGCCGTTGAAAGAAAATACCAGGGCAAGGGTCTGGGCGCCCTTCTGGTCAAGGCGTGCCTCAAAGAGGCGCAGGAACTCGACGTCAGAAAGTGTTTCACCCTGTCCTATCAGCCCGAATTCTTTAAAAAACTCGGTTTTAAAGTGACGGCCAAATCGCGCCTGCCGCACAAGGTTTGGGCGGAATGCTGCCAATGTCCGAAATTCCCGGATTGCGGAGAAACAGCCCTGATCCAGAATATTCAGGTCAAATAAAAAACCAAAAAGGAGAGTTGAATGGATTACCTTTTGAATGAACAACAGATGATGATTCGCGACCTCTGCCGGCAGATCGCGCAGGAAAAGATCGCTCCGGTCGCCGCGGAATACGACAAGTCCGAGGAATTTCCCTGGCCTATCGTCAAGATCCTCGCGCAGTCCGACCTCTTCGGGGTTTCCATTCCCGCCGAATACGGCGGATTGGGAGGAGGGGTCCTAGAAACCTGCATCGCGACGGAAGAGCTGTCCAAGGCCTGCGGCGGCATCACGCTTTGCTTTGCCGCCTCTTACCTGGGATTGGATCCGATCCTTTTGTTCGGCACGGAAGAGCAGAAAAAGAAATACCTGCCGGATCTGGCTGCCGGAAAAAAACTGGCTGCCTTCGCCGTCACGGAACCCTCGGCGGGTTCGGATGCCAGCGCGATCCAGACGACCGCCAAGAAAAAAGGCGACCATTACATTTTGAACGGCGCCAAACACTTCATCACCAACGGCGGAGATGCCGATGTCTATGTGGTCATCGCCATGACGGACAAAAATAAAGGCGCCCGCGGGGCCACGGCCTTTATCCTTGAAAAAGGCATGAAGGGGTTCACGTTCGGCAAAAAAGAAGACAAGCTCGGCATCCGGGCGTCCTCGACGCGCGAACTGATCTTTACGGACTGCGAAGTCCCGAAAGAAAACATCCTGGCCAAAGAAGGCATGGGCTTCATCATCACCATGAAAACGTTCGACATCTCCCGTCCGGGAGTCGCTTCCCAGGCCTTAGGGATTGCCGCCGGCGCCCTGGAGGCGTCCGTCAAATACGGCAAGGAAAGGGTCCAGTTCGGCAAACCCATCTCCAGCTTTCAGGGAATCCAGTGGATGCTGGCGGACATGGGCACTCAGGTTGAGGCGGCCCGCGCCCTGATCTATTCAACCGCCCGTATGATCGACGCCGGAGTCAAAGACGTATCCAACGCCTCGGCCATGTCAAAACTGTTCGCTTCTGATGTCGCGATGAAGGTGACGACAGACGCCGTCCAGATCTTCGGAGGATACGGATACATGAAAGAGTATCCCGCGGAAAAACGGATGCGCGACGCGAAGATCACGCAAATCTACGAGGGCACAAATCAGATCCAGCGCAACATCATCGCCCTTCACCTCATCAAAGAAATGGCCCGATAGACTAAAAAGAGCGAGGAGCATGGAAACCAACACGACCCATATTATTGTTTGCATCAAGCAGGTCCCTGACACCGCGGACGTAAAAATCAATCCCGAAACCAATACCCTTATCCGGGAAGGCGTTCAGTCCATGATCAATCCTTTTGACATGTACGCCATTGAGGAAGCCCTGCGGCTGAAGGAAAAACTGGGAGGCACGACCACGGCTATCACCATGGGCCCGCCCCAGGCGGAAAGCGCCCTGCGCGAGGCGGTCGCCATGGGCATTGATGAAGCGGTATTGGTCTCTGACAGGGCGTTTGCGGGATCCGACACCCTGGCCACCAGCTACACCCTGGCCTCCGCCATCAAAAAACTGAACCCCTTCACAATCATTCTCTGCGGCAAACAGGCCTCCGACGGAGACACGGCGCAGGTAGGGCCGGGGATCTCCACGCACCTGGACATCCCACAGGTCACCTATGTCAGAAAAATCGATTCCATCCAGGGCCCCAAGGCCGTCGTCGAGCGCATGACGGAAGAAGGGTTTGATATTGTCGAAACCCCGCTGCCCTGTCTTTTAACGGTCGTCAAAGAGATCAACGAACCCCGCCTGCCGTCCTTAAAAGGCAAAATGCGGGCCAAAAGCGTCAAGATCAGACTTCTCAACGCCGCTGGGCTCGACTGTGAAGAAGAGCGCCTGGGTCTCAAGGGCTCTCCCACGCAGGTCGTCAAGATTTTTTCACCCGAGCGCCGCAAGGGAGGGGAGATCTTCCAGGGGCTGACCGAAGATGCCTGTGGAAAGATCGCCGACATTATTCAATCCTACATGCCTTAGGCATGATTCGGTTCGGCTTTTTTGCTCGAACCGCTTGAAGGCAAAACACGAGGACGAAATTCATGTCACTTCATATCCATAATGAGAAATGTGTCGGCTGTTCCCTGTGCGTCAAGGCCTGCCCGTTCGGCGCCCTTGTGATGAACGACAAAAAAGCGCAGGTGAAGGTCGAGATGTGCACGCTGTGCGGCGCCTGCGTGGAGGCCTGTAAATTTCAGGCGTTGACGATCAAGCGCGAAAAAGTGGCGCCGGCGGATACCAGCGCCAAAAACGTCTGGGTCTTTTGTGAACAAAAACGGGGAACCGTTCAGAGCGTCAGCTATGAACTTCTGGGGAAAGGCCGGGAGCTGGCCGACAAGCTGGGCTGCGAGCTTTGCGGCCTTCTTCTGGGACACGACATCAAAGACAAGGCCCAGGACATCATTACCAGGGGAGCAGATACCGTCTACGTCGTGGATCACCCGCACCTGAAGAATTTCGCCGATGACGCCTATACCAGCGTCCTCATCCGTCTCATCAAAAAACACAAACCGGAGATCATCCTGTGCGGTGCCACGTCCATAGGCCGTTCCCTGATTTCCCGCGTCGCGGTCAAAATCCATACGGGCCTGACCGCCGACTGCACGGGCCTGGATATCGACCCTCACAAGAAAATCCTCCTGCAGACGCGCCCGGCCTTCGGCGGCAACATCATGGCGACGATCATAACGCCCCATCACAGGCCTCAGATGGCCACCGTCCGCCATAAAGTCATGAAAGAAGCCTCTTGTGATACGCTCAGGTCCGGTCGCGTGGTTATCGAGGAATTCGATGAAGACGTCTATGCCTCCAGGACCAAAATCCTGGATATCATCGAGGAAGTGACCTCCACCGTCAATATTGCCGAAGCGGATGTCATCGTTTCCGGAGGCCGGGGAATGAGGGGCGCCGAAAATTTCAAGCTCCTGGAAGACCTGGCTCAGGTCTTGAACGGCGCGGTCGGCTCTTCGCGGGCCGCCGTTGACAGCGGCTGGATGCCGTACTCCCATCAGGTCGGTCAGACAGGAAAGACCGTCTGTCCGAAAATCTACATCGCCTGCGGCATTTCCGGGCAGATCCAGCATCTGGTCGGGATGCAGTCCTCCGATATGATCATCGCCGTTAACAACGACCCTTCTGCGCCGATCTTCCAGGTCGCGACGGTCGGCATCGTCGGGGATGTTTTCGAAGTGGTGCCGATGCTGACCAAAATGCTGAAGGATAAACTGAACAAATAGGGGCTAAAATTTATGTATTTCAAAAAATTGGAGATCGCGGGCTTCAAATCTTTTGCCGAAAAGACAGTCCTGCATTTTGAGCCCGGCATCACGGCCATTGTCGGACCCAATGGCTGCGGCAAAAGCAATATTTTCGATTCCATGCGATGGTGCCTGGGGGAGCAATCCATCAAGTCCCTGCGCGGCGCGAAGATGGAAGACGTGATCTTTAACGGCACGGAAAGTGTTCCCGCGCAGAACATGGCGGAAGTTTCCCTGACGATCTCCAATGAAGCCAAGATCCTTCCCATCGATTACGAAGAAGTCACGATCACCCGGCGGCTCTTTCGGTCAGGGGAAAGCGAATACCTGATCAACAATAATATCGTGCGCCTTAAAGACATCAATGAAATGCTGATGGGCACGGGGATCGGGGCGGAATCCTATTCTCTCGTAGAACAGGGAAAGATCGACCTGGTCATCAGTTCAAAACCGGAGGACAGGCGCCTTGTCTTTGACGAAGCGACGGGGGTCAGCAAATACAAGATCAAGAAAAAAGAGGCGATGCGCAGGCTCGAGGAGACGGACAATAACCTGTTGCGCATTAACGATATCATCACGGAGGTCAAACGCCAGATCGGTTCGATCGAACGGCAGGCCAGCAAGGCGAGGCGTTACAAGGAAATCTTTGAAAAACTCAAAACCGCCGAACTTGGATTTGCCGGCCTGGAACTCAAGGCGGTCAAAGGCGAACTGGCCGTACTGTCGGAGCTTTCCAAAAAATCCGCGGAGGAAGAAACGCAGCTCAACACGGAGCTGCAATCGCTGGACAAGAAACTGATGAACCAGCAGCAACAGCTCCAGGAGCTGGACGGGCGCATCGCGGAACTCAAAACCGCCCTCTCGGCGCTGGAAAACAATAACGCCGGCCATTCGCAGCACATCCGCATGAACCACGAAAGGATCGCAGACCTCGATCGGCGCGGCGTCATGCTGAGTTCCCAAAAAGAACAGCTGGCCCTGAAGATCGCCAACCATCAGAACAATCTGGCGGATCTCAACACCCAGCTGAAGACCCTGGCGGAATTTTTCGCGAGCAAAGAGGTCCTGCTCAAAGACAGGGAAGTGTCCCTCCAGGACCTCCAGTCGGAAACCGAGCGCCTCCAGACAGAAAACAAGGAACTCAAAACCAGGATTTTTGAAGGCAATATCGCCGAAAGCAAAACAAACAATCTCCTGAACGAGAATTCCTCGGCCCTTCACGGGCTTCTGGCGAGGCAGAAACGCCTGGAGACCGAGAAGATCAAAACCGAAGAAGAGAACGCAGAGCTCTTAAAAAATATCTCCTCTGTGACCGAGCAGATCAGCCAGGAGCGTTCCCGCATCAACGAAATCCAGGTCCGACTCGAGGAAATCAAAGGCCGAAAGACCTCTCTTGAGACCCTGCTCAAAGATTTGGAGGCCAGGCTCAGGGCCCTTGAAAATGAAAAATTAAGCCTGCAGTCTCAGGCAACCTTCCTCAAAGAACTGCGCCTGAAGTACGAAAGCATGCCCGAGGCCGGCCACGGAATCCTTGAACTCCGCCAGGCCCCGCCCGACAACGTCTCCGGCATCATCGCTCACGCGCGGGAAGTTTCGTTTGATGAAGGCAGCGGCGCTTACCGCATTCAATGCGAGATCAAATTTATTTCCTTTGACTTGGAGACCCTGGAAAAACGGACCCAGCAAATCGAGGAGGAAAGCTGCGGTCTCAGGGCCCTCCTTTCGGAAAACGAAAAAGAGCTTCTGAGTGCCGTCGAACAGATGGAAGCGGTGGAGGGCGAACTTCAGGAAGAAAAATACACGCTCACCAATAAGGAAGCCGTCAATACCAATCTTTCAGAAAACGCCAAAAAGATCCAGGAAGAGCTGGAGGTCATCGCGCTGGAACTCACCGATGTCACCAGGGATCTCCAGCAGGCCAGGCAGAACGACGAAAAATACCGCGCCGAACTCAACACCGTGACCGCGGAACTCTCATCCTGGGAAGAAAAGATCGTCCAGAACACGACCCTCATCAATACCCACCTGGCAGAGAGAGAAAAGAACCTGGTCGAGATCACCCAGCTGAAAACCGAACTCAGCAGCCAGAAAGCAAAAGAAGAAGATCTGGTGTCAAGCCTCAAGATGTTTCAGGACGCCCTGGGCCAGGACAGCCACACGATGACGCTGACGGAACAGGAAATTTCGGAGTCCAGGGAAAAATCCCATACCTTGGAAGAGGAGGCAGCGGCCCTGGAACTGCAGATCCAGGCCAATGAACAGGAAATTGAAGACAAAACCGCCGAACACAGGTCGCTTGGCCAGCAGCGCATCGAAGAAGTCAACACGATCGATTATCTTCAGAAACAGATCATGGACCTGGAAGAAAAAAGCGACCGAGCCAAAGAAAACATGCATCATTACCAGATGCAGGAACAGGAACTTCATTTCAAGATCACCAGCATCAAAAACAGGATCCTGACGACCTACAGCGTGGATTTGGACGAATTGCCTCCCGGAGAAGCCAAAGAAGAAGACCCCGCCCCCGACATTCAGACGCGACAGCAGGAAATCCAGCTTTTGAGGGAAAAGGTGGAATCGTTCGGCACCGTCAATCTCGTGGCTATTGAAGAACTCGAAGAATTGAAAAACCGGCACGACTTCCTGACCCAGCAGCAAACCGACCTTTTGGGCGGCAAGGAATCACTGAAAAACGCCATCCTCAAAATCAACCGCAATACGCGCAAGATGTTTTTGGAAACATTCCAGGTCGTGGCGGAAGAATTCAAAAACTATTTCCGCCTGTTATTCGGAGGGGGAGAAGCGAAACTCTTTTTGATCGATGAGGAAGACGTCCTTGAGTCCGGCATTGAAATCATCTGCCGGCCTCCCGGGAAAAGGCTGCAGAATATCACGCTTTTGAGCGGCGGCGAAAAATCCCTGTCCGCCATCGCCCTTATTTTCGCCATTTTCAAGACCAAACCATCGCCATTCTGCGTACTGGATGAGATTGACGCGGCGCTCGACGAATCGAACATTGACCGTTTCAGCCGCATGCTCGGCGATTTTTCCAGGACATCGCAGTTCATCGTCATCACCCATAACAAAAAAACGATCTCCCGGGCCAATGTCATGTATGGAATCACCATGGAACGTTCCGGGATGTCGAAGATCGTCTCCGTCAAACTCCACGAAAACGCGGGAGGAAAGCCGGAGGGACCCGACAAAAACCTGCCCAGGGTCGTCGAGAAAGAGCGGACAGCCTCAGCGTAAGGCCTTATCCTCTTAATCCTCATTTAAAAACACGATTTTGTTGAAAAAGGAAGGCGTTCGAGCGGGATCAATCCTTGGCGCTTGAAACCGGAAGGCTGGAAACCCTGTTTTTGCCCTGGCGTTTGGCATAATACAGGGCGGCGTCTGCGGAGCGAATCAGCTCCGCTTTTGTTTTGCCGTCTTCGGGGAAAGAAGCGATTCCTACGCTGACTGTGATCGTCTGCGCAGGGTGTTCGGGGCCCGCGGTAAAGGGGAACTGGTGGATATTCGCGCGGATCCTTTCGGCGATCACGAAAGCGTCCTTTTTGGCCGCGTCCGGCAGGATCACGGCGAATTCCTCGCCGCCGTAACGACAGCAGCAATCGATTTTTCGCGAAGATTCCATGATGATGCGGGAAATCCTCACCAAAATCTCATCACCTTTTTGATGGCCCCACGTATCGTTGTAATTCTTGAAATTGTCGATATCCAGCATGATGAGGCTTAAGTAACTCATCTGGTCCTTGGCGCGCCGGAGCTCCTCGTCAAACATGAACTGAAAATACCCGTGATTCCAAAGCTCGGTCAAAGCGTCCTTGTGGGTTTTGATGACCATCTGCTCATACAGTTTGGAGTTTTCTATGGCCATGCCCGCCTGGTTGGCAAACATCATCAGGACGCGGATGTCATCCTTGGTGATCGAGCGTTTCGTGAAAATGTTATCGGCGATGATCAGTCCGATGGACTTATCCTTGGCTTTCAGGGGGACAATCACGAACTCTTCGGAGGAAAAAACAGAAACCAGGGGATCGCCGGTAAGGACGGGCAGGTTTTCTTTCCGGATATGAAAAGGCATGCCGTCATTGAAGACCTTGGCCAGAATGCCTCCTTCGGGCTCCAGAACGCTGACACGCAGGCTCTTGACCTGATTAAAAAACTTTGAATTCTTCAGGGCCTCGCCCGTTTCAATATAAGAATTGATGAGATCGTCCAAGCCCATCTTCTGCTCATCAATCAGGCTCCATATCCTTTTGGCCTCCTCGCCGTTATCGGGCCCTATGCCGATGCGGCCTTCCAGGACATCGGTCTGGCTGTCGAGCAAAAGCAGCATGGCCCGGTTGAAACCAAGGCCGGAATGAGAGGTGACCCCTGTGAGAATAATAAAAAGGATCTCATCAAGCGCCAGGGTCTTGTGCATGGCGTTGGAGATCTCGTAAAGGATCGACAATTCCTGCCTCGCCTTGGAAAGCTGGTTCAGGACGGTCTCCTGTTGAGAAACGGGGTTTTGCCTGCCTGTATTTTCCATAAGCGAAACTGTAACACAAACAGGCCAGGAAGTCAATCATCCTCCCCTTGAGGCCCGCTGACCTTGACACCGGGGGCTTCCTATGTTATACTTTCAAAAATTTTTAAAAAGGTCTTGTGGATTTATTCTTATATCCTGCCGTTCAATAATTTATGCTGACAAAATATTTCGTGGGGATAAACTGGGTCGACTTCCTGATCATCGGTCTGGTCCTGCGAACCTGTTATATCGGCATTAAAACCGGCACCGGAGTCGAGCTTTTCAAGATTTTCAGCCTCTGGATCGTCACCGTAACGGCCCTCCACGTCTACACGACCCCTCTTTCCGACATGTTGAATCAAAAATTGCCCGCTTTGCCGCTGGATGCGGGCGATGTCTTCGTTTTCGCGGCCCTGACGGCCGTAATCACTATTCTGGTCAGGATCGTCAGGGAATCGTTTTTCCTCCTGCTGAAGGTCGAAGCCAAAAACACGCTGGACAAATGGGCAGGCCTGGGAATCGGTTTCATCCGGGGCCTCTGGATGGCCAGCATCGCTCTTTTTATCATGACGATTTCAACGGTCCAATATCTGGAAGTCAGCGCGAAATCATCGCTGTTCGGACACAAGCTCATCTCCATGGCGCCCGCCGTTTATAAGGCCAGCTATGAAGGCCTGATTTCCAAGTTTGTCCCCGGCCATCTCAATCCCGAACCGTTCAAAGCCCTCGAACGCTGATCTTAGGAGAAAAGGAGTCCAAGGAAGATGAAACTCAAAAAATTATACGAACTCATTATCTCTTGCGGCATAGACGCCGACCCGAGGGGTCCCGACGCTGTCCGTTGTGACCTGAAAAAAACGAAAGAACTCTACGAGGCCGCTTCCGCGGGAGAAAAGACATATTTTGACAAAGACAGGCTTTGGAACCCTTATGACGACAGCCGTCTTCTGCATGGCAGACCTGAAAAGGACATCAAGACCCTTATGGCCGGCATTGATATCGACACCTCCGAACTGCTGTTGATCGAGCGCCTGAATGATTCCCCGAAAAAGCAGAAGATCGACCTCGCCCTGAGCCATCATCCGCAGGGCTGCGCGTTCGCCGGGCTTTCGGAGGTCATGGATATGCAGGCCGATATTTATCACACCCTGGGCGTGCCCGTCAATGTAGCCGAAGGTCTGGTCGCCGACAGGCAAAAAGAGATCAGCCGGAGAATCCACGGGGCCAATCATCACCGCGCCTCCAGCGCGGCCCGGCTGCTCGATATCCCCTTCATGTGCGCGCACAGTCCGGCGGATAATCACGCCGTGTCTTATCTGCAAGGCCTTTTGGAACGAAAAAAACCCGGGACCGTCAAGGAGATCATGGACATCCTCCTGGGGATAGAAGAATACCGGGAATCCGCGAGAGGGAACACGCCCCCGACACTTCTGTTCGGCCGGCCGCAAAACAGGGTCGGAAAGATCTTCGTCGATATGACAGGAGGGACGGAAGGACCCAAGGACATCGTCGATGCCCTGGTCTCCGCCGGCGTCGGAACGATCATCGGCATGCATGCCAGCGAGGAACTTTTCAAAAAACTGCAGGGAAAGAACATCAATGTCATCATCGCGGGCCACATCTCTTCGGATTCACTCGGGATGAACCTGCTCCTGGACAAAATCGAACGCGACGCGTCGGTCACCATCCGCGCCTGTTCGGGATTCACGAGAGTCAAAAGATAATGCCGGGACTCTACGCTGAAAGCGTGATCAGCGATGTGCTGGAACGCTGCAATATCGCTGAACTCATTTCTTCCTATATCCCTCTGAAAAGAGCGGGGAGGAACTTTAAGGCCAACTGCCCTTTCCATGCCGAAAAGACCGCGTCCTTCATGGTCAGCATGGAAAAACAGATTTTTCATTGCTTCGGCTGCGGCCAGGGCGGCAACGCCATCACCTTTGTCATGCAGTATGAGAAGGTGGGGTTCCGGGAGGCCCTGGAAACCGTGGCGCAGAGGTGCGGGATCCCGCTGCCTGAGCCTGAGGGCGCGCCCGGGCAAAAACGCCAGGACGATCTCAAAAAACAGCTTCTGGCGGTTTACGAAAAAGCGGCCGCTTATTATCACGATCTTCTCATCACAAGTCCGCGCGCGCAGAAAGTCAGAAATTACCTGCTGTCCCGGGGCATCTCCAGGGAGACCGCCCGGAAATTTAAGCTGGGGTTCGCGCCCGACGAATGGGAAGGCCTGCTGAGCCATTTAAAAAAACAGAATATTCCGCTTTCGCTCCTTGAGAAATCCGGGCTGGCCGTGGCCAAAGACAAGGGAGGGCTCTACGACCGCTTCCGCAACCGGATCATGTTCCCGATCACGGATTCCAAGGGCCGGACGATCGCCTTCGGAGGCCGGGTCCTGGATGACGCCACGCCCAAATACATCAATTCTCCGGAAACCCCTGTCTACACAAAAGGCAAAAATCTCTTCGGGTTTGAATTATCCAGGGACTTTATCCGGCAGGAAGACCAGGCCATTGTCGTCGAAGGATACCTGGACATGATTGTGCCTTTTGAAACGGGCGTCAAAAACATTGTCGCTTCCCTGGGCACGGCCCTGACCGAAGACCAGATCCGGCTGATCAAACGCTACACAAAACGCGTGGTCATGCTTTACGACGCGGATTTAGCCGGAGAGCTCGCGACCATGAGGGCGCTGGAACTTTTGATCGGCCAAGATGTCGATGTGCGCGTCGCCGAACTCCCCAAAGGAGACGACCCTGATTCATTCGCGCGCAAACACGGACGTGATGCTTTTGTCCGGATGGTCGAAGAGGCCTCGCCGGTCTTTGAATACCGGCTCGGCAGACTGCTGGCCAAATACGACAGCCGTAGCACGACGGGAAAATCCCGGATCGTCCGGGAAATCCTGCCGACGATCGACCATTTCCTTCAAGCCACGACCAGGGCCGAATACGTCAAAAAGACCGCCGAAGCCCTCCAGGTCGATGAGCGCGCGCTGATGGAAGATCTCAAGACAGCCGGCGAATCCCTGAAAAAAGGGAGCAGCCTTCCTGAGGCCCAAAACAGTTCGGCTATCGAGCACCTGCGCCTGACGGAAGTTCCGATCACCGAACGGATGCTCGTTAAGCTGATGCTCGAAGAAATCCATCTGATCGACCGGCTCCGGGAAATGGTCCAGCCTTCGGATTTTGTGGAAGAAAAATTGCGAAAGATCGTGGCCTTTATCTACGATTTCTTTGAAAAGGGAAAGATCTGCAAACCGCATCTTTTGATGCATTACCTTGGCGATGAAGAGGCCATCAACATCATTTCCGAACTAGCTTCTCTGGACATCCATAACTGCCCCAATAAGGAAAAACTTATCGAGGACTGTGTCCGGCGGCTCAAACGCGACAAAATCCAGCATCGCTGCCAGGAACTGCAAAAGCAGATCCAGCAGGCCCAGAATTCAGGAGAAGACCTCCAGGGGCTCCTCATGGAATTCAATGATTTGATCAAACAAAGGTCCAATGAAACCGCGTCCTGCGCGGCAAAGCGACCGCAGGATGGCGGCTGAAAAGGAGTCTGATCCATGGAAAAACCGGTAATCAAAAAAAGCATCGACAAGCTGATCGCGCTGGGAAAGAAAAAGGGATACCTGACGTACGACGAGGTCAATGACGTCCTTCCCGAAGATATCGTATCCAGCGACGACATCGATGAAGTCTTTGAGATGCTCAACGACGAAGATATCCAGATCGTTGACAACGAATTGACCGAAGAAAAGCTTGAGGATATCTCCAAAACGGAAGAACCCAAAGACTTAGACGAGATCGAGGACAGACTCCTGCCCTTGGACGATCCCGTCAAGATGTATCTCAAACAGATGGGGCGGATTTCGCTTTTGTCGCGCGAGGAAGAACTGCGTCTGGCCAAAAAGATCGAAGAAACGGAGAATAACTTCCGCCAGCTTCTTTTGTCCTCAAAATTCGTCAAGAACGATATCATCCGGCTCATCCAGCAGGTCCTGACAAACGAAATCCATATCGAAAATGTCGTCAAGGAAGATATCGCCATCAAGCGCGAAAAAACCCTCAAAAAATTCTCGCAGATCCTTAAAAAACTGAGCCGGACCAAAAAGGACGATACGGCGGCCGCCTTACTCGTCGATTTGAACCTGGCCACCCCGGCCTTAGAGGACATCGTCCAGACGATGACGAACATCTCCAAGGCCTCTGATGCCGCGGACCGGGAATTGAAGCGCGCCCGTGAACGCAAGGCCAGAAACGAATCCAAGGCGATCCTGCAAAAAAAGAACAAGGTCCTGCGGTCCATGGGCATGCCGCCCCTGAAATTCAAGGGACAGCTGAAATTGATCAAGCTCCGTCACACGCGCTTTCAGAGGGCCAAAAAGGCGCTGGTGGAAGCCAACCTGAGGCTGGTCGTCAGCATCGCCAAGCGTTACACGAACCGCGGTCTGTCTTTTCTGGACCTCATCCAGGAAGGCAATATCGGACTGATGCGGGCCGTGGAAAAATTCGAATACAAGAGAGGCTATAAATTTTCCACCTACGCCACCTGGTGGATCCGCCAGGCGATCACGCGTTCCATCGCCGACCAGGCCAGGACCATCCGCATTCCGGTCCACATGACCGAGACGATCAACAAGATCATCCGCATATCCAGGATCTTCGTTCAGGAATACGGACGGGAACCTTCGCCGGAAGAAATCGCCAAATCGATGCACATGCCGCAGGACAAGATCAAAAATATCCTGAAGATCGCCCAGGAACCCATATCCCTGCAAACGCCCATCGGGGACGAAGGTGATACCCATTTCGGGGATTTTATTGAGGACAAAAGGGCTGTTTCACCGGCCAATGCCACGGTTCACGTGATGCTCAAAGACGAAATGAATTCCGCGCTCAATACCCTCACGGAAAGGGAGAAGAAAATCCTGATGCTGCGATTCGGGCTTTCGGACGGCTCTCCCAAAACCCTTGAGGAAGTCGGGACCGTCTTTAAGGTCACCCGCGAACGCGTCCGGCAGATCGAAGCCAAGGCCTTGCGCAAACTCAGACACCCGTCCCGTTCCCGCAAACTCAGGTCTTTCCTTGATATGACCCTGGCCCACGAGCGCGATTAATAACGGATCGTTTCAGAAGGCAAGAAGGCCCCCATGACGGACCTGTTAAGGGTGATCAAAAATAGGCGGTCTGTGCGGTCTTTTGACCCCGCGCCTTTAAAAAAAGACGATATTACGCGCATCCTGGAAGCCGGCCGCTGGGCTCCTTCGGGGTTGAATAACCAACCCTGGAGATTCCTTGTCCTTTCCGATAAAGAATCAAAGCTGACCCTGTCGCGCTTTACAGCGTACGCTTCGGTCATCCGAAAAGCCGCCTCCGTCATCCTGATCCTGATGGACGCGGGGGATTCCTACAACAGGGACAAAGACCTTATGGCCTCCGGCGCCTGCGCCCAGAACATGCTTCTGGAGGCGTCCTCGCTGAATCTTGGCAGCTGCTGGCTCGGAGAGATCCTCAATAAAAAAAAGGAAGTCTGCGCCTTTCTGAGGCTGGACTCGGATCTTGAACTTTTGGCTGTTATCGCCCTGGGCAGGCCAAACCGCGCCGCCAAGGCCAGGGCAAAAAGCTGCCGCAAACCTCTCAGACAGCTCGTCCTTCAACCCAAACTCCCATGAGCTCTTCCTATCCATGGCTATTCTTAAGCGAACTCCTCGTTATCGGCGGCGTTTGGCTGCTGATCGTCGAATTGAGCAGCCAGTTTAACAGCAAAGAATATTTTGAGGAAGTCCTGCGGGCCAAGATCCTCAACGAAGATTATCTTTCCCAGAAAATAGACCCCTGGAGCCCGCCGCCGAAGATTCTGCGAAACCCCGGCTCAGAAAAAAAATAATCGAAGGTCATCATGAAGGCCCTGCAACAGCTTTTTCTAATAACGCGCGGATGGTCTTTTCCCATAAGCCTGACAGCCGTCACGCTGGGCACCGCTGCCGCCCTTGAGCACACGACCGTTTCCATCGGCCTCTACGGGGCATCTTTGTTCGGCGCCTGCGCATTCCATGCCTCAGCCAATGCCTTTAACGATTATTTTGACTTCAAGCACGGCATCGATACGCCGCAGTCGCCCACTGTTCTCTACAGGCCTCACGGAATCTTCCAGGGGCTTATCCGGCCGCAAACACTCCTGAAACTTTCCATCGGCCTTCTGGCCCTTGCGCTCATCACCGGCTCCTGCCTGGCCTTCAAACGCTGTGTCTGGATCTGGCCGATCCTCTTGGCCGCGGTCGCGTTGAATTTTTTTTACACGGCCCATCCCCAGAAAAACCTCAAATACACAGCCTTGGGGGAAATGGCTGTTTTTCTGGCTTTCGGCCCGCTGCTTATGGAAGGGGGATATGCTGTTCAAACGCGCCACTTATCATGGAACGTTCTGTTTTTGTCTATTCCCACGGGCCTTTTGGTGGCCCTTGTCCTGTTTGCCAACAATCTCCGGGACAGGGGATTTGATTCAGCCAAAGGAATACGCACTCTGGCAACTTCCATTTCCATTTCTGCCGGAAAAAACCTTTTCCTCTGCCTGACTTTTCTGCCTTATCTCATCATTATCCTTTATGTTTTTACCGGCCTGGTCAGACCGACAGCCCTGTTAACGCTCATTTCACTGCCTTTAGCTAAAAAAATCTCACACAAGATCAACGAAAAAATACCCCTCGCCGCTGACGCGATTGCCTCAAAAATAGCCCTGTATTTCAACTCCCTGCTCATCATTTCCCTGCTGTTAAACCTATTTCTGCAATTTTAAAAGTTTATAACATATTGAAAAATAGTTATTTATAAATCTATCATTTGTTAAACGTTTGTATTTACTTTTAATTATCCCACCTTCGTGTTATACTTTAAATGGACGAATTTAAGCTTCTTCAAAAGGGGGGGAAGTATCGTTTTGTCAGTTGAATCAGGAGACAGAAAATTATGTTTCCAAAAATCACCGCAGACATGGAATTAGGCGCCTCATTGCTGGAAAAACAACTGTTGACAACCGAACAGTTGAAAGAGGCCTTTGAGCAGCAAAAGGTCAAGGGGGGCTACTTAAGTCAGCGGTTGATCGAATTGGGTTACGTTACTGATGCCGATATCACAACGCATTTAACCTGTGAATTCGGCTATTCTTATATCCCCCTGTCCGCCTATACAATTACGGATGATGCCCTGGCCAGCATTCCCTTTGAATGCGCCTGCGATTTCTGCGTTCTCCCCATAGAAAAACACGACAAACTCCTGACCACCGCCATGGCTGACCCTCTGAACAAAGGGGTCATCGAACTGATCCGCCAGATCAGCCGCTGCGAGATCGTCGTGCTGGTCAGCACGCGCGCCGAAATCAGCCAGGGGATCCAGAAATACTACGGCGCGATGTTTAAAGAATTCGAACTCGATAAATTCAGGGATGACGTGGTCCTGCGCGACAATCTCATGGAACGCGAGATCAGCAACGGCCTTTACGCCGGACTGAACCGCCGCCGCTACAAGAGGGTCCCTATCAAGCTTGACGCGGAGTACTATGTCTATCCCAATTTTGTTAAAACCGAGATCAAAAACATCAGCATGAGCGGCGTCCTTTTTGAAACACCCGTACCCATGCCTCCGGGATCTGAGCTGGCCATCAATATCCATTTAGACAACTACCGATATGTTACCGGCGTTGTGGAGATCATCCGCTCCGACCCTTCTCACCTGGTAGAAGCCAGCTGGAGCAACGGCAACAAGTCCCTCTATGAAACAGGGGCCTTCTTCAGTTTTATGCCCTTAAAAAACCAGGAAATGATGGCCCAGTTCTTAAGACGCAACCTCAAGTCCTGACTATTCTCTTTTTCGAAAGACAATCCTGACTTCTAGTTTACGGCAATCTCGCTTCTCTGTATCAAACGAGGGGATTGCCGTATCTTTTTATAGGGAGAGGGGATAGGACCGGATCCATAGTCAAGAGATGCCCTGCCGCGCCTGACTCATTTCGAAATATGCCCGCCCGACCCCTTCACGATCCTTTAGACAATAAAAAAGTTGATTTATTTACAAGCTGTATATATAATATTTGTCTGGATTTATGTTATTTTCCCTGCCTTTGGCTAAACGGTGAATCAAAGACTTCTCAGCCGTGGCCGATGCTGCAGGGCCAAGGTTCTTGGATCCATGGAAAGGACACGAACAGGACTCGATTTTTTCTCTTTGAAGACAGAGAGATCTGGGGCCCATAGCTCAGTCGGTTAGAGCAGGTGACTCATAATCACTTGGTCGGAGGTTCGAGTCCTCCTGGGCCCATGATAACGATCCATGAGACGAAGAACGCCCTTTTTAAGCGAATCATTTCTCATATCATCTGTTTCACAAATTTCGGGCGCATAGCTCAGCTGGTTAGAGTGCTGCCCTCACATGGCAGAGGTCGAAGGTTCAAGTCCTTCTGCGCCCACATTTTTCCTCTGGAAAAATGTGCTCTGAACTTTGCGAAGAGCATTCCCGAATCGCCTCTGGCGGTTATGAGGGAATGATCAAGCATCAAAAAGTTCGGAGCCATCAACCTCTGGAAAAATGTGCTCTGAACTTTGCGAAGAGCATTCCCGAATCGCCTCTGGCGGTTATGAGGGAATGATCAAGCATCAAAAAGTTCG
>JBAZMA010000004.1:0-187161 GCA_041649995.1 Candidatus Omnitrophota bacterium | reverse complement strand
CGCCTATACCACCCATTTCAACAAATGTATGAGGAGGTGTTAAAAGAGTGCAACACATTGACGAATCAGGAGGTTATGGAAAAAATACAGTCAAGAAGGGGAGTGTGTATATTAGAACCATCGGTTGCCAAATGAATGTTCGGGATTCGGAAGTCATCAAGGGACTGCTTTCGGCGCAAGGGTATGAGCTGGTGGATGACGCCAAGGAAGCGGATGTCGTGTTGTTCAATACGTGTTCTGTGCGCGAACACGCCGAGCACAGGGTTTGGTCAATTGTCGGCGTCTTGTCCCGGAAAAAACGCAGGCCTTTGATCGGCATCATCGGATGCATGGCGCAGAATTACAAGGATGAGATCTTTAAAAAGGCCCCGGCTGTTGACATGGTTGTGGGCCCCAGCGAGATTGATAATATCGCGCTCTATCTTGAAGAAGCGCTCAAAAAACAGGGCAGCGGCATTCTGGGCGTTGCAGAGCGCAAGCGCCGCGAAGAGATCTATCACACGGGGTTTTACGAGAAAAAAGACCACGCCTATGTCGTTATTTCCGAGGGCTGTGATAACTACTGTTCCTATTGCGTGGTGCCTTATGTCCGCGGCCGGTTGCGTCACAGGCCCCAGGAAGAGATCGTCAGGGAGGTTGAGGAGGCTGTTTCATCGGGCATCCCGCACGTGACATTGCTCGGACAGAATGTAAACAGCTACAATTCAGGCCTCGGGGAACAGGGCATGGACTTTGTCAGTCTGCTGGAGCGGGTTTCAGGGGTGAAGGGCTTGAAATCCCTTTCTTTTGTGACTTCTCATCCCAAAGATGTTTCCCGCCGGCTGTTTGAAGCCATGAGGGATATCCCTGTGATCAAAAGAAGCCTGCATATGCCCGCGCAATCCGGCTCAGACAGGGTTCTTACCATGATGAACCGAGGCTATAGCGTCAAAAAATACCTCGAACTTGTAGACCTCTATCGCTCGATTGTATATAATGGGGAAGTGAGTTCGGATTTCATCGTCGGTTTTCCCACCGAAGACGAGGATGATTTCAGGAAGACCTGCGAACTGGCGGAGAAGGTCAAATTCGACTCTGCCTTTATCTTCAAATATTCCGTCAGGCCGGGCACCAAGGCTGCCGAGTTTCCGGATGACGTGCCGCAGGCTGTCAAAGAACAAAGACATTTCCAATTATTGGAATTGCAGAAGAAGATATCCAAACTTAAAAAACACTAAACCCTAAAACCTGGATTTTAAAGGCTGCAAGATCAAAGATGCTGAAAAAAACGATTTTTTTCCTTGTTTGTTTTTTTCCCGCGGCTACGGTTTGGGCTGCTGAAAATCCGCTTGAACGGGCCCATCTCTTTTTTCTCCAGAAACAGTATGTCCAGGCGATTGATGAATGCGGCCTGGCCATCAAGACGCACCCGGACAAGCCGGAGGTGGTTTCCGAGGCCAATTATCTGGCAGGGGCCAGTTACGTCAACCTCTTTGATTTCTTCACCGCGAAAAAGAATTTCAAGGTGGTGACCGAACAGTATAAGGGTTCGGCGTATTATGAGGACGCCTATCTGGGCTTGGGCGATATCGAATTTCTGCAGGAGAATTTTTCCGCGGCGTTGAAGATTTACGAGGAATTCCTGAGGCTGGACCCTTCGAAGAAGAGGAGGGCGACTTTGTATTTCCGGCTGGCCGAGATCTATCTGAAACAGGGCAATGAGGAGCTTTTCCGCAAGTTCTATGACCGGCTCCAGAAAGATTTCCCCCTTTCCTTTGAAGCCAAAGACAGCCGCAGGCTCACCGTCCATGACGCCTATTTCACGGTCCAGGTCGGCGCTTTCACGAATTTTGAGAACGCCGAGAAGTTCATCAAACGCCTCAAGGACAAAGGGTATAACGTCTATTCCGTTCTTTGCATGCTTTCCGGGAAAAAACTCTGCCGCATCCGCATCGGCCGTTTCCAGACCGAGGAAGAGGCCGAAGTCGTCAAAAGGCAATTGCAGAAAGACGGGTATTTCGCCAAGATCTTCCCCCTGGAATAATCTTAAAAAAATCAAGGAGAATGCCGCCGCGCCAACCATGAAAAGGCCTCTGGTCATTTTTATCGCGGGGCCCACGGGCTCAGGAAAGACGGAAGCCGGCCTTGCTTTGGCCGGCCTTATGCCCTGTGAATTCCTTTCCGCGGATTCCATGCAGGTCTATAAGGGCATGGATATCATCACCGACAAGCTCCCCCGGGCGATTCGTTCAAAAAAACCCTATCACTTGCTGGATATCGTCCCGCCTTTCCGGGAATTCAATGTCGCCGCCTATTGCCGGGCCGCCTCCAGGGCTGTTTCTCTCATCGTGAAAAAGAAGAAAATTCCCGTGGTCGTCGGCGGCACCGGGCTTTATGTCCGTTCTTTGATCCACGGCATTTTTGAAAAAGGCGGCCGGTCGGACGCCGCGCGCGAGCAGTTGTTAAAAACTCTGGAAAAAGAAGGAAGCGACGCCCTCCATGAACGCCTGGCCCGGGTGGACCCTGAGGCAGCCGCGCGGATTCATCCGCGGGATTCCAGGCGTATCCTGCGCGCCCTTGAGGTTTACGAGACCACCCAAAAGCCGATCTCAGAGCTCAGAAAACAGGGCAAAGGCCTGGCGCAGGGTTATGACGCGCGCGTGTTCGGCCTCAGGCGGAGCAGGGAAGACCTTTATGAGCGCATAGACAGGCGGGTTGATGACATGATGGCCTCAGGCTTGCTGGATGAAGTCCGCCGGCTTTTGAAAACCCGTTTGAGCCGGAGCGCTTCCCAGTGTATCGGCTTGAAGGAGATACAAGGATTTTTTGAAGGGCGCTATGGCCTTGAGGAAGCAATCGGCCTGATGAAACGCAATTCTCGGCGCCTGGCCAAACGTCAGTTGACCTGGTTTCGCGCTGAACCGGGGATTGAATGGATTGATGTGGGGACGGATATGCCCGCGCAAGCAATAGCAAAGGTTATTGCGTGCAGGCTTTCTGAAAAGGTCCCAAGCTGCACCTAAGTCTTTTTTCGCTCTTCGCCTGCAGGCGAAGGTCCTCGGCACGGCCTGCGGTCTAATTCGAGACAAGCTGTGCCTAAGCCTTTTTTCGCTCAGCTGGTCCTCGGCCGCGACGGCCTGCGGTCCAATTCGCTCAAAAAGTCTTAGCCACAGCTTTATAAAGGGCGGGCATATCCTGAGAGAAAGGTGAAGAAAAAGGAATCGCTTCACTTTGTTCCGCTCAAACCTGAATCTTTTGTTTTTGTGCAGAGTCACGCATGCAGGCGAAGGTCCTCGGCCGCGACGGCCTGCGGTCCAATTCGGAAATCCGAGGGACGAAGGACGAAGACACGAGGGACGATGACCGTGAGGACGTGGGACGTGAGGACGTTGGGACGTAAAAACAGTTAAGAATGAAGAATGATTTAGGTGTTAGGGTTGCAGATAGTCATTAGGTGAGGACACGGATGGAACGCGCTTTTTTGATCACCGTAAAACTGGATTTTGAAAAAAGGGATGAGGACATCCTGGAGAGGCAGCGCGAGCTTAAAGAACTGGCCCTGACTGTCGGCGCCGAGATCGTGGAGGAAGAACTTTGCCGCCGCCCCAAGATCAGCCCTGACCTTTATGTGGGGGAGGGCAAGGCCAAGGAACTGGCCGATATCGTCGAGCAGGAAGAGGTCGATGTCGTTATTTTTAACAACGATTTGACCGGCACCCAGCATAAGAACCTGGAAGAGACTCTGGCTGTCAAGGTGGTGGACCGCACGCAGCTGATCCTTGATATTTTCGCCAGGCACGCGCGAAGCCCGGAGGGCAAGGCGCAGGTCGAGCTGGCGCAGCTGGAATACAGCCTGCCGAGGCTTTCCGGCAAGGGGGTTGAGCTTTCGAGGCTGGGCGGCGGGATAGGCACAAGAGGGCCCGGTGAACAGAAACTGGAGGTCGATCGCAGGCGCATCCGCGAGCGCGTTCTGAAACTCAAAGGGGAATTAAAAAATTTAAGCGTCAGGCGCAAGGCGCTCAGGAGCCGCAGGGATGAAGCCTCTCTTCCGGCCGTTGTTTTTATCGGCTATACCAGCGCGGGAAAATCCACGCTGTTCAATGTCTTGACAGGCAGCCGCCAGCCCATCAACCCCGGTCTTTTTACGACCTTAGACCCTTTGTCGCGTGTTTTAACGCTTCCCAATAAACAGAAAGTCATCCTGTCGGATACCGTCGGATTTATCCGCGGCCTGCCTCACCGCCTCATCGAAGCGTTTAAAGCGACCCTTGAGGAAGTGATCCAGGCCGACCTTCTGGTCCACGTTCTGGATGTGAGTTCCTCTTACGCGGCCGATCACTATGAAGCCGTCGGGCGCGTGCTGGAGGAATTAGGGGCGCACGACAAAAAAACGGTTTTGGCCTTAAACAAGACGGATATCCTGGAAGTCCCTGAGCGGCTTGTGACGTTTGAGAAGCGCTATCCCGGGGCCGTGCCGATTTCCGCGCTCAAAGGCGTGAATCTCGATGGGCTGGTCCGCCATATCGAGCGCGCCCTGTCGGGTTATTCCCACGAAATCCGGCTGTTTCTGCCGCTTTCGAGGATGGATGTCCTGGATGTCATCTATTCCCAGGGCAAGGTTAAAGACATCTCCTATGACAATGACGGCATCCGGCTGACGGCCCTGCTTCCGGCGCTGACAGCGGAAAAACTCAAAGGCTTCGCCGTCTGAATCCTCCCGCGCGTAAACAGGACTCCTGGGATTTTTAGTTAGATGACTTGACAAAAAATTTCAGATGTGTTAAATTTCCTTTATAAGGGCCATTGCCATGAAAAGAAAAGTCACGATCACCGAGACGGACGCGGTCTATGCCATCGGCATTGTCAGCCAGCTTTTGCGCATGCCCGAATGGACCCTGCGCGCCCTGGAGAAAGAAGGGCTCATCCGGCCGAAAAGAAAATTCAAGAAGATCCGTTTTTATTCCATGAAAGATATCCGTCGCCTGGAGTATATTCATTACCTGATGGATGAGAAGGGCGTCAACATTAGGGGAATAAAAATTATTCTGGAGATGGGGCCCGGGGAATAGGTAGACCGGCGAACGTTAAAATTTTTTTGCCGCGTTTTTAGCGCTTGCCGGCGGCGACTGCTAAAAAGAAAAGAGCGGCAGGCGGGAGGTTAAAAGGTTATGAATCTTGAACAATTCACAGTCAAGGCGCGGGAAGCCATTGAACAGGCGGCCTCTGAGGCCCGTGAGCGCGGCCATCAGCAGGTGGATTGCGCTCATCTGGTTTTAAGCCTTTTGCGCCAGCGCGACGGCGTTGTCCCTCTGGCCATTGAGAAGATGGGCAAGCCTGTTTATCCTTTGATCCAGAAGCTCGAAGAGAGCCTGGAGTCGTATTATCAGGTGCAGGGCGGCCGGGAGGCCTATTTTGCCCAGGAACTGACGGCCGCCTTCGAGAAGGCCAAAAAGGATATGGAACTGCTGAAAGACAGCTATATTTCCGTCGAACATCTGTTTTTGGGGTGCCTGGAAACCGACAGGAAATTGAAGGGGCTTTTGAAAAACGCCGGGATCGACAGGGAGGGTTTTCTCAACGCCTTAAAAGACGTGCGGGGGAGCCAGCATATTACGGATGAGAACCCGGAAGAAAAATTCCAGCCTTTGGAAAAATACGGCCGCGATCTGACGGAGATGGCGTCGCGCGGGAAACTGGACCCGGTCATCGGACGGGATGAGGAAATCCGCCGCGTAGTCCAGGTCCTGAGCCGCAGGACAAAGAACAACCCTGTTCTGATCGGAGACCCCGGCACAGGCAAGACCGCCATTGTGGAAGGCCTGGCCCAGCGTATCACGCAGGGCGATGTGCCGGAGGGCCTGAAGAACAAGAAGATCATCGGCCTGGATATCGGCGCGATGGTCGCGGGTTCCAAATTCCGCGGAGAATTTGAGGACAGGCTTAAGGCGGTCCTGAAGGAAATCCAGTCCAAAGAAGGGCAGATCATTGTGTTTATCGACGAGCTCCATACCATTGTCGGCGCCGGAGGGGCTGAAGGCGCGATTGACGCCTCCAATATGCTCAAGCCGGCTCTCGCCCGGGGGGAATTGAGATGCATCGGCGCGACGACGCTGGATGAATTCCGCAAGTATATCGAGAAGGACAAGGCCCTGGAACGGCGTTTTCAGCCGGTTTATATCGGTGAGCCTTCGGTGGAGGATACCATCGCCATTCTGCGCGGCCTGAAAGAGCGTTATGAGGTGCACCACGGCGTGCGCATAAAAGACGCGGCCCTTTTGGCCGCGGCCGAGCTTTCCGGCCGCTACATCACCGAGCGCTTTCTCCCCGATAAGGCCATTGATTTGATCGATGAGGCGGCCTCCAGGCTTCGCATCGAAATCGACAGCCTTCCGCAGGAGCTCGATGAGGCCAAGCGCCGCAAAACGCAGCTTGAGATCGAACGGCAGGCTTTAAAAAGAGAAAAAGACAAGCCTTCTTTGGAGAGGCTGGAGAAGATCGAGCAGGAGATCAAAGAGCTTCAGAAACAGGAAGACGCGTTGACGGCGCACTGGCTTAAGGAGAAGAAAGGCATCAACGCGATCCGCGCGATCAAGACCCAGATCGAAGAGGCCAGGGCCCAGGAGAAAAAGGCGGAGCGCTCAGGCGATCTGGACCAGGTGGCGCAGATCCGCTACGGCGTGCTGGCCGATCTGCAGAAGAAACTTGAGGCCTCCAACCAGGAGCTGGCCGAACTGCAGAAGGAAAAGGCCATGCTTAAGGAAGAGGTGGATGAGGAGGACGTGGCCAGGGTCGTTTCCAAGTGGACGGGCATTCCTTTGTCCAGGCTCATGGAAGGCGAGACGCATAAACTCCTGGAAATGGAGCAGAGGCTTAAGGAGCGGGTGGTAGGTCAGGATGAAGCCTTAGGGCTGGTGTCCGACTGCATCCGCCGTTCCCGCACGGGATTGAGCGACCAGAAAAAACCGCTGGGGTCGTTTATTTTTATCGGGCCGACAGGCGTGGGCAAGACAGAGCTTGCCAAGACGCTGGCCTGGTTCTTATTCGATGACGAGAATGCCCTGACGCGCATTGATATGTCCGAATATATGGAAAAGCATTCGGTTGCCAGGCTGATCGGCGCGCCTCCGGGATACGTCGGATACGAGGAGGGCGGCCAGCTGACCGAGCGCGTGCGGCGCAGGCCCTATAGCGTGATCCTTTTTGACGAGATCGAAAAGGCGCATCCGGAAGTTTTCAATGTGCTTTTGCAGATTTTGGATGACGGCCGGCTGACGGACGGCCAGGGCCGCGTGGTCAATTTCAGGAACACGCTGGTCATCATGACGTCAAACATCGGCACGGAATTGATCGGCGAGGAAAAGGACAAAAAGGCGGTGCGCGAAAAAATCCATCTGGCCTTAAAAGAGCATTTCAGGCCGGAATTCCTGAACAGGGTCGATGAGATCGTGATCTTCAATTCCCTGGGGGAAGCCGACATCCTGCCCATCGTCGATATTCAGCTCAAGGAGCTCCAGGCGAGGATCCGGGACAAGCATATTTTGATTTCAGTGGGCAAAGATGCTAAGATGTTTTTGGCTAAAAAGGGATATGACGCCGTGTACGGGGCGCGCCCTTTAAAGCGGCTGATCCAGAAAGAGGTGCAGGACCCCATTGCCCTCGGCCTGTTAAAAGGGGAGTTCAGGGAGAACGACAAGATCCATGTGGGCCTGAAAAAAGACCAACTTGAGTTTAAAGCGGAGAGGTGAAATGAAAATAACGTTTTCGGTCAACCATCTTGAGGAAAACCCGGCTTACAAGGAATGCTTCGAACAAAAAGCCGTCAAGGTCGCCAAACATTTGAAAAGGTTCAGCGATGAACTGGTCTATGTGCACGGGGTCCTGGACAAAAACCCTCACAAGAAAGACGAATTTTTCGCTTCTGTCAGCCTGTTCCTTCCGTCAGGCGCCATCCATTGCCGCGAACGGGGCATGGATTACTCCTCAGCCATTAATGCCGCTTTTCTGGATCTTTCCCGCCAGATAGAAAAGCACAAGGCCAAAATGACCAAGGAAAAACGGCGTAAAGTGCGGTAAATACCTGCTGTTTCTTATGTTGGGTTTTTGGCTGTTTTTGAACCTTGACAAAGCAGGTTTTTATGGTAACATTTTGATTTTAGCAGTCTGATTTGATGAGTGCTAAATTCAAAGTCAAAGAGTGTTTATCTAGGTAAGGGGAGTTTTGGAGAAAGCGGCGTTACGGCCTTTGCATTTTGAAAATCCCCGCTGGAGACAATAATCAGATGCCGAGAATAACAGACCATGACGCCAGGAAAAAAGACATCCTCCTGGCTTCCATCGAAGTTTACCTGAATTCCGCGAGCCCGGTTTCTTCGGATTCCCTGCGCAAAAAAAAGAAGCTGGCGTTAAGTTCAGCCAGCGTCCGCCATGTGTTCTGTGAACTCGAGGGCCTGGGTTTGATGACGCATCCGCACACGTCCGCCGGCCGTATTCCCACGGATGAGGGTTACAGGCTTTATATCAACGCCTTGATGAAAAAACAGAAACTCACCGCGCGGGAAATGGAGTTCATCGACAAGATCTATGAACTGAAGGTGCGGGAGCTGGATGATTTATTCGAGGAAACCGGCAGGATGATGTCGGATTTCACGCATTACACGAGCCTGGTCTATTTCTGCGGGGGAGAAGGGGAAAGGACCTACGCGCGCGGCATGCGGTATCTGCTGGAACATCCGGAATTTTCCGATACCCATCAGATGCGCATGATCCTTGACGCCCTGGAGAAAAAGGAAGAGTTGATCGACCTCATCAACCGCAATTTTCCCGAGCAGACCAGGGTCTATATTGGAAAAGAGACGAATTGCCCCGAGATGGAGCATTGCAGCGTGGTGGTTTCGCGCTATGAAGGCAAGAGCAAGCGGTCGGGCCGCCTGGCCCTGATCGGACCCAAGAGAATGGCTTATGAACAGGTGATCCCTTTTATGGAATATGTTTCAGAAGCCATTTCGCGTAATATCGAAAGGTTCTGGTAGGCCCCGCGGCTTAGCGCCTCTTGAAAAATCCATGGACCCGCACAAGAATAATCATAAAAAAGAGCCTTTGAACAAGCCTGAGGAAAAGCCGCAGGGCGCGCCTTTGCCTGAAGATAAGGTTGTCCTGGACAGGGCGGAATATGAAAAGCTCAAGGCAGAGGGCCAGAAAGCCCAGGAGACCTGGGATAGGCTTTTGCGCCAGCAGGCTGACTTTGACAACACGCGCAAGCGCCTTGAGCGCGACAAGCAGGAATTCCTGAAATTCGCCCACGAAGATATCATCGCCGAGCTTTTGGGGATCCTGGATGACCTGGAGCGCTCGGTTGAGGCGGCCGAGAAAAAGCAGGAAAATTTTGACGCGTTCTTAAAAGGCATCGAGATGATCCTGGCCCACCTCTATGAGCTTCTCAAAAAGCGCGGGGTTTCGCCCATTGAGGCCAAAGGGAAAAAATTTGATCCGAACGTGCACGAGGCCCTGATGCAGACGCCGTCGCCTGAGCACCAGGACGGCGAGGTGATCGAGGAATTGCAAAAGGGTTACAGGATGAACGATCGCGTTCTGCGCACGTCCAAGGTGCGCGTGGCTAAACGAATAGAGAACAAATAGGATTCGGGCTCCGGTTTCATCCGGAGGCTTTCAAGGAGGAGTGTTATGGCAAAAGTCATAGGAATCGATCTGGGAACATCCAATTCCGCGGCGGCCGTCATGGAGGGCAACAGGCCCGTCATTATCCCATCGGCCGAAGGGACCACCGTGGGCGGAGGCAAGGCCTTTCCGTCTTATGTCGCCTTTACCAAGGACGGTCAGCGCCTGGTCGGAGAACCGGCCCGCAGGCAGGCGGCCATCAATCCCGAAGGAACGATTATGGCGGCCAAGCGAAAGATGGGCACGGACCATAAATTCAGGGTTTATGGCAAGGAATATACCCCTCAGCAGATTTCCGCTTTTATCCTTCAGAAGATCAAACAGGACGCCGAGAGCTATCTGGGAGAACCGGTGAATGAAGCCGTTATCACCTGCCCGGCGTATTTTGACGATAACCAGAGACAGGCGACCAAAGACGCCGGAGAGATCGCCGGACTGAAAGTCCTGCGCATCATCAACGAGCCCACGGCCGCGTGCCTGGCCTACGGCCTGGACAAGGCCGGCAAGGAACAGAAGATCCTCGTGTTCGATTTGGGCGGAGGGACCCTGGACGTGACCGTCATGGAAATGGCGGAGGGCGTTTTCGAGGTCAAGTCCACCCACGGCGACACGCACCTGGGCGGCACGGATATGGACAATTCCCTTATCGATTATATCGCCGGAGAATTCAAGAAGGATTCGGGCATCGATGTCAAAAATGACAAGATGGCGGTCCAGAGGATCCGCGAGGCGGCCGAAAAAGCCAAGATCGAACTGTCCAGCACGCTGACGACGGATATCAACCTGCCGTTTATCACGGCGGACAACACCGGGCCGAAACATTTGACCATGAATATCACGCGGGCCAAGCTTGAGGAAATGGTCGCTCCCATTATCGACAGATGCCGCGGCCCCCTGGAGAAGGCCCTCCAGGACGCCAAGGTCAAATCTTCCGATATTCATAAGATCATCATGGTGGGCGGGCCTACGCGCATGCCTATCGTGCAGAAGTTTGTCGAGGATTTTGTCGGCAAA
Organism: Candidatus Omnitrophota bacterium; assembly: GCA_041649995.1. GTDB lineage: Bacteria > Omnitrophota > Gorgyraeia > Velamenicoccales > Velamenicoccaceae > JBAZMA01. The sequence goes on along the minus strand of JBAZMA010000004.1, from coordinate 176,493 downwards.
AAGATCGAGCGCGGAGTGGACCCGATGGAATGCGTCGCCCTGGGCGCTTCAGTCCAGGCGGCCATCATCAAAGGCGATATCAAGGATGTCCTTCTCCTGGACGTCACGCCCCTGTCCTTGGGGATTGAGACCATGGGAGGCGTTTTCACGAAGCTCATCGAAAGAAATACCACCATTCCGACCAAGAAGAGCCAGATCTTTTCCACGGCCGCGGACAATCAGACGGCCGTTACCGTGCGCGTGCTTCAGGGCGAACGCCCCTTGGCCGCGGACAACACGGAATTGGGCCGTTTTGACTTGGTCGGCATTCCACCGGCGCCGCGCGGCGTGCCTCAGGTCGAGGTCACCTTTGATATCGACGCCAACGGGATCGTTCACGTCAATGCCAAGGACTTAGGCACTGGAAAAGAACAGTCTATCCGCATCACGGCTCCTCATAAACTTTCCAAGGAAGACATCGACAAGATGGTCAAGGAGGCGGAAAAGTTCGCCGGGGAAGATGAAAAGAAGAAAGAGGAAGTCGAGGCGCGCAATCAGGCCGATACCCTTATCTATGCCACGGAGAAATCCCTCAAGGAATACGGGGACAAGGTTTCCGCGGATGAGAAGAAGGCGATCGAGGACAAACTCGCCGGCCTGAAAGAGGCGGTCAAGGGCAAGGATACCGGCAGCATCAAAAAAGGCATCGAAGAGCTGACGCAGGCTTCCCATAAGCTGGCCGAGGCCATCTATAAGGCTTCCGCCCAGAAGCAGCAGCAGGAAGCCAAACCCGGCCCTGAAGCCGCCCAGGAGCAGCAGCCCGGGGAAGACGAAGGCAAGAAGGCCGCGGGCGGAAAAGACGACATCATCGACGCGGAATATAAGGAAGAAGACGGCAAATAAGCGGTCAAGATGACGCCTTGTCACTTTAAATAAGCATGACGACACAACGCGATTATTACGAGATCCTGGGAGTCAGCAAATCCGCGACGATCGATGAGATCAAGAAGGCGTACCGGATGCTGGCCATGAAGCATCATCCCGACAGGGTCCCCGCGGAACAGAAAAAAGACGCCGAGGAAAAATTCAAGGAGATCTCGGAAGCCTATGCCGTGCTCTCAGACGAGAAAAAACGCGGCCTTTACGATCAATACGGCCATGCCGGCATCGACCAGCGCTATTCCACCGAGGACATCTTTAAAGGGGCTGATTTTTCCAGCATCTTTGAAGAGCTTTTCGCGGGAGGCGGCGGCGGAGGCGTTCATTTCGGCGGAGGCGGAGCTGGAATTTTTGAAGAGTTATTCGGAGGAGGACATTCTGTTTTCGGCGGTGGAGGCCAGCGCGGGCGTCGCGTCCGCAGGGGCCGGGACCTCCAGATAGCCGTCGAGATCACGCTGGAAGAGGCTGTTTTCGGCGTGGAAAAAACCTTTCAGATCACCCGCTATGAGTCCTGTCCGGCCTGCAAAGGCTCAGGGGCGAAACCCGGCAGCAAAAAGACCACGTGCCCTTATTGCCGGGGCGAAGGACAGGTGACGGTGTCGCAGGGGTTTTTTCACCTGACCCAGACCTGTTCGAAGTGCGGGGGAGAGGGGCGCGTCATCACCTCGCCTTGCCCGGAATGTTCAGGCCAGGGCCGCGTGAAGACGCCCCGCAAGATATCCGTGAAGATTCCCGCCGGAGTGGACACGGGCTCCCAGCTTCGTGTCCGGGGAGAAGGGGAAGAAGGGGAAGGCGGCAAGGGAGATTTATTTGTCGCGGTCCACGTCAAGCCGCACCATCTTTATGAGCGGCGGGACAACAATATCCTCTGCGAAGTCCATATCGATGTGGCCCAGGCCATCCTGGGCGCGGAAATCGATGTCCCGACCCTTTACGGGCAAGTCAGGATGAAGATCCCGGCAGGGACCCAGTCGGGGAAAACCTTCCGCGTCAGGGACAAGGGCGCGCCTGATCTGCACTCCAGGTCTAAGGGGGATGAACTGGTGCGCGTGATCATCGATATTCCTCAAGGGCTGACGGCCGCCCAGAAGAAATTGATCGAAGAATTCGCGAGGGTAAGGAATATAGAAATATAAATAGAAATAACCAGGCTCCAGGATACAATCATCAAACAATAACCAGGAACTAACCTGCAATAAATCAAACCCGTGTTCGGTTATTGAGAACTGAATTAAGGAGAAGCAAATGCCAACGTATGAATATGAATGCAAGGCCTGCGGCCATCGTTTTGAGAAATCTCAGTCTATCACCGCTGAGCCTCTTAAGAATTGCCCGCAATGCCATAAGCCCAAGGCCAAAAGATTGATCAGTTCCGGATCCGGGATCATTTTTAAGGGGTCCGGTTTCTATGCCACGGATTACCGCAAAGGTGCCGCGCCATCCTCCTGTCCTTCCGCGGGAAGCAAGCCGGGTTGTTCTTCCTGTCCGGGCGGCAAGTGAAGCGGATTCCCATCGATTCAGTCTTATCCCATGACCTCTTTTCCCCGGAGAATGCCGGGGAATTCCGGGATTTTTACGGAGATCCATCATGAAGCGTTCAACGGCAGTTGCCTTATCCTGGGTGACGGCAGGATGTTACGCTTCTTTTATATTCGCCCTGTCTTCCATACCTTCCAGAAGTTTCCCTCAGACGGTTTCCGGCCTGGACAAGATTGCTCACCTGCTGGAATATATTCCTTTGGGCCTGCTTCTGATGCGCGCGCAGGCTTTCATAACCCCTCCGAGGCGCAGAATTCAGGCTTTACTTGTCACGGTCTTTGTGATAATGTTATATGCCTTAAGCGATGAATTCCATCAGACTTTTGTGCCCGGCAGGACAGCGGATATCAAGGATTGGGCTATGGATGTCCTGGGCGGGCTGATAGGAGGCTTACTTTTTCGATGGCGAGAATAGAACCTTTTGTTGGGATCCATTATAATCCTGCGGTTGTTGAAGATGTCAGCCTTGTCGTTTGCCCGCCTTACGATATCATTAGCCCCAAAAAGCAGGAAGACTGCTACCAGAAGCATTCCTATAACATTATCCGTTTGATTTTAGGCAAGGATTTCGGCGCGGACAGCGAGAAAGACAATAAGTATACCCGCGCGGCCGGTTATTTGCAGGAATGGCTGCGCAGGGGCATTCTCACGCAGGATCCAAAGCCCTCGTTTTATTTTTATGAACAGGGTTTCATCCAGGATGGAAAGCCGAGGATGCGCCTGGGTGTGTTGACCCTCATGCGCCTGGATGAAGAGGGGCAGAAAACGACGGTCTATCCCCACGAACATACCCATAAGGCGCCCAAGGAAGACCGCCTGAGCCTCATCAAAAGCGTCGAAGCCAACCTGAGCCCCATTTTTACCGTTTATTCCGACCCGCAATCCGCCCTTAAAAAACTTTTTCGCGAGCACGTCGCCGTCAACAAGCCCCTGTTCGATATCAAGGAACAGGACGAGGAGGGGCAGACCCATAAGTTATGGCCTGTTTCCGATGAAGGCCTGGTGAACAAGGTCAGGGACCTTTTGTCCGAAAAAGAGCTTTTTATCGCCGACGGCCATCACCGTTATGAAGTCGCGCGGATGTTCCGCGAGTACAAACGGAGCCATGACGCCGCCCGCTTCAAGGATTCCTACAACTATATTATGAGTTATGTGACGCCCCTGGAAGATGAGGGGCTTTGTATTCTGCCCACGCACAGGCTTGTGAAGAATGCCGCTTTTTCCCTGGATGTTTTTTCCTCCTGTTTCGATGTCAAGGAAATGGCGTCTCAGGAGGATCTGGTCGCGGCGATGAAGGCCAGGGAGGATGAGGTAGGCGTTTTCGGCCTTTATAAACATCACGCTTTTTATCTGCTGAAACTTTCGGAAAAGCGGGAATGCAACCGGCTTATCCAGGAGGGCCCCAAGGAATACAAGAACCTCGACGTCGTGATCCTTCATAAGGTGGTGTTCGACCACCTCTGCAAGGTCCCTCTTGAAGATATCTCTTATGAAGTGAACCTGTCGTCCGCTGTTTCCCAGGTCGATAGCGGCGCTTTTGGCGCTGTTTTTGTTTTGAATCCCACGAAAATGGAACAAATCCGCTCGATCGCGCTGGGGGGAGAGGTCATGCCCCAGAAATCGACCTATTTTTACCCCAAGCTCTTGAGCGGCCTCGTCATCAACGCCTTATAAGCCCTAAAAAGCTCATGCCTTTTTTCAGTAAACCCAAATATACGGTTGTCAGGATCAGAAAGCGCGAGATTCCCGACGGCTTATGGACGAAATGCCCCGAATGCGGCGGGCCTATCTACAAGAAAGTCCTGGAGGAGAATCTCAAGGTCTGTCCCAAGTGTCAGTATCATTTCACCGTGACGGCCAGGGAGCGCGTGGACATGACCGCCGACGCCGATTCTTTCAAGGAACTGGATAAGGACCTGGCCAGCGGCGATCCTTTGTCATTCACAGGCATCAAATCCTATAAACAAAAATTGGAGGAAGACCAGAAGGCCACGGCCTTGAAAGAGGCCGTCCTGACGGGGCAGGCGGAGATTTTCGGCAAGAGGGTGATTTTGGCCGTCACGGATTCGCGTTTTATCATGGGCTCCATGGGCTCGGTTGTGGGCGAAAAGATCACGCGGGGCATCGAGGTGGCCATTGAGAAGGGCCTGCCTGTCGTGATCATCTCTGGCTCGGGCGGGGGGGCCAGGATGTATGAGGGGATCTTGAGCCTCATGCAGATGGCCAAGACATCCGCGGCCTTGCGGCGCCTTCACGACGCGGGGCTGTTGTTCATTTCCGTTTTGACCAATCCGACCATGGGCGGCGTCATGGCTTCGTTCGCGGGCTTGGGGGACATCATTATCGCCGAGCCCAAGGCCCTGATCGGTTTCGCCGGGCCGCGCGTCATCGAACAGACAACGCGCCAGAAGCTTCCCGAAGGTTTTCAGAAGTCCGAGTTCATGCTGGAACACGGCCTTCTGGACATGATCATTCCCAGGAAGGCCCTGAAAGAAAGCCTTCATCAGATCATCGATTATTGTAGTTGACACTTTTTAAGGACATATTATAATAAAAACCTTAATGCAACTGAAACGCGCGCAGCCTCATCACTTGCGCGTTACCCATTCCCAAAGGATATGGCCCAAGTCAGTTTAAGGAACGTCAGCAAGATCTACGCGGCCGGAGCGCGGGCGGTTGACCGCGTCAATCTGGGTATTGAGAATAAGGAATTCCTTGTTCTCGTCGGCCCTTCCGGTTGCGGGAAATCGACGACCCTGCGCATGATCGCCGGGCTTGAAGACGTTTCCGAAGGCCAGATCTACATCGCCGACCGCATGGTCAATGATATTCCCGCCAAGGACCGCGACATCGCCATGGTCTTTCAGAATTACGCCCTGTATCCCCACATGACGGTCTTTGAGAATATGGCCTTCGGCCTTATGCTGCGCAAGTATCCAAAGGCCGAAGTTCTCAAGCGCGTCAACGACGCGGCCGATATTCTGGGGATCAAACATTACCTGGACCGCAGGCCCCGCGAGCTTTCCGGCGGCGAGCGACAGCGCGTAGCCGTAGGCCGGGCCATTGTCCGCAAACCCACCGTTTTTCTTTTCGACGAGCCCTTGAGCAACCTCGACGCCAAGCTGCGCGTCCAGATGCGCACGGAAATCCATAAGCTTCATATCCGCCTTCAGACCACCATGATTTACGTCACTCATGATCAGACCGAAGCCATGACTATGGGGGACCGCATCGCTGTCATGAAGGACGGTGTTGTCCAGCAGGTCGCTGATCCCATTTCCATCTATGACCAGCCCGTCAATAAGTTCGTTGCCAGTTTTATCGGAAGTCCGCCCATGAATTTCATGAAAGGCCGTATTGTCAAGGCGGATGGCCGGTTTTACTTTGATGAAGGGAATGTCCGCGTTCGGATCGTCAAAGAGATGGAGTCCCGCCTCGCGCCTTATTCCGGCAAAGATGTCCTGTTTGGCATCCGCGCCGAAGACATCTATGATAAACTTTTTGTGTCCGAAGCCCCCGCAGAGAACGTCGTTCGCGTGACCTGCGAGGTGGTTGAGCCAATGGGTTCCGAAGTCTACCTATATCTGAACACAGGCAAGCATAATTTTATCGCCCGTGTCGGAGCCCATGACCGGCCTGCGGTTAATGCCGATATGGACCTCGTGTTCGATATGAGCAAGGTCCATTTCTTTAACGCAGACACAGAAAAGACCATTGTTTAGACTTGGAAAAACCTTTTTCCTCTTTCTGCTGTTTAGCACCTTCGCCTGCCTGGGTGCGTCTCTCTTCATTGCCCTGACCGTTCTGTTCTCCTGGTGGAAGCTGATTTTACCCGCTTATGCCGCCGTCCTGATTTTTCTCTTCGTGTTTTTCCGCAGGAACCTGTCCGTTTTTGTCGCCCTCAATCTCCGTAAGGAAGAGGTTTTGGAGGCGTTTAATGTGGCCGAGGAAGAGACCTTAAGGCTGCAGGAGCTGAAAAAATCCCTGGAAAAGAAGATCAGGAGCTATCAGCGCCTGGAAATATTTACCGAACGCCTGAATAATGAGGTTTCTCTGGAGGAAGTCTGCGGCATCGTGGTCGGGGAGTTGTTTGAGCTTTTTGAGGCCCGCGGCAATGTCCTGCTGTATCTTGTCAATCCTTCCACGCACCGCCTGGAGCTCAAGGCCTTGAAAAAAGAAGACCCCGCCGTCCGCATCCCGGAAAAGACGGGGGACATGTTCGACCACTGGGCCCTGAGGCACAACCAGCCCCTTCTGGTGGAATCCGCTTCTAATGACTTCCGTTTCGACCCCGAACGCATCAAATCCGACCTTCGCCGCGCCGTCGAATCCCTGATCTGTGTCCCTCTGGAAACAGAAACGCGCACCGTGGGGATCTTAAGGATTGAGTCCCGCGGTTCCGGGGAATACTCTTCCGACGATCTGCGCCTGCTGTCTGTTATCGCCGATATCGCCAAGCTGGCCATCGAAAACGCGTTCTATTTTTCCCGCATGCGGGAGCTTTCCATCACCGACGGCCTGACGGGCATCTTTTTACGGCGCCACGCCCTCGAGCGCCTCAAAGAAGAATGCGCGCGCAGCGAGCGGGACAAAACGCCCTTGTCTTTTCTCATGGTGGATATCGATCATTTCAAGGCCGTTAATGATACATACGGCCATATCGCGGGAGACGCGGTTTTAAAGAAGCTGGCGCACTGGCTAAAGCTCGATTTTTCCATTCCCGGGCATCTGGTTTTCCGGTATGGGGGAGAGGAGTTCGGCGTGGTGCTCCCCGGAGTCCAGAAAAAGGAGGCCGTCGTCCTGGCCGAGAGTTTCCGAAAATCCTTGCATGAAAGGGAAGTGAATCTGAGGCGCGAAAAGATCACGGTAAGGGTCTCGGTGGGCGTTTCGGCCTATTCGGAAAAGGCGGCCGGCAGTCATGAGATCCTCCAGGCGGCCGACGATGCCCTGCTGAGGGCCAAGAGAAGCGGGAGGGACCGGGTATGCTTTTGATCGTCCTGGGCTTATTTTTGGTTTTGTCGGTTTCGGCCTTCCTGTGTCTGCGGAAAATATTCTTTATCGAGATCCGGCAGAAGGAATCCGACCTGGCTTCCCTGGCGGCTTCTTTGCAGCAGATCTTGAACGGTAAGAAGGATCTGGACGGCGAGATCATGCTTTTGAGCATGACGTTGAGCAGGACCCTGAAAATGTATGAAGCGGCCAGGGATGTGTGCGTGACCCTGGATGAATCCAGGCTCCTGGTCCGTTTTCGGGAAGACCTGGGGAAGCTGATCGCTTTTCAGGGATGCGACGTCTTGCAGGACGTTCAGTCGCCTCCCAGGCCCTTGTCGGATCAGGATCTGCTCCTGCCGTTGTCTGTCCCTGAGATGAACCTGGGATATCTGTATGTCCGCGGCGTGGCCGACGCCGACCGGCCGTATCTGGATATCTTGGCCAGGAATTTCGCCCTCGGGCTTAAAAGGTCCAAGCTCTATCAGATCACCCAGGAATTGGCCATCACAGACAGCCTGACAGGGCTCTACACGAGGCGTTACGCCATGGAGCGTCTGCGTGAGGAGCTGAAGCGTTCGGAACTGCAGGGCAGCCCGCTGTCTTTCTTCATGATCGACGCCGATGATTTTAAGGAGTGCAACGACCGGTTCGGACACCTGGTGGGGGATATGGTCTTGACGGAGATCAGCCGCCGCATCAGGGAGAATATCCGGGAAATCGATCTCCTGGCCCGCTTTGGCGGGGAGGAGTTCATGATCGTGGCGCCTAAAACCACCAAGGAAGCGGCCCTTTCCATTGCCGAACGTATCCGGCGGAGTATGGAAGAGACCGTTGTCCACGCCTATGATGAACAGGTCAAGGCGACGGTCAGTATCGGCCTGGCCGCTTATCCTAAGGACGCGCTGCGGGCCGAGGACCTGATCGGCAAAGCGGATTGGGCGCTGTATCAGGCCAAAAAGCTCGGCAAAAACCGCGTTTATGTCTTCGGGTCTTTCCATGAATAAGTGCCCCTGGACGGTCCGCGACGTTGTGGTCGTGTTTATTTACGCGTTGGCGCTGTTTTTCGTTTTTTGTTTCTGGCTGACCTTCGGTTATTTTCTCCTGGCCTATTTTTCAGGGGCACAGAGACAGTCCCTTTCTATTTTCGCGGGTTTTCTGGCGCGAAGCCGCGAAATTTACCTGGTCATACTTTTTTATTGTTCTCTGCTGATCGCCATGAAATTCAAGATCTTTGATAAATACCGGATCCGTTTACCGGATTATTTTGTCAGGCGCGGGAATGTCAGGCAGGACATTCTCTACGGCATGAAATCTTATCTTCGTTTCATCTCGGTGTTTCTGTCTGCCGTCATCCTGATCATTCTGGCGGCAAAGGTCTGGGACATGGTTTTCGGCGGCGCTCTCTACGGCTCCCTGAGCCGCTTTTTTACGGCCTCGGAAGCGGAAAACGCTGTTTTCCAGGACCGCAGGATCGGAGGAAGCGCTTTTCTGGTCATTTTCATGCTGGGGCCTTTTTTGGAAGAATTGTTTTTCCGGGGATGCCTTTACAGCGCCTTGAGGGGCCGCATGAATTTCGTGCCGGCCATGCTGATCAGCAGTTTTATTTTCGCCCTCCTCCACGGCTATTTTTTTCTTTTCTTCTATGTTTTTCTGGTGGGCTTGTCGCTGGCGCGGCTGTATGAAAAAACGCAGGCTTTGGTCGCCCCCCTGAGCTTTCACATGCTCAATAATCTCGTTGTTTTGGCCCTGTTTGCCACCGGATTTTAACCTCAGCCGCAATCACCCTATCTTTTCACACAAATCCTTGCAAGTCGTCATAAGTTAAGTTAAAATAACAGCTTAATTCCTTGTTAAAAACCAAGCGCCGCCTGAGGGGGCTCGCTTTTATGAGTAAAAGCATCTATTTCGGAGTTGATGTCGGCGGGACTTTCACCAAAGCGGCTCTTGTGGACGGCGCAGGGAAGATCCTGGCCAGGACACAGATTCTTTCCAAAAATTTCAGCGATAAGTTTTATTTCGCCGCGACCCTTCGCCGCGTGTCGTGCGCGCTTGCCGCGGAGGCGCAGGTCAACACGCTCAAAATCCGCTCGGCCTGTCTCGGCCTCCCCGGCCCGGTTGATTCCGACCAGGGCCTTATCCTCAGCTTGACCAATATCTCCGGCTGGAGCAATTTTCCCGTCACTCAATTTCTCAGGCGCCATCTGTCTTTTCCTGTATTCGCCGAAAACGACGCCAATTGCATGGCCTTCGCGGAGGCCAAGATCGGCGCCGCGCGGGGATATTCCTATGCCTTGTGCATGACTCTCGGCACGGGTGTCGGAGGAGGACTGATCCAGGCGGGGAGGGTTTACAGGGGTCCATTTTTCTTCGGAGGCGAAGTCGGGCATATTCCTTTGTCTACTCACGGGCCTGCCTGTGAATGCGGGGGAAACGGTTGCCTGGAGCGTTATGTGGGTAATCAGGCCATCCTCGCTTTGGCCAAAAAAATCTTTGGAAAGAATGTTCCGCTTGAAGAGGTCAGCCGCCTGGCAAACCTGGGTGATAAAAAAGCCGCGAAGGTGTGGGAAGAAACGGCTTTGTATCTGGGCCAGGCCATAGCGGGAATCGTGAATCTCCTGAATCCGGAAGTCATTGTCATAGGAGGCGGCGTATCGCGCGCCGGCAACGCCCTTTTTTCCCCGCTCAGGCGTTATGTCCGCGAGCACGCGATGCGGCAGTTGAAGGCAAGGGTGAAGATTGTGCCCGCTAAACTCGGCAATGACGCCGGTTTTCTGGGGGCAGCCCTGCTGGCAAGAGAGAAGATAGAGGGCCGATGAAAACATTGCGGGTCCGCATGCGCTCCATCCCTTCCCGGTCATTTCCGTATTGTCAGTTTGTCCGTGGCTTTTCCATCATCGTTTTTTGTTTTTTTGTCTTTGCCGCTTCGGCGTGGGCTGCCGCGGGAAAGCAGCCTGTTACCGTCAACGGCGATGTCGTGGAATTCAAGGCGGACGGCCGCGAGATCGTGGCCGAGGGGAACGTCGAAATCGTGGGCCAGGAAATGCGCATGAAGGCCGACAGGGTGAGGGTCTTCATGGACGAGAAGCTGGTCATCGCCGAGGGCAATGTTTATTTCCGCAAGGGCCTCGAAGAGATGCAGGGGGAAATGATCGTCTTTGATTTCGGCGAAGGGTCGGGAACCCTGATCGAGCCGAAAGTCCGCATGGCGCCTTATTACGGGAGAGCCGAAGTTATGGACAGGACGGCGTCCAATGAGATCTTTCTGCGCAATGCCCTGTTGAGCACCTGCGATCTTCCTCATCCCCATTATTCCCTGAGCTGTGAGGAGGTCACGACCGACAAGGACAACATGATGCGGGCCAAGGGCATTAAGTTATCCGTGCTTGGCTTGCCTCTCATGTATCTGCCGGCGTATTCCCACAGATTGACGGACAAGCGCCCGCGTTTTGAGATCACGCCCGGCCACAGGAAGAATTACGGGATGGAGCTTTTCGGCATGTGGCGGTATTATCTGAATCCCAATGCGAAAGGCGTCCTGCATTTTGACTGGTATCAGCTGAAAGGCTGGGCCCAGGGTATCGACCTGAATTACAACACGAAGGTCATCGGATACGGCAACGTCAAATATTACCGGATCGACGAAAAAGACACGCGCGAGGAGATCCCGGAATCCCAGCGCCGCAACAATGAACGTTCCCGCGTGGAAGTCCGCCACAAATGGCAGATGACGGCCGAAGACCAGGCGGTCTTTGAGTATTTCCGCGCTTCCGACGTGAATTTCCGGAAGGATTATTTTTACAGGGAGTATGAAAAAGACCCGCAACCCGCCAGCTTCTTTCAGTACACGCATTCCTTTCCGAACGCCATCTTCAGTTTTTTAGCCCAGCCCAGGGTCAATCATTTTGAAACCGTGCTGCAGAAGATCCCCGAGGTCAGGCTGGAGACTTTCAGTCAGAAGATCGGCGATACGAATTTCTATTTCAAGGATATCAGCAGCGCGGATTTTCTGTCTTACGCGGTGGCCAATTCCGGAAACCGGACCGAGGTCATGCGGGCGGACACCTCCAACCAGTTGAGTTATCTGTTCCGCTGGCTGGGCATTGATTTCGGGCCCTACGTGGGCCACCAGGACACTTTTTACAGCAGGGGCGTGGATTCGGACGGAAGCCTGATCCGGGGGATGTTCTTTTCCGGCCTTGATGTCAGTACGAAACTCTACAAGGTCTTTGACCTGGAAACAAACGCCTGGGGGCTGGACATCCATAAACTCAGGCATATCATTACCCCGACCGCCCAGTACCGCTACCAGCATGAGCCGACGGTTGGAATGTCGCGGCTTCAGCAGCTGGATGCCATTGACAGTTTGGACAGCCTCAACAGGGTGACCCTTGGACTGGAGAATAAACTGCAGACCAAGCGCAATGACCTGGAGGTCGATCTTCTGAGGGTCTTGCTTTCCGCGGATTATTTTTTCGAGAGCAATAACTCTTACGAGGAGGGTTTCTCGCTGTTGAAATACGAGATGGAGTTTAAACCGTATTCCTGGTGGGAGTTGGACGGGGACGCCGAATATGACCTGAGAAAAGAGAGGTTTAACGCGGTCAACGCGGAATTCTGGACCGCCTTAGGCAAGCTCTCCACGCACCTGGGCTTCCGTTACGCGCACAGCGAGAATAGTCAGATGACCGCCGGCTTCGGCTATCAGCTCAATCCCTTCTGGAACTTTCAGCTCTATGAGCGTTTTGAACTCGATAGCGGCCGCTTCATCGAGCAGGAATACCGCCTGACGCGCGATATGCACTGCTGGCTGATGGAGTTGATCGTCAACCAGCGCGAAACGGAGGGCGTGAGCGTTCTTGTGGCCTTCACCCTCAAGGCCTTCCCCGAAATCGGCATCAACGCCGAAACCACGTTCTCGCCCCCGCGCACGGAATAAAAATCCGACGCGCGCCGACGTTTCCTTTTCGACGCAGGAGCAGCTTTTTTAAGGATGATTGTTTTATGATGACCGTTGATTTTCATGTCCATTCCCGTTATTCCATGGATTGTTTTTTGGAGCCTTCCAGGATCGTCGCCCTGGCGCGCCGCCACCGGCTCGACGGTTTTGCCGTTACCGACCATGACACGTTCACCGATATCCGGGAGTTCCGCGAATTGGCCCCTGAGCTTTTTGTGATCGCCGGCCAGGAGGTCTCAACGCCGTTCGGCGATATCCTGGGGCTGTTTTTGTCAAAGAAAATACAGGAAACAAAGGACGTGGAAAAAATCATCGCGGAGATCCGCGGGCAGGGTGGGTTGGCTGTTTTGGCCCATCCTTTCAAGTGGCCCCACTTGCGCCGCGCGGATGATTTCCTGAAATTATTTGACGCGATCGAGGTTTTCAACGCGAGGAATAATATCCCCATGCCGTTTGTGGAGAATTATCTGGCACGCAGGGCCGTTGAACGGCTCGGCCTGGCCTGGGTATGCGGCAGCGACACCCACGAGGGTTTTGAAATGGGGTGCGCGGGGACCTGTTTTGATCTGGATCCCGCCTCGGCCACCCAAGACTCCTTGAAGGACGCGATCGTAGGAAAAAAGACGGCAAAGGCCCCGGGCAGGGAAGTGAACCTGGGGCTTGAGATCGTCAGCCATTTTTCAAGACTGGCCAGGGCGCGGGGGAAGTGATGCTTGCCTTTCAGGACAAAGCCAGAACCCTTTTACGTCTTTGGCTGGATCAGTCGAAGCCGACGATTTTTTCTTTCCACGACTGTCTCCCCGATGTTTTCAGCGGATACCTGGAACTTTTGATCACCAGGAAGTACAGGATCTTAAGCGCCGCCGAGCTTCTGGAAGGCCCCCGGAAGCCGGGCCGGCAGGCCGTTTTGACGTTTGACGACGGGCGGAGAAATTGCTGGACCGTTATTTTTCCTTTGTTGAAGAAATACAAGATCCGCGCCTCCATTTTTGTCATTGCCTCCCGCATCAGCGATTCCCAGGACAATTATCCGAACCTTGAGGATTTCTGGGAAGGCCGGGTATCCTGGGAGAATCTTTACCTGAGCCACAGGAAGCAGCCTTATCTGACATGGAAAGAACTTCGGCAGATGCGCGAAAGCGGTTTGATCGAAGTGTATTCCCACGGTCTCAGGCACGAGGTGGTTCCCGTCGGGTCCGGCATCATGGATTTTCAGCACCCCGGCGTGTACGAGATGCCCGTTTATTTTGATGAATGGTATAGCGCGGGGCAGCCTGTTCTGGATTCTCAATGGGGCCGCCCGGTTTATGAGCGCGCCTGGTCGCCTCTGGCCACCAACGCCTATTGTCCGGACCAATCGCTGGATCTTTTCATGAATGAGTTTGTGAAAAAGAACGGGGGCTTTTTATTTTTTCGCAAAAAGCGCTGGCGCAGAAAATTGTTTGAATACTGGCAGCAGCATCGCAGGCTTTTTTCTTTCGGCCATTTCCGAAAGAACGAAATTCAGGAAGAGCTTGGTGAGTCCCTGGCGGGTTCCCGAAAAATTATTGAAGAGAGGGTGGGAGGGGACTGTATCTTCTTTTCCCTGCCGCTTTACCAGGGTCTCAAGGAAGCGGCCGCGGCGCTTCTGGCGGCCGGTTACAAAGGGGTGTTTTCCGGCCCGCAAAATATCAACGCCGGACGGTTGGGGATACCGGTGTTTAACAGAATCCCGGGCTTCTGGTTAAAATTTTTGAATTATATTTAAAAATCTTTAAAAAAAGCCTTGACAGATCCTGTTAATTTTTATAAACTAACAGTCTTTACGAATGCCCCTGTAGCTCAGTCGGTAGAGCACGTCCTTGGTAAGGACGGGGTCACCGGTTCAATCCCGGTCGGGGGCTCAGAGATTACGAAATCATGAGAGAGCATATACTTTTAGAGTGTCCGGGTTGCAAAAACAGGCTTTATTCCTCGACGAAGAATAAGAAGAAGCATACCGAGCGGCTTGAATTGCGCAAGTTCTGTTCCATCTGCCGCAAGCACGAAGTTCACAAAGAGGTTAAGTGATCCTGTCGTTGGCGAAAGGCCTCAGGCTTAAGGCGCGAACGGCCGGGGAAAAATTGTCCTTGTGGGCCTTTTTTTATTAAAAAATTATTTCAACAAGAAGGGATGTTGCAGGAAGTACGAAGGTTAGGAGCGTCGGTTAGTGGTAAACCACCGGTCTCCAAAACCGGAACTGCAGGTTCGATTCCTGCCGCTCCTGCCAGAAAATAATAGCCATGGCTAATTTGATCGGCGCGCTCGGAAAAATTCCCGTATTTTTTCAGGAGGTCAGAGGCGAGATGACCAAGGTGACTTGGCCAGGCCGCCGCGACCTCATTGGCGCCACTTGGATTGTCCTGGCCGTAACGGCCATTCTAACGGCCTATATAGGCGCGCTGGATTTTGTTCTCTCAAAGATCGTAACAATCGTTCTTCAATGAAAAAATGGTACGTTGTCCATACACAGACGGGTTCCGAGGATAAGGTGAGAAAAAGCCTGGAAGGCCGCATTGCTTCCAGCGGGCTCAAGGACCAGATGGGCCAGATACTCATTCCTACCGAACAGGTCTCCGAAGTCCGCTCCGGAAAAAAGAAGATCAGTCAGAGAAAGTTCTTTCCCGGTTATCTTTTGGTCGAAATGGAGCTCAACGAAAACACGTGGCTTCTCGTCCGCACGACTCCGGGAGCCACCGGTTTTATCGGCATGGGCAAACAGCCTTCATCCCTGACGGCCGAAGAAGTCAATAACATCATGAAACGGACGGTGGAAACGCAGTCCAAGCCTTCCCCGAAAGTCCATTTTGAGAAGGGGGAGGCCGTTCGCATTATTGAAGGCCCATTTTTGAATTTCAACGGTTCCATCGAAGAAGTCAATCCCGAAAAGCAGAAGATCAAAGTCAGCGTATCCATCTTCGGCCGGTCGACACCCGTGGAGCTGGAGTTCTGGCAGGTCGAAAAAGTATAAAGTTCTTCCGTTAACCCTCAAGGGTTAACCGGCAAACTCAAAGAAACCTATCATGGCTAAGAAAGTTGTCGCGCAGATCAAGCTTCACGTTCCAGCCGGAGCGGCGAACCCCGCTCCGCCCGTCGGGCCTGCCCTTGGCCAGCACGGCGTCAATATCATGCAGTTCTGCAAGTCCTTCAATGAGCAGACCAAGGACAGGGACGGCATCATTCTCCCCGTCGTCATCAGCGTTTACGAAGACAAAAAATTTGATTTTATCATCAAGACCCCGCCGTGTTCCATCCTGATCAAGAGGGCCGCCAACCTGGCCAAGGCCTCCGGGCTTGCCGGGAAGGAAAAGATCGGTTCCGTTACGAAAAAGCAGGTGGAGGAGATCGCCAAGCTGAAGCTGGGTGACCTCAATACGTCGGATCTTGAGATTGCCAAGAAAACCGTCATGGGAACCGCCCGCAGCATGGGCATTGAAGTGGTGGAGTGATCCATGAGAAAAAAACACAGCAAACGATATGAGGCGAGCGCGAAACTGGTGGACCCCTCGAAGGTCTATACGTTAAAAGAAGCCATTGCCGTCCTGAAATCCGCGCCGAAGACCAAATTCGATGAGAGCATGGAAGTCTCCTTTCATCTGCGCGTGGATACAAAGAAATCGGACCATATGGTGAGAGGGACGGTTGTCCTGCCTCACGGAACCGGCAAGAAGGTCCGCGTGGCTGTTTTCTGCAAGGGCGAGGCTGAAAAGCAGGCCCAGGAAGCCGGCGCGGAGTTCATCGGGGCCCAGGATTTGATCGACAAGGTTTCCGGCGGCTGGATGGATTTCGACAGCGTTGTTGCCACGCCGGATATGATGAAGGATTTGAGCAAGCTCGGCAAAGTGCTTGGGCCTCGCGGCCTGATGCCCAGCCCGAAAACAGGGACCGTCACCCCCAATGTGGGACAGGCGATCCGCGATCTGAAGGCCGGAAAAGTCGAGTTCAAGGTGGATAAACAGGGCGGCATTCACGTGAGCGTCGGCAAATTGTCTTTTGGCGAAGGCCAGCTGCATGAGAATGCCTTTACCTTAATAGAAACCGTTAAAAGCGCAAGGCCCGCCTCGGTCAAGGGCGAATTTATCAAGTCGGTCGCCGTTTCTTCGACCATGGGGCCTGGATTGAAGGTCAGCGTATGAATGCCATGACACAAAAAATCGGGGAGATGTACAGGAATCTGGTGGCTTCCGAATTGAGCCGCAGGCTCAGCCGGTCGACGGATGTGTTCCTCGTGAATTATCACAAGTTGACATCCGCGGAGATGACCCTGCTCAGGAAGAATCTCAAGGACGTCGGCGCCAGCGTTCTGGTGACCAAGAACAGCTTTATGCGAAAGGCCTTTGAACAGGCCAAGAAACCCTCGGATGCGCTCGGTCTGGTCGATGGCCCCATGGCCATGATTTTTGTCAAGGACGACCCCATCGCCACATCCAAGATCCTGGCTGATTTCGCCAAGCAGCATGAGGCTTTAAGCCTGTGCGGCGGTTTTATGATGGACCGGATCCTGAGCAAAGAGGACGTCGCTTTCGTTTCCAAACTGCCTTCCAGGCAGGGATTATATCAACAGGTTGCGTCGGCATTGAACGCGCCGATTGGAGCGCTTGCCATGAGCCTCAACCAGGTTCTGGCTAAACTCGCATATGCGTTAAACGCGGTAAAAGATAAAAAAAACACCGAGGCTTAATAAGGAGGTAGGAAAATGGCGAAGATTGAAGAGATGATCAAGGAAATTGAAACGATGACCGTCCTTGAGCTCAGCGACCTGGTCAAGGCGATCGAAGAGAAGTTTGGGGTCAAGGCGCAGGCGCCGATGATGGCCATGGCTGCCGCTCCCGGAGCCGGAGCTGCCGCGCCGGCCGCTGAAGAGAAAACCGTATTCACCGTCATGTTGACCGCCGCGGGCGCCAACAAGATTTCCGTTATTAAGGAAGTTCGCGCCATCACAAGCCTGGGTTTGAAAGAAGCCAAGGACCTGGTGGACGGAGCTCCGAAAGCGGTCAAGGAAAGCGTTCCGAAGGCCGAAGCCGATGAAATGAAAAAGAAGCTGGAAGCCGCGGGCGCGTCCGTGGAGTTGAAGTAGTTTCATCCCTTTGTTGAGTAAGATGACGCCCCAAAAAAGGGGCTCTTAGAAAAGAGTACCCCTTTTTCACGAGTCAATATTTGAGGGACACGGAATGAGTAAACGAAAAAGCTTTGCCAAATTAAAAGAAGTTTATCCGATGCCGAACCTGCTGGACCTCCAGCTGAAGTCGTATGAGGAATTTTTGCAGCGCGACGCCAGGCCGGAGGAACGCGCTTCGCTAGGCCTGCACGAGGCCTTTCAGGAAGTGTTCCCCATCGAAAGTTATGACAAGAGGTTCAGGCTGGAGTTTGTCTCCTACACCCTCGGCAAGCCGAAATACCACGTGGAAGAGT
This sequence comes from Candidatus Omnitrophota bacterium, assembly GCA_041649995.1. GTDB lineage: Bacteria > Omnitrophota > Gorgyraeia > Velamenicoccales > Velamenicoccaceae > JBAZMA01. The sequence goes on along the minus strand of JBAZMA010000004.1, from coordinate 158,657 downwards.
GTCGTCGCCGCGGCATGACCTACGCGTCTCCGCTGCGGGCGAACCTGCGTCTCATTACGCCCAATGACGTCAAGATCCAGGAGGTCTATTTCGGGGAACTTCCCCTGATGACCCCGACCGCGAGCTTCATCATCAATGGCGACGAGCGCGTCATCGTCAGCCAGTTGCAGCGTTCCCCCGGCGTGTGTTTTGAAGAAGAGCAGCATCCTACCGGAAAGAAGATTTTCTACGGCCGCCTCATCCCTTACCGCGGGGCCTGGCTCGAATTTAAATACGATTTGAACGAAGTGGTCCTGGCCTATGTGGACCGCCGCCGCAGTTTCCCCGCGACGCAGATCCTGCGCATCATGGGTTTTTCCACGGACGAAGAGATCCAGAAGGCCTTCGGAGAGGAAATCCCGGAAATCACCAACACCCTCAAAAAAGATTTTACGAAAAATAAAGACGAAGCCCTGATCGATTTTTACCGCAAGATGAGGCCGACGGAACCCGTCACCCCGGAAGCCGCCGAAGACCTTTTTTACCGCCTGTTTTTTGACCCAAAAAGATACGATATCGCGCGCGCGGGACGCTTCATTTTGAACAGAAAACTCCACATGGAGGTTTCGCTGGAAAAACGGATCCTGGATGCGGAAACGGTCATCAAGGTCATCCAGTATCTCGTCGGATTAAAAAAAGGCGAGGGCGAGATCGATGACATCGACCACCTGGGTAACCGCCGCGTTAAAACGGTCGGTGAACTTGTCCAGAACCAGGCCAGGATCGGTTTGGCCAGGCTGGAAAGGTCGATTCGCGAGCGTCTGGCCATCCTGACTGATGCCGACGCGGTTATGATCTATCATTTGATCAATTCCAAGCTTTTTTCCAGTCAGATCCGCGATTTCTTCGCGCGCAGCCAATTGTCCCAATTCATGGACCAGGTCAATCCTCTGGCTGAATTGACGCACAAGAGGCGCTTGAGCGCTTTGGGGCCGGGAGGGTTGTCCAGGGAACGTGCCGGTTTTGAGGTCCGCGACATCCACCAGTCCCATTACGGCCGTATTTGTCCGATTGAAACACCGGAAGGCCCGAACATCGGTTTGATTGCGTCCTTAACCACCTATGCGCGCGTCAATGACCTGGGTTATTTGGAAACGGCGTATCGAAAGGTCGACGAGGGGCGTGTGACCAAGAGGATCGATTATGTCACCGCCGACCAGGAAATACCCAAATCCATCGCGCAGGCCAACAGCCCGCTGGATGAGGAGGGTTATTTTCAGGAAAAGGAAGTGACCTGCCGGTTCCGTGGGGATTTCCCGAAGCTATCCCCTAAAAAAGTCGATTATATGGATGTGTCCCCGAAACAGCTTGTTTCCCTGGCCGCGTCCCTGATCCCGTTTTTAGAGCACGACGACGCGAACCGCGCGTTGATGGGTTCCAACATGCAGCGCCAGGCTGTCCCGCTGATGATCACAGAGCGCCCCTTAGTCGGCACGGATATGGAGCAGAAGGCCGCCATTGATTCCGGCGCCGTTGTGGTTTCCCAGGAGGACGGGGTTGTCAAGGCCGTCGATGCCAACAGGATTACCGTCAACAGCACGACCTATGAATTAAGGAAATTCAAGCGCTCCAACGCCAATACCTGTGTGAATCAGAAACCGATCGTTCAGCTTGGCCAGAAGGTCAAGAAGGGTGAGGTTATTGCCGACGGAATCGGGACCCGGGATGGCGAACTGGCTCTGGGAAAGAATCTCCTGGTCGCCTTTATGCCCTGGAGAGGCTTTAATTTTGAAGACGCGATCCTGGTTTCCGAAAAACTCGTTAAAGAAGACGCTTATACGTCGATCCATATTGAAGAGTTTGAGCTGGAGGCCAGGGAAACCCGCCTGGGCAATGAAGAAATTACCCGCGATATCCCGAATGTTTCCGAAGACGCCCTCAGGAATTTGGACGAGAGCGGCATTGTCCGCATCGGGGCCGAGGTGGACGCCGGGGATATCCTTGTCGGTAAAGTGACGCCGAAAACCGAATCCGAGTTATCTCCGGAAGAGAGGCTTTTGCGCGCTATTTTCGGTGAAAAGGCCGGGGATGTCCGCGATACCAGCCTGACCGTTCCTCCGGGCATCGAAGGCGTTATTATCGATGTCCAGGTTTTCCAGAGGAAGGAAAGAGGCCGCAAATCCAAGGAAGAGAAGAAAAAAGAGCTGGCCCAGATCAAGGAGATCAAGGCCTATTACGCTCAGGAAATAGAATACGTCCAGGAAGAAAAGATCAATAAGCTGGCTGCCGAGCTGGGTGTTTCCAAGGCCAAGGCCTTGAGCGCGGACCTGACGGATCACGAAGAAGCCAAGCATATCGCCAAATTCTTCGATGAGCAGATCAAGGAACTCACCCAGGAAGAAGAGCAGGAGATCGAGAAGATCAAGAGGGGCGATGAACTGGCCCCCGGCGTGCTCAAGAAGGTCGTTGTTTATGTGGCGACCAAGCGCAGGCTTGCTGTCGGAGACAAGATGGCCGGGCGCCACGGGAACAAGGGCGTTATCGCCAAGATCCTTCCCGAAGAAGACATGCCTTTCCTGGCGGATGGAACGCCTGTCGAGCTGGTGCTCAATCCTCTCGGCGTGCCGTCCCGCATGAACGTCGGCCAGATCCTGGAAACCCATCTGGGTTGGGCCGCCAAGATCCTCGGGCTTCATGTGGCGACTCCGGTTTTCGACGGCTGCTCCGAAAATGAAGTCAAGGAGATGCTGCGCAAGGCCGGATTGCCGGAAGAGGGCAAGGTGGACCTTTACGACGGATTTACCGGAAAAAAATTCGACCAGAAGGTGACGGTCGGTTATATCTATATGCTGAAATTGATCCACCTGGTGGACGAGAAGATCCACGCGCGTTCCATCGGGCCGTATTCCCTTGTCACGCAGCAGCCTTTGGGCGGAAAAGCCCAGTTCGGCGGTCAGAGATTCGGAGAAATGGAAGTCTGGGCGCTGGAAGCTTATGGCGCCGCCTTCAGTCTCCAGGAAATGCTGACCGTAAAAAGCGATGACGTGGCCGGCCGCACCAGGATCTATGAGGCCATCGTCAAAGGAGAGCAGAGGCTGACCCCCGGAACGCCGGAATCCTTCAATGTTCTGATCAAGGAATTGCAGGGGCTGGGGCTGGATATCAAAATGGACAAAAAATGATCCCTTCTCGAGAGGGACAGATTGTTAACATAAAGGCCTAAGGATGAGAAAAGAAGCGAATCCAAAGAACGTGGTGGAAGAGATCTCCCAGTTTGACAGTATCTCTATCAAGATCGCTGCGCCCGCCGTCATCAGGTCCTGGTCCAAAGGCGAGGTGAAAAAGGCCGAAACGATCAATTACAGGACGCTGAAACCTGAAAAGGACGGATTGTTCTGCGAAAAGATTTTCGGGCCGGTCAAGGACTGGGAGTGTAACTGCGGAAAATACAAAGGCAACAAGTTCCGCAATATCGTCTGCGACCGTTGCGGCGTTGAGGTGACGCGTTCCAACGTCCGGCGCGACCGCATGGGGCATATCGAATTGGCCGCCCCTGTCACGCATATTTGGTTTTTCAAGGCTGTCCCTTCCCGCATCGCGGCGCTCCTGGACATCGGCTTGCGCGACCTGGAAAAGATCATTTATTACGAAGAATATATTGTCATCGAACCCGGGGACACGGGGCTTAAGAAAGGCGAACTTCTGACGGAAGACCGCTACCAGGAACTTCAGGAAAAATTCGGGACGGCATTCCGCGCCCGTATCGGAGCGGAGGCGGTCCTGGAACTCCTCAAGGAAATCGACCTGGAGTCGTTTTCTAAAAGGCTGCACAAACAGCTGGAGACATCCAAAGAAGGCACAACGGCCCGCAAGATTCTCAAGACCTTAAAGATCGTCGAAGATTTCAAGAAATCCGGCAATAAGCCTGAATGGATGGTCCTGGAGATCCTTCCCGTCATCCCTCCGGATTTACGTCCGCTGGTGCCGCTGGACGGAGGGCGCTTCGCGACCTCAGACCTAAACGACCTTTACCGCCGGGTCATCAACCGCAATAACCGTTTGAAGAAACTGCTGGATTTGAACGCGCCGGAGATCATCATCCGTAATGAAAAGCGCATGCTGCAGGAAGCGGTGGACGCGCTGTTGGATAACGGCCGTCACGGACGCCCGGTCTTAGGCTCCAACAACCGTTCCCTGAAATCCCTTTCGGACATGCTCAAGGGAAAACAGGGGCGATTCCGCCAGAACCTTTTGGGTAAACGCGTGGATTATTCGGGCCGCTCCGTCATCGTCGTCGGTCCTGAATTGAGCCTTCACCAGTGCGGTCTGCCCAAGCGCATGGCCCTGGAGCTGTTTGAGCCTTTTATCATCAAAAAATTGAGAGAACGCGGGTTTGTGCACACGATCAAGGGCGCCAAGAGAATGGTCGAACGCGCCAAGATCGAGGTTTGGGACATTCTGGATGAGGTCATCAAAGACCATCCCGTGCTCCTGAACCGCGCGCCGACGCTGCATCGCCTTTCCGTCCAGGCCTTTGAACCGGTCCTGATCGAAGGAAAAGCCATCCGTATTCACCCCCTGGTCTGTACGGCTTTTAACGCCGATTTTGACGGCGACCAGATGGCCGTCCATGTGCCTTTGTCCCTGGAAGCCCAGATGGAAGCGCGTCTGCTGATGTTGTCCATCAACAATATCTTTTCGGCTGCCGACGGCCGTCCGATCACCACTCCGACCCAGGATATCATTCTGGGTCTGTGCTATTTGACGAAGATGAAGGCCAAGGACAAGGGCGAGGGCATCATGATGTCGGATGAAGTCGAGGCGATTTCCGCTTATGACGACGGCTCTGTGGGCCTTCACGCCAAGATCAAGGTCAGGATCAAGGACCAGTATAATTTGAGCGACAGCGTCTATTCCGGCGAAAGGGCGCTTTTGGAAACGACGGTCGGCCGCGTGATCTTTAACCAGCGCCTTCCCAAGGGATTCGGGTTCGTGAATCTGGAATTGAACAAAAAGAACGTCGGGCAGATCGTGACCGTCTGTTACAAGCGTTTCGGCCACGACACGACCATCAAGCTGCTGGATAGTCTCAAATCGCTCGGGTTTGAGCACGCGACGCTGGGCGGCATTTCCATCGCCGTCGACGACCTGGAGATCCCCGAAGAGAAGAAGGAATTTATCGCGGATGCCAGGAAAGAAGTCTCCAAGGTGGAAGATCAGTATCGCAAGGGCGTCATCACCGACGGTGAACGTTACAACAAGGTGATCGATATCTGGACGCACACGACCGATAAGGTTTCCGACCTCGTCTTTAAGAAAATGGACGCTTTCAACCCGATCTTCATGATGGCGGATTCCGGAGCGCGCGGTTCCCGTCTTCAGGTCAGACAGCTGGCCGGTATGCGCGGCCTCATGGCCAAGCCTTCCGGAGAGATCATCGAAAATCCCATCACGGCGAGTTTCCGCGAGGGCCTCACCGTTCTTGAATATTTTATTTCCACGCACGGCGCCCGCAAGGGTTTGGCGGATACGGCCTTGAAAACAGCCGATGCCGGTTACCTCACACGCCGCCTGGTGGACGTGGCGCAGGAAGTCATCATCACTGAAGATGACTGCGGCACGATGAACGGCATTTCCCTTTCTTCCATCATCGAAGGCGACGAAGTCGTGGTGCCGCTCAAGGAGCGCATCTCCGGCCGCGTGACGCTGGACAATATCGTCGATGTCATTACGGATGAATCCGTGGTTGCCTCCGGTGAAATGATCACCGAGGAAAAGTCCGAACTGCTGGAGAGGATGGGGATCGAGAAGATCCGCATCCGCAGCGTTCTGACCTGCGAATCGGACCGCGGCATCTGCGCGAAATGTTACGGCAAGGACCTGGCGCGTGACGGGCTGGTCGAAATCGGAACAGCCGTCGGCATCATCGCGGCGCAGTCCATCGGAGAACCGGGCACCCAGCTGACGATGAGGACGTTCCACATCGGTGGAACCGCCTCCCGTATCGTCGAGCAGTCTTTTGTCAAGGCCAAGAACAAGGGTCTTCTGCATTTCCACAGCTTGAGGACCGTTGCCAGAGGCAAAGAATTGATCGTTCTCAACCGCAATGGCGCGGTCACCATCAACGACCCGCAGGGCCGCGAATTGGAGCGATACGCCATCCCTCAGGGCAGCGTGATCTTTGTTGCCGAAGGCCAGGAAGTCCAGAAAGGCGCCATTTATGTCCGTTGGGATCCATACACGCTGCCGATCTTGACGGAAGTCGCGGGGCTTGTGCGGTACGAAGATATTAAAGAAAACGTGACGATGCGCGAGGAGATGAATCCGACCACAGGCATCTCGGAGCGCGTCATTGTCGAACATAAGATTGAATTCCATCCCCAGATCCTGATCCTGGATGACGGAGGACAGGTCGTGGGTATTTATCCTATTCCCATCGGCGCCCATATCCTGGTCAAAGACGGCCAGAAGATCGACGCCGGTGAATTGATCGCCAAGATTCCGCGCGTTTCAGGCAAGACCAGGGATATCACCGGAGGTCTGCCGCGCGTCGCGGAGTTGTTCGAGGCCCGCAGGCCGAAAGACCCGGCTATTATTTCCGAGATCGATGGCTTTGTGGAATTCAGCGAGAACAAAAAAGGCCAGAGGATGATCATCGTGAGCTCGCCTACAGGCATGAAGCGCGAATACGCCATTCCTCACGGCAAGCACCCTAACGTGTACAGGGGAGACCGCGTGACGGCAGGCCAGCAGTTGACGGACGGCCCCGTGGTCTTGCAGGACATTCTTCGCGTGTGCGGGGACAAGATCCTGCAGGAGTATCTGGTGAACGAGGTCCAGGAAGTTTACCGTTTGCAGGGTGTAAAGATCAATGATAAGCACATCGAGGTGATCATCCGCCAGATGCTTAAAAAAGTTAAAATCGAAGATTCCGGAGACACGGAGTTCCTTTCCGGCCAGCAGATCGACCGCTGGAGATTCCAGAAAGAGAACCAGAGGGTCATCAAAAAAGGCGGGAAACCGGCTTCGGCCACACCGCTGCTTTTGGGGATTACCAAGGCCTCTTTGACCACCGAAAGCTTCATTTCGGCGGCCAGTTTCCAGGAGACGACGAAAGTTTTGACCGACGCGGCCGCTTCCGGAAAACGGGATGAGCTGTTCGGTTTGAAGGAAAACGTGATCGTGGGCCACCTGATCCCGGCGGGAACAGGTCTCAAGGTCCATCAGGACTTTAAATCCATTAAGGAACAAGCGCAAGAATCTGAACAAGGAGAGGGTGTGAATGCCGACAATCCAGCAGCTTATAAGGAATAGCCGGATCGCCAAAAAGGCCAAATCCAAATCGCCGGCCTTGAAGGGCTGTCCTCAGCGCCGCGGTGTCTGTCTTCAGGTTAAGACCATGACGCCGAAGAAGCCGAATTCGGCGCTTAGAAAAATCGCCAGGGTTCGCTTGACCACGGGCATTGAAGTCACCTCTTATATCCCGGGCGAAGGGCATAATCTCCAGGAACATTCCATTGTCCTGGTGAGGGGCGGAAGGGTCAAGGACCTGCCTGGCGTGCGTTATCATATTGTCCGCGGCACGCTGGATACGGCTGGGGTGGCCAACAGGAAACGCTCCCGCTCGAAATACGGAGCGAAAAAAGGCAAGGCGGCGGCGCCCAAGAAGAAATAAGGAAAGAAGGCTTCACTCAAGCGGTCCGGCGGGCCGGGGTGAGGCGGTTTCATCATCCCCCAAGGGGCTTTTTAGGACTAAAATTCGAGGAAAAAATTCATGAGACGAAGACGCGCGGTAAAAAGACAGATCCTGGCCGATCCCAAATATAACAGCAAGATCGTGGCCAAGATGATCAATATCCTGATGATCAAGGGAAAGAAATCCGTCGCAGAGCGTATTGTGTACGGGGCCTTTGATATCATCAAGACCAAGACAGGGGAAGAGGATCCGGTCAAGGTGTTCAATAAGGCCTTGGAGAATATCCGGCCGAGGCTGGAAGTCAAGCCTCGCCGCGTCGGAGGCGCCACTTACCAGGTTCCCATCGAAGTGTCCCAGGAGAGAGGCGTTTCCCTGGCCCTGCGCTGGATCAAGGATTTCTCGCGCGGTAAAAAAGGAAAGCCCATGCCGGAACGTCTGGCGGATGAGATCATGTCCGGCTTCAAGGGCGAAGGCGCGGCCATCAAGAAAAGAGACGATACGCACAAGATGGCGGAAGCGAACAAGGCGTTCGCTCATTTCCGGTGGTAGAAGACGGCAGAATAAGAAGACACAGGTTTCCTTATGACAACCATAGACGGCTAACCCTTAGAGAATGCAGACCATGACGCAGACGATAGATTTGACAAAATTACGCAACATCGGGATTATCGCGCACATTGACGCGGGGAAGACGACAACCACCGAGCGAATGCTTTTTTACACCAAAAAGATCCATAAGATCGGCGAGGTGCATGACGGCACGGCGACGATGGACTGGATGGTGCAGGAGCAGGAGCGCGGCATCACGATTACCTCCGCTTCGACGACCTGTTTCTGGCGCGATATCCATATCAATATTATCGATACCCCGGGGCACGTGGATTTTACCGTGGAAGTCGAGCGGTCCTTAAAGGTTTTGGACGGCGCCGTTGTTGTTTTTTGCGCGGTTGCCGGAGTCCAGCCTCAGTCGGAGACGGTCTGGCGGCAGGCGGACAAGTATCATGTCCCGCGCATGGCCTTCGTCAACAAGATGGACCGCGTCGGCGCGGATTTCGCCAACGCCCTGGCTGAGATGCACCAGAAACTGGGAGCTAATGCCGCGGCCATCCAGCTGCCTTTCGGCGCCGAAGAGAATTTCGGCGGCATGATCGATCTGATCGAAGAAGAACTTGTTGTCCCTGCCGATGAAAAGGGAGAGACCATCGAGCGCAAGCCCCTTCCGCCCGAATACAAGGAGCAGGTGGAAAAATACAGACATACCCTGATCGAAAGAGTCGCCGAGGTCAACGACCCCCTCATGGAACTTTATATCCATAACAAGCCTGTGTCCAAGGAAGCCCTGAAAAAGGCGATCCGTGAAAGCGTGGTGGCCAACAAGTTCTGCCCTGTGCTCTGCGGCTCATCTTTAAAGAACAAAGGCATCCAGCTGGTTTTAGACGCCGTCTGTGATTATCTGCCTTCTCCTCTGGATGTCGCGGCGGTCAAGGGCTTTGAGCCTGAGTCGGGAGAATTTGAAGAGCGTCAGGTGTCCAGCGAAGCCCCTTTCTGCGGATTCTGTTTTAAGGTTATGAGCGATCCTTATGTGGGCCGGCTGAATTTTGTGCGTATTTATTCCGGCAAGGTTTCCGCCGGAGAAACCATCTATAATTCGGTCAAGCGCGAGAATGAACGCGTCTCTAAAATCGTGCGCATGCACGCCAATAAGCAGGAAATGATCGAACAGGCTTATTGCGGGGACATCATCGCGCTGGTCGGCATGAAAGAAACCAATACGGGCGACACTCTCTGCAGCGAGGATGAGCCCATTGTCCTGGAAGCGATCAAATTTCCGGAACCTGTCGTAGACCTTTCTATTGAAACAAAATCAAAAGCGGACCAGGAAAAGCTGGCCTTTGCCCTGCGCAAGCTTCAGGATGAAGATCCTTCTTTCCGCGTCACTTACAATACGGAAACAGCGCAAACGATTATTTCCGGAATGGGACAGCTCCATTTGGAGATCGCGGTGGACCGCATTTTGCGAGAATTCAACGTCGAGGCCAAAGTCGGAAGGCCGCAGGTCGCTTACAGGGAATCCATCCGCAAGAAAATGTCCGTGACTGGAAAATTCATTCAGCAGAGCGGCGGCCGCGGCCAGTACGGCCACGTGGTCATCATTATGCAGCCGCAGGAAGTGCCCGGCACCGGCATCACCTTCGAGGAGACCCTTAAGGGCGGCGTTATTCCCAGGGAATTCATTCCTTCCGTCAAGAACGGGATCGTCAACGCCGCCAAAAGCGGAGTGCTGGGAAGTTACCCCGTCACGGATATCGCGGTCACGCTCGTCGACGGGTCGTATCACGAGGTCGATTCCTCCGAAATCGCTTTTCAGATGGCGGCATCGATCGCTTTTACGGATGGTTTGAGGCAGGGCGGCTCTTATCTTCTTGAGCCGATCATGGACATCGAGATTGTCGTGCCCGAAGATTTTATGGGTTCGGTGATCGGGGATTTCAGTTCCCGCAGAGGCAAACTGATCGCGATGGGACAGAGGGGAAATGTGCGTGTTTTGAGAGGACATGTTCCACTTGCAGAAGTTTTTGATTATGCTAATATAGTACGTTCTTTGACGCAGGGCAGAGCGTCTTTCACAATGGAGCCCTTTTGTTATCAAGAGGTGCCTAGAGATATAGCGAATAAAGTATTAGGGGTCAAATAAACCAGGAAGGTAGACCTTCCTGATATCATATAAATAAAGGAAGGGTCTAACGGAGGTGAGAAATGTCCAAAGAAAAGTTTGTCAGGACCAAACCGCACGTTAATATCGGCACCATCGGACACGTTGACCATGGAAAAACAAGCTTAACAGCCGCGATCACGACGGTGCTGGCCAAGAAGGGTTACGCGGAGGCCAGGAGCTATGAATCGATCGATAACGCCCCCGAAGAGAGGGAAAGAGGCGTTACCATCAACATCGCTCACGTCGAATATCAGACGGATACCAGGCATTACGCGCATATCGACTGTCCCGGTCACGCTGACTACATCAAGAACATGATCACCGGAGCGGCCCAGATGGACGGCGCGGTCCTGGTTGTTTCCGCCGCGGACGGCCCGATGCCCCAGACGCGCGAGCACATTCTTTTGGCGCGCCAGGTCAACGTTCCGGCCATCGTCGTGTTCTTGAACAAGGTGGACATGGTCCAGGACAAGGAATTGATCGAACTCGTCGAGATGGAAGTCAGGGATCTTTTGACGAAGTATAATTTCCCCGGCGACAAGACGCCCATCGTCAAAGGGAGCGCGACAGAAGCCCTGTCCTGCCTCTGCGCGAAGCCGGATTGCCCGAAGTGTTCGCCCATTTTTGAACTCATGAAGGCGGTCGATGATTTTATCCCGATGCCCAAGAGAGAACTGGAAAAGCCTTTCTTGATGGCCGTCGAAGACGTCTTTACGATTTCCGGCCGCGGTACCGTCGGAACAGGGCGTATCGAAAGAGGCAAGATCAAATTGAACGAAACCGTCGATATTGTGGGCATGAGGCCGGAGGTCGGCAAGACCGTTGTCACCGGCATTGAAATGTTCCGCAAGCTTTTAGACGACGGCCAGGCGGGAGATAACGTCGGATTGCTTCTGCGCGGTGTGGACAAAGAGTCCCTGGAGCGCGGGATGGTCCTGGCGGCGCCGGGTTCGATTACGCCTCACAAGAAGTTTAAGGCGCAGGTTTATATCCTCACCAAGGAAGAGGGAGGGCGCCACACGCCGTTTTTCACCGGATACAGGCCTCAGTTCTATTTCAGGACGACGGATGTGACCGGTTCGATCAAACTTCCTGATGGCGTTGAGATGATCATGCCGGGCGACAATATCACCGTTGAAGCCGAATTGATCATGCCGATCGCCATGGAGAAGGAATTGCGTTTCGCGATCCGCGAAGGCGGCCATACCGTCGGCGCCGGTGTCGTGTCTGAGATCATCGAGTAAGATGGATGGAATTATGAATACGCCGGAAGAGGCCTGATTGCCGCGCAATGAGGTCTCCGGCGGGCGTTAGAGAATAGGAAAACCAACAACAATGGCACAGAAAATCCGTATAAGACTCAAAGCATACGACCACCGTCTCTTGGACCAGTCAACGCGTGAAATCGTTGAAACGGCCAAAAGGAGCGGGGCGAAAGTTGCCGGCCCCATCCCTTTGCCGACCAAGAAGGAGATCTACACCGTAAACCGTTCCGTCGTCATTGACAAGAAGTCGCGGGAGCAGTTTATCCTGGCGACGCACAAAAGGCTTCTGGAATTGCATGAGCCGACTGCCAAGACGATCGACGCTTTGCGTAAATTGAATCTTCCTGCCGGTGTGGACGTAGAAATCCGTTAAGACCTAATTCGGCAGCTTCAGAGAAGAGTGGGCCATGGGTGTATTGAACAACACAATAAAGATACTGGGAAAGAAGGTCGGCATGACGCAGATCTTCGGCGAGGACGGGAAGGTGAAAGCCGTGACCGTCATCGAAGCGGGTCCTTGCGTTGTGATGGGCCTTAACGAAAAGAACATCAAGGTGGGGTATGAAGACGTTAAGGAAAACAAGGTTAAAAAACCCCAGGCTGGAGAGTTCAAAAAGCTGAATCTGCCCCTGAAGCGTTATGTCCGCGAGCTTCGAATTCAGGACAAAAGCGCTTATAAGGTGGGCGATGAGATCAAGGTTGATGTGTTCCAGGAAGGTGATTTTGTGGACATCACCGGCATCTCCATCGGAAAGGGATTCCAGGGCGGCATGAAGCGCTGGCACTGGATGGGGACGCCTCAGACGCATGGTTCCATGTCGCATCGGCGCGTGGGTTCCATCGGGGCCAGTTCCGATCCGTCCAGGGTTTTCAAAGGCAAGACCATGGCCGGGCACATGGGCCATGACAAGATCACCGTGCAGAATCTGAAAGTCATCAAAGTGGATACGGCCAACAACATCCTTGTGATCCACGGGGCCGTGCCGGGTCCCAGCAAGAATCTTCTTGAGATCAGGAAGTCATTCAAAAAACACAGGAAAGCGTAAAGTTCATTATGGAAAAAAAGAACCGCATTGTCATTCCGGTCGTCGATATGGGGAATAAGGTGGTTGAAGAGATAGAGCTGGATTCCCGCGTTTTCGACGGAACGGTCAGAAAAAAAACACTCTATCAGGCGATCGTGGGTTACCGCGCCAATCGCCGGCTGGGGCTCGCGCAGACAAAGACCCGCGGCGAGGTATCCGGCGGCGGAAAGAAACCATGGCGCCAGAAGGGGACGGGTCGCGCCCGCGTCGGGTCCACGCGTTCTCCATTGTGGCGGCATGGCGGAGTCGTCTTTGGTCCGCATCCCCGCGATTTCGGTTATACGATGCCGCAGCAGTTGCGCAACGAGGCGCTCAGGTCCAGCCTCAACGCCAAGATTTCGGGCGGCGACGTGATCTTCGTGGAAAAAGTGCACATCCTGCATCCGAAGACAAAGGAATTCGTCAAATTCCTGGAAGCCCTGAAAATCCAATCGGAAAGCGTGTTGTGCGTGCTGGATTCCGTGACGGAGAACATTAAACGGTCAACGAAAAACATCCCTCGTCTGCATCTGGCCGATTCCTCGACGTTGAACGCCTACGATGTGATGAATACCAGAAAGCTGATTATCTCGAGAGATTCCCTAAAAAACTTAACAAAACGCTTGAAAAATGCCTAACCCATACGATATAATTAAAACTTTGATTCACTCTGAAAAAGGCTCCCGTCTGGAATCCGACGGATGCTATCAGTTCTATGTTTCGCGCGGCGCCACGAAAGTGGATATCAAAAATGCCGTCGAGAAAATCTACAAGGTCAAGGTCCGCGACGTCAACACGGTGGTTGTCCGGGGGAAAATGAAGAGGATCCGGATGCAATTGGGCAAACAGCCCGATTGGAAAAAAGCATACGTGCGTCTGGCGGAGAACCAGAAGATCGAGATCGCGAAGTAAGCCTCTCCTTTAAGGGAGAGTTAATCAAGGAAGGCGTCAAAAGATGGTCAAGAGATTTAAACCGACAACACCTGGCATGCGATGGGCCAATCTTCCCGATTTCAAGGAAGTGACAAAAGGCCAAAGGCCGGAAAAAACGCTTCTGCAGCCTTTGAAGAGGACCGGCGGAAGAAATAATAACGGCCGTATCACAACGCGCCACATCGGCGGAGGCCACAAAAGGCTTTATCGCGTCGTGGATTTCAAAAGAGACAAATTTGATGTTACAGCCACAGTCCTTTCCATCCAGTATGATCCCAACAGGACCTGCCGTATCGCCCTCATCCAGTATTCCGACGGACAGAAAAGCTATATCCTGGCCCCTTTGGGGTTGCGGGCCGGGGAAACCGTGGCCAGTTCCCTGGGCGCGGATCTGGAAGTCAAGACCGGCAACACGATGCCTCTGCGCTACATCCCGCTGGGGACTTTTATTCATAATGTGGAATTGACCAGAGGCAAGGGCGGTCAGATCGGACGCAGCGCGGGTAACGCGGCGCAGATCACGGCCAAGGAAGGCGATTTCGGCCATATCAAGCTTCCTTCCGGGGAAGTCCGTTTGATCAGGCTTGAGTGTCTGGCAACGGTCGGCCAGGTCGGTAACGTGGAACACGAGGCCGAGATGCACGGAAAGGCCGGGCGCAAGCGCTGGCTGGGCATCAGGCCGACGGTCCGCGGATCAGCCATGAATCCCATAGACCACCCTCATGGCGGCGGGGAAGGCAAGGCCGGACAGGGAAATCCGCATCCTGTTTCTCCCTGGGGACAGAAGTGCAAAGGTTTGAAGACCCGCACACACAAAAGATATTCCAATAAATATATCATCAAACGAAGGAATGGCTAATGGCGCGTTCGCTGAAAAAAGGACCATTTGTTGACGAGAAGCTTATAAAGAGGGTTGACGCGGCCCGCAGAAGCGGTTCCAGACTGCCCATCAAGACCTGGTCGAGGAGTTCGACAGTCACCCCGGATTTCGTGGGTTTGACCATCGCGGTCCACGATGGTCGAAAACATGTCCCCGTGTTTGTGACGGAGAACATGGTGGGCCATAAACTGGGAGAATTCGCGGCGACCAGAACATTCAGAAAGCACGGCGGCGTGAAGGCCAAGAAAGCCGTCGAACTGACATAACGAAAGATCTTATGATTGCAAAAGCAGAAGTCAAACACATCAGAGGTTCGGCAAGAAAAGTACGGCTGGTCATCGATCTGGTCAGGGGCATGAACGCCCTGGAGGCCTTGAATGCCTTGAAATTTATCAACAAGAGGCCTTCGTATTACGTATCGAAAGTGCTTCATTCCGCGATCGCCAATGCCAAGACAAAAGGCCTGAATGAACAGGACTTGGTGATCTCGAAGATCACGGCTGACGAAGGCCCCCGGTGGAAGCGTTTCAGGGCGGCAACGTTTGGACGCGCGGCGGAGATCATCAAAAGGACAAGCCACATCAGGGTTGAACTGGATTTGGCTGCCAAATCATCCGCGGCCCCAGCCCCCAAGGTTGAAGCGAAAAAGCCCCTGAAGAAACAGAGGCTGGTTGGCGCGGGAAAAACGGCCGTTAAGACTGTTAAAAAAGGGAAGTAGTCCCTTTTTAGAAGATTTCGCAAGTCATTTGAGGTTAAATCAGGAGGAATTGTGGGTCAAAAAGTAAATCCGATATCGGTCCGGCTGGGTTTTATCAAGTCTTCAAGCTCCAGATGGTTCGCTCGCCATGCTGATTTCGGACTTTTTCTGGAAGAAGATTACAAGATCCGCAAACATGTCAAGAAACAGCTCAAGCAGGCCGCGGTTTCAAAAGTGACGATTGACCGTGTCGCGGGTAAGGTCAAGATCCGCATCCATTCCGCCAGGCCCGGCGTCATCATCGGCCGGCATGGAGCGGATATCGAAAAGCTGACCGGCGAGCTCAGGGATATCGTCAAGAATAAAGAGATTGTCGTCGATATCGAAGAGGTCAAGGCGCCGGCCGTTGACGCGCAATTGATCGCCGAGAATATCGCTTTTCAGCTGGAAAAACGCATCGCTTTCCGGCGCGCCATCAAAAGGGCCATGGATCAAGCCATTTCTTCCGGCGCTAAAGGGATCAAGGTGAACGCGGCCGGGCGGTTGGGCGGAGCCGAGATTGCCAGGACACAGACCTATAAATGGGGCAGTATTCCCCTGCAGACGTTCCGCGCGGACATTGATTATGGTTTTACCGAAGCCCATACACGCTACGGCTTGATCGGCGTCAAAGTCTGGGTTTTTAAAGGGGACGCTCTCTTGGAACGGCTCAGACAGGATCGCAAGAAGAAGGACGAAGCCGCGCAACAGGCGGATGGCGCTCATCCTTCGGAATCCGGAAAGACAAAAGGAGAATAACATGCCCTTAATGCCTCGAAGGGTCAAATATAGAAAATTTCAACGCGGAAAGAACCGTGGTCTCGCGGTTAAGGGTTGCGAGTTGAGCTTCGGCGAGTATGGCTTGAAGACTTTGCAGAACGGAGCGATCAAAAATAATCAGATCGAGGCCGTCAGGGTGCTTCTGGCCAGGCAGTTGAGAGGAAGCGGCAAGGTTTGGATCAGGATTTTCCCTCATAAGTCCGTGACCAAAAAACCCGCAGAAACACGCCAGGGTAAAGGCAAGGGCGATCTGGCCTTTTGGGTCGCCATGGTCAAGAGGGGCGCTGTCCTGTTTGAGTTGGGCGGTGTTCCGGAGCCTTTGGCCAGAACCGCAATGCGCCTGGCGGCATTCAAGCTTCCCGTGCGCACCAAATTCATCTCTCGCACACAGACAACCTAAAAAGGGAACATGAAGACGAATGAGTTGAGAAATTTGAGCAAGGAAGATTTGTCTGCCAAGCTGGACTCTTTGAAAGAGGAACTTGGCCGGCTGAATTACAGCAAAGCCATTGGACAGGTGGACAAACCCCACAGGTTCAAGCAGATGCACCGGATGATCGCGCGCATCATGACGATTTTGAAAGAAGCGGAAAGCAAGGGGCAAAAATGAATGCAGAGCAGGCCATAAAAACGAGAAAAGAATTTATCGGAATCGTCAAGAGCGACAAGATGCAGAAGACGGTCGTTGTCGAGGTCAAGACCCTGACGCAGCACGCGCAGTATGGAAAGACGATCCGCAGGAAGGAAAAATTCAAAGCCCATGATGAGAAGAACGAGTCGCACGTGGGAGATAAGGTTTTGATCCGTGAAACCAGGCCGATGTCCAAGGATAAGCGGTGGAGGGTCGTTCAGATCATCTCCAAGGCGGCTTCGGCGGGAGAGGGCCAATGATTTTTAAACGCACGCTGTTGACTGTTGCGGATAACACCGGGGCCAAGGTCGCCTCTTGCATCGGCGTCATCGGCCGCAAGGGCAAGCTCGACGCCACCATAGGCGATATCATTACCGTCAACATCAAATCCTCTTCGCCGGACGCGACCATCAAGAAAGGCGAAGTTGCCAAGGCGGTTGTTGTTCGCATGAGGGCTCCTTTGCGCAGGGCGGATGGTTCCTATTTGAAGTTTGATTCTAATGCCGTTGTTATGATCGATAAAGATATGAACCCGAGAGGGACGCGCGTGTTTGGGCCTGTGGCCCGTGAACTCAGGGAAAAGAATTTCATGAAAATCGTTTCTTTGGCGCCGGAAGTTATCTAGCCGGGAATAAACACAACGTAAAGCGAAAAAGACATGTTAAAGATCAGAAAAGGCGATACCGTAGCCGTTATGACGGGTAAGGATAAAGGGAAAAAGGGCAAGGTCATGAAAGTCCTGCCGGAAGCCCGCAAGGCGGTTGTGGAAGGGGTCAATTACGTCAAAAAACATCAGCGCAGGACCCAGGCGGAGCAACAGCAGACGGGGATCATCCAGGTGGAGAGGCCTATCGCTTTGTCCAATCTGATGGTGATCTGCAAGAATTGTCAGGCCCCGACGAAGGTCGGGTTTACGGTTCTCAAGGACAAGACGAAATCGCGCCTGTGCAAGAAATGCAATGAGGCGTTTTAGACCGGCCGCGATCGTTTAACTTCAATAACTTTAGATTCAGGATAAACCCATGACAGAAAATAAAATCGTTCCGCGTTTGCTGGAGAAATACAGGAAAGAAGTTGTCCCGGAGATGGTCAAGCTCATGGGGTACAAGAACGCCATGCAGGTCCCGCGCCTCAAAAAGATCGTCGTGAATATGGGCGTCGGTGAGGCCATTGCGGACGTCAAGCTTCTGGATAAATCCGTCGAGGAACTGGCATTGATTACGGGACAGAGACCGGTGGTCACCAGGGCCAAGAAAGCCATCGCTAATTTCAAGATCAAGGAAGAGCAGGCCATCGGCTGCAAGGTGACCCTGAGACGGCAAAAAATGTATGAATTTTTGGACAGGATGATCAACGCGGCCCTGCCCCGTATCAGGGATTTTCGGGGCCTGAACCCGAAGTCTTTTGACGCCGCGGGGAATTTTACGATCGGCATCACGGAACAGGCTATTTTTCCGGAAGTAGACGTCGATAGGGTGAGCCGCGTGCAGGGGATGGACATCACGCTTGTCATCGATTCTTCGTCCCAGAAAGAGTCTTTGGAGTTTTTGAAGCTGATGGGTATTCCTTTTAGCAAAGCTTAGGTTTGGTTTAAAAAAGAAGTTACGGAGGAAAGGATCGCTGTGGCTAAAAAATCGCAGATAAACCGTTGGTTAAGGACGCCGAAATTTTCGACGAGAAAAAATAACCGCTGCCGGCTCTGCGGACGCAGCGGCGCCTATTATCGGAGATTCCAGCTTTGCCGTATTTGTTTTCGTGAACTGGCGTCCAAAGGCGAAATACCCGGAGTCCGAAAAGCAAGCTGGTAGGAGGAGAGTTCCATGGGATTGACAGATCCAATTTCCAATATGTTGACTTTAATCAGGAATGGGGCGCGCGCGCGTCTGGAGAAGGTGGATATTCCTGATTCCAGGATCCTGGAAGCCATCGCCGGTATTCTCAAGAATGAAGGTTTTATAGAGAATTTCCGCGTGATCAAGGATACCAAACAGGGGATTCTCAGGGTTTATCTGCGTTATGTCCAAAAGAAGTCCGTGATCATTAATTTGAAAAGGGTTTCCCGTCCGGGCCTTCGCGTTTACTCGGACACCAAGCGCCTGCCCAGGGTTTTGAAGGGCAAAGGCATAGCGATCCTGACAACGTCAAAAGGTTTGATGACGGATACGCAGGCCAGGGAAGCGCGTCTTGGCGGAGAAGTGCTCTGTTACGTTTGGTAAGCGAAGCGGATACCCTTGCTAAGAGATTTGTATTTTAGCGGGTTTTTCATGGCCATTAAAATTAAGGTGTTCAATGTCAAAAATAGGTAAGAAACCGGTTGATATCACACAAGGCGCGAAGGTGACTGTCAAGGAAGGGTGTCTGACGGTCGAAGGGCCCAAGGGCAAGCTGGAATTCATTCTTCCTCAGGACATCGCCTGTGAGGAGAAGGACAATAAGCTTTTTTTCACGGCGCTTAGGGAATCCAAACCCGTGCGTTCGATGCACGGAACAACGCGCGCTTTGGCAAGGAACATGATCTGCGGCGTTACGGCCGGCTTCTCCAAGACGCTCGTCATCGAGGGTGTCGGTTACAAGGCCCTGGTGGCGGGTAAGAACCTTAAACTGAACGTCGGGTTCAGCCATCCGGTGGAATACGCCATTCCCGAGGGGATCAAGATCGACGCCAGTAAGCAGGTGGAAGTTACCATTTCCGGTATCGACAAGATCAAGGTGGGACAGGTCGCCGCGGAGATCCGGCGTATTTGCCCTCCTGAACCGTATAAGGGAAAAGGGATCCGGTACAAGGATGAACGTATCCGCAGGAAAGTCGGCAAGGCGGTTTCGAAGTAAAAATTTTTAAGGTGAAGTCAAACAGGAAGACGAAATGAAAATAAACAAAACGGCAAGACAAAGACGCCATTTAAGGATCAGGAAGAAAGTGTCCGGAACAACCGAACGCCCGCGTTTGAGCGTGCGCAGGAGCCTTGCGAACCTTTTTATTCAGATCGTCGACGACACCAAGGGCGCGACGCTGTTGAGCGCCTCGACCGTGGACAAGGAATTTAAGAGCAGGGTCACTTATGGGGGAAACGTTAAAGCTGCGGCGGTTCTGGGAGAGGCTGTAGCGCAAAAAGCCAAAGACAAGAACATTAAACGCGTGGTTTTTGACAGGGGTGGCTATGATTATCATGGCCGTATCAAGGCCTTTGCGGAAGCCGCGCGGAAGGGCGGATTGGAGTTTTAAAGATGGTTGAACCTATTGCCGTGACAGAAAGCAAAGAAGCCATAGAAAAGGTTGTCAAGATCAGCCGTGTGGCCAAGGTGACAAAAGGCGGCAAAAAGATGTCTTTTAGCGCTTTGGTTGTCGTGGGAAATACCCGCGGCAGGGTCGGAGTTTCCCTGGGGAAGGCCAATGAAGTCGCGGATGCGATCCGCAAAGGGATTTCCCAGGCGAAAAAGAGCATGATGATTGTCCCTCTGCAGGGCACGACGATCCCTCACGACGTTATGGGAAGATTCGGTTCCGCCCGCGTTCTCCTGAAGCCGGCGGTTGAAGGGACTGGGATCATCGCCTCCGGTCCGGTGCGCGCGGTGTGCGAAGCGGCGGGCATCAAGGATATTCTCACAAAATGTTTGACCAGCAATAATCCTTTGAATGTGATCATGGCGACGATTGAAGGACTGAAAGAATTGAACAGGGATCTTGATATTTTCGCGTTGAGAAAACAGGTTTCATCCCCACAGGAAGGTTAGCCAGATGCAGATATCGGATTTGAAAGCCCCTCGGGGCGTGAACAGGAGAAAGAGAGCTGTCGGAAGAGGCGTTGGATCAGGCCGCGGAAAGACCAGCGGCCGGGGCCACAAGGGCCAGGGATCCAGGGCCGGTCGTCATTTTCGCCTGGGTTATGAAGGCGGCCAGACCATGCTGTTCCGCAGGCTTCCCAAAAGAGGTTTCACGAGCCGTTCCGAGAATCTCTATCAGGTTGTTAATGTTGGAGCATTGGATAAATTCGCCAAGGGCGCCACGATCTCTCCCGACAATCTTTTCGACGAAGGCCTCATCAGGAAGAAGGAAGGGCTGGTCAAGCTCTTGGGCGACGGCAAAGTCGAAAAAGCATTCCATGTGAAAGTGCACAAAGCCACAGACTCAGCGGTTAAGAAGGTCGAAGGCGCCTCCGGAACAATCGAAATTCTGAAGAAGGCATAATGATTTCCGCCTTATTAAATTCCTTTAAGATTCCAGAGCTGAAAAAAAGGATTTTAATAGCCCTGGCCCTTTTGGCGGTTTACCGCGTGGGCTGTTATATCCCGACGCCCGGCATTAACGGGCAGGCCCTGGCAGAACTCTTCCGTCGGATCACCTCCACGGAAGGGGGCGCGCTCTTTGGCATTATGAATATGTTTTCCGGCGGCGCTATGAGCCGCATGACCATTTTCGCGTTGGGGATCATGCCGTATATCTCCTGCTCGATCATCATGCAGCTTTTGACGGCGGTTGTTCCGGCCTTGGAGAAGATCGCCAAGGAAGGCAGGTCCGGCCATCAGAAAATCACCCAGTATACGCGCTACGGCACGGTGATCCTGGCGATTATCCAGTCTTATTTCATCGCGGTCTGGGTGGAAGGATTGGGGCGTTCGGAAGGCCTGGAGATTGTCATGCTTCCCGGATGGGGCTTTAAGATCCTCACCATCATGACGCTGACAACCGGGACCATTTTTATCATGTGGCTCGGGGAACAGATCCAGGAACGGGGAATAGGCAACGGCATATCGCTCATCATCACCGCGGGTATCATTTCAAGGATCCCTTCGGCGGGATATCAGCTTTGGGTCTTATTTTCTCCGTATTCTCCTTCGAAGAGGACCCTGGAACCGTACGTGTTCGTCATTATGGCCGTGCTGCTGGTGGCGGTGATTTTGGCCGTGACCATGGTCATTCAGTCCGTGCGAAAGATCCCTGTCCAATACGCCAGGCGGGTCGTTGGGCGCAAGGTGTATGGAGGTCAGAGCACTTATATTCCGTTGAAGATCGACCAGTCCGGCATCATTGCCATTATTTTCGCGCAATCCATCATTTTGTTTCCGGCGACGATCGCTTCTTTTGTCCCGCACGCCGGGTTCCAGTCGTTCGCCAATAATCTGATCCGCGGACACGCGCTTTACACGATCGTCTATGCGCTTCTTATTATTTTCTTCTGTTATTTTTACACGGCCATTGTTTTTAATCCGACGGATATCGCCGAGAACATGAAAAAATACGGCGGTTTCGTTCCGGGGATCAGACCGGGGAGGCCGACGGCCGAATATCTGGATTTTGTCATGACGCGCATCACCCTTGCCGGAGCCATTTTTATGGCCTTCATGGCGATCTTTCCCGATATGCTGATGGCGTGGCTGAAAATCCCCTACCTCGTCGCTTCCTTTTTCGGAGGCACGGGTCTTTTGATCACCGTGGGCGTTGTGCTGGACACCGTCAAGCAGATCGAGTCGCATCTTTTGATGAGAAATTACGAAGGATTTCTGAAATCGACCAAGTTGAGAGGAAGGCGCTGATGAAACTCATCCTGTTCGGACCTCCGGGCGCAGGCAAAGGAACGCAGGCGAAATTGATGATCAAGGAATATCATCTGCCGCATATTTCGACAGGCGATATTCTCCGCGGGGAAGTGAAGAATAATACGGATTTAGGGCGGGAAGCCAAGGCGTATATGGAATCCGGAAAGCTCGTCCCCGATACCCTCGTGACGGAAATGACCAAGAAGAGGCTTTCCTCGCCTGATATTAAGGATGGTTTTATCCTGGATGGGTTTCCGCGCACCGTGGCGCAGGCCAAGGCGCTCGATGAGATCCTCCCCGGGGGAATTGATAAAGCGATATACTTAAAGACCACCGAAGGCGTCGTTGTCCAGAGGTTAACAGGCCGCCGCGTTTGTCCCAAATGCGGGACCAATTATCACCTGACCAATATGCCGCCTAAAAAAGACATGCTTTGCGACCAATGTCAGGTGGAGTTATTTCAGAGGCCTGATGACAACGAAGCGACCGTCAAGAACAGGCTGCATGTGTATTTGCAGGAATCCGAGGGCGTTTTGGATTATTACGGAAAACAGGGCCGGTTGACAAATGTTTCCGGGGACCTGGATTCCAAAGATGTTTTTGTCAGCATTAAACAGATCCTTAGCTCTTTCAAATGATCCCTTTAAGGACGAGCCGGGAAATCAGCCAGATGAGGGACGCTGGTGAGATTCTGGCGAATGTCATGCGTGGGCTGGCATCTATGGTCTCACCGGGAGTTGTTACGAATGACCTGGATAAGGCTGCCGGGGAAATGATCCGCAAGGCCAAAGCAAAGCCCGCTTTTAAAGGTTATCGCGGGTTTCCGGCCAATATCTGTATTTCGGTGAATGAAGAGGTTGTTCATGGTATTCCCGGAGAACGCAGGCTGCAGGAGGGGGATATCGCCGGAATCGATATCGGTCTGGAAAAGAGTGGTTTTTTCGTGGACATGGCTCAGACTTTCGCCGTGGGCCGGGTGGAAACCCTGCGCCGCAAGCTGATTGAAACGGCAAAAGTTTCCCTGGAAGAGGCCATCAAGGAATTTAAGGTGGGGAACCGGCTGGGCGATATATCCCGCGCCGTGCAGGGATATGTGGAATCCCGGGGATTTTCCGTGGTCAGGGATTTCGTAGGGCACGGGATCGGCCGGGAACTGCATGAAGAGCCGCAGATCCCCAATTTTGTATTGAAGGACGAGGGGCCGGAATTGAAGGTGGGCATGGTCTTTGCCATAGAGCCGATGATCAATGCCGGCAGCTGGGAAGTCAGGGTTTTGAGCGACGGCTGGACGGCGGTCACCAAAGACAAGAAACCCTCGGCGCATTTTGAGCATACGGTCGCTTTGACGCCCCAGGGCGCCTTGATCCTGACACAATAAAAAAACATATGGCCAAAGAAGAATCCATTGAAGTCGAGGGTGTTGTCGTCGAATCTTTGCCCAACGCCATGTTCCAGATCGAACTGGAAAACGGGCACAAGATCCTGGCTCATGTTTCCGGAAAGATCCGCATGAATTTCATCCGGATCCTCCCCGGGGACAAGGTGAAGGTTGAGGTATCCCCGTACGATTTGACCAGGGGGCGCATCACTTTCCGTTGCAAGTAAGATGGTTTTTAACTTCCGTGGCAAAATCAGTAAAGGACAAATCTCATGAAAGTGAAATCTTCCGTCAGAAGAATTTGCAATAATTGCAAGATTATCAAACGCAACAGGACGCTGCGCGTTTTGTGCAGCAATCCTAAGCATAAGCAGAAACAGGGATAGGGCTTCGAGCAGGTTTCGTTTTCGGGTTTTTTCAAGTAAGTGACGAAGGAGTGAAAGAATGCCAAGAATCTTAGGTGTGGATCTTCCCAAGGAAAAAAGGATCGACGTCGCTTTGACATATCTCTACGGGATAGGCCAGACGAACTCCCAGGACGTGCTTAAGGAGGCCGGAATAGAGCCGGCCAAGCGCGGAAAAGACTTAAGCGATGAGGAAATATCGCGTATCACGGCGGTCCTGCAGAAGGGATATCGCGTGGAAGGCGATCTTCGCCGGGAACTCGCCCAGAACGTCAAAAGGCTCATGGATATCGGGTCCTATCGCGGAATGCGCCATAAGAAGGCGCTTCCTGTCCGCGGACAAAGGACAAAAACGAACGCTCGCACGAGAAAAGGCCCGCGCAAGAACGCCGGTATCATCAGGGCGGCAGCCCCTGCCCCGGCCAAAAAACCGGCCCCCGCGGGGAAGTAAGAATATTTTGAGAAAATCAACGTGACCCCGTGTGTGAGCTAGGCACGCGGCGGGTAATCCAAAAAGGATGGGCCTTTCTGGTACCGCATAAAGGAAGGGCCTAATCTCGCCAGCGGTGAGATTAAGGAGCAAGAATGGTTCAGAGAGGAAAGAAAAAAGGCAAGAAGGTTTTAACATCGACAGCCGGTGTCGCGCATATCCAGGCCAGTTTTAACAATACGATCATTACGATCACGGATCGTCAGGGCAATGTGATTTCCTGGTCGACGCCAGGGGTTGTCGGGTTTAAGGGGTCTAAAAAATCCACACCGTTTGCCGCTCAGGTGGCCGCCGGTGATGCCGCGAAAAAAGCCAAGGACGCGGGCCTCGTTGAAGTGGATGTTTATGTGAACGGGCCGGGTTCCGGCCGTGAATCCGCGATCCGCGCGATCGCCGCCGCGGGTTTGATGATCAAGATGATCAAGGACGTCACGCCTGTGCCGCACAACGGCTGCCGGGCGCCTAAGAGAAGAAGGGTCTAAGAAAAGGAAAGGGTAAAATCAATGGCGAGATATATAGGTCCAAGCTGCCGTATTTGCCGCAGGGAAATGATGAAACTTTTCCTGAAAGGAACGCGCTGTCACACAGAAAAGTGTTCTGTCGCAAAAAGGGCATTTCCTCCGGGACAACACGGCCAGGGCAGGCAGCCCAAGCTTTCCAACTACGGATTGCAGCTGAGAGAGAAGCAAAAGGTTAAAAAGATCTACGGGGTCCTGGAAAAACAGTTCCGCCGGTATTTCGCGATCGCTTCCAAAACCCAGGGGGTTACGGGCAAGGTGCTTTTGCAGCTTTTGGAAAGGCGCTTGGATAACGTGCTTTTGCGTCTTTTGTTCGCGACATCTCACGCGCAGGCCCGCCAGCTCGTGAGGCACGGCTCGGTTTATGTCAATGGCCGAAGGGTTAATATCCCTTCATTTTCCGTGAAGGCAGGCGATACGATAGAGATCAAAGGGCACGATGGCGTGAAAAAGGGCGTTCGCAGCAACATCGAGCTTTGTAAGGACAGGGGCGTTGCGACCTGGCTGCAGGCGGATCTTGATAATTTGAAAGCGACTGTGGCGCGCCTGCCGGACAGGGACGATATCCAGATGCCCATACATGAACAGTTGATCGTCGAACTGTATTCCAAATAAAGATTGCACGCGTGTAGGCGATCCGTGGGTTGAGACGTTTTTTAAAGGATGCGCTTACAGACAGGCCATCCGAGAAAGAAATGAGGAGGAGAGATGGGAATTAAGTGGAAAGATTTTCAGTTGCCGAAGTTTTTGGAAATAGATGAATCAACGCACACGCCGACGTTTGCCCGGTTTATCGCCGAACCTTTTGAACGCGGTTTCGGAGTGACCCTGGGAAATTCGCTGCGACGGGTGCTTTTGTCTTCCATCGAAGGCAGCGCGGTTACGGCCGTCAAGATGGATGGTATCCTCCATGAATTCAGTTCCTCGGAAGGGGTCCAGGAGGATATCACGGACATTATCCTCAACATCAAGCAGCTTATCCTGAGCTCTCATTCCCGCGCGCCGAAATCCATCTACATCAAGAAAGACAAAGCCGGCGAAGTCACAGGAAGGGATATCATTACAGACGGGACGGTTGAGGTTCTGAATCCGGACCTTCATATCGCGACCTTGACCAAAGATG
Source organism: Candidatus Omnitrophota bacterium (assembly GCA_041649995.1). GTDB lineage: Bacteria > Omnitrophota > Gorgyraeia > Velamenicoccales > Velamenicoccaceae > JBAZMA01. The sequence continues at coordinate 132,529 of JBAZMA010000004.1, read as the reverse complement.
TTAAATTCAACGTTGAGATCGAGGTGGGACGCGGCCGCGGCTATGTGGCTGCGGAGGGCAACAAGAAAGAGGAGCAGTTGATCGGCGCGTTGCCGGTGGATTCCGCTTTCTCTCCCATCAAAAAGGTTACGTATCACGTTGAAAATACCCGCGTGGGGCAGAAGACGGATTATGACCGCCTCGTTATCGAAGTCGTCACCAACGGCAGCATTGATCCGAAGGACGCGATGCTTTACGCCGCCAATATCCTCAGGGGGCATCTGGATGTGTTCCTGAATCTCGGCCAGATTCCTGAAGAGATGGAAGAGGAAGAGGCCATGACGCCGGAAGAGACACAGCTTTATGATAAGCTCAGGCTGCCTATTTCCGAGCTGGAATTGTCGGTCCGCAGTTCCAATTGTCTCAGGGAAGCCAATATCAAGACCATCGCCGACCTCGTGAGCAAGTCCGAAAGCGAATTGCTGGGCCTGCGGAACTTCGGGAAAAAATCCCTGACAGAGGTCAAGGAGCTCATCATGGGCATGGGATTGAACCTGGGAATACAGATCGATGAAAAAAAATTAAAGAAAGAAAAATCATAAAAAACGATTACAATCGGTGAAATCAATTTTTGAAAAATCGGAGTAATCAGGCGGAGTCAAATGAGACATCGGATCAAGACACAGAATCTCTCGCGTTTCAGTTCGTATTATAAAGCGACGCTTAAATCTCTTGCTCAGGCGGTTGTCAAGCATCAAAGGATCGTGACAACCAAGTTGAAAGCGAAATTGGCTCGAGGATTGGTGGAGCGCCTTGTGACATGGGGAAAGCAGTCGGATTCTCTTTCGGCCAGGCGCATGGCTTACCGTTATCTCTGCGATCACGCCCTGGTCCAGAAGCTGTTTTCCGACATTGCGCCCATGTTCCGGGACCGCAAGGGCGGTTACACGCGCATTATTCCTTACAAGAGGCGCAGGGGAGATAACGCCGAACTGGTCTTGTTGGAATTTACGGTGATGAAAGATGTCGTCAAGCCCGCCAGGCCTGTTGTGGAAAAGAAGGCCGCGCAGGAAAAGCCCGAGAAGGCGCCCAAGGTGCAAGCGGAGCCCGCTGGCGAAAAAGAGGCTCACAAGAAAGAAAGCAAGAAGCCGGCCAAAAAGCCGATGGGCGGATTTAGAAAGATCTTTAAGTCATCCAAGAGAGATTCACTCTAAGTCACACATCTTTGTCTTTTCAACAATGACCCCCGGGGCGGCCGGAACTTGTCAAGGAGGCTGCGGAGGGGTTGGGCCATATGTCTTTATCCCGAAGAGCTCAAGAGGTCAGTCCTTCTGCCACGCTTCAAATCACTGCCGCGGCCAAGCGTATGGCCAGGGAAGGTAAAGATGTCATTGCCTTCGGCGCGGGAGAGCCTGATTTTGACACCCCTGATTCCATAAAGACCGCCGCGATCAGTTCTATCCAGTCCGGATTCACCAAATACACTCCCACCTCGGGGATTCCCGAACTCAAAGAAGCCATTGCCCGGAAACTCAAAGATGAAAACTCTTTGGATTATTCCGCGGGTTCCATTGTTGTTTCCTGCGGCGCCAAGCATTCCCTTTATAATGTTTTTCAGGCCCTGGTGGATGAAGGGGACGAAGTCCTGATCCCGACCCCTTATTGGGTGAGTTATCCTGAAATGGTCAAGTTGTCCGGAGGCAGTCCTGTTTTTGTCCAGACGGCGCTCGAGGAAGACTTCAAAATTAACCCCGCCAAGCTTTCGTCCTATCTGACCAAGAGAACAAAAATCCTTGTTTTAAACAGTCCATCCAATCCCTGCGGCGTGGTTTACCGCAAACGCGAATTGGAAGCAATCGCTGATTTCTGCGTCAGGAATCATATTATTTGTATCAGTGATGAGATCTATGAGAAAATCATCTTTGATAACATCGAGCAGGTTTCCATCGCCTCTTTGTCGGATGAGATGAAAAAGCTGACCGTCACCGTCAACGGGTTTTCTAAATCGTTTTCGATGACGGGCTGGAGGCTGGGGTATTTGGCCGCCGAGCCCCCGATTGCCCAGGCTGTTTCCAATATCCAGGACCATTCCACGTCTAACCCGACGTCTTTTGTCCAGAAGGCGGCCCTGGAGGCTTTTCGCCTGGACGCGGGATTTTTCAGCGGAATCCGCAAAACATTTCAGGAAAGGCGCGATTATATCACCGGGCGTCTGGACAAGATGTCCGATTATTTGAGTTACAAAAGGCCGGAAGGCGCTTTTTACGTGTTTATCAATATCAAAAAGACAGGGCTTGATTCTTTCGCGTTCGCCAAAAAACTGCTGGAAGAAAAATACGTGGCGCTTATTCCCGGAGAACCTTTCGGTTGCAGCGATTACGTGCGGATCAGTTTTGCCACAAGCATGGAGAAGATCAAGACAGGGCTGGACCGCATAGAAGAGTGGCTTAAAAATATCAGTTAACGTTATGGGAAAAACAATAGCGGAAAAGATCTTAAGTATTCATGCAGGCCGGGACCTGAAGGCCGGAGATTTTGCGATATGCAAAATCGACTTTTGTTTCGGCCAGGATGGCACAAGCGGGATCATTGTCGATCGCTTCAGGGCCCTGGGGATCGAAAAGGCCTTTGACAACAATAAGTTTGCCATCGTGATCGACCACAGCGCTCCTTCGCCGAATATGGGCGTGTCCGCTGTTCATAAAAAATTGAGGGATTTTTCCCGGGAAAAAGGGCTAAAACTCTACGACATCGGCTGCGGGGTGTGTCATCAGGTTATCCCTGAGCAGGGCCACGTGCTTCCCGGGGACCTGGTGCTGGGCGCTGACTCTCATACATGCACCTACGGCGCGCTGGGCGCTCTTTCCACGGGCGTCGGTTCGACGGATTTGGCCATCAGCCTGGCGTGCGGACAGAACTGGTTTAAGGTCCCGCAATCCATAAAGATCATCGTGAACGGCAGGCTGCCGAAAGGGGTTTATTCCAAAGATCTCATTCTCCATGTCATCGGAGATCTGAAAGCCGATGGCGCGACGTATCAGTCCGTGGAATTTTACGGCTCCTGTATCGAGAATTTGAGCATGGATGCCCGTTTTACGATCTGCAATATGGGGGTCGAGATGGGCGCGAAGTTTTGCGTCATTCCGGCCGATAAAAAAACCTTTGCCTGGGTTGCGGGGCGTAATACAATGAGAAAACCGGTTCCGCAATACGCCGACAAAGACGCCGCCTATACCCTTGTTAAGGAATACGACGCTTCCAGGATAGGGCCCCAGGTGGCCAAGCCGCATACGGTCGATCACAACGCCCGTATTGAAGATGTCCAGGGCAAGCATATCGATGAGGCGGTGCTGGGGACCTGTACGAACGGCCGCCTGGAAGATTTGGAGATCGCGGCCGGGATCCTCAAGGGCAAAAAGGTTCATAAGGATGTGCGTTTTATTGTGGCCCCGGCTTCACGCGATATTTATCTGGCTGCCATCAAGAAAGGCATTTTGAATGTTTTGATTGAAGCGGGGGCCAGTGTGGTGACGCCGGGCTGCGGGCCTTGCGTGGGAACACATAACGGGGTTCCTTCGGTCGGAGAAGTGGTTGTTTCCACCGCGAACAGGAATTTTAAGGGCCGCATGGGAAATCCGGAATCCTTTATTTATCTGGCGTCGCCCGCGACGGTTGCGGCGTCCGCAATCGAAGGCTGTCTGACTGATCCGAGGAAATACGGAAAATAAAGAGAACGTCAGGAGGTTGTTGTCTGGCAGTTTTCCCGGAATTTCACCGTAATATAACATGAAGGTGTTCAATGGAACTCAAAGATCTCTTGATGCTGACAATCGAAAAGAAAGCCTCCGACCTTCATTTGACGGAGAATTCACCGCCGATTTTAAGGATTGACGGCCGCCTGACCTTGACGGACCTCGCCAAGCTTAGCCGGGATGATACGAAGAAGATGATCTATACCATCCTGACGAATGAGCAAAAGGAGATCTTCGAAAAAAATTGGGAACTGGATTTGTCCGTGGCTATGGAAGGCATGGACCGTTTCAGGGTCAATATCCACGTTCAGAGGGGCTCTGTCGAAGCGGCTTTCCGCCGTATTCCTCTGGAAATCCCGCGATTGCAGGATCTCGGCCTGCCGGCGGTCGTCGCGGAACTCGCGCGCAAGCCTAACGGCCTGGTGCTGGTCACCGGTCCCACAGGCGTTGGCAAAACGACAACCATGGCGGCGATGATCGATCTGATCAACAGCGAGCGCCAGGAGATGATCATCTCCATTGAGGACCCGATCGAGTTTTTGCATTTGAATAAACGCAGCGTCATCAAGCAGAGAGAGGTCTTTTCGGATACGAAATCTTTCGCCGAAGCCCTCCGGCACGCCCTGCGGCAGGACCCTGATATTATCTTTGTCGGTGAGATGAGAGACCTGGAGACCATTTCAACGGCCTTAACGGCCGCGGAAACAGGGCACTTGGTCCTTGCCACGCTTCACACGCCGGACGCTCCTCAAACAGTCGAGCGTATTATTGACGTGTTCCCGCCCCATCAGCAGCAGCAGGTCAAATTGCAGCTGGCCGACTGTCTGCAGGGAGTTGTGTCTCAACTGTTGCTGCCGCGGGCAAGCGGCATCGGGCGCGTTGTTTCCACGGAAATCATGATCGGGACACCCGCGATCCGAAACCTCGTCCGCGAGCAGGAAATCGAGCAGATCCCCACCTTGATCCAGACGGGCCATCAATATGGAATGAGGACCATGGATAAGTCTTTGAAGGAACTCTACAAGGAAGGCGTTATCACGTATGAAACGGCGCTGGCCAAGGCCAAGCACGTGGATGAATTCAAGAATCTCTAAAAACTTTAAAAAGGAATGAGCGCGGATCTATGATTCTTAAAGGGTTTTCCTATAAAATCGGCGATGATATCAACACGGATTATATTATTTCCGGGCGGTATAAATTCGCCATCAGCGATATGAAGGAATTGGCCAAGCATATCATGGAAGATATCGACCCGACATTCTATTCCCGCCTCAAGCCCGGCGCTTCTTTTTTGGTCGCAGGCAAGAACTTTGGCATGGGTTCCTCGCGCGAGCAGGCGCCTCTGGTCATCAAGGAAGCCGGCATCATAGGCGTCGTGGCCAAAAGTTTCGCGCGCATCTTTTACCGCAACGCGATCAATATCGGCCTTCCTTTGATCGAAGCGGATACGGACTCTATCAGCGAAAACGACCAGCTTGAGATTGAACTGGAAAGCGGCGCGTTGCGCAACCTGTCAAAAAATACCCGCGGCAAGATCAATCCTCTCCCGCCGGTCATGTGCCAGCTTTTGGCCGACGGCGGCCTCGTTGAGCACTTCAAGAAACACGGTTGTATCAAGCTCTAGAAAGAGACTCCATGGCAAAATATACGGTGACTTTGATTCCCGGGGATGGCATCGGCCCAGAGGTGAGCCTCGCGGCAAGGCGCTGCATTGACGCCACAGGCGTGGATATCGCCTGGGAAGAATTCATGGCCGGGGAAGAAGCCATCAAAAAATACGGCACGCCCCTGCCGGATAACGTCATCGCGTCCGTCAAGAAAAACAAGATTGCCATTAAGGGGCCTATCGTGACTCCTGTCGGGACGGGTTTTCGTTCCGTTAACGTCCAGCTGCGTCACGCCCTGGACCTTTATATCTGCCTGAGGCCGGCCCAGAGCATGGAGGGGGTTTTTTCGCGGTATAAGGACATCGACCTTGTGATTGTTCGTGAAAACAGCGAAGACCTTTATATGGGCATTGAATTTCAACAGGGCTCCAAGGACGCGGCCAAGGTCATTGAAACCATTAATGCCCTGAGCCCCAAAAAGATCCGTCCGGATTCCGGCATTTCCATTAAACCGATTTCCGATTTCGCCACGCGGCGTATCGTCCGCTTCGCTTTTGAATACGCGGTGAAAAACGGCCGCAAAAAAGTCACGGCCGTGCACAAGGCCAATATCATGAAGCACACCGACGGACTTTTTCTGGCTGTGGCCAGGGAAGTGGCCCAGGAATACGCGGGTAAAGTGGAATTCAACGACGCTATTGTCGATAATTTGAGCATGCAGCTTGTGACCAAGCCGCAAAATTTCGATGTGCTGGTCCTGCCGAACCTCTACGGCGATATTATCTCTGATTTGTGCGCGGGGCTTATCGGCGGTTTGGGGGTGGCTCCGGGCGCCAATCTTGGCGATGGCGTGGCCTTATTTGAGCCTGTCCATGGTTCAGCGCCCAAATATACGGGTCAAAATAAGGTTAACCCCACCGCGACCATCCTCTCCGGTGTCATGATGCTCAAGTATCTGGGAGAGGCAAAGGCCGCGCTCTTGCTTGAGAACGCGGTCAAGGACGTCATTCGCGAAGGCCGGAGCGTCACCTATGACCTGAAAAAAGACAGAAATGACCCTTCCGCCGTTTCCACAAGCGCGATGGCGGACGCGATCATCGAAAAGGTAAGGGCGGGCAGGTAAAGAGTGGTGCTTGGATGAAAAAGATTTCTATTATCGGCGGTGGTTTTGTGGGCGGGACAGCGGCGATGCGGATTGCCGAGAGCGGTCTCGCCCAAGTTGTTTTGGTGGACGTGGTCGAAAATGTCGCCAGGGCAAAGGCGTCGGATCTGGAAGACAGCCGCTACGCCCTGGGGGTGGATTCGCGTATCGAGGGGACGTCCGATATGGCGTCCATCAAGGAATCCGAGATCGTGGTTGTGACAGCGGGGCTGCCAAGAAAACCGGGCATGACCAGGGAAGACCTGCTGGTCAAGAATGCCGGGATCATGGAGAACGTCTGCCGCGGCATTGTCGAGCACGCGCCGGAGGCCATCGTCATCGTGGTCAGCAATCCCCTGGATGTTATGACGTATCTTGCTTTCAAGAAAACGGGTTTTCCCCGTCAGCGGGTTTTCGGGATGGGTGTAAACCTGGATTCTTCCCGGTTCGCCAATTTGATCGCCCAGAAACTTTTTGTCGGAATTCACCAGGTGGAGGCCCTTGTGATCGGCAGCCATGGAGAAACGATGATTCCTCTTCCCAGGCTTTCCACTGTCCGCGGGAGGCCTTTGTCGGAAATGCTCAAACCCGGCCAGATCGCCGAGCTTGTCGAACGCACGCGCAAAAGAGGCGCTGAAATCGTTTCCCTTTATGGGAGCGGAAGCGCTTATTTCGCCCCTTCAGCCGCAATTTTTGAGATCGTCAAAGCCATTCTTCAGGAGAACGCCAGCGAGATCCCCGTCAGCCTGTGTCTCGACGGAGAGTACGGCTTGAGGGATGTGGCGATCGGTCTTCCCGCAGTCATCGGCGCGGGCGGTGTCCAGAGGCCCCTGGTTCTGGACCTGGAACAGGATGAGCTCAAGGCGCTGGAAGAATCCGCGCGGGCGATCAAGGAATCCATCCGTTTTCTTAACCTGTAAATCGTCCTTAAAACAATGTCCGTTAAAATGACGTATGACCTGTGTGTGATAGGCGCGGGCTGGGCCGGTTTTAACGCCGCTCTTGCCGCCGCGAAGCGGGGAAAATCCGTTTGCCTGGTGGAGGAAAGGGAGGTCGGAGGGACTTGCCTGAACAGGGGGTGCATTCCCGCCAAAGTTTTTGTCGCTGAATCCAAAAAGGGCGTAGCTTTGCCCGATATTCAGAAAAGAAAAAAAGAAGTTATCAGCCGACTTTCCCAGGGGCTGTTGTTTTTGCTGAAAAACCACAAGATCGATCTTGTGGCGGCCCACGCCGTCCTTTTAGGCCCCGGAAAAGTCCTGGCGGAAGGCAGGGGGGAAATTTCTTCCAGATATGTTCTTCTGGCCACAGGGTCTTCCCCCAAGGACCTGCCTCAATTTCCCTTTGACCGCAAAAAGTTTGTGTCCAGCGATGATGTTCTCGAATGGGATGTTTTGCCGCAAACGCTTGCGATTGTCGGAGGGGGTTTCATCGGGTGCGAGTTCGCGTCGATTTTCCGTCGTCTGGGGGCGGATGTGACGATCATTGAGCTTCAGGACCGCCTTCTGCCGACGATGGATCCGGAACTCGGCAAAAAGCTTTTACCGGCGTTTCAGAAGCAGGGCATCAAGGTTTTATTGAAAACATCCTTAGACCAGCTTCCTGTGGATAATTTTGAAAAAGTTTTGATCGCCATCGGCAGGGGCTGCCGTTTTGAGGATTCCCGGGGGCCGTCCTGCCTTATCAAAATGGAAAAGAAATCGGTATGGGCGGATCTGAGGCTCGCCACAGGCACGAAGAATGTTTACGCGGCAGGAGACATCCTGGGCGGCTATATGCTGGCTCACGTGGCCGCCTATGAGGGCGAACTCGCTGTGCGCAATATGTTCGGCAGGCCGGAGAACAGGGACTACAGGGCTATTCCCAGCAGCGCCTTTACCGTGCCGGAAGCGGCCAGCGTGGGATTAAGCGAAGAAGAGGCCAGGGCCTTCGGCACGGATTATCAGGCCAAAACCATTCATTATCTTTCCGTGGGAATGGCCCATGTTTTGGGCGACACGCAGGGATTCGTGAAAGTTGTCGTCGACAAAAAGAAGAATATTATTCTGGGCGCGACCATTGTCGGGCTTGAGGCTTCAGAGCTCGTGAATCTATTTTCGGTCATCATCAGGAATAAGATCCGCATTTCGGAACTTCAAAAGACGATTTTTGCCCATCCCAGCTTAAGCGAAATCGTCGGCGAGATCGCGCGGGTTTTTTGAACCCGTCTTTTTAGCCTACAATTCCCTTGAAGTCATGACATTCCCCGAGCGCCCCTTATCGGTGTTAAATCTAGGCCTGATTGAATATGCCCGGGCCATGGATGTCCAGAGGAAGGTCCACAGGGAAGTTACTTGCGGAAATTCCTGCGATACGTTGATCGTCTGCGAGCATCCGCCGGTCATCACCTTCGGCCGCGCTTCCAAAAAATCCAGCCTTCTGGTTTCCGAAAAAGCTATCCGGGAAAGAGGGATCGAATTCTGCCTCACCGACCGCGGCGGGGATGTGACCTATCACGGCCCGGGACAGGCGGTATTTTATCCTGTTTTTGACCTCAAAGGCCTGAAGAAAGACCTGCATTTTTTTCTAAGGCTGCTTGAGGAATCCGTGATCAGGCCCTTGAGAGAGAACTTCGGATTGAATGCCTACAGAAGACAAGGCATGACCGGCGTCTGGGTCGGTCCGTATAAAGTGGGATTTATAGGGATCGGTGTCAGGAATTGGGTCACTTACCACGGAATATCCCTGAATATCAGCGTCGATATTGATCCGTTTTCATTGATCCGGCCCTGCGGGCTTGATCTGAAAGTCGGCACGATGAGCAATTTTTTTAAAGATGAGATTTCCTTTAAAAAAATTTGTGATATGATAGTTGAAAATATCAAACAATTGGTTTGCGAGAAAGGTTCTTTCGATGAATTTTTGCGCGAGCCTGAAGACTGACAACTTTAGCCGGGAGGCTTTCAGCGATGAGCACCGTAAAAGTTTATTTGCCTGAATTAGGAGAAGGGATCGCCAAGGCGACGATTTCGTACTGGTACGCGGAAGAGGGAGCGACGGTTGTCGAAGGCAGCGATCTGGTGGAAGTGTCGACAGATAAGGCCGTTTTTAATGTGCCGGCGCCCTGTTCAGGGACTTTGACCCAGGTTGTGGCCCATGAGGGTGAAGTGGTTGGGGTAGGGGCTGTCCTTGCGATGGTTGAGGAGGATACGGTTTCCGACTCCGAGGAGGAAGAAGTTTAAGGTTTTTAAATATCCGCCAAGGCCCTTTTGAGGCATCAAGAGGGCCTTTTTGTTTAACAAATGTTTTTTATTGACTTTCCGTCGCTTTTCCGCTATTTTTAATTATATACGATTGTGTTTGATTGTGTTGAAGAAGGTCAGACCCGGCATCTTGAGATTTGGCTTAATATAGGAGGGGTATGGCGCTTAAGGAAATTCTGGAAGCCAGGGAAGTCGCGGAATATCTGCACTTACACATTTTTACGGTGCATAAGTTGGCCAGAGAAGGAGTATTGCCCGCGTTCAAGATCGGCCATGGCTGGAGATTCCGTAAGGCCTCGCTGGATGAATGGATCCAGGTCAAAGAAGACAGCATCAAAAGAAAAAAGACAAAACGAACACGAACCCCTTTGAAAAAAGGGGTTTTTTATTAGGGGCTTTTGAAATAGTTTTGAAAGCGATGATTGTTAGTTTTTAAAAAGGGTTATGGAAAAAACGATTGTGCTGACGGGTATCGGGGTGGTTGCGTCAAACGGCATCGGCAAAGATGCTTTTTGGAAGGCCCTGCGCAAAGGGGAAAGCGGCATTAAGCCTGTGAGCCTGTTTGACACGGCTTCCCTGAACTCGAAACTCGCGGGGGAGGTCAAAGATTTTGACGCGAAGCTTTTTTTAGGGGAAAAAGGCCTGCGGCTTTTGGACCGCAGCACTTTGCTTGTCAATGTCGCATCTAAGCTGGCCCTGGAGGATGGCGGTTTTTCCGTGACAGACGCGAATGCCGACGAAACGGGAGTTGTCCTGGGGACAACGCTGGGAAGCGTGTGGAGCATAAGCGAGTTCGATAAGACAGCACTTCTAGAAGGGCCACGGTATGTTAATCCCGCGCTTTTTCCCAACACCGTCATCAATTCCCCGGCCAGCCAGATTTCCATACGGTTCGGTATCAAAGGGTTCAACACAACCATCGCGACCGGTTTTACGTCCTCGCTCGATGCTTTGAAATACGCCTGTGATTTTATCCGTTGGGGCCGGGCGAGCGTGGTGCTGGTCGGCGGCGTGGAAGAGCTCTGTCTGCAGACTTACCTTGGGTTTTACAAATTGGGGTTTCTTTCGGGCTGCAAGGAAGGCGAGGGCGAGGAATGCTGCCCTTTTGACAAACGGCATAACGGCATTGTTTTCGGCGAAGGTTCGGCCATGTTCCTGATCGAAGACATGGAAAGCGCGCGAAGGAGAAAGGCCCGCATCTATGCCAGAATTTTATCCATGGGCTATGATTTTGTGCCGTATCGCCTCAACAAGTATCATAAGGCGGGCGCGGGCATCCGCAAGGCAGTCCGCGAAGCCTTGCAGGTCGCCGGCCTGAAGCCCGAAGACATTGATTGCGTCAGCGCGAATGCCAATTCCAACCCCTTGGCGGACAAAATTGAGGCATCAGCCATCAGGGAGATCTTTGGAGAGCGGGCTGTGCCTGTGAGTGCCGTAAAATCCATGGTCGGGGAGACTTTTAGCGCGTCCGGAGCCATGCAACTGGCGGCTGCTGCCGGAAGCCTGGAACAGGGGTTTCTTCCTCCCACGATCAATTTTCATGAAGCGGATTCCGGCTGCTGTCTGGATTGCGTGCCGAATGAGGCGAGAGAAACCGATATCGACAATGTGCTCATCAGTTGTTTTGGGACAAGCGGAGTCAATAACGCTGTGGTCCTTTCAAAGGCCCTATGACAGAACAGATATTAAAGGACAGGGTAGGCATTGTGACAGGCGCCAGCCGCGGCATAGGCCGCGCTATTGTCAAAGAACTGGCACGCGCAGGGGCCAAGGTCGCTTTTTCCTATGCCAAAAGCGAGGAGGACGCGCGCAGCCTGCTTCTGGAAGTTCAGGACTTGGGGACGCAGGCCCTAAGCTTCAAGGGGGATGTGAGGGATTACGGGTTGTGCCGGGAATTCGTCGAGCAGGTGAAAAGCTATTACGGAGGCCTGGACTTTCTGGTCAATAATGCCGGCGTTAAGAAGGACAATGCTTTTATGCTGATGACAGAAGAGGAGTGGCAGGAGGTCATCGATATTAATTTGACAGGCTATTTCAACATGGCGCGCTCCTGCATTGTCACTTTCCTCAAGCAGAAAAGCGGCAATATCGTCAACATTTCCTCGATTAGCGGGATTTCAGGCATTGCCAAGCAGGTGAATTATTCGGCGGCCAAGGCCGGGGTCATCGGATTGACCAAGGCCCTCGCCCGGGAAACAGCCCCGTATAATATCCGCGTGAACTGCGTGGCGCCCGGTTTTACGGAAACAGACATGCTGGGCTCCCTGAAAGAGGATTTGAAGGATAAATACAGACAAGAGGTGCCGTTGGGCCGGTTCGGCGAGCCGTCGGAAGTCGCCAAAACAGTGTTATTTCTTCTTAGTGAGAGGTCAAATTACATCACAGGACAGGTTATCAAGGTTGACGGAGGCCTTCATACCGGTTCTTGAGCAGAGGAGCTAAATGACGCACAACCTGGAGCAGGAAATACTCGGTATCGTTTCGACAATTCTTGAAAAGAAGCCTGAAGAGATGCCCTTGGACGCGCATCTGGTGCGGGACGCGGGCGCCAGTTCCATGATGGCGCTTGAGATCCTGGCCGCCCTGGAGAAAAAGTATAAGATCGTGATCCCGGAAGAGAATTTAAAAGACATGACGACCATCAACAATATCATCTCGATGGTTGAAGCCGCCAAAAAGAAAAGGTGAGGCCATGAACAAAATGCCGCTGGAAAGCGAAGATATCAAAAAGATCATTCCCCAGAGGGTGCCGTTTCTGATGATTGACCGCGTGATCGAAGCGTCGCCTGAAAAAGTGGTTGCCATCAAGAACGTTTCCACCAACGAACCCTTCTTCAAAGGGCATTTTCCTGATGAGCCCATCATGCCCGGTGCTTTGATGATCGAAGCCATGGCCCAGGCAGGGCTTGTGCTCTACCGCCAGAAATTCCCCAACGACAAGCTTCTTTTCCTGGTTTCCGTCAAAGCGCGTTTTTTTGAACCTGTCATCCCCGGGGACCAGCTGCGCATCGAAGCCGCGCCCATCAAACTGCTTTCCAAAATGGGCCTTGTGCGAACGGAGATACTGGTCTCAGGCAAGAAGGTTGCCGAGGCTGAGATTGCCGTTGCCAGCCGGGATGCCAAAGCCTGATGAATTCCTCTTCTAAAAAGGTAGACAAAAAACGCAGGGTTGTTATCACGGGCCTTGGCGTTGTGTCTTCCATCGGCATCGGTGTCGAAGAATTCTGGAAAAACCTCATCGCCGGAAAATCCGGCATTTCTGAAATCGAGTCTTTCGACACCTCAAATTTCCCTGTGCATAAAGGGGGAGAAGTTAAGAAATTCCAGCCAGAGGATTTCATCGATCGCCGCAAGATTAAACATCTTGGCCGGGCGTCTCAATTAGCCATCGCTGCAACAAAACTTGCCTTACAAGATACCTTTTTAAATAATAAAGAAACACAAGAAGCTGGTGTTTTCATTGGAACGACTATGGGTGAAATACAGGAGCTGGAAAATATAAACATTAATTGGCTAAAAAATGGCATTACGAATATTGATAGAAATTCGATTTATTTGTTTCCTACAAATGCGATCTCAATAAATGTCGCAATTCGTTTTAATTTTAATGGCTGGAATTTTTTAATGCCGACTGCATGCGCTGGAGGTAATTATTCCCTTGGTTATGCCTTTGATTTAATAAAGAATAGAGAATTAGACATAGCTTTTGCTGGTGGCTCAGATTCATTGTCTAGAATTGCTTTTACTGGTTTTAATAGATTGCTAGCAATGGCTCCTGATAAATGTCAGCCTTTTGATAAGAATAGAAAGGGTATGATGCTGGGTGAGGGGGCTGGCGTTGTTGTCCTTGAATCCCTAGAACATGCTAAAGATAGAGGGGCAAAAATTTATGCGGAAATGTCGGGTTATGGCTTGAGTTGTGATGCCCATCATATGACACAGCCTACAAGTGAAGGAGTTGCCAGTTGTGTGGAAAAGGCCTTGGCAAATTCTTCTATAACTGCAGAAGACATTGATTACATCAGCGCGCATGGGACTGGCACCGGGCAGAATGATAAAGTAGAATGCTCCGCGTTTAAGAAAATTTTTGGCGATAGATTAAAAACGATTCCATGTTGTTCCATTAAGTCGATGTTAGGGCATACTATGGGCGCTGCATCAGCCCTGGAAACAATCGCATGTTGCCTTGTTCTTAGAGATCAAATAGGGCCGCCAACGATTAATTATAAAACCCCTGATGAGGATTGCGATATTGACTGTATTCCTAATAGCGCGAAAAAAATAACAGCTAGTACAGTTTTGAATAACTCCTGTGCTTTTGGCGGCAACAATGCGTGTTTAATCTTTAAAAAAAATGGTGGATGATCCTATTAACATCGGTTTTTTGTTACACCCTTTAACTGTTACTCAATTAAGGGAAAATTTTGCTAATTTGTATTTAAATAACTACTTAGCTTCAAAATTAAAAAATATCTGTGCTGGTTTGCCTTTAACTTTTTATAAAAAATATTATTCTAGTTTACCTGTAAAAAAAATATGTGATATAAGAAATATATCTTCACTAAAAGATTCGCATATTAATCTAAAAATTTTTTTGTTGCCTCTTTTTCCTGATCAAATCATTACATTTAGTAAGGATTACATTTTAAAGTTTTTGATCAATGCAGTTAGAAAAGCAGAAAAGGAAGAGATTGATTTATTTGCCTTGGGCGGCTTTACATCAATTTTTGGAAATCAGGGGGCAGAGTTAATCAATTTTTCAAAAATTGCAATAACAAGCGGCAATGCCTTAACTGCTGCTCTTTGTGCCAATGGGATTATAAAAGCAGCAAACATAAGAAGGGTTCCTTTAGATGAGAGCACGATTCTAATTATCGGATGTACTGGCGATATAGGAATGGCTTGTGCCAGATTTTTTAAAAATAAATGTAAAAAGCTTGTTTTATGTTCAAGAAATGTGTTTAAACACAATGAATTTATTAGCGAGATGACGAATAATGCTTCTTCTGAAGTGGTATTTGATGATAATTTCAAGAAGCACCTACACTTGTCAAACATAGTTTTAACATCAACTAGTTCTTTGATTCCATTGTTTGAATTGAATGATTTACGAGAGAATTGTATTTGTTGCGATGTTTCTTTGCCTAAAAATATTTTTTCTAGCATTCCGCCAAAAAAAAATATTTTTGTTTTTTCCGGGGGATTAGCCAAGCTTTCTTGTTTTAATAGTATCAACGATAGAATTTGGAAAATTCTTTTTCCTTCGAATTCTATCTATGGTTGTTTAGCCGAGGCGATAGTGCTTGGTTTCGAGAAGAAGGTTAGAAATTATTCCATTGGGCGGGGGAATATTACTATTAAAACAATGGAGGAAATTTTCGAAGCTGCTATAAAAAATGGCTTGGATTTGGCAGATTTTATTAGTAATTAAAATTGGAGAGATTATGTATTATTATATTCCTTGTTTATTAGCATCGTTTTTTTTATTAATATTATTTATTTTTCTTATTTCTCGTAAAGTGAATTCTAAGATCAATATTTCTTTTGGTCTTGTTTGCTTTAGCGGATTTTTTTGGCTAGTAAATTATGGAATAGGCTATTTAGTTAGCCAGTTTTATTATGAGAAAGCTTTACATTTTTTTAAATTAGGTTATATGGGAGTTATCTTTATCGCTATTACGTTTTTTAATTATACAGTATATTTTTTTAATATAGAAAATTTAAGATTTATGAAAGCATTGTTAGGGTTAATATATTTCTGGGGAATTTTTATGATTGTTTTAATATGGGATGGAGATCTTTTCATTTCGGGATTAAAAAATTTTTTCTGGGGCTATTACCCTGTTGCTGGAATATATCATCCAGTTTTTCTTTCAATCTTTTTTTTATTGGTAACATCTTCTAATTGCATACTCTCATATTTCATGTTGTTTAAAAAGAGTGAATTTTCGAGACTTAAATATAATCAAATTAAATATATTCTTTCCGCTTTTTTGATATTTTCATTTGCTTCGGTTGATTTTTTACCTAATTATTCAATCGAAATTTATCCGTTTGGATACTTAGCTGTAGTTCTTTTCTGTTTGATTATTAGTTATGCAATCGCCAAATATAGACTAATGGAATTGAATTTGATTTTTACAAAGGCAGGGATTTTTATCGCAGTTTATTCTCTTGTTTTGGGTTTTCCTGTTTCGATTGCTTTCATTGCTCAAAGTAATTTGAAGTCTTATTTTGGTGAAATTTGGTGGCTTTTTCCCTTGATATCTTCTACGGTTTTGGCAACCATTGGCCCCTTTGCTTATTTGTATTTTGATCAAAAAGCTGAAGATAAAATTTTAAAGCATCAGCGAAATTATCATACGGTCCTTAAAAATGCTTCTAGTGGAATGATTCGAGTGAAAGATTTGAATCGTTTGCTTTCTTTGATAGTAAGAGTTGTTACAAAATCTGTAAAAATTAAGCATGCTGGCATTTTTTTGTTTAATTTAGATAATAATGAATACATTTTGATGGCTTCGCGCGGAAAAAAATCTAATTTTTTAAGTAGAATATCATGCCACGCTCCAATCATAGGACAGTTAATGAAGGGGCGAGAGCCGATAGTAACTGAAGAGTATATTTTGAAGCTAAAAGACATGCCAAATGATAAATCATTAAGCGACATTCTTGCGAATTTAATTCAGCTAAATGCTGCTCTAGTTGTTCCTAGTTTTGTTGAGAATCGATTAATTGGTTTTATTGTTTTAGGAGAAAAATCAAGTGATGCTATTTTTACACAAGATGATATTACTATTTTTTTAGTACTCGCTAATCAGGCTGCTCTGGCTATTGAAAATGCACAATTTTATAATGAAATCAGAAAAACTCAAGAGTCTCTTTTCAAAGCCGAAAAAATGGCAACTATTGGCACTATGGCAGACGGTCTTTCTCATCAAATTAATAATAGATTTCATGCACTTTCTCTCATCGCAGGAGATTCTATAGATGTTATTAAAACCTTTGATAAAGATAGATGCGATGAGCTCACTCGCAATGTTTTTAAAGAGATACAAACATCCTTAGAAAAAATTCAGGCAAACGTTTTGCAGGGAGGAGAAGTGGTTAAGGGGCTGCTAAAGTATTCAAGTCCTGGGCAAGGAACGTTTGAGCGGGTAGATTTTGAAGAGGTGTTAACTAAGACTAAGGAAATGGTAGGATATAAAATTAAATTAAGCGAAATAGATTTCATTTCTAATATTACTAAGAATTGTTTTTGCTTTGCTAATTCTGCACAATTGCAGGAAGTTTTTTTTAATTTGATTGATAATGCATACGATGCAATAAGAGAGCGTTATGATTTATTAAATGGGAAGAACTATAGGGGGAGGATTGAAATTTCTACTTTTAGCAGTAATGATTTTCTCAATATAAAGGTAAAAGATAACGGGATGGGCGTGAATCAACAGAATAAGAAAAAATTATTTACGCCTTTTTTTACAACAAAAGCGACAGCAAAGAAAGGGACAGGATTAGGTCTTTATGTAATAGAAAAAATTATTGCAGCGCATAAGGGAAAAATTACAGTCGATACAGTCTATCAAGAAGGCACAGTTTTTACCATAAGTCTTCCCATTATTTCTTGTAAAGAGGAAGTTCAATGATTGCCTTGCTGCCTTTTTTAACCTCGCTTTGAATTTCGATAGTTCCATTGTGATTATTGATTATTTGATGGGAAATAGCTAGACCAAGGCCTGTTCCTTCGTCTTTTGTAGAAAAGAATGGATCAAAGATATTTTTTAGATTTTCTTTAGCAATTCCGCATCCTTCATCTTTTATGATAATCTGCAGTCTTTCAATTGCAGCCATTTTTGTAAAAATAAAAATTTTTCCTCCTTTATTCATTGAATCCATTGCATTTAGAAGAATATTAAAAAGAACTTGTTTTATTTGGAAAACATCGATTTTAGCAACTAAATCAGTATCCTCATATTGAACAATTAAATTAATTTTTCTTTTAAGAAAATCATTGCTCATTAGATTAAGGATGTCCTCAATTGTTTCACAAATATTGACTGATTTAAGAATCGGAGGGGTCGGTTTTGAGAAGTCCAAAAGCTGGTGAACGATATGATTTATTCTGTCGACTTCTCTAGGGATAATCACGGAAAATTTTTTAATGAAATTTTCATCAGTATATTTGAGAGGCAAGAATTCGGTAAAAGTTTTTAAAGTAGTTAGCGGATTTTTAATCTCATGTGCGAGGCCAAGTGCAAGGGTGCTTACGGCTTTTAAACGATCAGCTCTTTCAATTTCTTGTCTTAATAAAAAATTTTCGTTTGAAATTTCTTGCGCTGATTTTCTTAAAAAAAGTTTATCAATTATATGCTGAACTTTTTCACGAATTGGATTAAAAAGAATCGCAATGAGGAAAGCATAGAGCAAGCTAATTGATATAGATTTATACCCTAGAATTCCTTTAAACATCCATTCAAGAATCATTACCAGTAAAAGATATATTCCCATTAAAATTGCTACTAATAAAGAATAGAAAAGCCCCTTTTTGTATGCTATCTCAAGACCAAGCGTTTTTTCTTTGAAGATAAAATAAGTAACTAACAAACAATATAAGGCAATTCCAAGATTGCCTATTTGAAAAATAGAAAAATTAAAGGGATTCAAAAAATTCAGGGTAGCGCAAGTGAATCCCGGCGCATAGCTTACAAATAAAATTATTAAATCCTTATTAGATCTTTTTTTTGCCAAGTAAGTTTTAAATAATAAAAAATGAGCCAAGATGGTAATTATAAGCCATGAAATAAACCAAAAAACATACATTCCTCCAACTGTAACAGTAAAAAAACCTGAATAAATATTTTTCATTGGTGGGCCAATTATTTGATCGCTAAATAGAATATAATAAGTATAAAATATGGCTTGGAAATAAGCAAAAATCAGTAATTTTTTTGAAAACGATTTTGTAATAAGATATATTGTATGTAGAAAAAAAACTGATATAAATGTCACGGCTGAGCAAGAGATTCTCCACAAAAATAGTGAGATAAATGGGTTTGCTTCGACGCTTATTAATGTTGCCCCTATTGCCCAACATAATATTGCTAAGTTAAATAGTATCATAAAAGAATGAGATTCATCTTTTCGAAATTTATAGAAAATAATTATTAAAAATAATATTACAATGCTAAGAATAATACTTGAAAATAGCAAAAGATTCATAATGTTATATGATGTGAATGTTAATGCATTTTATTAATTCTTTTGAGTCAAATGGTTTCACGATATATTCACATGCACCAGCCTCAGTAGCTTCTTGTGCAATTTCTGAACTTTTGTATCCTGTTACTACTATAATAGGCAAGCCTGGGTAAGTTTTTTTAATTTCACGCATGACTTCGATCCCATTTATTTTTGGCATTTTTATATCTATTAGTACTAGATTAATTTCTTTCTCGCACTGCAGCATTTCTAAGCACATCTCACCACTATTTGCAAAAATAAGATTGTAGTCCTTTTCAAGGATTAATCTTAAAGATTCCCTGACTCCTTCCTCATCATCACAAATAAGAATTCGGTTTTTAAAGGGCATTTTTCCTCCATCTTGAAGAACAGCTTCTGATTTATAAAGTTACAGGGCTTACAACTACGATAAGCTTGGCTGATTTTTGTCCTATATTTTTAATAGAATGAGGTAATGAAGCGTCAAAATAACTACTACCATTTTTTTTAACAGCATAAGCATTACCCGCAATTTTTAATTCCACCTCGCCTTCTAGACAATAAATAAATTTATCGGTTCCGGGCTGGCTTTCCTCAATAGTTGTGCCTCTCCCGGGTTCTATAATCAGTAGCTGCGGCAGCATTTTTTTCTTTCCGGTTTGTTTGGCTAGTATGATGGAAGAGACCTTTTCATCATAGCTGAAGACCTCTGCTTCCTTGATAGTCTTTTCATCAAAGGACACCACCTTATCCTCTGCATGTTCCAGTCCTTTGTATAGCTCTCCTAGGTTTACTCCCAAAGTTTCACAGATTTTCAAATGAGTGTTGAGATTACCAGTAGTAACTCCATTTTCAATGCGACTTAAGGTAGCTTTAGCTACGCCTGAAAGTTCTGCAAGCTTGTCTAAGGTCAGGTCTTTCTGTTTACGAAGGTTCTTTAATTTTTCACCCAGTTTCATATTTTCACCTATGGATATTTAGCCTACCGACTGTGTTTTAACTTGACTAATTTTCTGGATTTGATTTAGAAGCCTTACAAAAACGTATCATAAATGGAACAAAAAGTCAAATATAAATCAATGTATGTTGTGAAACTGCTTATTTACTAAAAATATAATAAATTGTAAGCCTTTGATTTTAAAAATGATACACAAAATATTCCATAAATGGAAAAATATATGTTGACAATAATGGAACATATGATATTCTCATAAATGGAACATATAACATTTTTGCCTGGCTAAAAACGAGGAGATGGATCGTGAGAAATATAATTCCGCTATTGATTATATTTTTTTTACCAGCAACATTGGCCTTTGCTTCAGCGCCGACATTAGGGATGGTTTCGCCTGCTAATACCATAATTTCCGTACAAAGTCCGGTGATATTCACAGCGCACTATAATGACGCAGACGGATGGAAGGATATAAGATATGCGTATATTCATATCAATTCATCCACAAATAAAAGCAAATCCTTTTATGCTTACTATGAAAGAAGCACGAATAAGCTTTATTTACGCGATGACGGCAATACCTCATGGATTGGCGGGATTATTCTTGGGACAGACAGGATTCTTGAAAATTCTTATGTGAAACTTGATTGTTTAAGGACAAAGATTACAGGCAGTGGTACAAAACTTATTGTGGCATGGTCTATTGAATTTAAGCAGGCCTTTCTGGGAGCAAAGTATATATACCTATATATGAAAGATGCCAGCGGGCTAAAGGCTGGATGGACAAAAAAAGGCACATGCACGATGGTTGAGACCGGGACCATAATAGGCCCTGCCGGAGGGGAAGTAATTTCTTCAGATGGTAAAACTAAGCTTATCATTCCGGTCGGTGCCCTGGCATCGTTTCGGGGTATTGAGATTATTGCTGTTGATTCTCAAGCAATGAAAGACGCTATCCCAAGCCAAAAACTTTTGTTAAATGTGGTGGAATGCAAGCCATACGGTTTGGTTTTTGCCAGGCCCGTCCAACTTATCTATCAGTTGAATCAGGCCAGTATTCCAGGGACGCCCGTGGAATTGGGATTATATGACAGCGTTGCCGGATGCATTAAATCGACCGGAATCCTTTCCGAGATTTCCGCAGATGGCTTAAGCGCGATGTTTTTCATAGAACATTTTTCAACCTATGCAGCTTTAATAAATCTTGTATCTCAAGGTGAGTCAATAGGGGGAGGTGTCAAGGTTCCTCTGCCGGATCTTTTGACGGGCGCTTTTAGCCATGGCATACCGCTAACTATTTCTCCGGGAAGAAAGGGTATGCAGCCTGCCCTGACAATTACTTATCGTTCCTTAAATCCTAATTCATGGCTTGGAATGGGGTTTGACCTTAAAATGGGTTTTATTGTCAGGTCAACGCGACTTGGCATACCTTCTTATGATGATCTGAAGGACACCTTCTATTTTATGACGGATTCCGGAGCAACTGAATTAGTGCATCTTGTCGATAATTTGTATCAGGCAAAAGTCGAGTCTGCGTTTACTCGATTTTATAAGGAAAGTGATGACAGTTGGAGAGCAGTGACAAAGGATGGAAGTTCACTAATATTCGGCCAAACACCCGACAGCAAGGAAAACGGCTTTTCAGGTACATTTAGTTGGCATCTGACAAAGTTTAGAGACACGAACAGCAACTCAATTGTTTATGAACATATTAAAGATGGAGGCAAGGTCTATCTCAAACGGATAACTTATACGGGTAATGAGGAGGCGGGGGTCGTTGGGAAAAATAGTATTGATTTTATTCTGGAAGATAGGAGGGATGAATTTTCAAGCCTTATTAGCGGTTCAAGAATTTCTGTAAAAAAACGTTTAAAGGAAATACAGACTAAATGCGACGGCCAATTAGTATGGAAATATTCTTTGGAATATAGGGAAAGCAAGGATACGAACCGTTCGCTCCTTGCATCCTTTAAACAATGTGCCTCTGATGGTAACTGCTTTCCTGCCCAAAAATTTGATTATCAAAAAAATTAACTCGTTCTTTATGCGCTTGAATGTATAAAAAAGAGTTTGTTATGCGAAAAGTAAGTTCATTCATTTTGATTTGCGTCCATTTTATAGCTTTTGCGGGCATCAGGGATGCCAGGGCGTTCAGTATGACGGGCACTACAATCATGATGCCGGGCGCAACGATTGCCCAAGCAGGAGAAAGCCGGGCAGGTGTGTATTTCAAAATAAGTCAGGATAGTTTGGGAGAGTCATGTGTTGGAAAGAGCCAGAGTTCAAGCTTTTTCTTGGAAGGCGGTTATATTCCTACAATTAAGTCGGATCCTCCAAGTTTGATTGGGATTGTTCCTAATCAGAGCTGGCAGGAAAATGCGACCAAAACGGGCGCATTCGATCTTGATGATTATTTCTCGAGTCTGGACGGATATACATTGAATTATTCTGTTACGGGAAATCAGAAGATCAATGTGGCGATAGAGCCGCAGACCCATTTGGTCAGTTTTTCCCAGCCTCAAGGTTGGTTTGGGACTGAGACGATTAAATTTAAGGCGCAGGATGAGCAAGGGAATTATGTCTTAGGCAATGAAATTTCATTACAGGTTGAAGGGATGGATAATTCTCCTGTATTAAGTTTTCTTGCGGATATTGTAGTTGATGAGGGTGATGAGGTTGTTGTTTCTGCGGTCGCTACAGATCTTGATAATGATGAAATAGCTTATTCTTTTAGCGCACCGCTCAATGCTGAAGGCCGGTGGCAGACTGATTTCGATGATGCGGGAATTTACAATGTTAAAGTCAGTGCCACGGATGCCAGCGGCCTTATAGCATCCCAGAATTTCAAGATCAGCGTTAAAAATGTAAACCGGGCACCGTCATTGTTTCCGCTTGACGATATAACTGTTTCCGAAGGCCAGCTTGTCTTAGTTGTCCCCCAAGCATCAGACGCGGATGGAGACGCAATGACATTCTATTTCTCCTCTCCCTTGGATTCTAACGGAAGATGGCAGACATATTTTAACGATGCAGGCATCTACCCTTATTCTATTACTGTATCTGACGGTATAGATACAGTTACAGGCGAGGGCCGAATTGTCGTCAATAACTTTAACAGGCCGCCTGAGATTTCTATCTTGTTGAGTCAATATACGGTAGATAAGGAAACTGATGTGATAATTCATATCTCCGGCACTGATCCTGATTCGGATAGCATGATTTTTGTTTTAAAAAAGGATGGACAGGAACTGGCTTCCGGCAATCTGGCGGGCATATATGAAACATCAACTTCTTTCTCCACCTCAGGCGACCATGTGATTTCCGTTATGATTACCGATGCCTTTGGTTTAAAATCCGAGAGTTCTGCAGGAATAGATGTCGTTGATCCAAATGTTTCCTCCAATCTTATCTTTCCCATCATGGGGGATTTTAATGGAGATGCATTGGGAGATATAGGGCTATATAACGGAGCAACGGGTTTATGGGAAGTCAGTTTATCCGAACGTGGAGTTTTCAGAGGTGCTGTCGATTGGCTTCAGGCGCAAGCAACAAGCCTGGACATTTCGCCTGTAGCAGGAGATTTTAACGGGGACGCAAAGACAGACGCGGGTTTATATGATAAATCAACCGGCGTGCTCAGGATAGCCTTATCTTCCGGAGATAATTTTTCAACGCCGGCGATATGGCTTGATTTTTCCGAGAATCCTTCCGGATGGCTGGCTTTCTCAGGCAATTTTAACGGCGATAGATATTCTGACTTTGGTCTATACAATAAAGATACGGGAGAGGCAAGGGTGGCTCTGGGTAACGGTACAGGTTTTAATCCTTTTTTTTCCTGGCTCACGGGTTTTGGCACAGGTTATTCTGTTGTAACCGGGGATTTTAACGGAGACTCCCTGACCGACATCTGTCTCGTCAATAAAACTGCAGGAGAGTATAAAGTAGCTTTGTCTAATGGTAGAGTATTTGTTGATGGTCGAGTATGGATATCCGGCTTCGGCACGGGAGAGGAGCCTGTGCCAGGAGATTATAATAACGACGGACTTTTGGATATTGGTTACTGGGATAGGTCAGCGCTTGAATGGCATTACGCTGTCTCATCGGAAGCAGGCTTTATCGAAAAAGATTTTTGGCGGTATTTTGGGGCAAGCAGTGATGAATTCATAACAACAGGGGATTTTAACGGCGACGGAATAATGGACAGCGCAGCTTATGATCATGAACTATCCGGGATATTACGCTGGAAGACTGAGATATCCAATGCAGAGACCGTTGATCTTCTCAATAGTATTGATAACGGCACAGGAGGAAGGACGGAAATCATTTATTCCCATGCTTCTGTTACAGATAATCCAGGCCTGCCGTTTCCCGTTAATGTGGCCTCGGAAATTAAGTTGGTTGATACCTTGCCCATAGATGCTTCTCCAGAGGTTTATATTCAGCAATTTACTTTTTCTGACGGATATTATGATGCCTTTGATCGAGAATTCAGGGGGTTTGGTAAAATTAAAGCTTTAGACCCTATTACAGGCAATTCCACAGAAACATATTTTTATCAGGGTAAACCGGGTCAGGATGGGGCCTTGAAAGGGCAGATTGAGAAAACTCTTGCCTATGATGGTTCCTCGCTTACCACGGGCGGCAAGGGCAGGTTGGTCAGCTGCAACGTTAATATTTATGAAGTACGTAAAGCCGGACCCGCCGATCGAGTCTTGGGCTTCCCGGCTTTAGTGAGGCAGGAAACAACCGTATGGGAGGAGAATGATTCGTATCTGTCAATTGCTAATGAAATGGTATATGATTCAATAGGAAATGTGCTTGAAACAAAAAACATAGGGGATCTCGCATACAAGGGGGATGAAAAATCGACACAAATCGTTTACGCGCTTGCTTATGAAAATGGATTTTGCCGGCCCATTGAAATTCGATTGAAAGATAAAAATGGCGTTGTTATTAAAAAAAAGAATTTTGAGTATGATGCAAAAGGAAACCTCATTAAAACAATCGTTCCTATTTATAATCCGCTTACCGGAGAAACAAAAACAGTTGTTTCGGCAAGCGCTTATGACAACTTCGGAAACCTTATATCTGGCGTAAATGCGAAGAATATTTCCACTACCACCGAATATGAGTCCGTTTTCAACACTTTTCCTTCGAAAACCACTAATAGTTTTGGCCACAATGTAGATTATTTTTATGATACTAAGTCGGGCCTATTGATAGAGACCGTTGATCCCAATGGCAATTCGGTCAAAACCTTCTATGACTCTCTTGGCAGGTTAATTTCAACTTTGAATGCCTATGGCGAAACTACGATGAAATTCTATTATCCGGATTTCAATACGAAAATTTCCCGTCAAGGGAACCTTGAAAAAGCAGAATATATAGACGGATTGGGCAGGAAATACAAGGTGGTTTCGAGCGGCGAAGACGGGCCAAACAGCCGTCAGGTATCGAGTGAGATTTATTACAATAACAGAGGACAGGTTGACAGGGAATCAGTAGCTCATTACATAGATGAGGACGAGGCTCTGGTTTCCTATACGCGATACGAATATGATACGTTGGGGCGCGTAAGGAAAACAATATTAGATTTTTCAGGAATCGCAAAAGACACTGTAAGCGAGTTAGTTTATATTTCACCCCTTTATACAGAAAGCATTGATCCGATGGGGCGAAAAAAGGGGTTATTAAAGGATGTCTATGGCAATATTACGAAGGTTTCAGAATTTGCAAAGGGAGGGGTCTATAAGACTGACTATTTTTACGATATACAAAATAATTTGTTAAAAGTAACAGATGCGGCGGGCAATATCTCGGAGATTTGGTACGATTCAGAGGGGCGCAAAATAAAGATTGATGATCCTGACATGGGGATTTGGTTATATGAATACGATCTTTTGGGTAACCTGACAAAACAAATTGACGCAAACGGCGGGATTCTGAATTTTGAGTATGATGAATTGAATAGATTGATTAAAAAATCAGTCGCATCATCCATGCATGGGTTGGTGGAATACTTTTATGACGAGGTTGGCAAGGAAAATTGCTTTGGTCGTCTTTCAAAGATCATGGATGATTCAGGCTCGACTGAATTCTTTTATGACAAGTCGGGGCGTGAAATAAAATCCATCAAAACAGTCTCTGGTCAGGTATATCAGGTCCAGAGAGAATACGATGTTTACGATCGATTGAGCAAACTGGTTTATCCTGATGGCGAAGCTGTTAACTATTCTTATGATTCCAACTCAGGCTTTCTGGATAAAATATATAACTCGACAGACTCAACGAACTACGTTAATTCAATAGACTATAACGCTCAGGGTCAGATGAAGACCATCACATACGGCAATAATGTAACAACACGTTATTCTTATGGTCAGGATTTACGCCTTACCCAAATATTGACCTCAACCTCTGCCTTAGTTTTGCAAAATATGAACTATGTCTTTGACAAAAACGGCAATATGACTACCTTATCCGATAATCTGCGCAGCAACGTTCGTTCTTATATTTATGATGATATGGATCGTCTCATTGAAGCGCAAAACACGCCTGATCCTCGCGGTGGCAATGTTACTATCTATTATCAATACGATCCTATTGGAAACATAACTTATAAATCCGATTTGGGGATGATGAGTTATGGTTTTAATGTCGGGCCGCACGCTTTGACTTCTGCTGCAGGATATAGTTATCAATATGACGCTAATGGTAATATGGTATCAGGAAAAAATAAAATCCTGGAGTATGATGTTGAAAATCGTATAATTAAAATATTGCAACCTTCTGCTGTAACAACTTTCGTATATGATGGAGGCGGCGGAAGAGTCAGGAAGAATTCAACGAACTCCATAACTCAACAAACCCAAGATACTGTTTATGTCGGGTCGATCTTTGAAATAAATAACGATTTCACAGATTCTGGAAACCAGATTACGCAAATTAAGCATATCTTTGCCGGAATGCAGAAGATTTGTTCTGTCAATACAACAAACTCAAAGCACTCAATAAATTACTATCATTCCGACCATCTGGGATCATCCAGCATAATTACAGATGAGAATGGTAATCAAGCGGCTCACTATGAGTATACGCCTTATGGTTCAATCGCAGTCTCTGAAGTTCTTCTGTTTTCTGCATCCAATTATTTATTCAATGGAAAAGAGTTGGATCAGACAGGCCTTTATTTCTACGGAGCAAGATATTATGATCCTGACATAGCTAGGTTTGTTACACCTGATACCATTGTTCAGGCGCCTCATGATTCCCAAAGTTTGAACCGTTACTCCTATTGCCGCAATAATCCGGTAAACTACATTGATCCAACCGGTCACTTTTGGTGGTTTGCAGCGTTAATTTTTGCTGCAAAAGCTGCTGCTGTAGTTTCGATAGGGACAGCCATAGCGGGCGGTATTGCATACGCGGCTGGAAATGCTAATTTAGCCAGCACATTTTTCCAGATTTCTCAATATTCGGGCTATTCATCGGCAGTCGCAGGGTTAGCAAGTTTTGCCGGTGCTGTTATGAAAGCGGCCAGCACACAAGTTGCTATTAGTGGTAGTTCTTTGGCATTGGGTTTTGCTGAGGAAGCCGCGATTGATTTAGGGACAATTACCGTTACCTCCAATGCTTCGATGGCAATCGGCGCCGCTTGGGAAGTAACTAAGGATGCGGTTATGGCAGGTGTTGCTGGTACCGTATCTGCCATAGGAAGCGCAGCAGTTCAAGTAGGTGCACTAGTGGGTGGTGCAGTCAGATCCATAGTAAGTTCAACTTCTGGATATATCATTAGAAAAGCAAGCGAAGGTTTTTCTTGGTGTCCTCGTTATGGAAATTGGGGTGGAATAGATTGGAGCGGCGGAACTCAGATCCAACCAGGACAAATTGGCCCCAATGCGTTGACGATTGATCAAATGGATGGTTATTTTAAAGAGCATGATTTTTGTTGTTATGGCATTGAGAAATCTCAGATTCCTTTAGAAAAAAGAATGCTGCGAGCAGGATGCGATAGTAAGCTTTACGATGATTTACTTTCTTTGCCTGGCGATCCTTTGAGATGGAATCCACCTGCAAGAAGGCCTTATTGGGCAAGATGGTATAAAAAGGGTGCTGAAATGTTTTTTGGATCAGTCTCTGGCGGGAGGTCCAGGTAGGATATGAAAAGTTTTTTTTACATCATTGCGCAAATAATATTCACTATCTATTGTATATTTATTGGTCTGAGCGTAGGTGGGTTTTTCTATTTGACGCTAATAGGGCTAATAAATATACCCGTTTGTTTCTTTGTTAAAAAGAAAAATCGCCGCATACTTATTGTCAGCACTCTGTTTTATGTACTGGTATTTCTATTTTATACTTATTTACTCTTTGATATCTTGATCATTAAGGGATTAATTAGATATTTTCCCGATCCCTTTTTTATGATGGGGGCAATTGTTAATATGCCTGTTATTTTATATTGTGTCATTATTGTTATTTTTTTGATTAAAAAGATAGTATTGATTAAATAGCATCGCTTTTTCTCAAAAGAACGTTGAAATAAAGGGAGCAGGCTTTGAAATGTAAAAAAATTTTGGCAAACTGAAGGCGACCTATCTCTTTTTTTGAGTATCAAGTTGGTTTTTTATTTTTATGAGTTTTAATTTTAAATACTGGCTGAAGAGGGGAGACGGTAGTTGCAAATCGCATCAGAAGATATACAGGAGTGTTGTTCTTGTTTAAGTTTTTCAAAGGCTGCTCAGGGGAAGGGGTTTAAAAAAAAAAAAAATTTTTTTCCCAATTTTGTTCCATATATGGAATTAAAAAATAGTTGGAATTGGAATAATGAAAGGTGGGAGGTAAAAGATGAAAAGATCTGATTTGCGTTTTTGTATTTGCTTTTGGCTGTTGATAGCGAGCCAAAGTGCTGTATCAGCAGCAGTGCCGAGGTTGATTAATTATCAGGGAAAATTGGCAAGTCAGGAGGGCATTCCGTTTGAAGGAGCAAAGGACATTACATTCAGGATTTATGATGCGCAAAATGCCGGGAATCTTCTATGGCAGGAGGCGCATGTAGGAGTCATTGTGCAGAAGGGTGTCTTCAATATCCTTTTGGGATCAATCGCAGCACTGGGGCTTGCCTTTGATAAGCCGTATTATCTGGAAATAAAAGTCGGTGAAGAAACAATGAGTCCTCGTCAAAGCATAACTAGCGCGGGTTACGCTATTCATGCGGAAATGGCGGATGATTCGCTCAAATTTTCGGGCAGGACGAAAGATGAGTTTGTCTCCTCCGCGGATATTACTGTCGCGCCAACGGCAAATAGGGCCGTTAAGCTTGATACTAATGCCAAACTTCCGGCTACGGCTCTTAAAATTTATGACAGCGGGTGGTTTTCGATAAGCACCAATATTGCCTATACCAAAACACATAATTTAGGAACGACAAAAGCATTGATTACGGTTTATGGGTCAAATACAAGTAACGGGAGCGGGACCGTTTCAATCATGCCTTTATACCAGCATTTTGATTCGGCAAATTCGCATAGAGGGATAAATATAGTGTCTCTTACCAATACACAGGTAGTCTTGAGAGGCAAAGGCTTTCTTCTCAGGACATGGAATTCTTCAGGTGAAGATACAGATGCTTTGAATTCCTGTTATGTAAGGATTGTTATGTTGGCTTTGGAATAACCTTAGATTTTTGAACGTTTTTAAAGAGTAGACATGGGTAAAACAAAAGAGAACGTATTGCTAAAAGCGGTTATAAAGATTTTCACCCACGAGCGGCCTGGGAAGGTGCTTGATCTGGGTTGCGCCACAGGCGACTATTCCCTTGAACTGCATCGAATGGGTTTTGATGTTACGGCCGCCGATGTTTGTGCAGGCTTTAAGTATACCAGACAAATTAAGTTTGTAAGACTTTGGGATGAGGGGTCCTTGCCTTTCGAGAAAGATTGCTTTGATTTTATCCTTTTAGCCGAAGTCATCGAGCATTTAAAAGAGCCTCATCGTTTCATGAAAATAATGAGGGATCTATTAAAACCTGAAGGAAAGCTCATATTGTCCACACCGAATATACTAAATCTAAAATCAAGGATTCGGTTTTTGACTGAAGGAACATATGAATATTTCAGGGAACCGTCTTTAGATCATGTTCTTCATAATGCCAGGGAAGGCATTGACGTCTCGCAGGTTCATATCATGCCGATGCGCTATCATGAACTCGAATTTTTATTAAATGACAGTGGTTTTACGATTGTCGAGATTAAAACCAGCAAAAAGGAGGGCTGGGGATTATTTTTTCTCCTAGCAGTTATTTGGTTTCAATTGAAATTAAAAGCCAAAAGGTCAGCCAGAAAGGGGGGTGTTGATTATACGCGGATAAATAGAATATTGTTAATGCCGGAATTGTTATACGGCAGACATTTGATTGTAAAAGCCTTCAAAAACGGGCAAGGAGGATTGAAAAATGGAGGGGGAGAAAATGAGCATCGAAATCAAAGTAAATAGGATGCACAAACTTGGAAATGCCGAAAAAAATATGAAGGCATTTGCCGATATTGAGATCAACGGCATCCTTTTGATTAAAGGACTTCGAATTTTGAATGGCAAGAATGGTTTATTTATTTCTATGCCTAGGTTAAAGGGGAATAACAGCCAATGGTATGAAACTGTACGGGCTTTGACTAAGGAGACAAAGCAAAAAATTGTTTCTGCTGTTCTAGCGGCTTATGAAAAGGTCGAAGAATAGTTTAATCTAATGTCGGAATTCCTTGTCTGCCTTTTGGTGGGCCGGGGCGAAGATCTTGAGAAAAAGAGAAAGGGAGGTTGTCTTGAAACGGCAAAAGGCAGAAAAAGATAGCATGAAGAAATTACAGAGGCAAAAAAAATGTCTGTGCGTCAAGCTGAAAAAACATTTTATGACTCCTGTTAACAAAAGGAACTATCCGGAATTTGAAAAGATTGTCAATGAGTTGGATGAGTTGAGAACAAAACTACGAGGTTTAAGTTGCGCCCCGAATGTCACGTCTGATTAAGGCGAAGATGAACAGGGCATTCGGGCAGTCGCCTACGTGGAATTCGAAAAAATAGGAACCTATAGCTTTGTGGTGGTTCATAAAAAAGGGATATTTATGAGTAAGAAAATTTTATTCTTCAAAATCGCCTCATATATTGTGTTTCTTTTTTCATCGGCATCTATGTCTTTTTCCGCTACTTTGGAAAAAATCGTCAGCAGCGGGCTTGATGGGAAGACGAAGATGGCTATTCATATTTTCAATGGAAAGGGAAAGCAAGCATGGTTGGGAGAGGTGGGGGGGATTTTCTGGAAAGACTTAGCTTCCGGGAAGGCATGGGAAAAGATTTCTATTCCGGACCTGCAAGCTGAAAGTAAAGTTCGACAAATCATTTTCCTCTATCCCTATAACAAGGGATATGCAGCTACTTCAAAAGGACTTTTTGAAATCCATCTGCTGGAGAAGCGTGCAAAGAAGATATATTCAAGCAGTCTTGATGCTGAAAATGATTGTTATGGAATTGCGGCCAGTGATGAAAATATTTTTGTAGCCACTAAAGGGGGTCTTTTTAAGAGATCTCTGAAGGGTGGAAGATGGATCAAATGTTCTTTGGGATTGGAAGCTGAACGTGTGGATTATATTCAGGCTGCAGGTTGGAGAATATTCGCGGCTGGAATGCAGGGCGTCTATTGTTCGAATAACGAGGGCAGAACATGGGAAAGAAGATTATCCTTTACGAGCGAAAATGAATATCAGGACGAAGAAAGCGGAACCGAAGAAGAGGAGCCGGGAGAGGGGATCCATGTTATTGCACTGCCAAAAGATTTTTCTGCCGTATTCGTCACGGCGCCAACAGGTATTTTCGTTAGTTACGATTACGGTTTTTCCTGGAGCAAGATGTCATCATTTGGATTGAATTCAAGGAGTATCAGGGATTTGAAGATAAGTGGAACGGGGGAGATAATTGCGGTGACAAAAACAGGGGTATTTCTTTTTAAGGATGATAGCTGGGGCCTTCTGTTTCCGTTATTTGACTGTAAGAGTTTAGATTTGATTGAAAATAGTATCTTTGTTCTTACAGCTTCTGATCTATATTCCTTTTCTTTAGGCTCTAACAAACAAACATTAAAGGAAAATTCTATCATCCTGACTAACGAAGAGCCGAATATTCAGGAGGTGCAAAGGATGGTGATTGCCTATTGCGATGTCAGCAATAACAAAATAGAGACATGGAGGCATCAGTCTCATATGAAAGCCATCATGCCCGATTTATCTTTTAGTTACGGAAATAATGTTTATGGGACATATAACGGGATTTTTTCAGTCGGCCCTAATGATTGGCAGGTGAATGTGTCTTGGGATTTGGCGGATCTTGTGTATTCCAGCGATCAGACAAGCATAGATTCGCGATCAAGGTTAAATGTTCAAATGAGAAATGATGTTTTGGCAGAAGCAACGCAGCTATATTTTGAGCGAAAAAGGCTTTTGACCGAGTTAGCAGGAGATTCGCAAAATCAGAAAAAAATCCAGATTAGGGTTGAAGAAGTCACAGCGCTATTGGATCGGCTTACAGGTGGTTCTTTTTCAAAGGCTTTAGAAAGTCCTAAATGAATTTTGGAAAGCAGTAAATGCTTCAAAGTGCTTGACTTACCTCAAATCCCTCCGCTATAATACATCTTCATAACCTACCCGAAACTGCCAGGACAAAGGATGATTTTGTGCCGAAATTGATGATCGTCGACGACGAGGCGGATGTCAGGGAATACCTTAAAAGTTATTTCAAAAGGCGCAAGATTGATGTTGTGACCGCTCAGAGCGGGGAAGAGGCCCTGGGACTGATGGAACAGTCCATCCCTGACCTCATCCTTTTGGATATCCGCATGGGCGGGATTGACGGGATCGAGACGTTAAGAAGGATGCGCGAAGCGGGTAATCAGGCGCGCGTTGTCATGGTTACAGGGGTGGAAGACCCTCAAATCCTCAAGAAACTCGACGGCCTCAATGTCCTTTCCTGCATTCATAAACCGCTTTTGTTGAACGAACTTGAAAAGGAAGTCCTGCAGAGGATTGCCGCCATACGCTGAAAAGTTATGTCGCTTTATCTGAAAAAAATCCTGCTTTTGGTTGTTGTTATATCACTTGCCGTCCCTCCGCAAGCCGCGTTTGCCGTTTCCCCGTCGCAATACCTGACAGAAATCGCCCTCAAATATTATCACCAGGGAAGTTATCAGGAAGCCCTGCATGAGTTGAACAAGGCCGTTCTGGCTGATCCCAGGGACGCCGAGGCCAGGTTTTATCTTGAGAAACTCAAGATCGAGAACCAGTCGGAGATGGCCAAGGACGAAGTCATCAGCCAGAGCCTGGATGATTTTGAAGCCACGCCGTCGAATATGAGGCCCAGCCGCGAGGATGTCATCCGGCAGGAACTGGAATCGATATCATCCAGGGATTCGGAGGTTGACCCTGCCATTTATCGGAAAATGGATAAGCCCGCCAGGCCCGCGCCTGTAAGGACAGGGGCCGAGGGGATTTCCAAATACGTGGATATCAAAGGCGATTACCAGGTTTCCGCGGGCGTCCACTCACCCGATGAATTGATCTGGAAAGAGGCGAACGCCGACCTGAATGAACGCAACTGGAGGATCCTCTGGAGCGACAGCCGCTACAACACGTTTGACCCGGCGATTTATGACAGGTTAAGGGTGATCGCCGACACCGTTCCTTTGAGGGCCGGAGACGGGGAATTTTCCGCGCACGCGAATCTGACGGTCGATCCCTGGAGTTTTACCGGCAAAACGGAGACCTTCACTGTGGCCGGAGAGGGCGGCGATTCGGTCGAACTGGAACTGAAATACTGGTCGAATACGGGCAGGACCATCAACGAGGCGTTTAATACCCTTCAAAACGGCGACGCCATTGCTACGCCTGAGATCAAGGTGATAGACGGCAAGACGTCGCCTGCTTCGGTTAGTTCCACCTTCGGCAATATCTTCAATATCCCTTCCCAGGACATCGAGCGGTCGTTCATGCCCTTGAGGGAATTCTGGGTGGATTACAGAGTCGAAGACCTGAAAATCCGGTTTTTCCCCATTGCCTATCAGGACCAGGCTTTGAGCAGCGGCGATCCCCTGGGAGTTTCCAATCACCACACGTGGTGGGAGGAAAGCCCGTGGCTTGCCGACTGGAAGCCGGGAACGCTCAACACGGGCGCGACGCCTAACGATTTTACCAAGGGCGAATGGGACGACTCCCTGGCTTTCTTCACCAGGGACAGCGACGGCGTGAGGCTGACGTCTTTGCGCGGATTTTCATTCGCGTATGAAGGCGTGGACGGAAGCCTGAAATCCACGTTTGCCAGCCCCAGGAACCTTTGGGCGGATTACGGGGATTTTCAGACATATGCTTTGGCCACCCGCCTGGATTACGACCTTTTGTATAACATGGGGCTGGGCTTGACCCACGCCGGGCACTTCGGTTTTAACGAGAAGGAGCTGGACGGACTGAATAACGTTTTTTCCATAGACGCCAAATTCGAGCCTGTTGTCGGTTCCAAGCTGATCGCCCAGGTCGCGACCTCCGAATCGTCTTACGACAGGTCCAACGAAATCTACGCTTCCAAAAAGAGGGGACAGGCCTATTTTGTTTCCCTCGTCAACAGGTTCCCCAAAGACGACCTGTTTGAGCAGGATTATGAAGCCATCAAGCGCGGCAAGGACGAGACCTGGTACGTAAAAAGCCGCATGAGGCTGGCCCGCATGGATACGGGTTTCGAATCGACGCTGGCCAATTACAGCCAGACCCGCGACGATGAGTTCTGGTCCCGTCATATTTCCTTCCGCAAGCATCCGCTCTATATCTATACAGGCCTGACCAAGCCGATGAGATTCGATGATATCCGGGTTTTCGGCATCGGCGACGGCATTGACAGCGGACGGTCCGTCATCAGCTGGAGGATCGAAGGGGAGAAGAAGATTTTCGAGCATTATCTCAAGACCCTGCTTGACGTCAGGAATGTCCATCATTCCCAGACAGGCGCCTTCATCGAGAATGTCGCCAGGCTTGAGGTGGAATATCCCATGACGGACAGGCTGATGACAAGGTTTTTAGGCATCCGGCACAACCTCCATAAAACTTACGCGGGTGTGGACCCGTTCGTGTTCAACGAAGACCTGGACCAGAACCTCGTCAATACAGCGATCCCCGCCGACCAGGACCCGTCTCTGTCCACGTTTTCTTTGGGATTTGAATACCGGCTTACGGACTGGTTTTCTTACAGCGCGGTCTATGAACACACCAACGATCAGACGGTCGCCACCGACAATTATCCGCGCGGCCTTTTCAACAGTTCAAGTTTCACAACGGTCACCGAAGACGGCAAGGTTTACCGGGAGCCGATCCCTTTTCTCTACAGCCAGCAGTATTTCGACCAGCCGCCGTATGACTACTTTGATATCTATAAGTTCGGCTTCAGTTTCCGGCCCACGCACAAGCTGGAATTTTATTTGGACTTTGCCTACAATGAAAACAAGACAGCAGGGCAAATTGATGATAATATGAATCATTACGGGCTTGAGGTCGCTTATGTGCCCACGGATAAATTGTCGTTTATTTTCAAATATACGCAGTCCCGCTGGCTGGATCTTTTGTATCTCAATGACACAGGGGAGTCGGTTTACAGCTGGCACCATAATTTCTTCTTCGAAACAAGATATCAGGTGAATAATGACGCGGAATGGATTCTTTTGTATGGTGTAGGAGGTATAACCCCTTTAGGTTCTGCTACTTATGATCCTTTCGGAGGAGCCCTTGCGGTACTGGACACACAGCACCTCTTTAGGTTATATTATAAGAAGAGGTTTTAGAGCATTCCAACCCTAACCCATACTCTATGAGGGTCAACTACAAGAGAGAACTTGAGGAAGCCGCAAGGAATATGATCCTTGTGCGCAAGCCTAATACCCTCATCCGCATGATCCTGCGGACGATCGTCCGCAAAGTCAAAGTCGAACACGCCGGCATCCTCCTTTACGAAAAGAACCGCGACAGTTTTATTGTCACGGTCACCCGCGGCCAGATCGGCACAAAGATGCCCGCCGGTTTTATCCGCCTCGACCCGCATTCTCCCATCATCCGTTTTTTCCGCCAGAAGGAATATCTCGCTTTGTTTGAAACCGGCGCCCTGATCCTGGGCCGCCTGAATTATCTTCTGCAGAGAAGGGAGCTGTTCCAGTGCGACCCCGAGATCGAAAAGCTTCTTCTGGCCATCAAGTTTCAGATGAAGAGTTTCGACGCGGTGGTCAGCGTGCCCTGTTATTATCAGGACGATCTGCTCGGCGTGCTGATGCTGGGGGAGAAAATCAGCAAAAAGAGCTTCAATGATGAAGAGATCCAGTTTTTTATCGCCCTGGCCAATGATGTGGCCATGGCCTTGCGCAACGCCTTTTTATTCGAAGACCTTCAGTTTGAGATCGAAAACAACAAAAGCATGTTTTTCGAGACGACGCTCGCCCTGGCGGCCGCCATCGACGCCAAAGACCATTACACGCGCGGCCATACGAACCGCGTCACCGAATACAGCCTGGCGATCGCGCAGTGGCTCTCGGTCGAAGGAGGGGGGAAGTTTGACCCGAAATTTTTCGATGATCTGCATATTGCCGGACTTCTCCATGATGTCGGCAAGATCGGCGTCCCGGAGGCGATCCTGAACAAGAACGGCCCGTTGACAGATGAGGAGCGGACGAAGATCAACGCTCATTCCACCATCGGTGCTTCCATTCTGGAACCCATCAAAAACCTGGGGGAGGTTATCCAGGGTGTTAAATATCATCACGAGCGCTTTGACGGCAAGGGTTACCCGGAAGGCCTCAGCGGAGAGAATATCCCCTATATGGCGCGTATCATTGCCGTGGCAGATTCTTTCGATGCCATGACTTCCGACAGGCCCTACCGAAAGGCCTTTACCCGGGAATACGCCGCGTCCGAGCTTATCCGTTGCCGCGGTTCCCAGTTCCATCCTGATATTGTCGATGGGGCCATGGCTTTGTTTGAACAGAGGATGATCTGAACATGAGCGCTATCCAGAAGAACGATTCCTATATCGGAGAGCTTTTGATCCGCGACGGGATCATCAGCCATGACGACCTCAAAAAGGGCCTGCAGGAACAAAAGCAGACGAATGATTTTCTCTGTTCGACGCTTGTGAAAATGGGAATGGCTTCCGAAGAGCGGATTTATTCCATTTTGTCCCTTCAGATCGGCATTCCTTACTTGAGTTTGAAAGGCCTTTCGATAGACCCTCTGGCCGTCAACCGCCTCCCCGGGAGGCTTTCGGAAACCTGCGGCTGCCTGGTTTTTAAGGTTATTGACGACACCTATTATGTCGCCATGACCGACCCCCTGGACGGGCGCGCGATTGAAGAGATCAAGGGGTACCTGGGCACGCAGAGCCTGAAGGTCTTTTTGGCCGGCGACGAAGACTTCCGCCAAACCCTCCGCAAGTATTATAGCCTCTGATTTTCCCAAAAAAACCTTGACGTTTTTAATTTTTTGTTATATAGTTAATTCCATAAATAGTTAATGCGATTAACTATTAACCAGGAAAACTAAATGACGAGATCCTCATTAAAAAAATTCACCCGCGAACTGTCGCTGTTGCTGCCGTCGGTTATGAGAGGGGTCCTGAAACGGCAGCCTTCGGAATTCACCCCGCAGGTCCTGACCGTTCCGCAGTATCTTCTTTTGGACCTGATGGCTTCCAGAGGCCCCATGACGATGACGGAGATTTCCCTGGAAATGGGGGTTTCCCTTCCGGCCATGACGGGGATGGTAGCCCGCCTTCATACCTTAAAAATGGTTGAGCGCGCCTATGACAGGAAAGACCGCAGGATCATCCGTATCGTTACGACCGATAAGGCCAGAAAGGCGATCTTAAAGATCCGCCGGGGCCGGGAAAAGATGGTGCAGCGGGTGTTCGGCAAGCTGTCTGAGCATGAACGTCAGTCTTATCTGAAAATTTTGAACAAGGTGCATGATGTCCTTTACGGGAAGAGTCTATAGATTGACGGGTTTCATCCTGGCCGCGCTCATGGCGTTTCCGCAGGTTGTTTGCGCGCAGATCCAGGGCCAGGCTCCGGCCGGGGGCTTTGATAAAGAAGCCTATATCGAGACGGCTGAGGAGAAGCGCCTGATAAGCTTAAGCCTTAAAGAAGCTCTTCTTCTGGCCTTGGAGAAGAATTCGGAGATCAAGATCGCCAGGATAGACCCCAAAATCAAGGAAGAGGATGTCCGTAAGTCCAATGCCGAGTTCGAACCGACGTTTGCCATGGATTTCTTGCTTCAGGACAATACGGTGAAATCCTCCAGCCTTTTGATGGGCGCCGGGGTCTCCAATACGCGCTACATCGACTGGAACGCGGGAGTCTCGGGGAAGCTCGTCACCGGGACCGAATACGCCCTGGAATTCTTGAATACCCGCACCTCAAGCAATTCAAGTTTTCAGTCCGTCAATCCGTCTTATGAATCCGAACCCAGGCTGTCTTTGTCCCAGCCATTGCTCAGGGGCGCCGGCATCGGCATCAACACGGCCGGCATTGTCATCGCAAAAAATAACCAGAAGCAGTCCCGGGAAAATTTTATAACCTCCGTCATCAATGTCATCAGCGATGTCAAAAAGGCCTATTATTCATACCTGTATTACAGCGCGCAATATAAGATCTCGAAGGCTTCCTTGTCCAGGGCCATCGAACTTTTAAAGGCCAATACCTTGCGTTACAAGAAGGGGCTGGTGAGTTCGGTGGACCTTCTGGAGACTGAGGCGTCCTTGATGATGCGCCAGAAGGACCTGATCTCTTCGGAATTCGGCATGAGGAGGGCTGAGGATGAGCTCAAATACAGGACGAACCTCGTGGATGATCCTAAGGCCTGGAACGCCTCCCTGGAATTGACGGACAAGCCCCGGCCTTCCATGAGCGATGCCAATCTCATACAGAACCTCCAATTGGCTTTTGAGAACCGTCCGGATTATGAAGCCAAAAAGATCGAACTGATGTCCAAGGATGTGCAGATCAAGGTCGCCAAAAACGCCTTGTTCCCGACTGTTGATCTTGTTGGAAGCTTCGGCCTTAACGGCTTAGGCGGGCAGTACACAAAAGCCCTGGAAACCGTGGGGCCTGATTACAAGGATTGGACCGTGGGGATAACTTTAAGCCTTCCCTGGGGAGGGGCCGAGAAGGCTGAATACAACCAGGCCATTCTTTTTAAGGCCCAGTCCCTGCTGGAATTAAAAAGGTTGGAGCAGTCGATCGTCCTTGAGGTCAGGGACAGGGTCAGGGCGGTGGATCTTTCCATCAGGCAGGTCAGGGCGTCAAGCCTGGCTCTTGAAAAAGAAAATAAAAATTACCTGGCCCAGAAAGAGCGCTACGTTTCCGGCCAGGTCTCCACCCATGATATGCTGGATTATCAGGAGAAGCTGGCCCAGGCGGAATCGGATTACATCAGGAGCCTTATCGATTATGTGATCGCGCATATCGCTTTGGATAAAAGCGTAGGATTGACCCTGGAAAGAAACCAAATCATTTTGGAGGCCTAAATGGAATTACAACGCAATCAATCAGGATGGAGAGGGGCGGTCGTGGGCGCCGGGATTTTTTTGACGGCCATGACAGCCGTGACAGGATGCCAGGCAAAAAAACAGCAGCAGGCAGTGGAGGCGGAGGCCATCCCGGTCAGGGTCATGTCCGTCAAAGAGGGCATCATCAGGGATTCCCTGGATTATGTCGGGGATATAAAGGCGCAGGAAGAGGTTTATGTTTACCCCAAGGTCAGCGGCAAGGTCCTTGAAAAGAACACGCATGAGGGGCAGGAAGTGGCCAAGGGTGATGTGATCCTTTATGTGGACAGGGATGAGGTCGGCTTTACCTTCGAAAAGGCGCCTGTGGAAAGCCCTATTGCCGGCATCGTGGGGAGGCTGCTGGTGGATATCGGTTCAAACGTGTCCACGTCAACCCCTGTGGCCCTGGTCGTTGATATGGATAAGGCCCAGATCAACCTGAGCATTCCTGAGCTCTACGTTCCCAAGATTTCCGTAGGCCAGGAGGCCAAGATAATGACGGATGCCTATCCCGGGGAAATTTTCAGCGGAAAGGTCAGCCAGGTCAGTCCGGTCCTGGACAAGGAAACGCGCAGCGCTCCCATCGAGATCCTCATTGATAATCCGGACCATCGTTTAAAGCCGGGAATGTTCGCCAAGGCGGGCCTGGTGATGGAAGAGCATATCCGCGCCTTGACCGTTCTCAAAGAAGCGGTCCTGGGGTCGGAGGGCGCATTCTATGTGTATGTCGCCGAAGATGGAAAGGCCAGAAAACAGACGGTCAAGACAGGTTTGAGGATCGGTTCTTCGATTGAGATCACCGAGGGCCTGAAGGCGAACGATAAAATTGTGATCATGGGGCAGCAAAAATTGATTGACGGCGCGAACATAACCATCGAGGAATAATTATGAGACTGCCTGAATTCGGCGTCAAAAGGCCTGTGACGAATTTGATGATATTTTTTGCCATGATCGTCCTGGCGTTATACAGCCTGACGCGCCTGGGCATCGATTCCATGCCGGAGATCGAATCTCCGATTATTTCGGTTGTGACTACTTATTCGGGCGCCAGCCCGGAAGATGTCGAGATCCGCGTGACGGAGCCTCTGGAAAATCAGCTGGCCACGACCCCGGGCATAGAGAAAATCACCTCGCGGTCCATGGACGGCATTTCGGTCATCGCTCTGAAATTCAAATGGGGGACCAACCTGGATGAAGCCTCCAACGATATCCGCGACCGCATCGAGCTTTCCAAGCGCGTTTTGCCGGATATCCCGGATGAAATCGAGAATCCGTTTTTGTTCAAATTCAATACCGCCAATATCCCCATTGTATTTTTCGGCATTACAGCCAAGGAATCTTATCCTAAGCTGAATGATTTGATCGACGAAGTTGTCGGAGACGCCCTCAGGCAGCTTCCGGGTGTAGGCACGGTTCAGCTTTTCGGCGGCCTGGAACGGCAGATCAATATCTGGATAGACCGTCAGCGGCTGGAGGGGCATGGATATTCGATTTTGGATATCAGGGAGGCTCTGCGCCGGGAGAATATCACCCAGCCAGTAGGCAATATCAAGAGCGGCCTCACCGATTACCTGTTGAGGCTTCCGGGTGAATTCATAAATCCTCAGGAGATCAACACCGTCATTCTCGGCAAAAAGGACGGAAAAATTGTCTATTTAAGGGATATCGCCCGCGTGGAAGACGGTTTTAAGGAACAACAGACAGTTGTTCGCATCAACCGCAACTCCGGAATGCTCATGCAGGTCTTGAAGCAGACAGGCACCAATACGGTCGAGGTGGCCAACCGGGTCAAAAAAAGGGTTGCCGAGCTGGAAAAAACCCTGCCTTCGGATATCAAGATAACCACAATTTTCGACACATCCGAAGACATCATCAATTCCCTGAATTCCCTGAAGTCTTCCGTTTGGTTTGCCATCATTCTTGTTATTTTCGTCGTCTGGTTTTTCCTGCGGCAGCCGACGCCCAGCATCATCATCGCCCTGACGATCCCGTTTTCGCTCCTCATCACGTTTATTTACCTGTTTTTTTCCGGAAAAACCATCAATACCATAAGTTTATCGTCCGTGGCGATCGCCTCAGGCATGGTCGTGGATAACGCGATCGTTGTCGTTGACAACATCTATCGCCGCATGGAAAGGGGAAGCCGGCCTGAGGAGGCGGCTATTTTCGGAACGACCGAGATGTTTCTGGCTATTGCCGCCTCGACTGTTACCACCATCGTAGTCTTTATGCCCATGCTTTTCATTACGGGCGTTGTCGGGATATTTTTCGGCGAATTGGCGGTGATCGTAACCGTAACTTTGCTGGCTTCTCTTTTTACGGCCTCCACATTCAGCCCGATGCTTTGCGCCAAATGGATGAGGGTTAAGCCGGTCCAGGAGACCGACGGCGCCCGCGAGAAGATCTCCAGACGGTTCTACCGGTTTTCCGAAAGGATGTTTCAGTCCTGGGAAAAATTTTATTCCGACGCCCTGGGATGGTGCCTCCATCATAAAAAGACGGTTATGGGAGGTTTTGTCGGGGTTTTCGTCCTGGCTTTGTCCTTAGGCCCGTTGATCGGAACGGAGTTCATTCCCGATGAAGATACCGGGGATGTGCGCCTGATCGTGAATCTTCCTGTCGGAACGCGCGTTGAAGAAACGGACAAGGTGGCCGGCCGCATTGAAGATATCCTGGAAAAAGAGATCCCTGAAAGGAAATTCATGTATGTCCGCAGCGGGCAGGTGGCCGGCATCGGCCGGACCTCGGGCCAGGCTTCGGGAACGCATATCATACAGGCTGGGGCGAAACTTGTT
The DNA here is from genome assembly GCA_041649995.1 of Candidatus Omnitrophota bacterium. GTDB lineage: Bacteria > Omnitrophota > Gorgyraeia > Velamenicoccales > Velamenicoccaceae > JBAZMA01. The sequence goes on along the minus strand of JBAZMA010000004.1, from coordinate 90,237 downwards.
CCGAAAACAGAGAGAGACCGTTCGGTCACAGAGGTGGCCCAATCCGTGCGCTCACTGGTTTCAAAGATCCCCGGGGTCCTGAAAACTGATGTTTCCACCGGAAATCCCATCGGGCAGCTGATCACAGGCACGGGAGGCAAAAAGGTGCAGGTCGAGATCATCGGCCATTCCTTCGAAGAAACAGACACCCTTGCCGAAAGGATCAAGTCAATGATGGAAAAAGTGCCAGGCGCGGTCGATGTTTCCATTTCCAGGGAATCCAACAGGCCGCAGTTGAGAATTATCGTGGACAGGGAAAAGATCGGAGTCTTGGGCCTGACCATGGAAACGGTCGCCCAAAGCATCAAAACATATATTGAAGGCGCTATTGCCACGCGGTACCGGGAAAAAGGACAAACGTATGACATCTATGTGCGCCTGGAGGAGCCGTTCCGGTCCAATGTGGAAGACGTTGAAAATCTTTTGGTCACATCTTTGTCCACAGGAAAGCAGATCAGGCTTTCCAATATTGCCAAGATCATTGAGATCCCCAGCCCCGAAGAGATCGAGCGCCTCAACCGGGAAAGGGTTGTCCGTGTTTCCTGCAATACCTATCAAAGGTCCATGGGCCAGGTGATCAATGATATCAAGGCTAAACTTGGCAGCATGGCGATCCCGGAAGGCATTATGATCAATTTTGGCGGTGAAGCCGAAGAGCAGGGCAAGGCTTTCAGGGATTTGTCGCTCTTGTTGATTTTGGGGGTTATGCTTGTTTATATGGTCATGGCGGCCCAATTCGAGTCTTTGCTGGATCCATTTATTGTCATGTTCTCAATCCCGTTTACGTTCACCGGCGTATTGCTGGGCCTGTTTTTGACAAGGAATACTCTGAGCATCATCAGTTTTCTGGGCGTCATCATGCTGATGGGGATCGTCGTCAATAATGCCATCGTTCTCATCAGTTATATCAATATTTTGAGAGCCAGGGGCCGTTCGGTCTATGAAGCGATTACGCAGGGAGGAAAGGACCGTTTGCGGCCTGTCCTTATGACAACCTTTACGACCCTCATGGGGCTTCTGCCGTTAGCCTTGTCCAGGGGCGAGGGTTCTGAGACATGGCAGCCTTTGGGTATCACCATGATTGGAGGGCTTACGGTATCAACTTTGATCACTTTGCTCTTTGTCCCGACTCTATACGCGATCTTTGAGGAAAGGGTTAAGGCGAATGGAGGAAAGAAGAAATGAAAATGGCCATGGTTGTTTATAACGAAGCGGTGGATGTTGAAGTCATGGAAGCCCTGGGAGCCTGCGGCTTGAAGTATTACACGAAGATTTTAGCGGCATATGGGAGCGGAAAAACATCGGGCATCCATTTGGGAACGGATATCTGGCCCGGCCGCAATAATGTCCTCTACATTGCCTGTGAAGCCGAAGAGGCATCCCGCCTGATGAAGCGTATCGGAGAGCTCCACCATTCCCTGGGCCGAGAAGGCCTGAAGGCTTTTATTCTTCCTTTGGAAAGCCTGACATAAAGAATTTACTTTCCGGAATTTCCTGAATTTTGTTATAATCTTCAGTAGGTCCTTAAAATTTCAAGTGTCATTCCTTCAAGCGATAATGCTTAAGGAATTGCTTCCGTAGGAAGCCAGGAGGGGGTATGAAAAGATTCATGTTTTTCATGGCTTGCGTTTTTGTTCTGGCACCGGCCGTTTTCGCTCAGAATGAAAGTAAAACGAACTCTGGGCAGGAGATCCAGGGAGACAAGCTGGAGTTAAAAGAGCAGAAGGGGGAGATCAAGAGCCACGCGCAGGAAGCCCGCCAGGAGGAAAAAGCTCTTCGGGAGCAATTAAGACAGGCTATGCAATCGGGTGATACGGAAAGCGCGCATCAACTTCGCCAGCAGCTTCGCCAGACTCATGAGGAAAATCTGCAGCAGCGCCAGCAGGATATGCAGGGCTTGAAAGATGCCAGGGACCAGATGCATCAGGATATTCAAGAAGCAAAGGTTGAGGCAAGGCCTTTGATTGAACCTCAGGGAAATGGTCCTGCCGGGCAGGGGCCGCTGAATCCTGCCGGAAACATTCCTCCGGGCGCTGGTTGGAATCCCCCTGGTAAGGGACCCAGGCCTCCTTTAAAACCGGGCGCCGATAGAAGAGAGGATGTCCGCGATCGCCTTGAAGACAGAAGAGACCACAGAGAGGATATGGCGGACCGCAGGGAAGATGTCCGTGACAGAAGAGAAGATGTCAGAGACCGCAGGGAAGATATCCGCGACAGGCGGGAAGACCGCTGGGACGCGACTCATAACGCTCCTGTCGGCACAGAGGCCTGGAAAAGAGACAAGATGGAAGATGTCCGCGATAGACGGGAAGATAAGCTGGATCGTCGCGAGGATAAGCGGGATCGCAAAGAAGATAAAATGGACAGGCGTGAGGATAAGCGGGACCGCCGCGAAGACCGCGCTGATAGAAGGGAAGATGTGAAAGACAGGGGAAACCGGCCTGGAATAGATGGCGCGAGAAAGCCGGGGCAGACAGGATTAAAGGCCAGTGGAAAGGGAGTTCGTGACCATGGCGCGGGAGTAGGCGCCGGCAAGGGTCAGGGGTCCGCTCATAAAACAGCCAGTCCTAAAGGACAGGGCGCTAAGGGCGGTGGAGGAGCGAAACGCCGCTAAAGAAGATTCAGGTGGTCAAGAAGGCCTTCGCGCTTACGCGCGGAGGCCTTTTGTCTATCCGGAAAATGATTTGATGATTTTAGGGAATTTCTTTATAATGTTTCTCAATGAAACAGCATTCGTCCAGAGGTTTTACGCTGGTTGAGATCCTGATTGTTGTGGCTATTATTGTCGTTATTTCCGCCATCGCGATTCCCAATCTGATCTCTGCCAGGATCAACGCTAATGAGGCATCGGCCCTGGCTTCGTTGAAGGCCTTGACCTCGGCCGCGGAAGCTTTCCGGATGTCCCAGGTGCCGGTCAGATTTCCCGACAATCTCGCTGAACTGAACGCGACAGAGCCGCCTTTTATTGATGCTGTCCTGGCCACCGGGAATAAGTCCGGTTATGCTTTTAACTGGACAGGCGGGACCAATACGTACAGCGTTTTAGCTTCTCCTCAGGCTCCCAACGCCACCGGCGTCAGGAATTTTTTTCTTGATCAGTCCGGAGTCATCCGCGTCGGCAATTCATCCTCCGGTACGCCCATCGAATAGCTTTTTAGCATTTTTTAAGAGCTGATCTCATGACGAACAATAAGGAAAAACAGGCAAGCCAGAAATTTTTGCGTCGGGAGTCCGAAAGACTTTCTCTGAGGATTTTAAGGCTGCTTGAGGCCTTTAATCAGAAAGGCCTCAGGCTCTCGCAGGTCGCGCCTCATAAAAGAATATTATTATTGTTTTTTACCCGAGCCATCAAAACTTTTAACGCGATTCGTTTTTTGTGCGAGGCCGGTTATGGCCAGGACGTTTCCATTTTGCTCAGAAGCTTCCTGGAAAATCTCATTTCCACGAAATACATCCTGTCCGACCCTTTATCGGCGGATCAGAAGGCCGCGCGTTTTGTGGGTTATAAATGGGTTATGCTGAAAAGGCAACGGGCCGAAAAGCCCCAGAGCGGCCTGACACAGGAGCAGGGGGAGGAGGCCGATTTCATTAATAAACAATTCGCTGAATTTAAGCAAAAGAATAATATTATTTCGGACAAGGCTCTTTTGACCTGGTCGGGCAGAAGTATCCGGGACATGGCGAGGTTTTCCGATCAAAAGCTCTTGGATGAATATGACAAAAATTTCCGGACCTGTTCACGATTTTCGCATCCCAGCATTCTGGGTGATGACGCCTATGTCCAAGACGCGGGTGATATCCTTAAGTTTTCTCCCTTGCCCTCGTCTTCCGGGGTCGAAGGCCCTTTGCGCAGCGCGATAGATTATATGGAAGAATTTTCCCTCCTTTTTAAAACCGTTTTCGGGTTATCCGAAACCAGGACTTCCGCAAGGCGGCAGAATAAAAGCCGGAGCCCTGATCCCGGTGGCAAAAAAGAACACAAGGACAGCCGTCTTTTTATTCTTTCCTCTCCCGCGTAAAACCTTTTCTCTTTTTTTCAACACAATAGCTTTCCCTCCTCCGAAATCAACACAGACACCTTTTTTCCGCAGCTCTCCCCAGAACATAAAAAAATTCTTTAATCAAAACGCGAATATTTTTTTCTTCTTAACTGCCTTTGAAACCCAACACTTGGATTATTTTAATCTTTTAAAAAGGTTTTTGATATCCTTATGGCACGACTATTGCGACGATAGAAGGTGTAGGATGTGGAACGATGATAAGGAAAAACACCATTCATTCAATTCAATAACCTGGTTTTCTTAGTACTTTTAGGAGAATCCATCCCCCCTCACGACTGCTTTGAATCCGCTCAGGGTGAAATCCAGAAGCCTTATGGCCTCACTAAATCTAAAGTCCGGATATCAATTTTTAAGGCTCAATTCGCAGGAGTTCTTGCAGGAAGCTATGCGTTTGCGTTTTCAGGTTTATTGCCGCGAGTGTCATTTTATCCAGGAAGAAGAGTACCGGCAAGGATACGAATCAGATGAATATGATAATCACGCCGTCCATTTCGGCGCTTTTAATCCCTCCGGCTGCATGGTTGGATTTTCCCGTTTAATCCTTTCAAGCTGCAGCCGTTTCCCCGTAGAAGAACGAACCCCCCAATTGAACGTAGGGCTCGGCACAACCGTCCACCGCGGCGTGTGCGCCGAGATCTCACGCTTCATGATCACCAGAAAACACAAAAATACCTCTCATAATGAAATCGTTAATGCCATGCTGACAGAAGGACGCGAATTGTCTTTTTCTGAACGCGTCAATCCTGTTACCTTCGGCCTGGGAAGGGCCATGTATCAGGAGTGCCTTCAGCGCGGTATTGAATATTGTTTCGCTCTTATGGAAAAGACGTGTTGGGCGTTGATGAAGATATACGGCTTTCATTTTGAGCCTGTTGGCCCTGAAGTGGATTTTTACGGCCAGGTCAGGCCTTATGTGATCCGTGTCAGCGATCAAGACGGCCGTTTTGAGTAAGAAGCGGGACTAGGCTGGAAGTTCAGAAGACTAACCGGAGGGGGCTTGTTTGTGTTTTTTAAACAGGCTCCCTTTATTTTTTATCAGTTTTCTTAACCTGTTTTGCTTAACGGCAGCTTTCACAAGGGATGGGAGGTGAATGATCATGAAGAAATTATTGATTCTTTTGGTCGCTTTAATATTCGGAATATCGGCCCCGGCGTATGCCGCCAAAGCCGTTCTTTCGGATTCTGAATTGAACGATATTCACGCCGGCGACTGGGTTGTTTTGGACGGCGAGAATAACCATGAAGTTATTGATGTCTATGCTGTGAACAATACATTGGACCTGGAAGATGTTTCTCAGAAAGAGATCCAGGCCGTCAGCAACGCCAATGCCGTGGATGCCGCGGTTGATGTGTCTACGAACGTGGCGCGCGTGACAGGCGATACGCCGACCAATAACGTGGGCGTGAACCAGTCAAACGACGCGAATATCACTTATCACAGGCCATCGGAAACCGAATCGTTCAACAAATTAGAGACTTTCTCGCTTCAGGATAACTGGGAGAAAGACTTCACGGTTCAGGCCGCCGAAGACCTGGCGATTAACGCTTCTTCTTCGGAAGCGAAAGCAGCCTCTGCCAGCTACGCGGCAGGAAAAGTTCTTACGATCGACGAGAACTGCAATATCGCCGCTTCTCTGGCCGCTTCTTCAGAGAACGAAGGCAAGAGCTATGAGGATGAATCCGCCCTGGCAGCTTCTCTGGCCGTGGTCAAGACGTTTGACCTTGACTTGAATGAGACGGAGAGCGCAAGCGCCGCTTGCAGCGCCAACGAAGCCAAGGCGTTTGGTTTGTCAAAAACAAAGACGACCATGGTCGCAAAGAGCGAAGGTGAGTGCATTGGCATCAACAAGAGCAAAGAGATCACTCATGAATCCAAAAAGGCTTGTGGCGCCAATAACCACATTTCTTTAGAGGATGATTCGCAGACGCTGATTAAGGCCGTCAGCAACCTGAACGCCGTCGCCTCAGGCGTGGCTGTTCAGTCCAACGTCGCTTCTAACGTTGGCGTTTCGGGCACCATCACGCAGTCCAACGTCGCGACAGTCGTGGCGGGTCTTTAATCATAGCAGGGGGAGGGAAGAGAGGGCTCTTCCCTCCATCAAAGAATAGGGTTATTGAAGAGACTCACCTCTTCGCCCTAAAAATGAGTGAAACCATGAACAACATCGTCCCTGTGGCGCCTGCCGTTAAGCAAAACAAGGTTAACAAATTCTTGAGGTGTTTTTTGACAATAACATATTTGTCCCTGTCCTTGACAGGGTTTACATACGCGGCAACAGAATTATCAGACAGCCAGATGGATACGGTGTACGCCGAAGGCATCTTTTTCGATTTTGACGTGTCTTTCGGCACTCTTTCTGATGTCAAGAGCCCTCAGACGCCTTCCAGCCCTCAGGCCGTTCACAGCCCGAACATAAATATCAAGACCGTAACGCCTGCCAGTCCGTCGGTCCCGAAAAGGCCGCAGGAGCCCGCGGAAGTCGCGCAGGGAAAGGCTGCCGCTGAGCCCCAGGAGGTCAGTGCCTTAACAGTCCCTGCCGCAGAGCAGAACCCTACTGTTTTACAGATCGATGCCGCAGGAAAGGGCGGGGAGGGGCAATTCCATATTACTTTGCAGAACGTCCCCATACAGGAGCTCTCAGCGCCCCAGGGACAGCTTTCGCCGGAAATCCCATCGGTGACGCAATCCCCATCCGTTCCGGAATCGTCGTTTTCTATTGAAGCCGCTGAGCCGGGTATGAATAATCTCATGCCGTTTAGTCCCGGGTCAAATACTGTTGTTGTCGGGGATCAATCCCAGCAATATCTGTCTTCCCTTGTCAACGTGAATGCCGCCGGCAGCGTTGTTCCTGTCCTTGTGAATATTGTCGTCAATATTAACTCCAAGATCGAAAACATGTCTAGCGTGAATAACGTCGACTTGAGCAATTATTACAGGTTTCAGATCCGTAGTTGATGAATGGGGGCGGTTTTGAAAAAAGAGGGTCGCAGGATGTATTACAGAGGATTTCTTTTATCCATAGTCTTTTTTTGCCTGTTTGTTTTTGATGTCGTAGCGGCTTCCATCAATATCGGCGGCATCCGGGTGAATAAGAAATGCAAAAGCCTCAGAGAGGTCAGGGACGATCACGTGATCCGGCAAAGCCTGGATTTCAGCTGCGGACCCGCCGGCCTGGCAACAATTTTGAATTATTATCTGGATGACCCTACTTCAGAGAAAGAGATCATCCGGGAGTTGATGAAGACGTGTGATCTCGCGAAAGTCCAGCAGAGGCGCGGATTTTCTTTGCTGGACCTGAAAGAATACGCTCAATCCAAGGGTTATAACGTTGTTGGTTATCAAATGGACCTGCAGTTTCTAAAAGATTTGGACAGGCCGGTGCTTGTCCCTATTCAGTTCAAGAACTTCAGGCATTTTGTGGTGGTCCGCGCTGTGGTCGGAGATCGAGTCTTTTTTGCCGACCCGGCCATAGGCAATATGAGCATGAAAGCCTACAAATTCAACAGTATCTGGCAGGGGGGAATAGGGCTTGTGATCGAGAGCGGGGAGAAGATGTTCAGGGACCCGTTTCAAGGCCCTATGGATTATCCTTTGAGGCTGAGCGAGAAGGATATCCGCGTGGCCGACACCGGCCGCGTCATAAGGAATGCCCAGGAAAGCGTGATCAGGACGGCTATTTTCCCTTCTGAATTTTAGAAGCTCGGGATATTGCTGTTTCAAGAGGCGAATCAAAAAAGGCCCAGTTTTTTGTGGACCAAATTTATGAGATTGAATAAAAAGATCCGCGTGTCTCCATTATTGCTGGGAAGCCTGTTCCTGGCATTTTCTGTTTTTCTGACCGTTGCATTGTGGCGCTTTTTTAACTTTTCCATGAGGGATGCGCTGCGCCAGGAGATAAAGAAAGAGGTCCGCCTTGCCATGGAGAAGGAATTAGCGGATTTCCATGGAAAATCAGACCCCATGATTGTTCTGGCGGAGAAAACAATCCCTGACCATAGGGAGGAACTTGACCAGGCTGCCAGGGAGGTATTTTCCGAGCTCAAAGAATATGTGGCAGGAGAAGGCATAGAGACCCGTTTTGCTGCCGCCAGCGGAGTAAGAACGCCTCCCCAGGGCGACTCTTCTGGGGCCTCGGCTGGTGTTTTTGAGGAATCATCAGACCCTTCGTTGGATAGCGCGACAGGGGGCAAGGGGGAGGCTAAAAAAGAGAGGGCTATCGAAGAAACTTTGATGGAAAAGGGAGGTATGCTTCTGCCCAAGGGCAGATTCCAGATTGAACCTTCTTTGGCCCTGGCCCATTTTTCCTCCAATCGCATTAATATTGAGGGATTCAGTATCTTGCCTGTGCTGGTTATTGGAGAGATCTCGACAGAATCCGTTAAGCGGGATGTCATCATTCAAACGACATCCCTTAAATATGGCCTTTTACGAAATCTGCAGGCGGAATTCAGGTTGCCTTTCCGGTATGAATACGACAGGATCACGGGCAATACTGGAACGGAATCTCATCGATATTCTTATGGTTTGGGAGATATCGAATTTGGCCTCAGCAGGCAGATTGGCTGGGAGCACGGCTGGATTCCTGATACGGTATTTTCTTTGCTGGTTAAGACCAATTCCGGCCGCAGCCCTTACGGGACCGACATAGGCCTGGGCACAGGCCATTGGGGCATCAGGCCGGCCCTGGTCATGGTCAAATCGAGCGATCCGGCTGTTGTTTTTGGCAGTGTTTATTATACCTGGAACACCCCCAGCGATATCCAGGATTTCGGCAAGGTTGACCCCGGGGATACGATCGGTTACAGCCTGGGGGTAGCCATCGGATTGAGTTATCAGACTGCCGTCAATTTTCAATTCGGCCAGAATGTCACATTTAAAATGAGAAAAGACGGATCTACGGTAAAGGGATCGTTTTTGAATTCCGCGGATTTTAAATGCGGTTTTACCTGGTCATTTAATGAGAGAGCGGCTATGGATTTGGGGGTTAGTATAGGGCTGACCTCAGATGCTCCTGATTATGTTTTCGAGATACGTTTTCCTTATAATTTCTAGACAAATGGTTTCATTTATGGAACAAAGAACTTGTCTTTAGAGGGGGTGTTTTGAGGGTTTCTTGAGGGAGGTTAAAAGCAGCAAAAATAGTGATATTTAAATATTCTTTAAGGGTTTTACCAGAGTCCGGAAAGAGGCATGCTTTCCGGATTTTTTTACGGATTTCTCTAAAGATAGTCCCTGGTAAGTTTTTGTTTTGGTTTATTCATTGCTGGCGGAACATAGGGAAAGAAGAGAGAAAAGCCATGCCAAATTCCCAAGCAGGATTCTTTAGAAACTCGAAAGAAAACCCGCCAAAAATCAGGCTAAAATGCCCTTATTACTAAGTTCCCATAATATACCTTATGTTAACTTGTGGATAGATGAAGAAAGGGCGCACTTGTGGAGGTTTGTAAGGAGTTGCGGAAAACAGGATCCGCAGCCATATTTTCCCCTATCGGATTTACCGGGACTTAATCCTTCATGAATGGCTATGGATGGCCCTACTTTTATTATTTTGTGTGGATATGCGCCAGGGCAGCCGGCAGAATGGTCCAATCTCCGTATCTGGCGTTGATCATATCCGAGGCGATAAGCAGGTCCTCCCTTCTTTTTTGTTCATAAAACAAGAGGGGAGTCGCTTCAAAAATGAGCCCTGAGAGGGTTACTCCAAGAGCTCTGACAGGCCCAAAAATAGCCTTTTTTTGGTCAAAAATGGCCCTGGCGCGGCTAAATATCTCCCGGCCGTCATTCGTAGGCAGACAGTATGTTTTTTGCCTTATAAACGATTCATTTCTGGAATTGATCCAGAGGCAGACTGTTTTGCCTGAAACGCCTGTTTTCCGGCTTCTTTCAGCCACCATTTCAGACAGCATTCTGAGCCACGAAAAGATGGTTTCCTTATGACAGGTTTCCCCAGGCAATGTGTAAGAATGACCGATGGTTTTGGGCAGGGCTGATTTGTCTGTTTCGCCTTTTTGGTGGGTTACGTTTTCATCTGTCCGCAGGATCGCGTAGAGCCAATGTCCGGTTGACCGGCCGAAATTATTGACCAGGATTTCTTCTGAAATGTTTTTGAGTTGTTCGCAAGTCAGGATTCCCAGAGCGGCCAGATGAGCTGTCAAGGCCGGACCTATGCCGCAAATTTTTTCAACCGCAAGGCCCTGAATGATGCTATCCAGGTTGCTTTCATCAATGACAATCAGGCCATCCGGCTTCCTGATTTTGGTGCCTAATTTGGCCAGAATCCATGTAGGAGCGATGCCGATGGAACAGGTTAATCCAAAGGCCTCTTTTATGCGGTTTTTGATTGTTTTCCCCAGTTCCAGGGGCGGCCCGAAAAAAGGCTCCAGGCCCGCGATTTCCAGGTCAAATTCATCGATTGTGGAATGTTCGACAAAGGGTGAGAATTCCTCCAGAAGTTCCAAAATACCCCGGGAAACAAAAGTGTACTTTGCCGAATCACAGGCTACAAATTCGGCATGCGGGCATATCTTGAGCGCCTCGTGGCTGAGCATGCCTGATCTGATCCCGTAATCTTTGGCTTCATAGGAAGCGGCCGCGACTACCGTTTTATACTTCTTATCTCTGGAGCCGACAATGACGGGTTTGCCTCGCAGGGCCGGATTGATCTGTTGTTCAATAGACGCGAAAAACGCGTCCATATCGATATGCAGGAGCATGTTTTTATCTCTTTTTGGATTTTCTCCGGATTGACTTAAAGCATACCACACATTTGTGTGTCTATCCATGCAAAAGTAAAGGGGAGGGATTTCTTAAGCCCCTCCCCTTCTCTTTGAACCTTCTTATTTCGCCGTTCGAAGCATGAAATTGATGATCCTGTTGCTTACGCCTTCTTTGCTTAAGAGGGTGGTTTCTTCAGCTGTCAAAAGGAAGACAGAGCGTGTTTTGGAGATTTTATCGATTATCGCGTCGTCGTTGACTCCTGCTTTGACAAGAACAATGATATCGGAGATTCCTACCCTTTCTCCGCTGACCGGGGTTTTTTCCCGTTGGTCCCGAACAATGACGGTTTTTGTGTAAACCTGCCGGGGCCGGGAAGGCCAATAGTAATATCCGTAGGGATAGCGGCCGTAATTGCGGTAGGAATGAAGAGGTTTGTGTTGTTTTTGGCGGGGATGGCTGTCTGTGCGGAAGCCGATGCTGACCGAGTAATCCGCCCTGGCCGTGGCCGCAGTAGACAGGAATAAAACGCACGCCAGGAAACCAAGAATACCCTTCTTCATAGTTCCTCCTTTTGTTGAAAGCCTTTTGATGTTTAGACGAAAACAGAAGGAAAAAGTTTACCCGGAAAACGTGATTTTTCCCGTTCAAGCGGTTTTAGGCAAAAAAAGAAGGAAGCGGCTGATGTCCGCTTCCGTTCGTTTTTTAACAGTTTTTGAGGAACTTTTCTATCAATGCCTGCGGCGAAAGGGTCTTTGTTGAAAAGGCCTTTGCCTGCCGGGTCTGTGTCCCTGATGACGGCCTGCCGCTGGTTTGCCTTTTGTTTCCGGCAGGAATTTTTCTCCCGGGATTTCCGGATGCTGGGCAATCGGCAGTGTTAACCGGATGAGTTTTTCGATTTCATGGACATCATGGCTCTGGTCAGGCGTGGCAAAGGAAATCGCGTGCCCCTTTTTTCCCGCTCTCGCCGTCCGGCCGATCCTGTGGACGTAATTGTCCGCGTCTTCAGGCAGGTCGTAATTGATGACCAATTCGATCCCTGTGACGTCGATGCCCCTGGCTGCGATGTCCGTGGCGATCAAAATGCGGTATTTTCCGGATTTGAACCCTTCCAGGGCCTCTCTTCTCTGGCTCAGGGAACGGTCGGAGTGGATTTCCGCTACCCTGTGCCCCATCTCCCTGACGGAATGCGTGATTTTTCGGGCGTTATGCTTGGTTCGTGAAAATAACAAAACAGAGCCGTTGTATTGCCGCAATAATTTGCTCAAGAGTTTGAGCTTGGTTTCCCTTTTGACGATGAAGAGTTCCTGGGTGACCCGCTCTGAAACGGTTCCCGATACCGCGATCTCCACGCATACCGGCAGTTTCATGTGGCGCGCCGCCATGTTCATGATCTCTTTGGGCATGGTCGCCGAAAAAAGCATGGTTTGTTTTTGCTTCGGAATGTACTTCAAAATCATCTCTATTTGCGGAGCGAAGCCCATGTCCAGCATGCGGTCTGCTTCATCCAGCACCAGCATGACGACCTCATCCAGGATGATATTCCATTGTTTCATGTGGTCCAGGAGCCTTCCCGGCGTGGCGATCACGATGCGGGGATTTCTGCGAAGGGCTTCTGTTTGAGGTCCGATAGGAGCGCCGCCGATAAGACAGGCGGTTTTCATGCCAAAGGCATGCGCTACCGTTCGAAAGGCTTCGTCGATCTGGATCGCGAGTTCACGGGTCGGCGCCAGGACCAGTCCAATGCCTTTGAGCTGGACCAGCCGTTGAATCATGGGGATGGCGAACGAATGTGTTTTGCCAGTGCCTGTTTGAGCGATCCCGATGAGGTCTTTGCCTTCAATGGCCAGAGGGATGGCTTTGTACTGAATGGGCGTGGGCACCTTAAAACGGATACGCTCCAGGATCTCCAGGATCTTGGGGGCAATCCCCAGCCCGTAGAAGCTTTCTTTCGGTCCTTGGGCATCTGCCGGGACCGGTTGATTCTTGATGGTGTGCGGTGTCATAAATTTTACCTGATTGCTTTCTTCGCCAGAATTCCACGCCTTGTCCACGTGTCGCTCCAGGAAAAATAAGGCCCGGTATCGCAAAGACACGAGACACCGGGCCTTATTTATTCTTTAAGGTTACAGCTTAACGACGTTCGTCGCCTGTTCGCCTTTAGGGCCCTGTTCGATATCGAACTCAACCTGCTGGCCTTCTTCTAAAGATTTGTAGCCTTCACCCTTGATCGCGGTGTGATGCACGAAGACATCCTTGCCGTTCTCGGGAGTGATGAATCCATAACCTTTTTGATTGCTGAACCACTTAACAACTCCTTTTGCCATTGCTTTGAAACCTCCTTTTCCTCAAGAATTTATAGTAAACCCCGTTAGAAATCCTTATCACTTTTACCTGTTTACGGGATCTCCAACGGGGTAACAATGACAGATAAAGCACCGCCAGGTTAGATTTCCTTTTCTCGCGGCTTAAGGCTTCTAATCTTTGTTTACTATGGGATTAACCATAACATATTGGGACGCCTTGGTCAAGCGAATTTATGACTTTTTATTTTCAGCGCCCTCAGGACATTTTCCTGTCCAGCAGTAGAGGCAAAGTTTTTCCTTAGGCAGCCCGATGGCTTTGACCATGTCTTCGGCTGTCAGATAGCGAAGGGTCGTTACCTCCAGGTCTCTTTCAATCCATTGAACCATTTTTTTGTATTTTTCCGTCTTCGGATCAAGATATTCGCCGATCTCTTCCGTTTCGCGGCCTTCCAGGGCCCGGATGGCGCGGCGGGCGACAAGTTCCTGCACGGTCCTTGTGGAAAGGCAGAAACGGCACGGAAACAAAAGCGGCGGGCAGGCCGGCCGCACATGCACTTCCTTGGCCCCGCAATCCCAGAGTTTCTGTATGGCGAAGTTTTTTAATTGTGTTCCCCGGACAATGGAGTCTTCGCAGACAACCAGCCTGTTACCCTCGATAATGGAGCGGATCGGGATCAGTTTCATCTTCGCGACCAGATCCCGGGTTTCCTGAGAAGGCGGAGTATAGCTGCGGCCGTAGCCGGCGGTATACTTGACCAGCGGCCTGCGGTAGGATTTCCTGGATTCCATGGCATAACCTATGGCGTGGCCGACCCCGGAATCAGGAACTCCGCAAATAACGTCCGCGTCGATATCTTTGTCCTGCCGGGCCAGGGCCCTCCCGCACCGCTCCCGAACGACTTCCACGCTGATATTTTCATAGCTGGAAGCCGGAAAGCCCGTATAGATCCATAAGAAAGTACAAATATGATTGTCGGTGTTTCCCGGGGCCTGGCTCACGAGCCCTTCGTTTTCATTCAGAAGAATGATCTCTCCGGGTTGAAGGAATTTGACGATTTCAAACCCGAGATTCGTGAAGGCGCATGTTTCCGACGTAACGGCCCACATGCCGTCTTTTTTTCCCAGGACAATAGGGGTGAAACCGTTGCGGTCACGGGCGGCGTAAATCCCTTTTTCGTGAAGGATCAGCAGGGAACACGATCCGTGGATCTTGTCGAACATTTTTTCAATGCCGTCGAGAAGATCCTTGCCTGTCGTGATAAGCTTGGCGATGAGTTCCGTTGTGTTGACACCCGTGCGGCTGGGTTCGCTGAAGGAGAGCCCCGCGGCCAGAAGCTCCTCGATGAGGACGTCCTTATTCTCGATCATTCCCGCTGTGACGATAAAGAAGGAGCCGAACCGGGAGTGCGTGAAAATCGGCTGTTCTTCGGCATCGCTGATGACGCCGATACCTTTTTTTCCTTCCATGTGGCGGTAATCATCGAAAAATTTTGATTTGAACTGGGATTGATTGATGGCGTGGATCTTGTGGTAAAAATTTTCCCCGAGAACAGCCATCCCTCCGTATTCGGTTCCCAGGTGAGAGTGATAGTCTGTTCCGTAGAACAAGGTCTGGACGCAGGGTTCATTTTTGGATACGACGCCGAAGAGGCCGCTCATGCAGAAACTCCTTTAAGTCTAACGCAAAAGACTCCTGGTTGTTGTCAATTTTTCGTCAATTCCCTGATCTTTTCTTCGATCAACTTTTTGTGTTTATATTCTTCATTCAAAAGATCTGAAAGAAGCGGTTGTATCTCTTTGTAGGTATTGGCGAGTTTTTGATAAAGAGTGATGGATGCCTCCTCCTTTTTTAACGCCAACTGCAGAGCTTCGATCGCAAGCACAGGACCTCCTTGTTTTTCTCTCGACTCCTCCCTGTTTTACGGGCGAGTCTGCTATTTTTTAGTCGCTTGATAAATTCCATAGGCCATGCCTGCGCCGAGGGCTGTTCCGATGACCGCGCAGCCGCTGTTAAAAAGCGCCAGGGCCATGAGCAAAAGCGACATCACGATTCTCTTTTTCACTTTATTTTCCTTTCGTTTAAGAGGTTGTTGTCTTTTTCCGTCGACATTAAAAAAACCCTCAAGAGATCAAGATATTCATTTTTCTTTTCCAGATAATGGCTGTGCGTCGCGCCTTCAAAGATGACCATCCGGCTGTTCGGCAAAAGGTCCCGGTAAATCCGGGTGGTTTCAGGGGAAGCTTCGTC
This sequence comes from Candidatus Omnitrophota bacterium, assembly GCA_041649995.1. Taxonomy (GTDB): domain Bacteria; phylum Omnitrophota; class Gorgyraeia; order Velamenicoccales; family Velamenicoccaceae; genus JBAZMA01. Next base: position 74,868 of record JBAZMA010000004.1, on the reverse strand, counting down.
CCATCGTCCGCATGTCAGAAGCGCCGGGATCCGGATATTCTTAAGCAGAGGCGTGGCGTCGGCGTCTTTGAGAGTGCCGCGAATGGTGAATTCGCTCGGCCCCCACATATAACCGTAAATATCCTGATTAAATTTTTTTAAGGCCCTCTTCAGGCAGGCCGGCCAGGGGTCCAGGTTGCAAACATGTTTTTTGTAATAGATCTCCATGGCCTGCCGGTATTGCGGGGAATCGCAGGACTCCCGGGCTTCGCAGTCTAGGATAACGCGTTTTACTTCCTCTGGCAAGGCTTGAATGTAACGTCTTTGATCTTTATCCCATAATGCTGAATTCAGGTAGGGTCCGGAAAGCGTCAGGCTGAGGATATTATCAGGGTGTTTGCGGGCGATATAGCAAACAGCCAGCATACTTCCCCAGGAAACCCCCAAAAGATGAAAGGCTTTGATCTTCAGGGCTTTTTGCAGCTGGCTGAGTTCTTCGACAAACCGTTCGATCGTCCAAAGTTTTTTGTCCCGCGGTTTTTCGGAAAGCCCGCAGCCCAGCTGGTCGTAAAAAATCACCGGCCGTTCGTCGCTCAAAGCTGCCAGCGGTTCCAGATAATCATGAGGGGCGCCGGGACCGCCGTGCAGCGTTAAGAGGGGCGGCTTATTTTTGCGCTTTCCGACGATCTTATACCAGATTTTTCCTCCGGTAACCCGGACGTAACCTTCGTTAGCAGGAGGCATGGGATGTCTTTCTGCCGCAAGACAGGCAGGCGACACGGCCGGTCAGGGGTTTTGTGACGACGTTTTCAAAACCGGATTCTTTGAGCAGGCCTCGCATTTCTTCAGGGGTGAGGAAATTTTCAATAGAAGAGGCCAGATATTCATAAGGGCCTTTTTGTCCGCTCAAGAGCGCTCCGGCGGCCGGAAGGATTTTCCTGAGATAAAAACGCAAGGGCCCCATGGCTCCTGGAACGGGAGAGAATTCCAACACCAGGATATGGCCTGAGGTTTTTGTCACGCGTTTCATTTCCAGGATAGACTGCCGCGCGTCCGCAAGATTTCTCAGGCCGAAGCCCATGACGGAAATATCGAAAGAATTGTCGGCGAACGGCAGGTTCAGGGCGTCGCCTTCGGCCAAAAGGATGTTTTTTTCCAGATGCTTCGCGGCGATCTTTCGCGCAGCGATCGCGAGCATTTCCGGGGAAAGGTCGACGGCGGTGATGAGGGCTTTCGGCTGTCTGCGCGCAAAGGCCAGGGCCATAGCGGCGGTTCCCGTGCAGATATCGAGGATGCGGCAGGCGGGCGGCAGGGGCAGCTCGCGCGCGGTCGTTCGGCGCCACAATCTGTCCAAACCGAAACTTAAAAAACCGTTGATCAGGTCGTAACGGCTTGCCAGCGATGAGAACATGCGCGGCGATCCCTGTTCTTTTGCGGCTTGCCGTCCGGGTGCTGTTTTTTTCAGGCTATCCTCTTATTTCTGCGCAAGGCTTTTTCCATGCGTTCGACGGCCTGGGCAGACGTTTTTCCTTCTGTCAGGTGATGGCAGCAGACGGCGGCATAGCCTTTTCGGTTTTTGATCTTGAAGATCAGCATGTTTTTCTTCATGTCTTCTTCCTCGCCGCTCATTTGAGCCGGTCGGATATATGGATGAGGACAATTTCGGCCTGCTGGGGCCTGGGAAGCCCGAATCTCCTGGCCGTGACCCTGACCTGCGTCGTTTGCGGCGTTATTTCAGAGATCCTGATCTCAATTTTATGTTTATCGACGACAGCCTGGAGGAGGCCTTGGGGAGGGTTTTGGGCGGAAACCACGCCGATCTTGGAGACTGTTTTTAAGGCGGAATCGTAGACTTTTTCGAACGGATGGTCGAAATTCCCCTCCGCCGTGCCGGATTTGATCAGAAACATGGCGGCTCCCGCCGGAAGGAAACCGACGCCCAAAAGAGAGCCCGCCGCGTAGATCCCCGCGCCTTTTAGCGCGGTTTTGCGCAGTCCTTCGGATATGATGAGGGCCGCGAGTTGTTGAGCGCTGGTGATGTTTTTGTAAACCTGTTTTTTATAGCCCAGGTCATGGACCTGGATCTTCGGAGGATCTCCGGCGGTGTAATCTTTGAGGATAATCTTGCCCATGGAGAGTTCCAGGATATCTATTTTTAAGGGGATTTCTTCCGCGGGCGCGGCATCCGCCTTTTTTTCTTTAGGCTCGGCCACTTTCAGGGAATCCACATTCAGTTTTCCGGTTTTATCTTTGACCAGCACAAGCTCTTTCAGGGAGATCTGTATTTTTCTAAAATGCAGATTTCGCGCCAGGAGGTCCTGCAAAACATATTCGACATGGATAAGAGGCGCGTCCAGAAATGGGTCTTGGGGATAGCCTGGAGGATTGTAGACTTTCAGGTTTTTGAGGGTGATCGTTTCATTGAGGACGCGGAAAGAAAATTGCTCGAGGGAAACGCGTGTCCCCATGACCTTTTCGGCTGCGATCGTGACCGTGGTTTTGAGGATTTGATCTTTCAGAAAAAAGCCAAGGAGCAGGACCAGCAGAAGGATGAACAAAACCTTTAATAGTTTCATCAAGTTTCCTTGGATAAATTTGAGAGTATAGGCTGTTAGGGTGAGTATAAAACAAAGGCCCGGGAGGGTCAAGAAAGTTCTTCTTTGTTTTATGGTCCGCTCAGGCGCATGAGATGCCAGAGGAAGCTGTTTTTGCGCAGGGCCAGTTCGTAAGTGCCGGCGGCCGTCAGAACGCTGTAAAAGACAAGGTCCTCCCTTCCCTGTTTTTTCGCCCAGGTGAAGTGGATTTTTTGGATGGAGAAAGTCCGGTTTTTCCAGAAAAACGATTGAGGGGTGATCTTTCCCCGTTCCATGAGGCAGGTTACGGAAATGACGGGGCCATAACCGCCGTTTTCTTCGCAGGGCAGGTCTCTGTCCCATCGGGCCTCTTGATTAAACATGAAGAAACCTTTTTTGTTTATCCCACACAGATGTGCGGGACATAAGGCAAAAATTTTTTGTTTCCTTTAAAGGTGGACAATATCTTCGGCATGGTAAAGAGAAAGAAACAGGAGCATGTAATCCCTCAGGTGGCGGGTCAGGAGGAAATTGTTTTTGACATGTTCCCGGCCGTTTTCTCCAAGCCGCCTGGCGTATTCAGGGCTGTTGAGAAGCTGTTTTATCGCGAAGGCCGCTCCCTCAACGGAGTGGCATAGCAGGCCTGAGTATTTGTGGGCAATCTGCAGGGAAATGCCGCCGACGTTTGAGGCGACAACAGGTTTTCCTTTCCACAGGGCTTCTGAAACAGTGAGTCCGAACCCTTCTTTGAGCGATTTTTGCAGGATGATGTCTGAGGCTCTTTGGAGGGCGTTGATGAGGATGTCGTCCTGAGGCAGGAGCAGGATATGGATGTCTTCGTCTTTTTTCGCTTTTTCCTGGACTTCCGCCAGCACGGCGGCCCCTTCCGGATCGTCGGTCGCCGTTCCTCCGGCCAAAATCAATTGGCAATCGATATATTTTTTAACCAAAAGATACGCTTCGATGACGCCGACGGGGTCTTTGAGCCTGTCGAAGCGGGAGATCTGCGTGATGATCGGCTTGTCCCTGATGATGCCGTATTTTTCTAAAGACAAATCGATGATTTCCTGGGGAAGCTCCTTGTTTTTGTCGCTCAAAGGGTCTATGGAAGGCGGGATGAGGAACTGGCGGATGGGAAGCTTCTGGGAAAACAAGGGAGATGAGAAAACCGCGGAATCATAAAGGGGAATGAATTTCATCAGGAAATCCCAAACGATATCGTGCGGCAGGGAAACATCGATATGACAGCGCCACAGCCACTTGTTCGCATTTTTCTTTTGGATGAGGCCGATAGGCTGGGGGTCATGGATGAAGACGACATCTCCATAGATCTCGGTCAGCTTCAGGTTCTGTTCCGTCGTTTCCATGAAGACCTCCAGGTCGCGTTCCGTCACTTCTTCGTTCCGGCCATGGAGGGCGTTATGGAATTTTTTCGTGACCTGGAAAAATTGATCGCCGCCTTTGATGACATCCCACCGGCTGTCCACCCCCAGCTCGTTTAAGAGCGGGACCATGCGGTTGAGGATTTCAGCCACCCCTCCTCCCACGGACGTGGAATTGACGTGCTGAATGACCTTTCCTTTGAGCCTGTCGGCCAGGAGCCTGAGGTCGTCGATCGTTGAGGGCCCGACAAACGGGGCGTAATCGTTGATGCCTGCCATGGGTTTAACCTATCTGTTTTTCAATGATGGACAGAAGCGTTTTTTTGAGGTTCTCAAGCGTGTAGGTATAGGGGTCCAGCCTTGAGATTTTAGAGGCCAGGGCCGGGTTTCCCAGGGAATTCTCTATCCAGTTCGAGAAGTCGTTGGACCCCTTTTCCAGCCTTAACCGGGATTCGAAGATGTGAAAATAAATAGAGTCCAGCGTGATGTTTTTGAGGCAGTCGGCGAATTCCCGCAGGTCGTTGGCAAAATGATTCGTCGGGAGGACGAAACTGACGGACTTCAGGAAGTTGAATTCCTCCTCTTTTCTGGCAAAGCGAAGGCCCGACCTGGGATTTTTTTCCAGATATCCCGCGATGATTTCGGCGATCTTTTCCCTGAGGGCGCGGATGGATGAGTACTGAATGGTATCGATGCTGGCAAGCCTTTCGGCCAATTCGTCTTCTCCGAGGACTTCCCGGACCCAATACGCGAAATCATTGGGAGGTTCGGGGGAAAGATACTGGTGCTGCTGAAGGAAGCGGTGCGTGTGATGATAGATGCAGGAACCCGGGGCTTCCCGGATGATTTTTAAGAGCTGCTCCAGGTTGGATGCCCTCTCCCCCGTTAATTCCGTCAAATGGAGGCGGGTATAAAAATGGAAAGTCTCTTTCGCTTTGATAAGCTCAGCCATGGCACAACCAGAGGTTTAAAGGGCGGAAATGCGTTTCAGGAATTCGCTGACGTCTTTGACTTCGGAGAGATGATATCTGGCGAAGGATTTTCGCGGAGGCCCAACGAGGATTGTCAATCCTCTGTGCCTGAGGGCGCGGAACGCCTCTTCATCTGTTATATCATCTCCGATATAAACGGGCAAGATTTTTTTGCCCCTCTCTTTTCTGCCGAATTTTGATAACAGCCGCAGGACGGCTGTTCCCTTGTTCCAGGGGATCCTGGGCAGGGCTTCTAAGACCATTTTTCCTGTTTGGAGCCGCAGGGAGCCCGCCCGCAAAGGGTTGGACAGGGCTTTCCGGAATAAGCCCTGGATCCGGCGAATATCTTTTTTCAGGGCCATCCTGTAATGGACCGTTATGCCCGGTTTTTTGTCTTCGATGATGACCCCGGGAAAGTCTTTGAATTGTTTTCTGAATTCCCGCGCTATCTCCGCCAGGGCCTTCCGGCCGGCCTTTGGGACATTCGCGGAAAAATCGATACCGGGCCCCTGGACGCGCAGCCCGTGATTACCGGAATAAATGACCGACCGAAGCCCGATGAGTTTTTTGATATCGCCTAAGCTGCGGCCGCTGATGACCGCCACCTTCACGCGCTCATTGCCGGCTAATTCTTTCAGGATTTTTTTCGTGGCCTCCGAAAGCCGCGCCTGGTCCGGACTCGGCCTGATGGGCGTCAAAGTTCCGTCATAATCAAGGCAGATCAAGAGGTTTTTTTGTTTCAGGCCTGGGCGGATACGCTCCCACTCGTCAAAGAGATGTTTCATGCGTCTTATTCCTTGAACTCGAATTTGAGAAGTTCGGAGATGATCTTTCCTGCCCAGCGGAAAATGTTGTTGGTTTGGACGACCTGCCGGATCTTGAGCATCTTTTTTTGCTGTTCGTCTTCCGATAGATTCAATCCCGTCCAAATTCCGTCGCTGATGTCCTCCCTGTCGTAGGGATTAACGAGAACGGCGTCTGTCAATTCGCGGGAAGCGCCGGTGAACTGGCTTAAGACCAGGCAGCCCAGATTGTCCGTGCGGCTGGAGGCGAATTCCTTGGCCACGAGGTTCATTCCGTCGTGAAGGGAGCTCACGAGACAGACATGGCAGGAGCGGTAAAGGGCCAAAAGCTCCTGAAAGGATAAATGCCTTCTGACGAGGATCACAGGCTTCCAGACATCGGTCGAATGTTTCCAGTTGACCTGTTCGACCAGGGCATTGATCTCATCGTTGAGGGCCTTGTAGCGGGGGATGTGCAGGCGGCTGATTTCCCCCACCTGCAGCAAGGTGATTTTTTCTTTCAGCTGAGGCTGTTTTTCAAGAAGGCGATCCACCGCCAGGATGCGTTCGGGGATTCCTTTGGTATAGTCGATCCTGTCGACACCCAGCAGGATCTTCTGGCCCTCCAGATGAAACTCTTCGATAAGGGCTTTCTGGGCCAGGGCCACATTTTCGGATCCGGCGACCTTGTTGATGCCTTCGAAGTCGACGCTGATGGGATAGGGGCGAATCAGGGTTTCGTGGCCGCCTTTGACCACGGAGAAGCGCTCCCTGTCGATCTTGGTCTCAAGTTCCCTGTCTACGGCGGTTATGAAATTATCGCAGTGGTAGCGGATGTGGAAACCCAGCAGGTCGTTGGACAGCAATCCTTCGAGGATCTGGCGTTTCTGGGGGCAAATGCGGAAGATCTCATAGGTCGGCCAGGGGATGTGCCAGAAATGGGCGATGATGAGCTGGTTGCCGGCCTTTTCCTTGAGATATTTCGGCAGAAGGCACAAATGATAATCCTGAATCCAGACAAAGGCTTTCTTGTCGCCGATCTCGCTTAAGACCGCGTCGGCAAATTTTTCGTTGACCTTCTGATAAGACGCCCAGTCTTCCTGACGGAACACCGGCCTTTGAAAGGCCAGGTGGCATAACGGCCAGATGGATTCGTTGGAGTAGCCGAAATAATAGCCGTTCTCCTCTTCTTTCGTCAACCAGACTCTTTTGAGGGTGTAGGAAGGATCGTCCGGCGGGACTTTGATCTTTCCCTGCTGATCCGCGACCTTTTTGTCGGCGTCCCCAGACCCTTGGGCGACCCAAAGCCCGCTGGAGGCCTGCATGACAGGGTCAAGGGCCGTAATGACGCCTCCGGCCCCCCGGATGTATTCGATTTTTCCTTTTTTATAAAGATGGACATAGGGCTGTCTGTTGGAAACAACGATGAATAAATAATCCTTCAGTTTTTCCTGGACAAGCCCGTGAAGAGTGTCTTTGGTCCACATAAGCGGTTTTTACCCCCTAAACAGATCAGAAAAGGAAACGACGCAAAAGAAGCGGAAGCGAAAAGACGGAAAAGAAGTCAGGGTGTATCAGCGATAATCTTATTATATCCGGGGCAGGTTGTTTGTAAAGCGGGCTTGCGATAATTTTTCGGATTTTTTCAGATCATATAATGCAGGCTGTTGTCTTTGAGCCATTCATTCCTGAGCTTATAGTCGTGGATCGCCGACGCGACGGTTTTCCAAAAAAGGGGTCCGTGATTTTTTTGTTTCAGGTGGGCCATTTCATGGACGACAATGTAGTCGATAATATCCTGCGGAAGCATGGCGATCCTCCAGGAAAAATTCAGGGTGTTGCCCGCGGAGCAGGAGCCCCAGCGCTTCCTGGCCAAAGAGACCTTGATGTCCGCGGGGCTGGCCTTCAGGGTCTCGCTGAAACGCCTTACGGTTTTGGTCAGGATATCTTTGGCGGCTTCCTTATACCAGGACACAAAAAGGCTCCTGCCGGTGTCTTTGAGTTTTTCAGGCAGGATGAATTCTTTTCCGGTAAAAGCGACGTTCCTGGCCTTGTTTTCATCCGGGGCCAGGCGCAGGTGGAAATGTTCTCCCAGGAACGGGACAGGCTTGCCTTCAAAGAAACCCGGGGCCGGAGCGGGATCTTTTTGCCGCGAAGCCTCCAGTTTCTGACGAAGCCATGTTTTTTTGGAATGAATGAACTGTTCGACCTCTTTTAAGTCTAGTCCCGAAGGGAACCGCACAAAAACATGGCCGCTTCTTTTGACGGTGAGGGAAATCGTTTTTTTCCGTTTCCGGCTTGAGATGGCGATAATGTCGGGCAGGTCCTTAAAACGGAATGTGACGTTTTTGGAAACTTTCGCATGAGGGTTCCGAAGTTCGATAAAGATCATGGCTTTGTAGGGTTGGTATTCCGGTTAATGATTTTTACGCGGTAACGGTCCCCTGTTTCCGCGATGAACTGATCCAGTTCCTGTTCTGTCAGGGGGGCGGGAAATTCATGCCGCTCCCTGATTTTGTGTTTGAATTCTGAATGATAGCGGATAAAGGAACCTAAATCAACGGGAAATTCCTTTTCGTCAAGTCCGATGAAGTCTCCTTTTGTGCGCGCCCGTTTGAGGATCGCTTTCCAGCGTTCGATGGATGCCGTGCCGATTCCCTGCACGGCGTTTGACAGAAGGATGACGTAAATTTCGTCATAAGGATCGACCGATTCCAGGTATCTTTCGGCCGTGTCCGCGGAGTTCATCGTATTGAAGGCCAGCCACAGGGGGATTGTCCGGGTGCGGATCGACCAGAGGGATTCCATCAGGGCGAAACATTCGATCAGCAGGCGTGAAGAAACAAGCCCCCGCCGCTGATACCAGAATTTATAAAGATCCGCGCTGAAAGGGCTTAAATCCTCCGGGTGGTTAAAGACAATGCTTTTGACCCGGTAGCCCTCTTTTTTGGCGAAATGGACAATATCGTTTTTCAATTCATGGTCAAAACCCCATTCGGCCTCCGGCTGCTGCGTGTTGATGTTCGGGATTTCCCATTTTTTGAGACGTGAACCCCTGGATTTGAGGAATTTTTCAACGCGGGGGCTTCCCATCAGATATTCCACCGGAGTGATGTCTCCCAGACCTCCCACCTGGAATACATGTCTGTCCGATATTTTGCTCACAGGCCAGCTGAGCTGACATTCGCAGACATAGATGGTGCCTCCTGGAGAGAGTGTTTGACGGAGGAATTCTTCATAAGTTTTTCCCAGGGTCAGGCGTTTGGCGCGGAAGTAGCTCATTTTTGAAACCATAAGCCTGTCCTGCACAGGGTCGTGCATCTGGTGAAGCCGGAGGTCTTTGTTGTTTTCAAGGATTTTGTCGGCGACTCTTTTTCCCCATTCCATATCCTGCTTAAGATCATCGGGGCCCATTTTGCGGCGGATTGCTATTAAGACAGTTTGCGGCAGCCAGGGGATTCCCAGGCCCGCGCACAAATGCGTCGCCGCTCCATTGGAAGAACCGATCATGACACCGGGATATTTGCGGATGGGATACTGTTCGACCGCGTAGGCGGAGATATCTTCGCTTTTGATAATATCGATGTTTTTGTTGGAAAGGCCTTCGACCAGCCCGACGAGGGTGTAGATATCCTCCCTCATGTCCAGGGGCAGTGAGTTGAGAAACGTGCCGAAAAAAGGCGGCAGGTTGGGAGGAATTCCGATGGCCCGGTCTTTGCCTTTTAGAAAATATCCCAGGGAAAACAGCATGGAAGAGCTTGAGTCAAATTTTGGAAGATAACGGGAAGCGGTAGATTTTTTGTTGTTTTTGGAGGTATGTTCTTTCATCGCGCCAGGGCCTTTTGTTCTTTCAAGCTTTGTTGAATTTCCAGGGAGGTTTGATTGTTTTCGGATGGGATTGCCGGAAATCCCGGGAGGCTTACGGTGATGGAGGGTGCGGGACCGTGCCAGCGCCCTTCCCAACGGACGTTGATGGTGTTTTGATCGGAAACAATGGTCACGGAAATCGGGCCGAAGGCCGTGGCTGTGGGGCCGAAGGACGCCCCCTGCGACTGGTTATACCATGCCTGCGTTACGCCCGAACACAGGACGAGACCTCCGCCCTCTTCCCTCACAAAGGAATTCCGGATGAACAGCAGCCATTCGGCCGCAGCCCAGGCGTGTTCTCCGTCCCCCATGCACCCTCCTTTTGTGGCCGGGTGGATGGCCTCCGGCCATTGGCCTGTGGGCGAGGCCAAATCCTGGATCGCGCGCAGCAGCTTTAGAAAACGCAGGTCCCCTGCCCTCAGGAAAACCTGGGCGATGCTCAGGGTGAGGTAGGGATTGATCCCGGAGTGGCTCATGTCATGGAAAAATCCTCCATCCACCAGGCAATGTTCGTAAAGATAATCGCAGGTTTCCAAAAGGCGGGGATCTCTGGGCCCCCATAGTTTTAAAGGATAGCCGGCCGCCAGGGACCCTATGCTTCCGCTGTCAAGCCTGCGGTAAACAGAAGCGGGCATCGCGCGGCATCCCAGGCCTTTTTGGGCGAAGAGCAGGCTGCGTTCAATGGCGTTCATAAGCTTTTGCGCGCTTTTTTGAAAAGCCAGGGATTTTTCGCCGTCTCCGTACAAAATCATAAGCCGGGAGGCGGCTTGAAGGCCGGCCGCTCCCCAGAAGTCGTCCCAGTAGTAAAAGTCGTTTGGTCCGAGATGTTCGGCGCTAAATCCCGCGGGAAAAAGGCCCGCGTGAGGAGAACCTGTTTTTTCGGCGAGAAGTTTTTTCTGGATCCAGTGGCCGCCTTTTTCGATGGCATGCCTCCAGTTTTCCCCGGGCCTTGTGTTTGTCAAAAGGCAGAATTGCGACAGGAGCCAGAGCACTTCTCCGTTGGAATCCCATTCTCCGTCCTGGGAGCTGAAATAGCCTTGCGCGGTCTGGTGGACGAGGGAGGCGTCGATGATGGCCTTGGCCCTCTGCGAGAGGCCCAGGCAGACCAGCGCGTGCGTGATGAAAGCCATGTCCCTGAACCAGAACATTTTGTATGTGAACGGGCCGGCGTAGACCCCGGTTTTTTGGGCATGGAGAAGAACCGTCCGAAGGGCCGATTCAAACACGAATTGAGCTTTCTTGTCTTTTATGGAAAGTTTCGACGCTCCTCTGAGGGCGTCGGGCCAGCTCTGTCCGGTGGGAACGGAGGCTTTGGGCGTTGACAGAGGGATGTCGATTGTGATTTGCCGTCCCTGGCGGCAATGGAGTTTAAAGAGGGCCGCGGCTGTGGCCATGCCGACGTGGTCGCAAATCCCTTCTTTGTCCGGCCGTTCGAAAATTTTGCGGAAGACATCGCCTTCCCTGTACTCAGAAAATTTATACATTTGCGCGGGCTCCTGAAAATACACAGGTTCATGATCATTGATCATCCAACCCCTGTTGTTTTTCAACTTCTGGATTTTTGGGATAAAACTGATCCCTTCAGGGTTATAAGGCCTCGCGCTTAAGACAAGCCAGGCGTCACTGCCGGCCATGGCGAGAAAATGAACGCGGCAACATAACGATTTTTTGTCGCGCACGACCCTGACCCTGGATTCGAGGGTGTCGAGATTTTTTGTGCTGGTGGTCGTGACTTCAAGGGAGCCGTCCATTTCCAGGCATTGCTGGACCGAGGGTAGCGTGGAGGGCGTCAGCGACGTTCCGTCTTCATGGAGGATCCAGGCATCCAGGGACCAGCCGTCAAAATGCGGCGTGACCAGTCCTCGCGGATCGATCAAGGGCATCTGTGGGATGTCGGGGAGCCCGATCGCTGTCCAGTTGCGATGGGTCAGATTGATATGGGTGAGGGAAAACGCCCTGGGGATAAAGGATGTATCTCTCGGATCGAATTGACGTTCTATCCAGTATGGCCAGATCCAGTCGAGATTGTGTTGGATGGCCTGGCTGTTGATCAGGCCCCTGGCGTGGAAAACGCTTCCGGATTTCAGCAGGGTCAGAGGGATAAGGACTTCAGAGGGCTGTGAGAATCGCGCCAGTTTCGCCATCAGCGTCATGGGGTCGAGAAACCCGTGGCTACAGGCGAAATGCCGTATCATAAATCTCCAGGGCAGCCACTTCATCCACATGGGCGATTCCTCTTTGGAATGGCTTTTGAAAGGCGCTTTTTGGGAGGGAAAGTCCCGGTATCAGGGAATAATTTGAACATTTTCGATGAACGAATCAGATTTTTTTAAGGTTTCAGGCATTTTTAAATTTTAGGGCTTTATCCCGAGCGCCGCACGGATCTTCTCCTGGTCGTAACCGACGATGATCTCTCCGTTGATATCCAGGACGGGAACGCTCATGGCTCCTGTTCTTTTTTTCATTTCCGCCGCTTTTTGAGCGTCAGTTGAAATGTCGTAATCCTCAAATGGGATCCGGTGCTCCTGCAGGAACTTTTTGGCGCTTTGGCAATAAGGACATCCGGGATTCGTGTAGATTTTAACGGCTGCCATGGCGGCCTCCCTTCCGGCATCTTTTGTTGTCTTGAGCCCTGTTATTTCATTCGCGATATGATGACATCCTCGGCCCGCCCTCACAAGAGCCGGTTTCCACTTTTTTCTGACCGGATTCATCTGTTTTGCTTAGACGCTGTTCCGGCGGAAATCTTTAATAAGCCGTTCGGTTTAGACGGGGAGATTTGATGAACATCGACAGGAAGCTTCGGCTGGAAGGCGGGCGAAAAGTATCCTCCTTCATCGTTCATTTCAGGAGGCCGTTAATTCGTTGATCAGGCGGGCCATAATGAGATCGTTTTCTGTGACGCCTCCCGAAGCGTGGGTGGTCAGCGTGATTTTCAGCTTGTTGTAATGCCATGACAGCGCGGGGTGATGACCCTGGTCTTCGGCTAAAAATGCGATTTGATCGACGAGTTCCCTGATGTCTGTGAATTCTTTTCCCATAAATATTTTTGTCAGTTTTTTGTTCCCCTCGGCAGTCCAACCGTTGAGGTCCGCGAGCCTGTTTTGGATCTTTTCTTCATCCAGGGGCGGTGTTCCCTGTTCACAGGGGACGCAGTGCCTGCCGCCGGCCATCTGTTCCTTCGGCAACCCTGGATTTTTGAGCATCTTTTCCAGATTCGCCAGAGCGGTTTCATAATCCGGCGGATGTGTCAATTCTCCGACGATTTGGACCGACCTCAAGACGTTGTTTTTGTCGACCAGGAGGATCGAGCGTGCCAGGAGGTTCAGCTCTTTGATCAAGAGGCCGTAATTCATCCCGAATGACGAGAAACGATAATCGGATAGAACATGGATATCCCGGATGTCGTGGGCCTGACAAAATCTTTTCTGGGCAAACGGCAGGTCTTTGCTGATGGCCAGAATAACGATCTCTTGTGACAGGCCCGCGGCCTTCTTGTTGAACTCCTTGACCTGCATCTCACAGACCGGCGTATCCAGGGACGGGAAAGACGTGAGGACCTTGTTTTTACCTTCAAATTGCGAAAGAGTGACTTCACGCAGCTCCGCGTCAATGACCTTAAAATCAGGCGCGGGGGTTCCTTCTTCCCGGCCCAGGCCCATTAAGGTCATTTTTTCCCCTTTGAATGTGATCGATCTGAGCATTTTTCTCCTTATTTTGACAGGTCTTGTGAAATGCGGCCAAATAAGCTTATTCGTATTTTTCAGGGGCTTCGACGAATTTATCCCTGCATTCCTTCGAACAGAAGCAGAAGTGCTCTCCATTGTGGTCGATGCAGTTTTCCTCTTTTTCTATATCCATTCCGCAAACAGGGTCTTTTTTCATGGCAGCCTCGCTCATGTTATGGAACGTCTGTTAGGATTCGTTTGTTTTAACGTGATCGTTATATTATCGTCCTCGTTTTTAAAAAATTCAATTTGGATTTCCCTTATTTGATTGACTGCTTTCTTCGGTTCAAAAATATCCAAAAAGGACCGCGTTTCGTCAAGGTGGGAATTTGATAAAAAGGCTTCTCAGTATGAATTTTCCCGCCAAAGACCCCGCGTCCCTTTGTTTTTCAGGTCTCCGTAATATCCTTGACCCCGGATAGGGGATGAAAGCCGGATGGACGAGGACAGGGGAATATCCTGGGGCGTTTTGTATCTTCTTTTTTCCTGGCCATGGGGGCCTCCTTTTATAAACAAAATTGCTCCCTAAACCGCTTCAGACCTGTTTTTTTCTTCGATCAACTGCCCGGCCCCAGGCCAGTCTGTCAAGTCATCCTCTAAGAGTCTTGTTTTTCTTTCGTAGAGCTCCTGGGCCTTGCGTTTGATCATAGAATGCCTCTTTTTAAACCAATCGGCCGCGGGTCCTTCCGCTTTGGTTTTTTTTCTTGTTCGTTTGTCCATGAGATCGCCTCCTTTATTTTTGAGTCAGAAATAATTTATTACCATAGTTCCAGGTCCGAAGCCTCGAAATCTCCTTCTCTTTTTTCAGAAGGCCAGAGCGACGAGAAGCCTTTGGGCAGCACGGCTTTAATATTTTCGATTTCGCCTTCGGAGACCCTTTTTTCAAGGACACCGAATACGCCCTTTACAATGCCCTGAGTGTCGACTTTTTCCAGGAGCTCTATCCTGGGGGGTAAGGCCTGCATGACTTTTGATAAAAACTTTTTTTGGGAGCGGGTTTTTTGAGGCTTTTTAGCCAGGCTCCAGCCTTCGTAATAGACCCCCCGCAAAAGCAAGGGCAGCTGAGCGCCCAGATCCACAGCTTCTTCCGGGGTAAGCCTGTCGCGCAGAACATGCAGGACAGAACGCAGGGCCACATAGGCGTCCTGTTCATTCTTCAGTTTAAGCGACCTTTGCACGTCTTTGAGCCATTCCCTGGACACGGAAATGGTTTTGTCAAGGCTGCGAATATTGGTTTCCGTCATGACTGGGCTCCTTTTTGAGATAAAAGATTCTTGAGGGCCTGCGCGTTTTTTACGGCATAAGCCCTTTCATCATTGTCGAAATAACAGAAGACATCCTTTCCCTGCTGATTCCATGCCTGGATTTCTTGCGACCAGAGCCGCAGCGCCGCGGGTGAATAACGGCCTTGATAGGCGGCCTTGGGCCCGTGCAGCCGGATATAGACATAATCAGAGGTCACGGCTTTCGGGGACAGGGTTCCGTTCAATTCATAAATGCAGAAAGCGGCGCGATGGTCCTCTAAGGCCCTCAGGACGTCCGGTTTGAACCAGCTCGGGTCCCTGAATTCAAAGGCATAACGATGCTGCCTGGGGAGCGTTTTCAAAAGACCGATAAGCCTTTCGAGGTCGCGTTGCCAATGCGGAGGGAGTTGAAAGATAATCACTCCCAGCTTTTCGCCGAGCTCCTCGGTCCTTTTTAAAAAAAGGGGGACCGTTTTTTTCGGGTCATTCAGCTTTTTTGTGTGCGTGATGTAGCGGCTGGCCTTGACGGAAAAAGTAAAATTCCGGGGGACCGTTTTTTTCCATGCGAGAAGGGTTTCTTTTTCCGGCAGGCGGTAAAAAGTGTTATTGATCTCCGCGGACTCAAAATACCGTGCATAGAATTCAAGGAATCCCCGCGGCGGGATATCTTTTGGATAAAAGAGTTCTTTCCAATGAAGATAATGCCAGCCGGACGTCCCGATATAGGCTCGGCCCGGTTTGTTCATGGAAGGGTCGCGGCCTGAAGGCATCTGGCCGGAAGATAGGTTGAGAGAATGCCCAAAACAAGGATTCCGAGCAGGACCCAGAAAAACGCGTCAAGATTTTTTTCAATACCCAGCGATGTCTCGGCCTGAGCTATGGCTTCTCTGGCGTTTCTCGGAGGCCGGGTAGGCGTGGCTGCCGAAAGCAGCAGCGCCAAAACAAGGCCAAGCAGGAGATAAGGAAGCCAATAGACGCCCAAAAAGGCCGGGCCGAACGGAATGATCCATAGTCCTATTCCCCAAGTCGACAAAAGCAGGATGGAGAAAAACGAAAATGAACTTGCCCACGGCCCGCGACGCTTGAGGCCCCCGGTGAATAACGCCGTCAATACCAGGGTCACCAGGAGCACGATCAAAAAGTCTCCGAAGAACATGGGCTTCCTCTCGTTCTGGCTGTTTATTTCCCTAAAGATGCCGTTCCTTTTTTTAAAAAAAGACAAAGGGGCCGGACTGAAGACCTTTTGGTTCATCCTGTTTTAAGAAGACGGTCCGGGTTTGGAGACTTCGTGGAGGACTTCTGAAGCTTTCTGTTCGTTGTAACGAAGGACAAAATCCCCCAGGGAAATAACCCCGACAAGGCGGTCCGCGTGGTCAAAAACAGGAATCCGGCGAATCTGAAGTTTTTCCATTTCCTGAGCGACTTCTTCCAAGTCCTGGTCTTCAAAGCACTTATCTATTTTTTTCGACATCGCGTTTTTCACGGGATATGAATCAGGATCTTTCCCCCTGCTGATCGCGCGCACAACGATATCCCTGTCTGTGAGGATTCCCACAATCCGGCTATTCTCTGCCACGGGCAGCATCCCGATATTGCGGTTTTTCATGATTTCCGCGGCTTCATGCAGTGTTGTTTCCGGGGAAATTGTCGAAACGTTTCGCGTCATAATATCTTTGGCGGTCATGGCTCCTCCTTTTGTGTCAACTGAACAAAGACATTATGAAGATTGTTTTCAATCCTTCAAGGAGCGTTTTCCGCTTATTCTTGACTGGTTTCCTGATGGCAAAAGATGTTTGGAGGAAATTCAGGATGCGGGATTTCAGGAGGATTTCGGGAGTGTTTTGATCCTAGGGTTATTTTCGGGGGAAACCGGGGAGGCAGATCACAGCTTTGACGCCAAAGCCTTTGCGGCTTTTGATGGCCAGAGAACCTTTCAGCAGGGTTATGAGTTTGCGGCAGACAGGCAGGCCAAGGCCGGCCCCTTTGGATTTTGTCGTAAAAAACGGCGTAAAGACCTGTTCCAGGTCCTTCTTGCTTATTCCCGGGCCGTTATCTTCAACAGAGATGAAAATCTGTCCTTCCTTGTCCGTCGATGTTTCGATCCATATTTTTCCCTTATTTTCCGGCGCCGCCTGGCAGGCGTTCTGGAGGATATTGACAAGGGCCTGTCGCAGGAGCAAGGGGTCTGTTTCCAGGGAAAGATCTTTCTTTTCTTTACGGATAAAGCGCAGCCGCCTGCTTTTGGCGATGTCCCCCAGCATGTTCAAAGCTTCATCGATGACCTCTTTTAAGGCCACGGCCCTGGGGCGGACCTGCGGGGTCTTGCCAAACAGAAGGACATTGTCGATGATGCGGTCGGTCTCTGAAACCATTAATTCTATTTTTCCGATATCCTTCGCCAGGGCCGAGGAGGCGTTTTTCTTCCTGATATTATAGGTGATGGCCCTGATGGTTCCCAGGGGCGAACGGATTTCGTGCCCCAAAAGGTTCATTTTATCGTCGATATTTGACGCCGGGTCCTCTTTGACCTGCCTGCGGCTGCCTTTTTTCAATGTCAGGCTTGAGTTCGCGCCGTCCGCCTCCGTGACCCCTGTTTTTCGAACCGTTTCCCTAAACGCTGTCGGCGTGTAACCCGTCTCTCTTTCAAAGATCCTGATGAAGGATTCCGTGTTCTGATATCCCATTCCTTCGGCGATCTTGTAGATATTAAAATCCTTGTTTTTCAGCATGTCCTTGGCTTTTTCTATCTTAATCTTGATCTTATAGTCGTTGTAGGTCATTCCCGTGTGCTGTTTGAAAATTTTGCTCAGATACTTCTGGCTCAGAAACAGCCTTTCGGCAAGGTCGTTGAGCCGGATGTTTTTATGATAATTCCTCTGGGCGAAATATTTCATCTGTTCGATTTTATCTTCAATGCCTCCACGCAGGGGTTTTTCGGGCTTCCTGACTTTTTCCGCCAGCTGACGGATGCGTCTTTCAATGGCTTCAAAAGGCAGGGATTTTTGCAGATAGTCCTCGGCTTTTCCCCGCAAGGCCCTGACCGCCGTTTCCTCGGATCCTTTGGAGGTTAGTATGACGGCCTGGATCCCCGAATCCAGTTTTTTAATTTCCTCCAGGACCTGGGTTCCGGAGAGGCCGGGCATTCTTTCATCCAGGACAACCACATCGATGTCATGAGGCTTTTTGAGGATGGCAAGGGCCTCCTGTCCGGTGGGCGCCTCAAGGATGTTGAAATCGGCAAAACCATCCTTGAAGGATTCTCTGTATTCTCTGTCATCATCGACAATCAGGATATTGTAAGGCATGGGATTTTGGGGATGTCAAAAGGAATCGTCAGGGAATGTTTGGAGCGATGCGGTGACTCGAGGAGTCTTTTTCGATGCTGATGTTACAATACAAATATCCTAAGAAAAAGTCAACATATTTTTTAGGAAAAAATTATTATGGTTTTGCATCGGTATTTTTTAAGATAGAAAGCGGCGCCAGGCCTTTTCCAGGCCGTAGATATCGGAGAAATATTCCCCATAGGCGCCCTGAAGCGCCTTGTCGAGGGTTTTTCCGTCGCGCAATTCCCGGCAGAATCGGGTGAATCTGTCTGCGCCGTAACGCTCTCTCATGAAACCGACCAGAGAGGCCGCCTGCACATAAAAGGTCAAAATCAGCTGTTCGTGTTTAAGGATGAGCATGGCGGGTTTACCGTCTTTAGCGGTAACTTTTTTTATGTAAGGCATGCCTTCCCTTATTTTTCGCGGGTCGAAGAGTGTGATGTCTTCGATGGACAAGAGGGCATCTTTGTCAAAAAGGCGTTTGACCTGTTCGTGAATGGATTGGTCTTTGATGCCTTTTGTCCACCACTGCGCGATTCCCTCATCCAGCCAGACAGGGACATCGCCCTGGAATCCAACGAAATCGCGAAAGATCAGGTGCGCGATCTCATGGGGAAGGACGCTTTCCAGGAAATCAACGCTGCCGGCGTAACTGGCGATCAAACGGTCCTTGTAATTGGCCAGTCCTTCCGTCCAGGCGGGGCTGCCGGTCGAGGACAAATAGGATGTTTTATCGGCGTAAAGATAGATCTTGACCCTGTTTTCCCAGCCCCAGAATTTCGAGTAGCGGGCGTATCCGAGATCGTGCGCGATTTTCTGATAGGATTCCTCCGCCTTGCTGATGGTGCGGCCAGCGAAATTTTTGTTTTCCCTGTAGAAGACAATGAAATGATCGCCCTTGAGTTCCTCCCAGCCCTGGGCCCAGCTGTTTGCCGGCAGGAAAAAAAACATAGCCAGTGAAAACATCAGGAATTTCGCGCGCAGAGACGCTGAGGAATCCTTTGTTTCTGCGTTTCGGGTTGTTTTGGAGAATATCACGATTTGCCTCTCCCCCGCGGATTGATGCGTTTTCTAGGGGAGTTCGTTTTCGATCATTTCAGCGGATTTGCTTAATTCTTCAAAAAGAAAAAGGATTTCCTGTTCGGAAAAGCGTTCTCCGGGGCGAAAGGTCTGGATCGCGGTCGTGGATGTCGAAGGATAAAAAGACTGGATGTTTTTTTCGCGGCCAGGCGCCTGCGGCAGCCGGAGCGGTTCGACATAGCAATGCAGGCTGAGGCGGAAATTCCATAATGTCGAAGGCGCGATCCGGCTCAGGCGGCAGACGATCTTTCTGTTTTTGTAGCGGCCTTCGATAATGAAATAGTCCGAGGCGACATTGTTTTCGGTTTCCCGGCCCTTGCGCAGGATCCTGCGGATAGTCTGCAGGAGGCGGCCTACGGTCCGGTAGAGCGCCAGCTCCGCGTAGGCCGATAAGGCCCAGACAATGATGGCCGTAACAAACAGAAGGCTGAGGCTGTATATGATTTGATCCGACATCGCTTTTTCGCTTGGCACCGACGATTTCTATTTCAAGAAAAAGAGTCTGTGTTTAAGATTCCAGGGCAAAGGAAATGGGTGGCCGGCCTGAAAAATTACGGCGGGATGCTTTTTTTACCGGTTGCGCTGTTATTCCACAGGGATAACGATCCGGCTTCCGATTTTCAGCTTATCGGGATTTCTGATCCTGTCTTTATTGATCTCGTAGAGGTATTTCCAGCGGTGACCGCTGCCGAGTTCTTTTTGAGCGATAGACCAGAGGGAATCGTTTTTCCTGACCGTGTATTCTTTCGTATCCACGCGGACAGCGCTTTCCAAGACCTGCGGCGGCTCTGTTTTTCGCTCTGTTTCGTCCTCAAGGGCGTCACCGGCGGAAACGGCGTTACCCTGATAAGGAATCATGACCTCTTCAACCTCGGCGATCATGAATTGGGCGTTGCGGTCTTTTTGCATACCGATCAGGTCGGTGACGGGCGCGATCGCGTTAAGCTTTCCCTGGCTGACGATGCGGATCCGGCTTTCGTCTATGCCCTGCCCGGTGAGGAACTGGCGGACGGCCTCCGCTCTCTTTCTGCCCAATTTTTCATTATAGGATTCCGTCCCCCGGGTGTCGCAGTTGCCGGTAACCAGGATATCCGTTTCGGGGCTGCGTTTGAGGGTGCCCGCGGCCGCCTTCAGGATATCGGCGGCATCTTCACGAATCGTGCTTTTGTTGTAATCGAAATAGACCTTGACGTTCTTGCGGATGTTCTTGATGATCAAAGACGGCCTTAGCTCCTGAGGTTTAGGGGCAGGCAGATCGTCGGCCTGATAGTCATAAATGATTTTTGAAACGTAGATAAAACCACGGTTTCCCCACAGGGGCCCTACGGTCCCGGGTTCCTTCGGCCACCACCACCAGCCGCCTTTGTCTTCATCCTTTTTGGGCGCGGGCTGCGCGTCCGTCGGCCACCATGAAAATTGTTCGGATTGGGCCTTGATTTCTTCCTGGCGCGCGGATTCACGGTCACGGGCGTAAGCTTGAGAGGACAAGAACATGGTCATGATCAACAGGACTAGAATCCAGACGTATTTTTTCATCCTCCTCCCCCCTTTTTTTCTTTGACCGCAAAGCTTTTTTTAAGGCTGCCTTATCTGGCTTCTTCCTTTTGCAGGTTAAGGTATTTTTTCAAGAGATTCCATGTCAGCGGACCCGCGACGCCGTCGGCTTTGAGGTTGTTGGCCGTCTGGAAATCCTCCACCGCTTTTTTTGTTTCGGGGCCGAATTTGCCGTCCACGGGCCCTGCGTAGAATCCCGCGTTCTTGAGCGCGGTCTGGAGCTCTTTTTTCGTCGGTTTTTCCGCAACCGTCTGTTCAGGGGCAAGGCTTTCCTGCAACGAAACTTCCCCAGGGGCAACGATTGTGTCCGGCGCCGTCCCTTCTTCGTCCGCGGCCTCTTCGCGGGCCGCACTCGTTGAAACGACAGTTTCGTCCTCCAGTGACCTTTCATACGTTGCGCATCCGCAGATGAGAATCGATATGCCCGCCAAACCGATAAGGAATTTTGTCATGTTTGCGCCCTTTTTTTAAGAAAGATGAGAGGGTGAAATTTAAGGATAATTATAGCAAGCCGCGTTTTCCTGTCAAGTTTAAGGGGCTCGCCTGCAGACAACGGTTGATTATTTTTCCGAAACAATCCTGGAAAGATTTTTTTCGATAAAATCCAAAAGCCGCTGCTGGAGGGCTGTGGAAAGGAACTGAAATTCCACTCCGACCCCCGGATACATCTGGGGTTGTACCTGCCTGTCCGGAAGCCAGACGACCTTGGCCCGGAGTTCCAGGGGCTCATCCTTTGAGGAAAGCTTTAAGGTTAGGATGCAATCGTCTCCCAGCTTCAACCCGGAACAACCGAAGATGTAGGCGCCCACGGCGCTCAAATTCAGGATTTCCGCTTTGAGACAGACAGGGCTGCCGCCTGATTTTGTTTTCAATTCTATTTTTAAATCCAGGGGAAGGCGTTTGAAACGGCGGCGCAGTTGGAGTTTTTGAAGTTTTTCAAGGACGTGATCCTGTTGAAAGGCCTGCAGCGCGCTTTCCTCGGAAGGATAATGATCGATGGTGTGGTCGAGGCCCGCGACGCAAAGGGCGTTTTTGACATGCACGGGAACACAGCAGAATTTCATACGGCCGTTGTTGTTGATGACGTCCTTGTAGGAAAGGACAAGCGCCGAGATCCCCACGTAATCGACGTATTCGACCTGGTCAAAGTTGCAGAGAATGTCGGCATAACCGTCGCGCAGGCATTGTCCCACGGACTCCACCAGGCCGGCGGCATCCGCGTCGATGCGGCCGCCCAGATCGAGAATGATCACGTCATCTTTTTGTCTGGCGCGGATGTCCATGGTCTTAGAAGATCTTAATGAAGGTCCTTGTGGGTGCGAATGGAGGCTTTGATGATGCGGCCCAATTCCTCAAAACTGGCCGTTTTAGGGAAAAACCCGGAAACGCCCAGGGAGATGGCTTGTGTCATTCGTTCTTCTTTGGGATAGCCTGTGACGATAACGACCGGAAGGGTCGTGTTGAAAGAGCGGATCTCTTTAAGAACGGAGAGCCCGTCCATGCCGGGCATCTGAATATCCAAAAAAACGATGTCAAACGGACTTTTTTTGATGAGCTCCAGGGCTTCTTCTCCGCTATAACAGACTTGGACGCGGTGGTGCTTGGTTTCCAGCCAATACGTCATGGATTCGCAGAATTCCGCCTCATTGTCGACCAGGAGGATATTGAGTGGTTTGCCTTCCATGTCTTTTCTTTCCGTTTCCAGAGCCTTTCTGTCGCGGACTCTTTTTTAAATCTGTTTGAGGGTTTATAGCGCCTTGTCTTTCACTATTATAACCTAAAATAGTCGTTTGAGTTCACTATATTTTACCCGTCTTTTGCGGTTTCATCTTTTTGCCGCTCCAGGTTCCCGGTGCGCGCGTTCCAGATATAGAGCTGTTCTCCCAGCCTGATCCCCGCAGGCCCGACTTCGACCTCTCCCCTTGTGTCCTGGTTGAAGATATGCCGGTATCCGCCTTCCTGCCACCGGAGCACAAGAACATCCTTGTAATGGGCCCCTCCCGGACTGATGAAGACGATCGCGGGCGGTTTTTCCTGCTCAGGCTGGAAGAGCTGTATTTGGCCGGGCCTGTCCATGCCGGTGAGAGTTTTCGTCAGCGCGTATTTTTTATCCGGTCCCAGGTCGTAGATCTGATAGAAAACATAGTTGTAAACAGGCAGGAGTTCCTGTTTTTCCGGGACAAAGATGGCCGTCTCCCTTTCCTTTTTTTCGGGTTCGGTCTTATAGAAAGCCACGAAGCTGATGACGATCTCCGGTTCGGGGTCGTTATCAAGATTCGCTTCCACATATGTTTCTTCGTCTTTCCAGGCAGGGTTATAGGCCAAAAGCAACCCGTCGTATTCGATTTTTTTGGGAGGCTGGATCTGCCGCGTTTCTTTTGAGAAGACGTCCGGCGTGATGAGCGCCAGGGCCAAAAGGATTGATCCGAGCAGAAGCGATTTTTTCATGGGGTTTTGAATTTTTGGAGCAGGGAATCTTTTTCTTTGAGGAGCGCCTGCAGTTTTTCGAATTCTTCCCTGGAGACCCACTGTCCTTCGGTTTTGTTGACGTTGTGTTCCTCGAGGATTTTTTTCTGCTGTTCCAGGAGGGCCTTGCAGGATTTGTTGTCCTTGTCCATATTTTCAATGATCGTCTGCGCTTTGCGGAACGCGTCTTCGGTTTCCGCGTTTTTCTTCCTGAGGATGTCGAATTCCTGCCGCAATTGGATCAGTTCCGCGTTTTCCCTGCGCCGGGCTGAAATGACCTCTTCCAGGGTTTCCTCTTTGGCGGTCATTTCTTCCCTGAGCGCGGCTTGTTCTTTTTTGAGGCGCTCATAGCCTGAACTGTCAAAAGCGACATTATTTTTTTCTTTGAGGAGCCCTGCCTCGCGTTCCTGGCCTTTACGGATCTCTTCCTGGGCCGCCTGCAGCTCTTCTTCGAGCTGTTTTATTTTTTCATCATAACGCGCCGTTTTTTTTGGCGGCAGTTCCAGGGGATCCTGTGACGGGGGGACGGCCGGCGGTATTTTGAACGCAGGCCCAGGCCTGGGCGGCGTTTCCTTTAAAAAAAAGAAAATTCCCGCTCCGATCATTCCCAGGAATACAAGGGCCATAAATAGTATGAGCAGATCCATTAGTCCTTATTTTACAAAAAAACGGGCGAGAAAACAATCCTTTATCTGACGGGTCGGCCTGTGATACAATACGGCCCTATGCTCAAAGAATATAAAACTCAGACCATTATTTGCGTTTGGGGCGGTTTTTTATTTTGCGGCCTGGGGTATCTCGCCGCGCATCCCGATTCGCCGCATCCGTATTTCGGATATGCCTTGTTCGCCGGAGGCTATCTCATGAATGTCTGCGGAGCTTATATGTACGCCCGCGGGAAAGGTTATTCCGCGCTGGCAGGCCTTTTGGGCGTTTTTTGGGCGCCCGGGCTTCTGGTCCTCTACGTCCTGCGGGACAGAAGCGGCGCGATTTTGAAAAAAAGGCGGCGGGAGGAAGGGTTGTCTTAAAATCTTTTTACGACCGCGATCACTTTTCCCAGGATGGAGAAGGGCGCGTGGATATCATGGTAGGCAGGATTGGCCGGCTTTAAGAAGAAGCCGGTTTTGTTTTTTTCGAGCGTCTTGATCGTGGCTTCGTTTTCGATCAGGGCGGCGACAATGTCGCCGGGTTCGGCCGTTCTTTGTTTGCGGATGACGGCCATGTCTCCTTCCAGGATCCCCTTGTCTTTCATGCTGTCGCCCTTCACCTTAAGGGCAAAAACGGTTTTTTCAGGTCCCGGCATGAGGTCGTCTAAAAAGAGATAACCTTGTGTTTCTTCGAGCGCCAGATCCGGCATTCCGGCCGTGATCCGGCCCACGACAGGGATGCGCATGGCCACCGCGTTTTTCAGTTCGATGGACCTGGATTGACGGGGATGGAGCAACAGATACCCTTTGCGTGAAAGGGCCTTGAGGTGATCTCGGGTCGTGCCCGTGGATTTGAAGCCGAATTGTCCGCCGATCTCCCGGATTGTCGGGGGCCTTCCGGTCCTGCCGACCTGATCTTTGATGAAGGCAAGGATCCTTGCCTGTCTGGTTGTGAGGTCCGAAGAAAAAAGCATGTTATTTTTTGGGACCCAACTCCTTATTGACGCGCCGGATCTGGGAATAAATCTTCATGACGTTCTTATTTTTGAGATGGTCGCTCGTCAAAAGAGGGGCCACGCGTTTGCCCAGCTGATAGTAGAGTTCTTCCCTTTTGGCTTTCAGGATCAGTTCTTCCGTTGAGCGCTTTGTCTTGCCGTAAACGGCCTTCAGTTGTTTTTCGCTCTTTTTCAGGGTTTTCAGCGTTTCCTTGCTGATTTTGGAAATATGCTTCTGGGCGTCCGGCCAAATTTCCTTGATTTTCTTCTGGATGGTTTTTGTGAGATCTTCCATAGAACTCCTTTCTTTTGATGATGGCTTCGGTTCAAAACTTTACGACATATCCAACCCGCGCCCCCTCCTTATCCTGAAGGTCGGTTGTGCGGAAATCGGGTCGGCTGCCTTTGACGTTGGCAGGGAATTGTTCCTGGACCATCCTGTCGAATTCCGTGTTATTTTTCAGCGAGCTGTAAGCCTCGGCCACGCGCAAGATGGGTTTTTCGCTTACCGCCAGATTGACGATCTGGTTGGGGACGTTGCGGTAGAAGAAGAGAGGATTGGGTTCGGATAGGGACAGGTTAATGGCGTTTAAAAGAAGATATTCTCCGACAATGACGACAATCCCCATCTGGAGGGCTTTTTTAGCCGTCAGGCGAAGGGCGTTCCTGACGCGGGATTTTCGGAAATGCCTGCTCTTGATTTCGTCCATAATGAGTTCCGGCCGGCATTCGGCCAGCCGGGGGAGTTTCTCCTGAAATTCGGTTAATCCCTTTTCCTCCAGGATTTCCTGAAGGCAAAAGGGCTGACGTCCTTGCTCTATTATGGGCAAGAAAATTTGAGGTGTCAATGAAATATCACGCCGCGTCGGGGAAATCCCTCATTCTATGAAATAGACCCCACGTTTCCTGCCAGGACCCTTTTCAAGATTTTGCCGGCCTGATTTTTGGGCAGTTCGTTCCTGATCTCGATCTTGCGCGGCACTTTATAGTCTGCCAGATGTTGCCGCAGATAAGCGATAATGTCATGCTCTGTCAGGGCTCCCGGCGTTTTGAGGACGACGAACGCTTTCGGGACTTCCCCTTTGTGCGCGTCGGGAATGCCGATGACAGCCGCCTCCCTGATCTCCGGCCTCCTGTAAAGCACATCTTCGATTTCCCGGGGGTAGACATTCAGGCCCCGCACATTGACCATGTCTTTTTTTCGGCCCATGATGAAAATATAGCCGTCCTTGTCTATTTTGGCCATATCTCCGGTCAGGAGCCAGCCGTCCTTAAGCGTGAGGCTGTTGTCTTCGGGTTTTCCGTGATAGCCGGCCATGACATTGCCTCCTTTGACGCACAGCTCTCCCTCCTCTTGGCCGCTTAATGTGCGGCCTGCTTCATCGATGATTTTAACCTGGACGCCGGGAATGGGCAGCCCGATGGAGCCGGCTTTCCGGATACCGCCCAAAGGGTTAAGGGAAACAACAGGCGAGGCTTCCGTGAGCCCGTACCCTTCCAGGAGGGGAAGCCTGAATTTCTTTTCGAATCCTTTGAAAACCTCGGGCGGCAGCGCGGCTGCCCCGGAAATCGCCAGGCGCAGAGGGTTCAGAAGTTTTAGCAGCCTGCCGGGCAGCCAGCGGGGAAGCCGGAGGTCTTTCATGATGCCGTAGAGGGAGGGAATTCCGACAAAGATGGTGACGCGGTGCTTGCGGATCATTCTTATCAGTTTACGGATAGGCCGCGGTGATTTCATAATGACGATGGAGGCGCCTTCGTGCAGGGGCATGAGCATGCAGACGGTCGCGGCAAATGAATGGAACAATGGCAGAAAACAGGCGAAGGCGTCGCGGGAATTCACGTGAATGCAGGCGGCCGAAGAGCGGACATTGGACAGAAGGTTCCCGTGCGTCAGCATGGCGGCTTTGGGGCGGCCCGTAGTGCCGGATGTGTAGAGAAAAACCGCGACATCGGAATGGAGGGCGTTTTTTGATCTTTCCCGGATTTGGCGGCAGACCTCCTGATCGATGCGCGCGTCTTTTAAGTCCTGCACAAGGAGCACTTTTCTCAGGTTTTCCGACATCGTATTGACTTCCGCCGCGAGGCCGGCGTAAGCCCGGGACGTGATCAGGATGGAAGCGCTGGAATCCTGGAGGATGTGGGAGACCTCTTCCCTTTTGAACATGTGATTGACCGGGACGATGACCGAGCCGTTCATCAGGATCCCAAAATAGGCAAAAACAAATTCGGGCGCGTTATCCAAGAGGAGAGCGACTCTTTCGCCCGGCCTGGCTCCCGCCTGTCTGATGGCGCATGCCGCCCGGCAGGATTCATTCCATAATTCTTCAAAGGCGCAGATTTTTGAACCGAAGATGAGAGCTTTACGGCGGGCAAAGACGCCGCAGGCGCGCTCCAGCATCTCCACAAGGTTTTGAGCGGAAGAAGGCGGTGTCATCGGAATTTTAACAGGAGGAAAAACGCTGTTCCTGCCAGGAGGCAGTAATAGCCGAAGACATGGAATTTATCCCCGGTGAGGGATTTTTTCAGGATCCAGAGCGCCAGCAAGCCTGTCAGGAAGGCTGACAGGATGCCCGCGGCCAGGGCAGCAGGGCTGTATTCCCGGATCATCGTCCAGTCCACATCCCTGGCTTCATAAACAAACGCTCCCAAAATGGCCGGGATAGAAGCCAGAAAGGAAAACAAAAAGGCTTCTTCCCTGTGGATCCGGCGCAACAGGAGTGTGGAGATCGTGGCTCCGGACCGTGACAGGCCGGGCGTGATGGCCAGGCCCTGGCTGAAGCCTGTCAGAACGCTGTCGAAGGGGCCGGGTTTCCTCTCTCCTTTTTTTATGAATTTTGTCCCCAGGATCAACAATCCGTTTAGGACCAGGATCGCGGCCACAGTGGAAGGGCTTTCAAAACAGGACCTGAAAAGTTTCATGAAAGACAAACCGATCGCCGCGGTGACAACGGTTACAATCAGGATCAGGCCGAGCATTCTGGGGTTTCTCAGGCTGGCGAGGATGTCTTTGTAGAAAAAAGCGAACAGCGACAGCAGGGTGCCGATGTGCAGCGAAATGTCCAGAAAGACAAGATTTTCCGTCAGTCCCAAAAAATGCTGTCCGATGATAAGGTGGGCGGAACTGCTGACGGGAAAAAACTCCGTAAGGCCCTGAACGAAGCCTAAAAGGATCAGTTTGATCATGGGAATAACAGGGTCGGTGGAAATCTATTCGTAGCGAATTTCGTCAAGATAAAACGTGCAGCCCTGAGGATTATTGTCCAGATTGGCCGACCAGGCGAATCCGCCGATGACATGAGACAGGTTTTTTCCTTTCAGGTGGATGGTGTATTGTTTCCATCCGGAGGTCAAAACGACAGGGCCGATGCCAGCGGTCGCGGAATCCGGGTAAGGGCCCGCGATGCCTCCCATCTTGAATTCTTCAATCCTTTCCCCTCCGTCTTCTCCCCTGGCCCAGAAGGTCAATTTTTTGATCCCGGTCAGGTTCGCGCCCGCGTTTTCTTTTGTTCCCCAGTTATTGGCCGGGTTTTGCCAGTACATGCCAGCCCATCGGGCCCCGGAAGAGGCCCTGTTGCTGTAGGTGATCTTGATGCAGGTTCCGCCTTCGTAGGCATCCTGCTCCCATCCCGGATCCAGCTTGAGGTCGGCGTAATCGCCCATCCAGCCGGATGGGATGAAAAAATTGCTATTTTCGGAGTCTTGGTCGGAATAGACGTAAAACAGTTTGACGGACCCTGATCCCTGCGCGAATAAAAAAGGACTGTAGGACAGGATGACGAACAGGCCGGTCCAAAAAACCAAAGAATTTCTTTTCAAAGGTCCCCCGTTGTTATAAATTCCCCCGCTGGATCAATTCTCTGTAGTACTCCACGCATTTAGGGCAGGCACCGTGCTCTTCTTTCCATTCCGGATGGTCGCGGCGGATGAGTTCCAGCAGATATTCTTCACCTTTGATATGCGTGAGCGCTTTTTTTTCATCCACGGCCCTTTGACAGACCGCGCAGACATACGTTCCCTTTTTTTCGCGCGGCGCGCATTTATTGCATAGGCCGGGGTCTTCTTGCGACGGCCTGAGGCGAAACAGGGTTTTGGCGATCGTTCCCAAAGGGCCTTCCAAGGGCGCCCGACATTTTCGACAGCGTTTCATGAAACCTCCCGGGAGTGTTTTTTTTCTGAATGAGGAAATGACGGCTGGTGTTCGATCAGCCGTTTCACGTCTGCCTCTTCGATAAAACCCATGGACACCGCGGCTTCTCCCACGCGTTGCCCTGTTGTCCAGTGCGTGGCCAGGGTTTCATTCAACTGGGCTTCGTTGAGGAGGTGTGTTTCCAGCATGACCTGGCCTAAGGGCTTGTGCGTATTGATATGAGGATGGTGTTTTTTGAGTTCAAGGGAATACTGTTCTTGCAGATTTTTCCGGCCGTCCATCCCCGTGTCGGAAACACGCCGGTTCACCAGATAATTGCTGGTCGCATGTTTTTTGAGGAAATTCTTGATCTCAAAAGCCACTTCAATGAGTTGAAAGATCGAAGGAACATTGAAGTTCAGGTTATTGACGATGGCGATCGACAGGCCCATGAGAGGAATGTTCGTTTGGTGGCCGCTGCGGTCTTTGGCCCGGATGTGACCGGCCTTGCGGTCTTCCTGGGAATAGTGCAAAGGGATCAGCCTGTCAAATTCGTTGATGCATTCCTTGGCGATGATTTCCTCCGTTTCCGGAGAGGTGATATAGACGAAATCATCCCCTCCGATATGGCCGACGAAGTCCCCCTGCCGTCCGTATTTTTTCATCGCGGAGGTAAGGATTCTGGCTGTCTGCAGGATGATCCTGTCGCCGCTGATATAACCGTATTTATCATTGAACGATTTGAAGTTATTGATGTCGACGTAGGCGAAGGAAAATATCTTGTTGAGGTCGATGTGGCTCTTGACCAGCTTTTCAATCGATTTGTTGCCGGGGAGCTTGGTCAGGGCGTTGGCGTGGAATTGATGAGCCGCGCTTTTTAAGGACAGGGCGATGCGGATTTCCAGGTCTATGGGGTCGGGGGGCTTGATGAGGAAATCGTCGACTCCCTGCTCGATGTCGAGCAGATTGCGGCGAAGCTGTCTTTTTTCGATCAGGATGATGATGGGGATGTAGGACGTCAGGAAGTCGTATTTCAGCAGCTTGCAGAGCTTTAATCCGTCTGTCTTGACCAGGTGGGCATCGATGATGATCAAATCCGGGTATTTCTGTCCGGCCATCTCCAGGGCGAGGCTTCCTTCGGGACAGACGATGACGTCGTAGCTCCAGGCCTTCAGCAGATAGGTGAGGATCTTCTCCAGATTCTGGTCCTCGATCACCAAAAGGATCTTTTTGTTTTTGGACATATTACGGTTTTATGACCGAGTAGTACAGAAGGATAGCGGCCGCGACGACGATGCTCAGAATGCGGAAAACGCCCACGCCATAATAGGCGGCATCCTGGGAGAGCTTCGTCAGCAAAAGATGGTCCAGGCGTACGAAAAGCACAAAAAGCAGGATAAAGGTCAGGCTAAAGGAAAATATCCTGGGGAACGTCCAGTTGCGCAAAAAAAGGACATAAAGCGCCAGGACGACGATGCCGGCATAAAGGAGATTGGCGCCTTTGAAAAAATCAACGAGCTGAACGACCGTCAGATACAGCTGGTTTTTAATTTCAAAAGAGATGTTATCCATTTTTCCTCCTTAGGGACACCAACAGGATTCCGCAGGCCAGGACCGTGATGGCCGCATAGAGGGCGATGTGTTCCCAATGCAGCTTGACAGTGCCTGAGGATCGTTCGTAGAGGGCGCTGGATTGTTCGGTGCGGATGTAATTGTCCTGGTCTATCTGGGTGATCTTGTAACGGGGGGTCAAAAAGAAAATCAGGCCGAGGGCTATGACGCCGACAATAAGGACCAACCATTGTTTTTTATTCATAAGGGCCTCTTGTGATAAGTGTAAACAAAATAACGGGATGTGTCAACGCAAAAAAGCTTTAAAAAGATTATGTTTTTCCGGACGCGAAAATGTTCTTGATGAGCATCGTGGCGTAGGAGCCCCTCCTGAGGGAAAATTGCAGAAGGAGCTTATTTTTGTTTTCATGGAGATCGTCGTTTTCCGTGGAAAACCTTAAGGTTTCAGGCATGCTGAGGACCTGGCGGGACGCGCTTTTGAAGTACGCCTGGCGAATTTTTTTCACATTGAACAGGGATGCTTTGATCCCCTGTTCTTCGAAAAGGCGCGCGTATTCGTTTTTTGTCCCCGGGTCTGCGAAGTCCATACGGCTGGAGGCTGTTGGCAGGGACGCGGGGTAGCCTTCGAATCTGTCTGAGAACAGATAATCCCCGCAGGTCCCCGGGTAGCACCGCACAGGCTCCCCCGTTTTGAGGACGAGCCTTCTGAGGATTTCGTTCCACAGGAAGGATTGGTAAGAGGCGAAATGAAAACCTAACTCGTCGGCCGGAATCGCCCTTAAGATCTGCGTGAAGTCTCCCGGCCTTGTCTTGAGGCGGGCAAAGGCGGTCCGCTCAAAATCCGACACCGCTTCATCAGCGCATTTGTCCCAATGCCCCCAAATGCTGAAAAGTCTCTTCTTTCTTTCGCGCTCGGGTTTTCTGTCTTCCGAGCCCGCATGAGTGATGAAAAATTTCAAAGCGCCGTTGAAGTGCTTTTTGATGATTTTTTCCGCCAGGAAACCCTGGAGAGCGTCAAAGGGGCCGAAACGCTGGTCATCAAAATAGTTGAAAAAGCCATGGCGCCCCAGGCGGTCCAGTTGAATGAGGGCATTCTTGATTTCTTCAGGCGTCAGGTCGCGCACCGTGATGCGAAAATGATTGGCGGCGATCAGATCCGGGCCCATAGGCCTGTTCAGCCATCCGGCTTCATCCAGGCTCAGGTCTTTGTGTTTGAGAGGACGCGGGGGTTTACGGCTTTTGATGGTGATGTATTGGACAGCATGGGCGTGTTTGTCCTTGCGGCCGCCATATCCGATATCCCTCAGGGAAAGCTTGTTTTGCGAAGCAATGCGGCGCAGGGCATCGGAGGTGTTTAGGCCCTGTTTGGTCAATTTGAGCAGCCTGTGGGAACCGGTTGTGTGGGCGCGAATACCGAGTATTTCTTCGACGATGAAATCGCGCGGATGGGCTTTGATTTTCATGCCGTTTTCAGACGTTCCTTTTGATGTGGGTTCCGGCAAACCGCCCAAGGCCTCCTGATTCCTGGACCCAGCCGTTTTCCAGGCCGTATTCTTTCAGCAGTCGTGCTGCCTCAACGAATTCTTCCAGATAAAGCCTGCGGTCGAGCGGCGGATGCTCAAAGGCCTTGTAGGCAGGAAAATACTGGCTCATCAGGCTGACATAGGTTTCCGGAGAGAGTTCCGCGGATATGAAGGCCAGGGCTTTTTGGGTTCCGCTGATATTTTCAGGCAGGACCAGATGCCGGATGATGAGCCCTTTTTGGATGATCCCCTGGTCGTTAAACACCGTTTTCCTCGCCTGACGCCGCATTTCCTTCAAGGCCTCCTGATTATGGCCCGGATAGTCGCGGGCGCAGGAAAATTTTTCAGCGGCATCCGCGTCCATATACCGAAGGTCCGCCAGGTAAATATCGACGATGCCGTCCAGAAAAGCGATGATGTCTTTGCGTTCATATCCGGAGCTGTTATAGACGATGGGGATATTGAGGCCCCTTGAGGCGGCCAGAAGCAGGGCCTCCAGGATCTGGGGCATGACATGCGTAGGGGTGACGAGATTGATATTGTGGCAGCCTTCGTTTTGAAGGGAAAGCATGCAATCCGCCAGTTCTTCAGGGGATAGAACCCGGCCTTCTTCTTCCTGACTGAATTGGTGATTCTGGCAATACAGGCAGCGCATGTTGCAGCGGGCGAAAAAAATGGTCCCGGAACCCTTCTCTCCGGAAACAGGCGGTTCTTCCCCGTGATGGGCGAAGAAACTGCAGACGATGGCGTGCCGGCCGGTCCGGCAAAAACCCAGTTCATCCTTGAGTCTATTGACTCCGCATTGACGCGGGCAGATGCGACAGGATTCCAGCATGCGGCGGCTGTCTTCGGCTTTTTGGGCCAGCCTCCCTGTTTTAAAGGCTTCGATATAATTCGGCAGGTCCGTAGTCATGTTCGATCTGGCATTTGTAGGCTTCCCGGGCCTGGTTGAAGTACGCGATATGGGAATCTTGTCTGTAGTCCGGATAGGTCCAGGGCTGCGCCTGGAACGACCCGTTATGAAACCGCAGCGTGACTTCCGCGAAGATACCGCTCCTCAGATAGAGGCGGTGGCCGTGGTTTTTGGTGGTGGCCAGGACCAGTTTGGAAAGAGTGATATAACCGGGATCAATATTGACGGTCCTGCCTTCGAACCGGGCGAGTTTTTTTTCAAGGGTGTTGGTCAGGGTCTTGAACGCGCTCAAGTCCTCCCCCCGCCTGAGGGTTTTGAAACTTAAAAAAACCCGCCGCAGGCCCTTGCCCATTTCCCGGTCATAATAATCCGTTTGATAAAAGTCAAAGACAGGGGATTCCAGGTCCACAGGGCCGAACCTTTTGATCAGGAGCCGCCGCGTTTTTTCGAGGACAGCGGTATCATTTGAGATGAGGCCGGTGAACAGTTTGACGGGAAGAGGTCTTAAGGGGTGTCCCATACGCCTTAGGCGGGAATGCGGGGAGAGCGTATTCTGGAAGCTTCGTTCATGCAGTTTTTGATATAACGGTCGATCATCTTCATGTCCGAGCGGTTGATCTGGTTGAAGTATATCCCGATGTTGTACTTGTTGTTTTCCAGCGGGTCCGGAGATTTTTCGACGCGAACCACCGTGCCTTCGCAGGCGATATGTTTGGGGTCCTTGAGGTTTCTGGACTTCGGCAGGAGAAGGGTGATCTTAAGCTTGGTCAGGATGGGGACATAACCGTCGACTTCGCAATAAGCGCCCAGACAGCTGATGTTTTTTGTTTCCGTGACGAAATCAGCGTCCTTGTCCCTGATCTTGATGGCCAGATTTTTGTCGGCCCTGGCGTAGCGCCGTCTGTCTTGAGACATAAAGAGCTCTAGGGTTAGGCTTCTTTAGGTTCGACTTTTTTCTGGGCCTCGGTATAACATTTCTTATGGCAATAATATTTGCCGTTCCTGTAATACCGTTTGATCTTTTTCAGGGGTTTATTGCATTTTCCGCAGTTGACCCTCTTGGATTCCTTGTCTGCCACTGAAGATCCTCCTTAGATTAGCCACAGGCGCTATTTTGAAAGCGCCACATTCACTATGACGTATTCTTCCAGCCATTTCTTAAAAACAGGATTGATGTCCGCAAAATGAAGGCCTGCCTGGTACTGGTCGGAGAAGGAGATCCTTTGCGACCAGACGATCTTGGCAAGCCCTTCGATCACCCTGTTGATTTCGGGAAAATTCAGCTTCAGGAGGAAGGATGTATCTGCGGGGAAAAAAGAGGACATGTTCATCCTCAGGCCGGTGACGCTTAAGTCCCGGGTCACTGTCCTGCCGGAATATCTCTCCCCTCCTAGCTGTTCGAAGGTTACCGGGAGATTCACGCGGATGCGTTGAGCCTGGCGCTTTTCTGGAAATTCCATGAGCCTCCCTTAAATCTCATTAAGGATATCATACTCCATTTTCCGTGTCAAACAGTTTGTCCCCCTGTTCGCGCCGCAGATGGGCCAGTTTTTCTGAGGGACTTCCCGCTTTACAAACGATTTTTGGGTGATATAATATTTTCAAATCTTAT
Organism: Candidatus Omnitrophota bacterium; assembly: GCA_041649995.1. Taxonomy (GTDB): domain Bacteria; phylum Omnitrophota; class Gorgyraeia; order Velamenicoccales; family Velamenicoccaceae; genus JBAZMA01. The sequence continues at coordinate 40,528 of JBAZMA010000004.1, read as the reverse complement.
GGAAACTCCCCTCGAGAAAAATGAGCAGGAAAAGCCGGGCGCCGAACCAGTTGCCGCCGCGGCCGGGAAAACTTTTCTGGCGCGCATGAGGACGGACAGGACGGTCTGGATGTTTGTTATTTTGGCCGTGTTCGGGTTTTTCCTGGCGGCGGCAATCTTCGCGTTTGTGGCCGGCCGAAAGAAACAGCCCGCGGCCGTAAAGCCGCCTGCGTCCAAGCCTGTTGCGAAGTCGAACGCTGCGGTCCCCGCTCCTCCAAAACCGGCGCCTGTCGTTTCCTCTGCCAGCGCGCCCGAGGTGCCTGTTTATGCCGGAACGCCTCCCGCCCTTGTCCTTTCAGGGATATTGTTCAGTGAAGAAGGAAGCCTGGCATTGATTGACGGCAAGGTCGTGCCGGAAGGCGGAACCGTAGCCGGAGCGACTGTCGAGCGGATAGGAAGCGATGAAGTGGAATTGAGTTACGAAGGCCAGACGTTTATCTTGAGATCGAGATAGACCTTGCCCGCAGGACCTGCCGTATGAGTTCCCCCGGAATATTCTCAGCGATCTTCGTCCGGCCGATATCCTCCAGCAGCACAAACCTGTTTTTCCCCGCAAGAAATTTTTTATCATGGACCAGCGCCTGGTGAGTTCCCCGAAGCAGGTTTTTCGGGATTCTCGTCGGCAGGCCTATGGTCTCAAGCAGGGAAATCGCCTGCTCCCTGGTCTCGGGTTTGAGCCAGCCGAGCCTTTCGGATATTTCGCAGGCGCACGCCATGCCGATGCTCACACCTTCTCCGTGAGACAATTGAAAACGGGAAGCGGCTTCCACCGCGTGGCCGACCGTATGGCCGAAATTCAGGACGATGCGGACATCTTTTTTATCGAACTCATCGAGACGGACGACTTTCGCCTTGATTTCGGCGCATCGCCTGACAAGGGTTTCGAGGATTTCTGAGTCCGGTTTCAGGAGCCGGCGCGCGTTTTTTGAGATCAGCGTGAACAAGGCCGGGTCTTTGATCAGACCATATTTGACGGCCTCCGCCAGGCCGGACCGCAGTTCTTTGACCGGCAGAGAAGACAAGAGCTTGATGTCCGAGAGGACAAATCTGGGCTGGTAAAAAGCCCCCACAAGATTTTTTCCGAAAGTCGTATCGACCGCTGTTTTCCCTCCGATAGAGGAATCGATCTGCGCCAAAAGCGTCGTGGGGATCTGCAGGTAGGGCACTCCCCTTTTGTAGATGGAGGCCACAAAACCCGTCAGGTCACCGACAACCCCTCCCCCCAGGGCCACCAGAAACAATCCCCTGCCCTTATCCAGAGGCGTGATCTTTTTGATGAGGCTCATGGCCATAGAGGCGCTTTTGCTTTTTTCCGTATCCGGGACCGTCACGACGTGCGCGCAAACCGGCCGGAGGCTTTTTTCAACGGCACTTGAGAACAGTTTTTTGATGGGGGGCGTTGTGACCACGACGGCGTGCGGCCCTAAGGAAGCGCTTTGACAAAGCCTGCCCAGGGAACCCAGGATGTTTTTTCCGATATGGATCCTGCAAAGGCCTTGCTGCAAACGGATAGAGATTGTTTTCATAGAAGGCTTAAAAGGTAAATGACCCAGGCGACAACCGGCCAGATGATTCCGTTGAAAAACCCCAGATATATTAGCGCAAACAGGATGATAAATCCATATCGTTCTATGGAGGCCAGCCGGATGGCCAGGGGCACGGGCAACAGGCCCATGAGGATCCTTGAACCGTCCAGCGGCGGAATGGGGACCAGGTTGAAGACAGCCAATACGACATTAAAAAGGATGACGGACCCGATGACCTGCGAAAGGCCCGGGATGTCTTTGAGCCCGGTTTTCAAAAGAAGCGTGGCCAGGGCCGCCAGGATAATGTTGGCCGCGGGCCCTGCCAGGCCTACCCAGATCATGTCTCTTCTGGGGTTGCGTAATCCCGAAAAGTTTATAGGCACGGGTTTGGCCCATCCAAAAAGGACGGGGGAATTCAGCAGGATCAGAAGGACGGGTAAAAGAAGGGTTCCGAAAGGATCTATGTGGGCCAGCGGATTGAGGGTCAGGCGTCCGCTGCGGGCCGCCGTCTGGTCTCCCCGCAGGCTGGCTACGAACGCGTGGCTGAACTCATGGACAATGATGGCTGAAAAAAATACAGCCAGCGCAATCAGAATTCCCATAAGGTTCGTTTTTCTCCTTCAATAAAATAAACCTTGAAGACAGAGAAACAAGAGACGACATCGCTGTGTTTTGCGTTAAAGGCAGGCGATGGATGAGGCGCGCGGGAATGAGAAGAGGCTATTTCTTCGCGGACGCTTTGGCTTTTTGGTCGGCAGCAGGCGCGGCTGCGGCTGAGGTGGCCGCGGCCCCTTCTTCCGCCGGTTTCTCAGCCGCCTTTTCCTTCTTGATCTTGATACGGACGGCCTTGATTTTCGGCATGCCGAACACTTTGCTGTCTTCTTTCCAAAGGCCTTTGTGCAAAAGATATTTGATTTTTTCAGACCTCTTGAGGACAGATTTTGCCTGCTTGCCTTTAACCGCTGCTCCCAGTGATGGATGAATAGACATATTTTTTTAGATTTTTTTGATGTAACAGTCCGAGTAGGTTTTTTTCAATTCCTTGAGTTTCCCCTGCGCTTCCTCCCTGCTGGCAAAAGTCCCCGCAAGGACGGTCGAATACTTTCCCGAAGCCTTGACAAAAGAAGGAATTCCTTTTTTGTCAAGGGTCTGTGCTAAACCCCTGGCCGCGTCTTCGCTCTTTAACGACGCGACCTGGATCACATAACCGGAAAGGATCTCCGGCTTGACCGCTGCTGCCTCCGGTTTTTGGGTCTCTGTCACGGTCTGGGCGGCAGGCTTGAGCGCGGCCAAGTTCTGAGCCGGCGCTATCTCCGGCGCCTGGGTCTGGCGTTCGAGACGGACAGCGGCCGCCGGACCGGGGGCCCCCAGCAGTTTGCCCTTTTCTACGCCCAGCGTAAAGCTGGCGATCAAAAGAAGAAAGATACAGATAAAAAGTATGATGACGCTTTGTGAAGAAAGAACAAGGTTGACCGAAGACGAACCGCGGTTCGTATCTTCTTTTATACCCGACAGATATGAATAATCTGATTTTTCTTGTTTGGGGAAAACGTCAAATTCAATCTGCTGGCCGCGGGAATTGGCGTTCATCATGTCTGACTATTATAATTTTTACTGCGTTAAATTCAAGTACTTTTTTAACTTTTTGTTATGAATGATCTTGATGAGACATTTGACGATCATCGGATCGAATTGGGTGCCGCTATTGTTGCGGATCTCCTCCAGCGCGTCTTTGACCGAAACGCGCTCCCTGTAGGGCCTTCCGTAGACCATGGCGTCAAAGGCGTCGGCGACCGACATGACGCGCGCGCCCGCCGGGATCTGGCTTTTTTTCAGATGCGAAGGATATCCGGAGCCGTCGAATTTTTCATGGTGATGCAGGATGATGGGGATCACGGGTTTGAGGATCTGGACGTGTTTGATGATCTCGGCGCTTTTGATCGGGTGGCGTTTGACGATATCGTATTCCTCTCCCGTTAAATGGGACGTCTTGGTAAGGATTTCCGTGGGGATGTTGACCTTGCCGGCGTCGTGCAGCATGCTGGCGTATTTCAGGCTGTCGATTTCCCTCTTGTTGAGATGCATTTCTTCGGCCAGGGCCTTGACCAGGCGTGAAAAATACGGGGTGTGGGCATAGGCCGCAGGCACCTTTGAATCCAGGACCGTCACCAGGGATTTGATGGTCCCCATGACCATCTTTTCCTGTTCCAAATAAAGCTGAAGGTTCTTGATGGCCATGACGATTTGGCCGGAGAGGGTCATCAGGGTCTCAAAATCGAAATAGTCGAAATTCCCTTCCTTGCGGCGGGTTTTCTTGTTGCGCCTGATGATGATGTATCCGATGACATCCTCGCTGATCAGCGGGACGGCCAGGATATCTTCTTTCTTGATCGCCGAGCTGGTCTCGACCAGCCTTTGCTCAAGATTGCTTTTGATGGGAGTTTTTTTATTGGAGACAAAACGTTTGTTGTTGATGATGGAACAGCGGATGGAAACGGTTTTGCTGTTTTTCGAAGGCGACAGGAGGACGAAGGTGCAGCTGTCGGCTTTGAAGATCTGCGACAGGAGTTTTGTCAGACGGCTCGCCAGGTCCGTCAGATCATAGGTGGTGTTGATCAGGCGGTAAATGGAATGCAGGGCCGAAATGAGGGCCTTATACTTTTTCGTAAGGGTTAAATAACTTTTTGTGCTCATCGAGCGCGAACCGGTCCGTCATGCCTGCGATGTAATTACAGATGACTTCGTAGGAATCTTGTTTCTTTTTGATCTTATTCTGATATTCCGAGGGAAGCATGGCCGTGTTATGGATATAGGCCCGGAAAATTTCCTCGATGAACCTGTGGGCCTTGTCCGACATCCTCTTGACCCTGTAATGGCTATAGAGTTCTTTTTTGAGGAAGATTCTCAGCGGCCGCCTCTGTTTTTTGACGTCGTCGCTGAAGTCGATCAACCGGCCGCGGTGTCTGCGGACCTCTCTTGTGTTTTTGATCCCTGCGCGTTCCAGCCGCCGGGTGGATTCCCGGATGACGTCATCGACCAAAAGCGCGATCAGGCTGCGGATGATCTGGTACTTTTTCTTCGGATTTTCAATGGACGGATAACGCCGTTCAATTCCCTCTTTTGTCCGCCTCCAGACGTCCACCGACTCAAGGGCCTTTTCACGGATTAAACCCGACGCTAAACCGTCGTCAAGGTCATGATTATCATAAGCGATTTCATCCGCCGTGTCAACTATTTGCGCCTCGAGGGAGGGTTGGGAACGGGGCTCCAAGTCCTCGGGGATGCGAGATTTGTCAAAAGACGTCGTGTGCTTGGCGATTCCCTCCCTCGTTTCCCATGTGAGATTGAGCCCCGGGAAGCCGGGATAACGGTCTTCCAGTTTGTCGACGATTTTGAGGGAATGCAGGTTATGGTTGAAGCCTCCATGGTCCTTCATCAGTTTTTTCAGCGTGTCTTCGCCCGCGTGGCCGAACGGCGTATGGCCAAGGTCGTGCGCCAGGGCCAGGGCTTCCGTCAGCTCTTCATTGAGTTTCAGGGCCTTGGCAATGGTCCTGGCGATCTGCGCGACTTCCAGGGAATGCGTCAGGCGGGTCCGGTAATCATCCCCTTCGTGGTTGACGAATACCTGGGTCTTGTATTCCAGCCTTCGGAAAGCGATGCTGTGGATAATCCGGTCGCGGTCCCGCTGGTAGGGGCTGCGGTAGGTGTGTTCAGGTTCCGGATAGCGCCGTCCCTTCGATTCTTTCGATTTGGAAGCGTAGGGCGCCAAAAGTCTTTCTTCGATTTCATGGATATTCAACGGCATGATTTTTTGAGTTCCCCGTATAAGGATTCCAGCGATTGGGAAATGATTTTCGTTGAGGCGACGACGGGCATGAAATTCACGTCTCCTCTCCAGCGCGGCACCAGATGGATATGGAGATGGTCTTCGATTCCCGCCCCGGCCATCGTGCCTTCGTTAACACCGATATTGAATCCCTGGGGCTTGAGGATTCTTGTCAGGAGGACCTGGCATTTTTTCAGGCACCGCATCAGATCCAGGAGCTCGGGCTCCGGCAGCAGGCTCAAGGACCTGACATGACGCAAAGGGGCGACCATCAAGTGTCCGTTATTGTAGGGGTAAAGATTCAGGACGGCGAGGCTGTGTTGCGTGCGCAAAAAAACAAAATTTTTCCTGTCCTGGCGGGACCGGCGAATACGGCAGAAAAGGCAACCCTTTGTTTTTTTGTCCGTGATATAAGCCATCCGCCAGGGGGCCCAAAGCCTTTTCATTCCCTGATCCTTTCGATTCTCGCCTGGATGCCCTGAGGGCTGATCTCCAGGATGCCGTAGGAATTGTAGGGCGCGAAGATCTTGTCTGTGGCGCTGCCCGGGTTAAAAAAAAGGGTCGGTCCCTTCTGTTCCTGGCAGGGTTGATGGGAATGCCCGAAGATGATGATGTCGGGCTGCTCGTCAAAGGATTCCCGGAGATGATCCGTGATCCTGTCCGGCTGTCCCTGTCCGTGGATCAGGCCGATCTTGAAATTCAGGACCCTGAAAAATTCCTTGTTTTTGAGATAAGGCCTTAATTCCATGGAATCCATGTTGCCCAGGACGGCCTTCAGGGGTTTGAGTTTTCTGAGTTGTTGATAAAAATCCAGAGAGGTAAAATCGCCGGCGTGGATGACTAAGTCGGATGCCTTGATTTCCCTCAGAAGCTGGTCCGGAACATTTTCGCCCCTGTCCGGGATATGCGTATCGGACAAGACGCACAGACGCATTACCGGATGATCCTGGGTTTTCCGTAAATGTCGAACAGGTTGTTGAGGTTTTCGATGTCCCATGTTGAGATACTGGATTCTTTGGCCAGAAGCCTGGCATTTCTGTCGATATCCCCCAGACCAATGAGGATCTTTTGGACGCTTTTTTGTTTGAAGGATTTGGCCATGGAAATGAATTCGGTGACGTCATGCTCGGTGATGCCGTCTTCCTTGATCGCCGTAATCCAGAAATTTCCCTGGGTTTTGCCGAAGATGCCGACCCGAAGGTTGGATTGTTCAAAGGAAATGAGCTTGAGTTCCTTGAAGGCATCCAGCTGAAATTTCTTGCGGCCGAACTGGATCTCATCGCCTTCAAACTGGTTGAAGATCTCCATCATCCGGTCGGCGATCGGTTTTTGAGAAACCTGGATAAACCCTTCGAGTTCCCGGTGGATCTGCGTGTGGAAATGGGCGATCTGTTCGGAAAAATCGTGGCTGAGGCTGTTGAGTTTTTCCGCGTGGGCGAATTTGAGCCAGAAGGACAACAGGCGGTCATTGATGATGTAAAAGGACCCGTTTTTGGAAAGAAGGCCCAGTTCGATGAGTTTATGGCATTTCTGAAGGAGGCTGGATCTTTGCTGCCGCAGGTGCGTGGTCAGATCCTTGAGCCTGTTTTTTCCCAGGGCAATGGCGTCTAAAAGATAGAGGAAATCGTTTTTGCTGCGTCCGGCGTTCAACAGGGCCAGACGCATGGTGAACCGCAGGTGGAAAACGCCCCATTCGTGGAACAGGAGTTTTTCCAAGGTCTGGATCAGGGTCTGGCGGTCGAGGATCTCCTTGCGGCCGGCCCGGCACGCCAGCGCCGCTTCCTGAGAGATGATCTTCAGGTAAAAGGGGTGGTTGCCGGTGAAATGAATGAGGAAATTCAGAAGGTCGCGGGAAACAAAAATATCCCCGAAGGTCTTGCCGACGATCTGTTCGCTGCCGTTGCCCTGGAGGGTTTCGAGTTCCTGGGTTTCGAAATTCCCGAACAAAAGGGACAGGTCGTTGATGAGGATCTCTTTGGCCTGACCCTTCTGTGAGCTGGCAAAGATGAACAGCGTGTTTTTCTGAAGCATGATCCTTTTGCCCAGGTCCCGGCAGATACCGTCATAGCCGAGGGTCTTCAAATGATGGAATTCGTCAAAGACGATGACGATCTTGCGGGCCGCCTCCGCGGAAAACAGCTCGATCAAGTCGAAGAGCTCGGCAAATATCTTTTCCGGCCGTTCCTTGTCGATTTTTTTTAACAGGAGTTCGGCCGCCAGGGCGGTTTGCGGCAGAGGTTCGCGGGTGCGTTTGACCAGGATATCCAGATTTTCGCGGGAAGACAGTAGCTGAACGCTTTTGAGATAATTGAAAAGAAGGCTGTTGAGGCAGCGTTTGATGAAGAGCGGGTATTCCAGCGGCAGGATCTCGACATAGACCGGGATTGTCTGGGGCGCCTGAAATCCGTCCAGGAATTTTTTAAGAAGCGTAGTCTTGCCGATCAGCTCTTCGCCCAGGAGCGCGACATTCTGCCGGTAACCGTCCTGAAAATCCTGAAGCCTTTTGTGCAGCAGGTCCAGGACATCCTTGCGCATATTGATGATGACGTTTTCCATGCTCCGAGCCTCTATCCTTATAAAAGGCCTTCTTTTTGCGAAGGCGGTTAATTCAGGTAATAAAGAGGGTTCTGGGGTCTGTTGTTTCTGCGGACCTCAAAATGGAAGGCGCCCTTCTCTTCCGCTTGCGACAGAAGTTGCCCCTTCCGGACTTCCTCGCCGGGTTTTAAGCCGGATTTTGCCAGCTTGCAGTAGACGGTGGATAAACCGTTTTTGTGGTCTATGATCACCGTTTGTCCGTATCCGGCCAGAACGCCGACAAAGATGACGCGCCCGTCTCCGGCTGCCAGGATGCCGCGGTCGCCGGTGAGGTCGATGTCAATTCCTTTATTGGCGACTCCGCCTGTTTTTTGACGGTAAGCGGACAGGATTTTTCCTTTTGCCGGCCAGATGAAATCCCCTGTGTTATCTTTGGAGGTGAAATTTGTCCGGGGAATTTTTTTTCTGTTCGGAATGACAAGGACCCGGCCTTCCGGGATGCTTTCGGAATCGGAGATTTTGTTGGCCTCAAGCAGGTCTTCGAGATCCACTTGATAGAGGCGGCAGATGCGCCAAAGGGTCTCTCCCCTGGCGACTGTGTGACGGGCGCCGGGGACTGCGGAGATCCGGGATGAGGCGGTGTGAGGTGCTTGAGAAGACGGGGGCGCGGACGCGCAGGCAGATAAAAAAAGGACGGATACGGAAACAAAAAGCTTTTGATAAGACATAAGATAATGAATAAGGACTGTCTTCATCCCCCAAAGAACCGTCCTTTGAGGGTGTGGGCGGATATCAAAACAAAAATCCCTGATTCAGGGATCCAGGAGTCTTGCAAAAAGCGGGTGAGCGGAATCGAACCGCCGTGTACAGCTTGGGAAGCTGCCATTCTACCATTGAACTACACCCGCAAATTTCCTCAAAAGAGCGACCCTTCTGATCAAGTTCTGCTTTCCAGAAGGTTAATTATTCTATCATTCAACAACCGTTTCGTCAAATACCGCCCCGGGGACTTTTTTTCAGGTCCGCTTTAGGTTACCCGCGGCGCAGACAGCTGTCGATAAGCCTGATGGAACAGAATTGGCCGCACATTGTGCAGACGCCCCGCGTTTTCGGGTGTGAGGTAGCTTTGTATTCCCTGGCCCGTTTGGGATCAACCGAGAACTGGATCTGTTTCTTCCAATTCCGCTGTTTTCTGGCCTTGGACATGCGCTCATCCCAAGCCATCGCGTTTTTCACCCCTTTAGCGATATCGGCGGCGTGGGCGGCAATCCTGGAGGCCGCGATCCCCTGCCGCGTGTCGTCAATCGTGGGAAGCCTGAGGTGTTCAGCCGGCGTCAGGTAGCACAGAAAGTCAGCCCCGTAAGTCGCTGCCAGAGCGCCTCCGATAGCTCCGCTGATATGGTCGTACCCCGCCGCGATATCCGTGACCAGGGGCCCCAGGACGTAAAAGGGCGCGCCCTTGCAGATTTTTTTCTCTAACTCCATATTTTTCCTGATCTGATTTAAGGGCACGTGCCCGGGGCCTTCAATGATGACCTGGACGCCTGCCTTGCGGCATCTTTGCGTGAGTTTGCCGAGTTCCTTGAGTTCCGCCAGCTGACAGGCGTCTGTGGCGTCCGCGATGCAGCCCGGCCGCATGCCGTCTCCCAGGCTGAGCGTGATGTTGTATCTTTTAGCGATGTCGAGCACGCGGTCAAAATTTTCATAATAAGGGTTTTCCCTGTGGTTGATCTTCATCCAGTTGACCAGGATGGCCCCTCCCCTGCTGACAATGTCGAGCAGCCGTTTCGCCCGGAGGAAGACATCAAGGCTCTTGCGGTTAATGCCGCAGTGGATGGTGAAAAAATCCACACCATCGGCCGCCTGTCGTTCCAGGCCTTCAAAAAAATCTTCTGTTTCCATTTTCAGGAAAGACCCGCGTTTTTTCTGCACCGTCGTCGCGACTTCATACACCGGCACTGTTCCCACAGGCAGGGGCGATTCATCCAGGATGACGCGGCGGATCTTCCTGAGGTCTCCGCCGAGGCTCAAATCCATGACAGTGTCCGCTTTGAGTTCCACGGCAGCCTTGAGCTTGGCCAATTCGGTCTTAAGATTCACTTTATCGGTGGATGTGCCCAGGTTGACGTTGATCTTGGTGGTCAAACCGCGGCCGATGCCGCAGGGTTTTCGCGGCTTTCGGATTTTGTTCCAGGGAATCACGCATTGGCCGCAGGAAACCTTTTCCAAAAGGGCGGCCGCGCTGATGTCTTCATTCCTGGCCGCCAGGCGCGCGGCTTTGAGAAAATCCTTGTCTGAAATCAATTCTTTATACATGTCTCTCCTGAAAGGGCTGATTTGAGAATGGCCGCGGTTTTGTCGGGATTCTCCGCCAGGCAGATTTCCCGGCAGCAGGCAATCCTGCGCGCCCCGGCAGCCATGACGATGCTTAAGGTTTTCTTCTCGATGCCTCCGATGGCAAAGACCGGCAGACGGCATAAGGCGAGCGCTTTTTTCAAAAGACGCGTTCCCCTGGCCTTGACCAGAGGCTTTGTTTGCGTGGGAAATACGGGGCCGAATCCGGCATAATCGATGGGCAGGTCTTGCGCTCGCTTCAAGTCGCAGAGACTGTGGCAGGAAAGGCCGATCAGAAGGTCGTTTCCCAGGAATTCCCGGAGCACTTCCACGGGCGAGTCTTCCTGCCCGACATGGATGCCGTCGGCCAAAACGGCCCTTGCGACTTCAGGTCTGTCGTTGACAATGAAGATGCGCCCATGCCTGCGCGTCAACTCCGCCAGAGGTCCGGCCAGTCGGATCATATGGCTGACCGAAGACGTCTTGTCCCTGAATTGGACGACATCCACCCCTCCCTTCAAAGCGCGCGACAGGACAGGGATGAGTCTTTTTTCTCCGCAGACATCCTTATCGAGGATCAAATAAAGACGGGAATTTTTCAACAGATTTTTTTTCGGCTTCATAAACGTCGAACCTGATCTTCTGTATCGCGAGGCTTGCTTTCGTGTCTTTGAGTTTTAAAAATTCCTCCAGGACGCGCAAGGCTTCTTTCGTCCTTTGCAGATTGGCGAAATACAGGTGGCGAAAAGAGTGTTTGGGCGTCTTGTTGGGAAAATTTTTGCCGGGGTCTTCCGCGATTTTTCGCTCCAGGATCATAGTCTTGCGGCTGACGCTGGAGCAGGCCATGGTTTTTGTGACGGCATGACGGATCCTGCGGAACCGGCCCGTCATGGCCGCGTCTTTTAAGCAAAATCTCAGGATGTCTTCACAGACGCGCAGGCCTTCCCTGGCGCGGTTGTAATTGACGTCCAGCACTTTATAAACGGCAGGGTCTGGAGGGGCCAAGGCGACCCCCGTTTTACGGGGCACAGCAGCAGACATGGGTTGGGTGTTGCTTGAGGATCTTTTCGATGATGCCGGTCGTGGACCTGTTTTTGATGTAGGAGATAGTCCGGACCTTGCCTCCGGCCTCCAGGACTTCCCGCGCTCCCACAATGCTGGCGACAGCCCAGTCTTTTCCCTTGACGAGAATGTCGGGCCGTAGGACCTTAATGAGCCTCAAAGGGGTAGGGTTATGAAACAGTACGACGTAATCCACGCAGGCCAGGGCTGCCAGGACGCGCATGCGGTCATTTTGGGAAGTCAACGGCCGGTTTTTGCCTTTTAAACCCCGGACGGAGGAATCTGAGTTCACTCCGACAATCAGGATATCCCCCAGGCTTCTGGCTTTCTGAAGGTAGGCGACATGGCCATAGTGAAGAATATCAAAACAGCCGTTTGTGAAAACGACTTTTTTCCCGCGGCGGTTTTTCAGGATTTTTGTTAAGGTTGCGAGTGTGACGATTTTGTCCGGCATTCGTTTTTTTTAGGGTTACAGGTTTTCTTCCACCAGCTGGCAAAGGGCGTGGATGATCAGGATGTGCGCTTCCTGGACGCGCGCCGTGACCTGGGAAGGCACGCGAAAGGCAAGGTCAACACAGCCGGCCAGCTCTCCGTCTTTGCCGCCTGTCAGGCCGATGGTTTTCATTCCTGCGGATCGCGCGGCCTTGACGGCCAAAAGGACGTTTTTGGCCCTGCCGCTGGTAGAGATGGCAAAGGCGACATCGCCTTGTCTTCCGACCGCTTCGATCTGGCGTTCAAAGATCTTGTCAAAGGAGTAATCGTTGCCGATGGCGCTCAAGATCGACGTATCAGTCGAAAGGGCGATGGCGGCCAGCGCCCGCCTTTCTTTCTGGAAACGGCTGACGAGTTCCGCGGCAAAGTGCTGGCTGTCTGCGGCGCTGCCCCCGTTTCCGAAAATCAGGATCTTGTTGCCGGCATTAAGCGCCGAGAGCATCATATTCGCGCAAGCCTCGATCTGGTCGAGGAATTTCTCGTCCTTAAGGATAAGGGATTTGACGTCGATGGACTCCTGAATGATCTTTTTGGCGGCCTGTTTCATGTTATCCGAAGAATTCCTGGGCGATGCCGTAGAGGTCCATATCGATGGTTTTGAGTTTTTCAACGCCTCTTTCCAGGGGCACGGCAACGATCTTTGTCCCTGCGAGGCTGACCATTTGCCCGAACTGCTTTTTTTCGACAAGCTCAACCGCCTTGATCCCGAAGCGTGTGCCTAAAACCCTGTCAAAAGCCGTAGGCGATCCGCCTCTCTGGATGTGGCCCAGCACGCTGACGCGTGTTTCAAATCCCGTCCGTTTTTCAATTTCTTTTCCCAGGTATTCGCCGATTCCTCCGAGCTTGACATGTCCGAATTCATCCAGGCTCTGGTCTTTGGTGATGTCGGAATCCTGGAGTTTGGCCCCTTCAGCCACGACCACGATGCTGAAGGTCCGGCCTCTTTGATGCCTTTTTTTGAGGATGGCGCAGGTTTTCTCCAGGTCTATGGGGATTTCCGGGATCAGGACCACGTCTGCCCCGCCCGCGATGCCGGCGAACGTGGCGATCCATCCGGCGTGACGCCCCATGACCTCGGCAACCATGATGCGGTGATGGCTTTCGGCGGTTGTGTGAAGGCGGTCGATGCATTCCATGGCGATATTGACGGCGGTATCAAAACCGAACGTGTAATCCGTCGCGTTCAGGTCATTGTCGATCGTTTTAGGGACCCCGACCACATTGAGCCCGTCCTTGACAAGTTTGTTGGCAACGCCCAGGGTGTCTTCTCCGCCGATGGCGATCAAGGCGTCGAGTTTGAATTTGGCGAAGGATTCCCTGACTTTGTCCAGTCCATTTTCTTTTTTGTAAGGATTGGTGCGGCTCGTTCCAAGGATCGTGCCCCCCTTGGGCAGGATGCCGGAAACGGCATTCAGGTCCAGGGCGATGGTGTCGCCTTCCATGATCCCCTTCCAGCCGTCTTTGAAGCCCACGACTTCATGCTTGTTGTTGTGAGATTTTCTGACGATAGCCCTGATGACAGGATTCAATCCCGGGCAATCCCCGCCGCCCGTCAACACACCGATCTTCATGAAACCCTCTCTTTTGTTGTTAGGAGCTGTTGGAAAATTATTAAATCTTGATCCCCTGATAAGGGACCGGTATTTCTTCCTTTTCGATTTCCTGTCGCTTTTTGCAGGATTTATCCTCCCGGCTGACGATTTTTGCCACATGGATTCTGACCGTAATGGCTTCGTCTATGCCGAAGACGTCCTGTGTCCTGCTGGCGATGAGTTCCTGGAGCCGCAGGGTAAAATCAGGGATATTCGTTTCCCTGGCCAGGACCACGCGCATGCCGATATCGATTCCCTTCTTGTGCGCGCGCACATCGGCCTTGGCCTCCCTGATCTCCGTCATCTGGCTGGCGAGACGCTTGACAAGGTCTTCAACGGCCGATAACGTCACGGTGACCTGGCCGTTCGGATTGCTGAAGGCGATGGTTTTTTCCCTCTGGATCTTGCCTGTGATCGTTTGGGCCGCCGCGAAACTCAAAAGGATCAGGACCATTCCGCACAGGCCGGTGATGAATCTCAGGTAGGAATCTTCATAAGCACGGCTAAGCAGAAGGATGAGGTCATGGATGTCGATGATATGGAAAGCGAACGCGATGACCAGCGTCCCCAGGAACGCGAAAAGGATCGTGTAAAAAAATACGCTTAAGGCTGTTCTCATGGGACACTCCTTTTGATGAGTCCGCTTTTGACCGTCGGTTTGCGCGAATGAAAGCCCGGCTGTCGTTTTCAAGTATTCTTGGAACAAAAATCTATTTTTCCACGCCCTTGATCTTGATCACCACCTCGCGGATCATCAGGTCTGTCGCTTCTTCGACCGCCTGCTTGACCTTTTCCTGGATCCTGGAGGCCACATCCGGGATCCTGTATCCATACCTGAGGATCACCGGCACGATGATGGAGATCTCGTCGTTTTTCTCCGATTGAATGCCGATCGCGCCGCATTGCGTTTTTTTTCCGACCAGCCGCAGCGCCTTGGATTTCATGTCATCGCATATCCGGGAAACGCCGTCGATTTCAAGGGCGGCCAGATAGGCGATGGAGGCGATAACATTGTCGTGGATCTTGATAATGCCTAATTCTGATTTTTCTTCATCAGGGATCATGAGCGGGTTTCCTTATGGGCCCCCGGGGCCGTATGCTTGAGCAGGTTTTCGATAAAATGCGTGGAGACATCCCCCTTGCGGAACGCCGGGTGCTCCAGGAGTTTTTTGTGGAACGGGATGGTGGTTTTGATGGGCGCGACGACGAATTCATCCAGGGCCCGAAGCATGGTCTTGATGGCCTCCTGCCGGTTTTCCCTGTGGACGATGAGTTTGGCGATCAGGGAATCGTAATGAGGGCTGATGAGATATCCCTGATAAACATGAGTGTCGACCCTGACATTGGGTCCGCCCGGGAGATTCAAGGTTTCGATGCGGCCGGGAGACGGCATGAAATTGTTCTGGCCGTCTTCGGCGTTGATCCGGCATTCTATGGAAGCGCCCTCCATTTTGATGTCTTCCTGGCGGAGCTTCATTTTTTCGCCGGAGGCGATCCGGATCTGCTGTTTGATGAGGTCAATGCCGGTGACCATTTCCGTCACCGGGTGCTCGACCTGGATCCGCGTGTTCATTTCCATGAAATAGAAATTTTTTTCCTTATCCAGGAGGAACTCTATCGTGCCCACACTGCGGTAACCGGAGGCCTTGACGCCTTTGACGACGAGGTCTCCGATCTTTTTGCGGAGTTTTGAATCCAGGGCCGGCGAAGGCGATTCCTCCAGGAGCTTTTGATGACGGCGCTGGATACTGCAGTCCCTTTCTCCCAGATGGACGACGTTGCCGTAATGGTCGGCCATGATCTGGAACTCCACATGGCGGGGTTCCTCGATATACTTTTCAATATAGACGTCAGCCAGGCCGAAGGCCTTTTCCGCCTCTGCCTGGGCGGTCATGAGAGAACTGATGAGCCGGATATCGTTATGGCAGATCCTCATCCCCCGGCCTCCGCCGCCGGCCGTGGCCTTGATGATCACGGGATATTTGATCTTCCGGGCGATCTTTAAAGCCTCTTCCTTACTTTTGACGACCGAGTTGCTCCCGGGCGTGATGGGGAGCCCTGCCTTGTGCATGGTCTCTTTGGCCGCCATCTTGTCTCCCAGCAGCCTGATGTTCTGGGGCGAAGGGCCGATGAAGGTGATCTGGCAGGATTCGCAGATCTCCGCAAAATGGGCATTTTCGGACAAAAAACCGTAGCCCGGATGAATGGCATCCACATCCGTGATTTCCGCGGCGCTGATGATGGCCGGGATGTTGAGGTAGCTGGCCGAGGGGAGCGCGGGGCCCACGCATACGGCTTCATCCGCCATGCGCACATGCAGAGATTCGCGGTCGGCTTCGGAATAGATGGCGACGGTCTTGATCCCCATCTCCTTGCAGGCCCGAATGACGCGCAGGGCGATCTCTCCCCGGTTCGCTACGAGAATTTTAGAAAACATTCGCGGGTGTCCTTTTCGTATTATGACGGCTCGACTAGAAACAGGGGCTGGCCGAATTCAACGGGTTCCGCGTTGTTGACGAGGATATCGACAATCTTTCCCTTGACCTCGGATTTGATTTCATTCATCAGCTTCATGGCTTCGACGATGCAGACGACATGCCCGATCTCGATGGCCTGATTGATTTCAACAAAGGGCGGGGACTCCGGCGAGGGCGCCCTGTAAAAGGTGCCGACCATGGGCGATTTGATCTCTTTGAGGTTCTTGGAGGCCGCCCGTTCTTTGGGGGCGCTTTCCTTGGGGGGCGTTTCAGCGGCAGACAAGGCGGAAACGGGAAGGGCCACGGGTCTGGGAGGCAGGTGTTCGACGGCGACACGGCCCTCCATGCCTTTTTTGAGGCAGACGCGCAGGCCTTCCTTCTCAATCTCCAGTTCCGTGAGATTGTTTTCATTCATGAGATTAATCATTTCCTTAATCTCTTTAATGTTCATTCTGGTGACCTCCCTCTCCCTCGCTGGGTCTGTAAGCGGGTTTCTCAGGCAAGAACGTTAAACGGAGCGCTCTATATATTCCTTGGTCCTGGTATCGACTTTGATCCTGGTGCCGACATCGACGAAGAGCGGGACCTGGACGACGGCGCCGCTTTCAAGAGTGGCCGGCTTTGTGCCGCTTTTGGCCGTATCCCCCTTGATTCCGGGTTCTGTGTGCGTGATCGTGTAAACGACGAAATTCGGCAGATTCACGGTCACCAGGTCCCCTTTGTAATACAGGGCCGTGACCTCCAGGTCGTCCTTCAGGAATTTGTCCGCTTCATGGAGTTTGAGTTTCTCGATCGCCTGGTCTTCGTATGTTTCAACGTCTATGAAATGGTAGAAATCGCCGCTATGGTAGGAGTATTGCAGTTTTTTTTCTTCAATAAAAGCCTCTTCAATTTTGTCGTCTGATTTAAACGTCCTTTCCAGGATCAGGTCTGTTTTGATATTTCTCATTTTTGTCCTGACAAAGGCGGAACCTTTCCCGGGCTTGACGTGTTCGACGCTTACGACTACGTAAGGCGTGTTATCCAGGTCTATGGTTACCCCCACTTTGATCTGATTAATTCCTATTGTCGGCACTTATGACCTCCACTCCCGTAGCTGTGACAAGAACTGTTTCCTCCATGCGGATGCCAAAACGGCCTGCAAGGTAAATTCCGGGTTCAACCGTAAACACCATGCCGGGTTTCAGCAAAGCAGGATTTTTTTTATTAAGGGAAGGCCCTTCGTGGACCTCCAGGCCTACTCCGTGCCCCAGGGAATGGCCGAAATTTTTCCCAAACCCTTGTTTTGCAATATAATTGCGAGCGGCTGCGTCTACCGCTTTGGCGGCAATCCCGGGTTTAATGGTTTGGATGGCCAGGAGCTGGGCCTGACGGACAATTTCTGCGGCCTTTTGAACAATGGGGTTAATTTTACCCAAAAAGAAAGTGCGTGTCAAGTCGCATTTGTAGCCCTCGTATTCGACCCCCATGTCGATAATGACAGGGTCTCCTTCCTGAAGCCGTCTGCGGCTGACCCTGGCATGGGGATAGGAAGAATTCGGGCCTGAGGCCACGATTGTTTCAAAAGCGGTGGATTCGGCCCCATGCAGTCTGACAAAGCGTTCGATATCGCCGGCAATGGCTTGTTCCGGTGTGCCCGGTTTGAGCCTTTGGCGGGCAAAGGACAGGGTCTTGAGCGTGATGCGCGCCGCCTGCCTGATGCGGGCGATTTCCACGGCGGATTTGATCTCCCTGAGCGCTTCCAGGGTTTTTGCCAATGGGATAAAAGAGGTTCGTTTGGCGAGTTTTCTATTCAATATCTCGCATTCGGCAAAACTGAGATATCTGGACTCAAAGCCGAGCTTTCGGATATTTTGTTTAACGATGTGTTCGCAGATGGTGTCGAACGGGGATTTTTTGTATTCGCGGATCGTTACCCTGTTTCCGGCCGCCCTGCGGAAGTCGGCGGTGTAGCGGAAATCCGTGATCACGCAGACAGACTTCCTGCTGATGACGGCGTAGGAGTCCGGGGCATGAAAGCCTGCCGCGTAGGAAACATTGGCCTGGGTATTCAGAAGAAGCGCATCGAGGCCTTCTTCCTCCAGGAGGCTCACGAAATTGTGGAACAGGGGATGTCGGTTCACTTCTTCCGCGTTTTTAGAAGGGACTCGGCCGCCAGAAAAGCCAGATCATAGCTCTGACTGCCAAAACCTGAGATTTGCCCGATGCACACAGGGGCGATGAGCGAGGTCTGCCTGAATTCTTCGCGGGCGTGGATATTGGATAAATGGACTTCTATGGTCTTGAGTCCGCTGGCCGCAATAGCGTCCCTGATCGCGATGCTGGTGTGGGTGTAGGCCGCGGGATTGATGATCAAGAGGTCGAATTTTTTACGGGCCGAACCGATCAGGTCCACGATTTGACCTTCGTGGTTGGACTGTGCGATGGTTATCGAAAATCCGCTTTTTTTGGCCATGAGCTTTAAGGAGCCGTTGATCTCGTTTAAGGTCGTTTTGCCGTAGATCTGAGGTTCTCTCTTTCCCAAAAGGTCAAGGTTGGGCCCATGGATCACGAGGATTTTTTTCATGAATTATCCTTTTGTGGTTTTGCCGATAAAAGCCATCCTCAATTCGTACAGCAGGTGTTCGAGCATCTCGGCTTCTTCCTTTTCCAGGTTCCCTTTGGTCTTTTGATCGAGCATTTCCAGGCTGTCGATCAAGAATTTGGCCTGCGCAAGGTCTTCTTCTGTCTTGTCCGTGACCGGATTGGGAATGGCGCCAAGATTGATCCACGCCTGCATGGCCAGGCTGGTAATAAAAAGCCTGAAGGTGGGTTCGGGCTTTTGCTGCGGTCCCGGCCCTGTTTCAGGCTGGTCCTTGGCTTTTTCTTTCCAGCTTTCATCGACTTTCTTTTTCAAATTCTCTTCCACGATAACTCCTCCTCAAAAAAAGCTTTTCATTTTTCGCTAGTGGATGACGATACCGGCGTATCCTACGACAGACGAGTAGTCTCCCGAAACATCGCCGCTGGTCTGATAGGCCAGGAGCTTTGCTGAAGTCGCGCCTGCCATTTTGGAAGCCAGGACCGCGATCGCCGCCGGGATATATCCGCACATGGAGATGTCCCAGCGCCTGACCCTCTCGATCAGTTCTTCATCGTCTAAGGCGAGTATGGCTTCAATCGCCTTCTGGTCTTTGTCGTTGGCCCGCTTCTGGGGTTCATAATGGCTCATATCCGAACTGGCGATGACCAGGACATTGCCTGCCGCCTTGCGCAGACAGGAGGCGATGCTTTTTGCTATATCTTTATACACCAATTCATCATTGCTTGCAAGGGTGATGGGCACGAACCGGGTTTGTTTTCCTCCCAGCTCCTGGATCAGAGGCAGGATGACTTCGATGGAATGTTCCTCGGCGTGAGCGATGGCGTCTTCCTCCAGATAGCGGGATTGCGCCATGAGTTCCGAGGCGATCTCCGTATGAATGACGAGGCGCCCCAGAGGCGTTTTCCATTCCCCTTCCCTCATAATGCTGACAGGCTCCCCCAGGCCTGAGTGATTAGGCCCGAGAATAATGCAGGCTTCGGGAATTTTTACCGAGGCCAGCGTTTGGACGGCCACTTTTCCGGAAAACACGTAACCCGCGTGAGGCAGGATGCAGGCCAGGGCGTTTTCCTGAGGCAAGGGTTTGGGCGCGAAGGATGCGACCATGGCTTTAAGCTTTGAGGGGTCCGCCGGATAAAAGCGCCCGGCTACGACGGGGTTTCGGGTCATGGAAATAATTCCTCCAGATAGCGCATGGATTCCCTGATCTTTTCGGGGCTGACATGTCCATGGAACTCCATGACTTTGACCGTGTTTTCTTTGACGTAGGGTTTCAGGAATCCAAAATCCATGTCTCCGTCTGCGACGGCCTGATGGTCTTTGAGATCCCGGACGTTATGGAAGTGGACTCCCAGAAGCCGGTGGCCGTGGTTTTTTAAGAGCTGCCCCGAGGGAGCGAGCCCTAATTGTTCCAGGACATAATTATGGCCCGTATCCAGCCAGAGCCCCAGGGGTTTGTTTTTGAGGGCGTTAAAGATGAGACCGAACTCCTTCCCAAACGGCATCTCGTTATAGTAGAACCTGTTTTCAAGGCCCAGGGCGACGCGATGTTGCGCGGCAAAAGAGCCCAGTTCTTCCAGACTCTTCAAAAGCTGGGCGGTGTGAGGAGCGCTTTTGTCCTGGCGTTCTTTTTGAAATTTCCGCAGGGTTTCTTCATATTCGGGAGTTAAACGTTTCTGTTCCCGGCAAAGGCGGATCAGTTCCTTTGTTTTGTCTTTGATGTCGACGTATCCGCAATGAAGCACAACGCAGCGCGCCTGGGAGCGTTCGGCCGTCAGGACCGTGTTCTTTGTGTGTTTGACAGCGAGTTGGCGTTCGGATTCGTTTAAGGATGCCAGGGAATAATGGTCCGGCATCACGTCTTTGCGGGCAAGACCTTCGGGGACAGGACAGAAATTATGGAGGCTGGTGATGGGGATGCGGTGTGTCCGGCAGTAGGATAAGAGGTCTTCGACCATCCTTGAGCTCAAAGAGAAATTTAACTCAAGGGCTGGGGCGCCTGCCTGCCGGATTTCTTTGGCAATATCTGAACCCGTTTCCCATCGGCCGGCATTCCAGACAGTGGACAGGGCCAGCATAGGTCAGAACTTTCTGCGGGATTTTTTTCTCTTTTTTTCGCTGGGTTTTTCGTAGTGTTTGCGGTCTTTAACTTCTTTGAGGATGCCCTCGCGCTCGATTTTCCTTTTGAAACGGCGCAGGGCGGCTTCAAAAGATTCGTCTTTTCTGACTTCAACTTCCGACATCTAGGCCTATCCTTTCTGGTTTAAACCCTGCGCCATCGTGTTTTAAAGATCTCGCGACGGCACAAGTCACCCCTTAGGGGGCAATGAACTGATCGGGTAAATTTAGCGGTAAGTGCGCTAATAATATCATTTCCTGAGGCCTGTGTCAACAGGCGCGTCAAGGCATCAGTGCGCGGTCAACGGTCCTCTTTTGTCCTCCCTGACCTCTTGCGCGCGGTGAAGTTTTCCGTTTCTATTTAAGTTCGAAAGAAATGATCACATTGAAGGAAAGTCGGTCTTTGCTTTTGAGTTTGGGCGGGAATTGCGGGAACGGCGCGGACAGACGGACGCTTTCTAAGGCGATGGATTGCAGATAGGCGTCTGTGGAGGATTTTTCCCGGATCACGCGGCTTTCCATCAGCTCTCCTGAAGCCGAAAGGATAAATGTGAGAAAGATGTCTCCCTGCTGAAGGCGTTTATAATTCCTGTACGCCTGCCTGCGGATTTTTTCCCTGACGATCTGATAATAATTTTTATACTCTGGCGTCTGATAGGTTTCTCCGGGGACGTTTGGGGTCTGCACCGCGCGTTTTTTGCTGGTTTCCGGCGCGTCGATTTTCGCCAGGGTTTCCGTCTTTTTCGGTTTGAAGATCTCTGTTTTCAGGAAGTCGCCCAGAAAATCTTTGCGTTCCTGGAACGGCAGCGGAGACGGAGTCAGGGGTTCTGTTTTCGCGCCCTGCGGCTGGGGGACAGTGTCTCCCTCGTCTTTATCTTCGCCGAGGCTCTGCACATAGGCGACTTCCAGGGGCGGTTTGGCGGGCTGATAACTCAGGATCTTATAGGGCACCGACAACAGAAAGCCCGCGTGCGCCAGCGCGGAAAAACACAGACATCGGTAAAAAAGCGATGAATTGGACATGGGTGTATTGTAGCAGAAGAACCGGGGAAAGAGAATATCTGTTCCTTAAAAGAGCGACGCTTAAGCTGCCGGGGCCCTCTTGGCAATCCCACCAGAGGACTCCGGCAGCTGGAGCGAGCGCAAGAGAGGCTTTTAGAAATGGTATCTCACGCCTGCCATGACGCGCCGGCCCGGAGCCGGATAAAAATTCCGCGTTCCGGAAAAGACGGACAGGACGCCATATTCCGAATACTCCGCGTCAAATATATTGTTGATTCCGGCAAACAGCTCAAGGTCTTTCCATGTCTGGCTGGCATTGATGTCGACCGTCACGTAGTCGTTCAATTTCGGGTAGGCATTGGATTGGTCGCTGACGAGAAACATGGAACCCACATAATTGACCAGAAGATTGAGCCTGGTCCCTTCCCGCGGCATCCATCGCAGACCTCCGCCGGCTTTATGCCTGGGAACTCCGGGGATCGCGTTTCCTTTGAAGCTTCCTTTGCCGAAATAGGCATCGGTATAGCTGTAATTGGCAAACACTTTCAGGTTCGCGCAAAGGGAGAGATCCGCCTCGGTTTCAATTCCCTGATGCACGGTCCGTTCATAATTGGAGTTCGCGAACGTCAGGGGATTGAAATAGATCTCATTGGTGATGTTGTGCCGGAAGTAGTTGAACGCGAAGCTTCCTTTGTCCCGGAAGGCATGGCGGATGCCGGCTTCCACGTCCTTTCCCTTTTGGGGACTGAGATCCGAATTCAGTCCTCCGAATCCGAACGAGTTGGATGAAAAGAATTCATCCACGAGCGGAAAGCGGAAACTCTGGGAGTAATCGCAGTAAAGGCTTGTGGAGTCCGTCAGCCCAAACACGACGCCTGTCTCAAAAACATCCATATCCAGGTCGCTTTTTTCCTTCAAGTCGACCTGGGTGATCTGGTGAAAACGGTAGCGGGCGGATTCGTGGCGGTATCCGGCTCTCAACAAAAGGCGGTCGGTGGCCTGGATTTTGTCCAGGACATACAGGCCTTGAGAGAATTTGGTGATCGTGATTCTGTCGTTGGCCGAGGCCATCATTCCGTCCAGAATATCGTCCTGCGCCAGATAGAGATCCACACCCAAGGTCAGGGTGTTCGCCATGTTCAGAACGGGGCTTTCGAGGCTGTAGCGGGGCGTGAAACCGAAAGTCATGATATGATTTTCATTCTGCCACAGGGAGGAGAAGTAGTCAGCGTCAATATCCCTGTTTCGGAACGAAAAGTTGGTCTGGAGTCTGCCTTTGTCGCGGAAGTCCGCCGTCCATTCCCAATCCGCGTAGTAATCCTCGGTTTGGGCGATATCGTCCGGTTTTGTGGTCGCCCTGCGTCCCAGGGACAGGACCTGGGATTCGCTCAAGGCCCCGGCAAGTCCGTATCGGTCCTGATGATAGCCGAATGAGGCCCTGGTCGAGAGGACAGGATTAAAACGATGACTCCCCTTGATCGCGAAATCCCCGCGTTTGAGGCCGCTGTTTTTTCGATAGCCGTCGGAATCATAGTATTCGCCAAAGATCCTGAAGGAGTTTTTTCCATCGGCCGCGCCCGCCTGCGCTTCAACAGTCGAGGAAACGGTGTGGTAGCTGCCCCCCTGCGCGGTGACAACCGCGGAAGGTTTTCCCTCGCCTTTTTTTGTGATGATGTTGACCACGCCTCCTGAAGCATTGTCGCCATACAAGACGCTAGAGGCCCCCCGGACAATTTCGATCTGTTCCACTTCCGAAAGCGGGATCTGGCTCCAGTCCGTATTGCTTAAGTCGATCGCATTGACGCGCCTGCCGTCAATAAGCACGAGCATGTTGCTCGGCCCGGTTTCTCCGAATCCGCGCATGTCCACGTTAACCGTTTTTCCCGAACCCGTAAAATCCCTGACTTCGATGCCCGCCTGGCCGCGGAGGATATCGGGGATATTCTGCGCGTTGGATTGCCGGATGTCCTCGCTGTCTATGATTGTCGTGAATTTGCTGGCGGATTTGATCTGCTCCTGGGTTCTTGAGACCGTGACCACGATGCGTTCGATATCGATTGTGTCCTGCGGCATCTGCGCCCGTGCCGTATTCAAAACCAGAAACGGGGCGATAGCGATCAGGAGTTTTCCCGCGAATTTGTTCATGAATCCCCCTCTTTAAAAAATTCTGCCGCCTGAAACATGTTAAGAATCAGGCATAAAAAAACCCTCGACCAGGATAAAGTCAAGGGTATTGACACGCATATATTGTGCCTTAGGCTCAGCCCTCGAAGCCAAATCGGTCTAAAACTGCAGGCAGGTCTTCTGGCTTACCTGCAGCTTTCAGAGAGGAGCCTTCCCGCTATGTGCGTTGTGATTTCCGCAAACGCTTAGCAGTGGCTATGCATGCTCTCTGTTTACCTCAAGCTTTTAGCGCAAGAGGGGCAGGATTACAGCGGCGGGACCGCGGCCGAATATTGGAGGTGTTGCTGCTCCAAGTCACGGCACTTCCCTTGTCTTCGTTCGAGAACTCATCCGGGAGGACTTTGCCCATAGCGTTGTCCCGGCAGAGGGCTTAAACGAAGACGGCCTACAGAAAATAAGTTGGTTATTTTAAAAGAGCGCTTTCCAGGCGGCCTTTGATGAGCCTGGCGGCAAGAGCGTAGCTGCCGAAAAAGACGGCACTGTAAACCATGGTGCCGGCGAGAAAATATCTGAAGAACGGGATAGCCGCGACATAGCAGGCCATGAGCCCCTCGGGAGTCTGGGGATACCAGCCCGCCATCCAAACGCCGAAATTCGTCACAATGAAAAAAACCAGCGATGACAGCAGCGAGCCGGCCAGGATATGTGTTGTGGTGCGGGCCTTTCGCAGGGCCAGGCCGATCAGGCTGATGAGGACAACGGAACCCCAGGTAAAGACGACGGTTTCATGGAGCCCTAAGAAAAGATCGGTAACGATCATGAGCGAGAGCGGGATGATGATCGAAAGTCTTTTGTCCGACAGGGTAGCGCTGCTGAAAAGAGCGATTGCCGCGATGGGTGTGACATTGGGAATATGGGGCAGAAATCTAAAACAAATGCCTATGAGGATCAATATCCAGACGAGCATGACGTTCCTCCCTTTTTCTCTAACCTGGCGAGCGCATTCGCGGCTGCTCTTCATTCCTGCCTCAAAGGAGTCAGGGGTTCAAATCGATGTCCCCTATTTTTATATAGGGAGCCTTCAATGTCAAGGGATTTTTCTCTTAAGGCGCGTCATGATCCGTGACCATGGGCACAAAACGGACCGGGATGATACTCTCCTCAACGACGCTGCCGTCCGGGTTTTTCGTGATGACGAAAAGTTCCTGGGCGAGGCTTCCAACCGGGATCACGAGCCTGCCTCCGGCTTTGAGTTCTTTGATCAATTCCTCGGGCGGGTGGTCCGGCGCGGCCGTGACAAGAATGGCATCAAAAGGCGCCTTTTCCGGCCAGCCTTTGTAGCCGTCTCCCTGGCGCACAGTCACATTTTCATAACCGAGTTCCTTGAGGCGATCGCGTGCCTTTACCGCCAGGTCATTTCTGAGCTCAATGGAAAAGACTTCTTTGACCAACTCCGAAAGGACCGCGGCCTGGTAGCCCGAGCCTGTCCCGATTTCAAGGACCCTGTCTGCGGGCTTAAGTCTGGCCAATTGCGTCATGAGAGCCACGATATAGGGCTGCGAAATTGTCTGGCTTTCTTCAATAGGAAGGGCGCTGTCTGAGTAGGCGTAGTCTTTGACGCTATCAGGGATGAAAAGATGGCGTTTGACCTTTGTCATGGCGTCCAGGACGCGCGGGTCGGTGATCCCCCGCGACTGAAGCTGGGTGAGGACCATGGCTTTGCGTTTCTGCTCGTAAGCCTGTTCGTCTGACATGGCTTTGGACGCTTTGTTGAAAAACGCGGCCTTGATTCCGAAGGCCACCAGGGCCGCGGCCAAAAGGACAAGGACTGTTTTCTTATTCATTCAACGCGGCCAGGATTTTCGCGTTATCTTTTGATTTCAGGATGAGCATGGCTTCCGTCTCCCGGCATCCGCAGGAAGTTCCGTAAACATAGTCCAGGCTGACACCGGCGTTTTTGAGCTTGAGGGCGATGGCCGCCGCAGACCCTGCCTTGTCGTCTAAAAGGATCGTCACGACAGCTTCTTCCGAGACTTCGATGCCCTTTTTTTTCAGGGCCTCCATAGCCTTGGCATTGTTCTGCGTCAACAGGGCAAAATACGCTTTTTCGTTTTCTCCCCAGGCGCAAAGACCCGTGAGATTGATGCCCGCTTCCGCCAGCGCCCCGGTGACGGATGCGAATTCGCCCGTTTTGTTAGAGGTCACGGCCAGAACCTGCTTGTTCAATTTAACGTCCATGTTTCCTCCCTTTTTAGGTAAAGCCTGCCGCTAGAGATGGGAATGATACCGGTCAAAAGAATAAACGTCCCCCGCTTGTTTGCGGATTTTTTCTCTGGACGATTCGTCTGGAGACGGATATCCCAGAGAGATCAGACAATCGACTTTTTTCGCGCGGGGAATTCCGAGGATGTCCTTGGTTTTTTGTTCATGAAACCAGCCGATCCAGCAGGTGCCTAAGCCCAGTTCCGCGGCCTGAAGGACGAAGTGTTCAATGGCAATGCCGATGTCGATGAGGTTATATTGCGTCCCCCTGAAAAACCCTCCGATGGAGGCTGTCCATGACGATTTTTCGCGCACAACAGCGATAAGGACAGGGGCCGATTTCGCGTGGGCGTTCATGGCGTAAGGTTCGCCGAAAACAGCCTCGGCCAGCCTTTGTCTGAGGGCGGGTTCATCCACAACGATGAAATGCCAGGGTTGGGAATTACAGGCGGAAGGGCTTAAGCGCGCGGCCTCAAGACATTGCAGGATCAGGCTTCTGGGAACGGCCTGAGAAAGAAAAGACCGGCAACTTTGACGTTCTTTGACGAGGTCCAGGAACATGGGTTCCTCTCTTCTGCCGCGCGCGCTTCTTTAAAATGTTTTTTCCATCGCCGCGAAGGCGGATGAGAACACCTGCGCGCAGATCAAGACGGCGATGAGGAGCGCCAAAAGCGCGATGGCCGCGTATTTCCACGCGCCGAATTTTAGGGCCCCCAGAAAACCCGCGGGCTTTTTGAGCGGAGAACCGCAGAAAAGACAGAAAAGGGCTTCCGGGTCGTTTACGGGTTTAGAGCAATGAGGACAAACAGCGGACATGAGAAAATTGTAGCACAAAGAGGGGCGTGAAGGAAAGCGGATTTAGACTGCTTTAATAATGCGCCTGTTCAGGCGCTTTGCTGAGGTCTATCTTTAAGGTATGGCAGAAGGAGACAAAGAAGTTCTTGCCGTTGGCTTCGCAGTAGAGGCCGCCTTTGAGGCGGATATGGAATTTTTCCGTCTTCTCCCTGGTATCGCGGTATTTCAGGACATGGATTTCAGGTTTTTCGTTGGTCTCCGGGACCTCTTTCTCCTTGACCTCCTTGATGATGTAAATAAGGTATTTGTGGATCTTTGTCAGGATCCCGTCTTCGCTAAAAGTCTCTGAGGCCCAGAGGACTTTTTTGCGTTTATCCATGGACGTGAGGTTTTTGAACACCATGTCTCTCATAACTTGCTCCTTGAATCGTGGCAGGCCGCTTAAAAAGAAACCGAGTTGCCTTTCAGTTTTTGCTGCTTTTACTCGGGCAACCCGGCTACTGCAAATGCTGGGTATCATCCAATATCATTCGCACCAATACTATGACACGGTAAAGAGGGTAAAACAATAGCGAAACAGGGGGCAAAAGAAAGCGTTTGCTTTTCTCTTTCCTGGATGAAAATGCGCGAATAAATTAACTTAAATTGTTAAATTTGAATAAGTTATAATAATTGAGGATTTAAGGAGCAAGGATTCCGAAGGAGGATTATTTGCGGAAAAGTTTCTTAAAAAGCGAGGCCGTGTTGAAGCGGGATTCTCTTTTTTGCAGGAGTTTTCGGATATTCTCTCTATGGCGGATGAGGGAAAAGGCGGCAAGAATGGTCAAAAAGACCGTGATGCTGGAAGGCAGCTTTAATGCCAGGCCCAGGAAGGGCAAGGCCAGGGAGCTTACGCAGGAAGCCAGGGATACGAAGCCGGAAGATAAAAACACGATCAACCACAGGCCGACAGCGATCAGGACAAGGAGGCCGAATTTTTCTATCAACACGGAAAACGCGATCAGGACCCCGAGGCTTGTGGCGATCCCCTTTCCACCTTTGAACCGGAGAAAAACCGTCCAGTTGTGCCCGCCGACAACGCAGACCGCGGCCAGGCAGGCGTACAAGGATGGGGATATGCCGGCCCCCGTTTCGTAAAACAGGTTGATGGCCAGCAATACGGCCAAGGCCCCTTTGAGAATATCCAGGCATAAGACAATCGTTCCGGTCCTTTTCCCCAGGACGCGAAAGGCATTGGTCGCGCCCAGGTTGCCGGAGCCGTGTTGCCGAAGATCAATCCCTCTGCCGCGGCCGAAAAGATAGGCCGTGGGGATTGAGCCCAGCAAATAACTAAGAAGAAGACCTGTTAGAGGTTTTAGCATGTGAGGGTCCATGGTCGGCATTCAGCAGGTTGATCCCTTTCCGGGCGTAATCCACCCCTGAAATGCACGTGAAAATGCTGGCGACCCACCAGACGAGCGGGGCCAGGCGTATCTCCAGAATGATCGCGATGATGGTCGCCATTTGAAAAAATGTCGTGAGCTTTCCCCACCACGTCGGCTGGATCTGGATGTCTTTGTTGGTGATCAAAAGGATGCCGCTGCCGATGAGGATAATGATGTCCCTGCTGATGACGGCCAAAAGCACCCACAAAGGCAGGGCGATTTCCAGGTACATCCGGCTGACACGGTAAAGGAAGATGAATGCGGTGATCAACAGGGCCTTGTCTGCCAAGGGGTCCAGGATCGCCCCCGCTCTTGTCTTTTCCCGACGCGTGCGCGCCATGTAGCCGTCGATGACATCGGAGACGATCGAAACAAGGAAGATCGCAAGGGCCATATATCTGAGCCCGGGCCTCGCGGGGGTGTAGAAGATAAGACAGGCGGCGAAAAACGGAATGCTGATGATGCGGAAGAGCGTTATTTTATTGGCAAATGTCATAAAATCAATTAAAAATGAAAAATTAAGAATGAAGAATTGGAAAAACAAAACATATGTTGCCTGCTGCCTGCTACCTGAGGCCTGAAATTTTAATTCTTTAATTTACTTTAAGATCCGGATCCGGTTCAACGGCCAATAGATCATGACGGCTTTTCCGATGAGAAATTTGTCGTCCAAGTATCCCCAGTAGCGGGAGTCTTTGGACGAGGCGCTGTTGTCGCCCAGGACGAAATAGAAGCCCTCGGGGACCTTTAAGACCTCTTTCTCTTTTCCCAGCGTCCCCCTGTTGTAGTAGTAAAATTTATTGATGGGTTCTTTTTTGAAGGGGAGGTCGTTGAGATAGATCGATCCGTCCCTGATTTCAACCGTATCGCCGGGAATCCCGATGCAACGCTTGATGAAATCGCGGTTCGTTTCCTCCGGATAGTTGAAAACGATGATATCGCCGTTGTCGGGCGATCGGAATTTGGCGATTCTCTGATAGGTGAAGGGGATCCTGAGGCCGTAGACATATCGCAAAACCAGGATCCTGTCTCCGGGCATCAACGTCGGTTCCATGGAGCCGGTCGGGATCTTAAACGGCTGTATGATGAAGGCGCGGATGATCAGGGCCAGGATGACAGCAGTCACGATGGTTTCCAGGAATTCTTTCGCCCATGCCTTCTGCGCGGGGTTGAGTTTCAACATGCGGGGTTTCCTCCCTTTAGATTTTTAACGCGGCCAAAAATGCCTCTTGAGGAATTTCCACGTTGCCGACCTGTTTCAGGCGTTTTTTTCCCTCTTTTTGTTTTTCCCAGAGTTTTCTTTTACGGCTGATATCTCCGCCGTAACATTTGGCGGTCACGTTTTTGCCTACGGGCCGGATCTTCTCGGAGGCAAGGATCGTGCCTCCGATGGCGGCCTGCAGCGTAATGAGGAATAATTGCCTCGGGATGAGTTCTTTCAGTTTTTCCACAAGCGTGCGTCCCTTGAACTGGGCCTTGTCTTTAAAAATAAGACAGGAAAAGGCGTCGCAGATCCGTCCGTTGATGAGGATATCCAGTTTCACCAGCTTTGTCGTACGGTAACCGTCGAATTCATAATCCAGGGAACCATATCCCCGGGTCACGGATTTGATCTTGTCATAAAAATCGACGATGATTTCAGCCAGGGGCATCTGATAAATGATCTTGACGCGGTCTTCCCCGAGATAATCGTTGGCCAGAAATTCTCCGCGGCGCTGTTTGGCCAGGTCGCAGACTTCCTCGATGGAATTCGTCGGGACGATCATGAACGCCCTGACGAAAGGCTCTTCTGCCTGCAGGATCTGGGCCGGGTCCGGCAATTTGGCCGGATTGTCCACCTCCAGGACCTTGTTGTCCCTGGTGGTAATGCGGTAAACGACATTTGGGGTTGTCAGGACAAGGTTGAGGTTGTATTCCCGCTCGAGCCTTTCCTGGGCGATTTCCATGTGGAGCAGGCCGAGAAAGCCGCAGCGGAACCCATAGCCGAAAGACTGGGAGCTTTCGGTTTCATAGACGAAAGACGAGTCGTTGAGGCTCAGTTTTTCGATGGCGACCTTGAGTTCCGCGAAATCTTTGGCATTGACCGGATAAATGCCGCAGTAGACCAGAGGTTTGACTTTTTTGTAGCCCGGTAACGGCTGCTGGGCGGGCTGGCTGGTGAGTGTCAGGGTATCGCCGATCAGGATTTCCTTCGGGTCGCGGATATTGGCGGTCAGATATCCGACCTCTCCGCAGTGAAGGGTTTTACCCGGCGACATTCCGGGTTTGAAAATCCCGATTTCCTCGACGGTATAGGTCCTTCCTGCCTGCATCATGGTCAGCGAGTCGCCTGAGGAAAACTTGCCGTTAAAGAGGCGGGTGTAGATGATGACCCCCTTGTACGTATCGAACGTCGAGTCGAAGATCAGGGCTTCCAGGGGATTGGCGTCGTCGCCTTTGGGCGCGGGGATAGACGTAACGATCTTCTCCAGGATGTCTTGGATGCCCAGGCCTTCCTTGGCGGATGCCAGGATGATCTCATCTTCTTCCAGCCGGAGGATATCGCGGATCTGCTCTTTGACCCGCTGGATATCGATGCCGGCGATATCGATCTTGTTGATGACGGGGATGATCTTCAGGTTGTGTTCGCGGGCCAGAAAAAAATTGGCCACGGTCTGGGCTTCGATACCTTGTGAGGCATCGACCAGAAGCAGGGCCCCTTCGCAGGCGGCCAGGGATTTTGAGACCTCATACGTGAAGTCAACGTGCCCCGGCGTGTCGATCAGATTGAGCAGGTATTCTTGCCCATCGGCGCCTTTGTACGGAAGGGACACGGCCGAGGCCTTGATCGTAATGCCTCTCTCCTGTTCGATCTCCATGTCATCTAAAAGCTGGGCATGGAAACGGCGCTTATCAATGACCCCCGTGAATTCCATGATCCGGTCGGCGAGCGTTGATTTTCCATGGTCGATATGGGCGATGATGGAAAAGTTCCTGATGAATTGTCTGTCCATGGGGTTTTCCTTATCTATTGATCTCACGGATCACGGTCTCAACGACCTGATCGATGGTCATTTGCGTGGTGTCGATGTAGACGGCGTCCGGCGCCTGCGTTAAAGGCGCGCATTCGCGGGTCGAATCAATATGGTCCCTGTTGTGGATGTCTTTTCTCACCAGGCTTTCATCCACATCGAGATGTTTCTCTTTCATTTCCAGGAAACGCCGTTTGACCCGTTCTTGCGGTCTGGCGTCGAGGAAAAATTTTTTGTAAGCGTCCGGAAAGACGACGGTCGTGATGTCCCGGCCTTCCAGGATCGCTTTTTTCCCGACAGCCAGTTTTCGCTGGAGCTCGACCATGTGGCTTCGGATTTCCCTGATCCTGGCGATCTGGGAGACCTGTTGCGTGACCTCCGGCATGCGGATGTCTTCTGAAACGTCCTGGCCGTCCAAAAAGACGCGCAGCGTCCCAGAGGCGGCGTCGTAATCCAGCGAGATCTCCGTGCGCAGGGTCAGGGCGATAAGTTCCTCGATGTCCGAAGGGTCCAGTTTTTCCCTGCGCGCTTTGAGCGCGAGCGCCCTGTACATGGCGCCCGTATCGATATAAAACAATCCGAGTTTTCTGGCAACGGCTTTTGCCACCGTGCTCTTGCCTGAGCCCGCCGGGCCGTCTATGGCGACAATGGGTTTTGTATTCGTCATTTGGAGAAAGGCAGGCAGGAATTCCGTTTTTTCTGCGCTTGCGACAGCAGGCGCAAAAGCGTTGTCCTGCGGTTTTCCGCGATCGCGCTTTTGAGCGCGTTCAGGCTTTTCTCGAAGGCCGAAAGGCTCTTGAGGATTTCCCCGCGGTTCGTCAGAAAAATCCCGGACCAGAGCCCGGGTTTCGAGAGGGCGATACGCGTCGTGTCCTTCAGGCCGCCGGCGGAAAACCGCGTGAAGCGCTCCGGGACAGCCGCGATCAGGGCATAGGCCAAAGCGTGCGGCAGATGGCTGGTAAAGGCGAGGGCTTGGTCATGCTGCCGGGATGTCATGGTCACGACTTTCGCGCCCAGGGCTTTCCAGAACACGGCAGTCCTGCTCAGGGAATCTTGACTCACCCTGTCTGTGGTCAGGATGCACGGCGCCTGTTCAAAGAGGTCCGGCCTGGCGAATTCGATGCCGCCGCGTTCCGAGCCGGCCAGGGGATGGCCTCCGACAAAATTCAGTCCCGCCGAAGCTTTGACGATCTCCTGTTTTGTGCTGCCGACATCCGTGATCAGGGCCCCGGGGACCGGGTTTTTTTTCAAGCATTTCAAAACCGCGATGATATCCTCTACGGGTGAGCAAAGGATGATCAGCTCCGCGCCCCGGACCGCCTGGTCCAGGCGGTCGGTGCCTTCGTCGACCGCTTTTTTGCGCAGGGCCACGGCGATCTTTTTGCGATGACGGAAATAGCCGCAGACAGAAGCCGCTAACTTTCGTTCTTTGAGGGCCATCGCGATAGAGGCCCCCAAAAGACCCACGCCGATCACGGACACTTTTTGGAAAAGCGGCTTTTTCATTTACATTTCCCTGTGGATGGCCAGGGCGATTTTTTCCAGGCTTTGCATGAGCGAGGTCAATTTTTCGGGTAAGAGCGACTGAACGCCGTCTGAGAGCGCTTCTTCGGGTTTCGTGTGCGCCTCGATGATGAGTCCGTCGGCCCCGGCGGCCACGGCCGCGCAGGCCAAAGGCGCCACGAGGTTCCATTTTCCGGCGGCATGGCTCGGGTCGGCAATGATGGGAAGGTGCGAAAGCTGTTTGACGACAGGGATGGCGCTGACATCCAGCGTATTGCGGGTGGCGTCTTCAAACGTCCGGATCCCGCGTTCGCAAAGGATGACATGGTGGTTGCCTTCGGCCATGATGTACTCGGCGGACATCAGCAGTTCTTTGACCGTTGACGCCAACCCTCTCTTCAGGAGCACCGGCTTGCGTGTCAAGCCCACTTCTTTTAAGAGGTTGAAATTTTGCATATTCCTGGCGCCGATCTGAAGGATGTCGGCGTATTGGGCGACGGTGCCGACGTCCCGCACGTCCATGACCTCGGTGACGGTCGGCATATTCAGTTTTTTGCTGACACGTGAAAGGATCTTGAGTCCCTCCAGCCCCATGCCCTGAAAGGCGTAAGGAGATGTCCGCGGTTTATAAGCCCCTCCCCGCAGGATGGATGCCCCCGCGAATTTTGCTTTTTCTCCGATTTCCAGCAGCAGGTCCTCGTTTTCAATGGCGCAGGGTCCCGCCAAAACAATGATTTTTTTGCCGCCGATCTTCAGGTGTTCCCCTATGGAGATGACGGAATTCTCTTTCTTGAATTCCCGCGAGACAAGTTTATAAGGTGCCAGGATCGGGATCACATTCTCAACGCCGTGAAAAGCCTCCAGGGGGACCGCCCTGAGGGCGTCTTCAGGTCCGATCAGGCCGATGATCGTTCTCTCCGTCCCCTGGGAAATATGAGGTTTGAGGCCTAATTTCTCGGCGCGTTCGAGGATGTGGTCGATGTCCGCCTTTTTGGTGCCCGGACGCAGAACGATAATCATTTTAAAAACCTCCTTTAAGGGTCCGGAGCGACTGGATCAGGAGGGTGTTTTCCCTCCGCGTCCCGATTGTCACCCGGGAATAGTTATTCAGGCCGTATTGGCTCATTTCGCGTATGATGACGCCCTTTTTCAAAAGCTCCGCAAAAAGTTCACGGGCATCCCTTTGCGTTTTGATGAAAATGAAATTTGCCGCGCTCTTTTTAAACCATATGCCCAGCTCGGAGAAGGCGTCGCAGAGGAACTTTTTTTCCTTATGGATCAGCGCCTGGCTTCTGCGCACAAAGACCTTGTCCGTTAACGCCGCTCGCGCGGCGGCCTGGGCCAGGGAATTGACATTGAAGGGCTGCCGGATCTTCTGACAGGCCTCTATGAAATCCTCTGCGGCGATCATGTAGCCGATCCTCAGTCCCGCCAGGCCGTAAATTTTCGAGAAGGTCCTTAAGATCACGATATTTTTTTTAGACAACAGCGCCAGGGTGTCCGGAAAATCCTTTTCTTCCACGAATTCCAGGTAGGCTTCGTCGAATACGACCAGGACTTCCTCGGGTATGCGGTTAAGAAAAGCCGTCACATCCCTGGCTGTCACATAGGTTCCCGTCGGATTATTGGGATTGGCAATAAAAACGGCCTTTGTTTTTGGCGTGATGCATTTGGCGATCGCCTCAAGGTCATAGGTGAAATCCTTCAGGGGCGCTTGTGTCACCTTGAAGCCGTTGACAAGGGCGCTGATCCTGTATTCGATGAAAGTGATATCCGCGGTGACAATCTCCGCCTCCGGCTCTTTGACGGCCTTCAGGATGATGTCAAGCAGTTCGTCGGAGCCGTTGCCCATCAGGAGATTGTTTTCCCTGATCTTCAAGGCGCCGGCCAGCTGTTTCCTGAGTTCGGGGCAATTTCCTTCCGGATAGCGGTTCAGATGACCCAGGGTCTTGCGGATGGCCGCCAGGGCCTTGGGGCTGGACCCGAGGGAGTTTTCGTTGGAGGCCAGTTTGATGACGCTTTTTAATCCCAGCTCCCTCCTGACCTCTTCAATGGGTTTTCCGGGTTTGTAGGCGTCGATCGAATCAATGTCTTTGCGGATCAGGGGCATTTGAGCCTTTCGAGGGCCGGGGTCAGCAATCGCTGACGGGATAAGACCCCAGCACTTTCAGAAACTTGCACTTTTCTTCCAGTTCATTAAGCGCCTTCTTGACTTTTCCGTCATCTTTGTGGCCCGAGAGGTCAACAAAGAAAAAGTAATCCCAGGCGCGGCGCTTGGAAGGCCTGGATTCGATTTTCGTCAGGTTGATGCCGTATTTTTTGAACGGCAGGAGCATGTCATGCAGGGCGCCGACTTTGTCTTTGATGGAGAACATGATCGAAGTTTTGTCCTGGTCCGTCTTGCCTGCTTCGCTTTTTCCGACCACCAAAAACCGGGTAATGTTGTGCGGGCTGTCTTCGATCTCTTTGGCTACGATCTTAAGCCCGTATTCCCTGGCCGCCAGCAAAGAGGCGATGCAGGCCGAATTCTTTTCCCGGGAGGCGATCTGGGCCGCTTTCGTCGTGCTGGCCACTTCGATCAAATCCGCCTTGGGCAGATTTGTTTCCAGCCAGAGACGGCATTGTCCGAAGACCTGGGGATTGGAATAGATTTTGGAGATGGACGTCTTTGGATATCTGGACAACAGGTTGTGCGAGATGTCCAGCATGATCTGCGAACAGATCTTAAGATCGGAGTCGACGAGCATATCCAGGGTATGGGAAATGGCCCCTTCTATGGAATTCTCTATGGGGATAACCCCGTAATCGGCGTTGTCTCTCTCGACTTCCAGGAACACATCCGTGATCGTATGGCAGGAAAGATAGGAAACGCTCGATCCGAATTTTTTCAGGGCCGCCAGATGCGAGAACGTCGCTTGGGGTCCCAGATAGGAAATCAAGAGGGGCTTTTCCAGGGCGAGCGACGCGCTCATGATTTCGCGGTAGATCGCCGCGAGGCTTTCTTTTTCCAGCGGCCCGGGATTGTGGCTTGCGATGCGGTCCAGGACTTCTTTTTCCCTGGCCGGCGCATAGATGGGCTGTCCGAGCTTTGTTTTCAATTTTCCGATTTGCAGGATTCTGGAAGCCCTTTTGTTGAGCAGCCTGACGATCTCCTGATCGATCGCGTTAATATCCTTACGGATTCCTGGGATTGGCATCTGTCGTCTCCTTGGCCGGAGGCTCTGCCTGCGTTTCCTCCTGCTTGTTTTCCCGGGCGCCGTCCTGCTGCGCGCCCGCCTCATGATGAAGCCTCAGGGTTTCTTCCTCTTCCGTGGACAACGGCGTGATTTCGCCTTCTCCGCTGGCCAGCTTCATATTCATCAACATGTCCTGCTGCGCGAATTCCTCTATTTTTGGCAGTTCCGAAAGGGACTTTAACCCGAAATAATCAAGAAAAAAATGCGTGGTTCCGTAGACGAAGGGCCTGCCGATGACTTCTTTGCGTCCCACGATACGGATAAGGTTTTTTTCCAGCAGGCTGCGGACCACGCCGTCGCAATTGACCCCGCGAACGGCTTCGATATCGATCCTGGTCACGGGCTGTTTGTACGCTACGATGGCCAGGGTTTCCAGGGACGGCCCGGTGAGCTTTTCCGTGTGCTTGATCTTGTAAAATTCTTTGATCACGGAAGCGTTTTCAGGGGCTGTGGCCATCAGGAAGCCGCCGGCAATCTCGATGATCCGCACGCCGCTTCCCCGGCCCTCATAATCTTTTTTGATCGTTTCCGTCAGTTCGCGGATTTGCGCGGCCTCCAAGTCCGGGAACACTTTTTTGATGTCGTCCAAGAGCAGGGGTTTGTTGTTGACAAAGATCAGCGATTCAATAGCCGATTTAATTCTTTCCGCATCGAGGATTTCTTCCATACGGTCCTTTAAGGTTTATGGATCTTCTGTTTATAGACAAGATTCAGGAGCCCTTCGATATCTTTGCACTCGGGTTGTTTTTTGAGGGCTTCCTGGACCATCTCCCTGGCTTCATGTTTTTTGTATTGCAGCTGCATGAGGACGCCGATGGCCTCCTCCAGCAGGTCCTTGTGACCGCTGGGCGGCTTGAATGCGGTCAAATCCTGAACGAGCCCGAATTTTCCGATCTTACCCTGGAGTTTGGCAATGATCTCCTTGGCCCTCTGCGGGCCTATGCCGGGCAAGGACCTCAGATAATCGGAGTCTCCCTCGTCAATCGCCCGGGCGATCGCGGCAATGGGCGCGTTGATGGCCCTTAAGGCCGCCTTGGGCCCAATTCCCGAAACGGTGATGAACACCTCAAAAAATTCTTTTTCGACTTCATTCAGGAACCCGATCAAGACCGGAACGCTGCGGGAAGGCTCCAGGTGATGGTAATGGTAAGTGATAAAACGCATATGGCCGTTTTCGTCCGCGTGCTTTTCGATCGATCCGAGGGTGACGACGGGCAAAAAGATTTCATAAGCCAGGCCGTTGTTTTCAAGAATGACGGAGCTTTTGCCTTTTTCGATGAACTTTCCCGATATGCGTGCGATCATAAGCGTGTGCGGCTGACCAGCGCGTGCGTGACCGCCAGTGAAATGGCGTCTGTCGTATCCATGGGCCCTAAGGATTCGCTCTTGCGGCTGAACGTGTGCTCTATCATTTTCTGGATCTGGATCTTGGAAGCGTGGCCGCTGCCTGTCGTGACTTTTTTGACCTGTGTGGCGGGATACTCAAAGAAAGGGACTTTTTTTTCTTCCGCCAGCATGCAGATAACGCCTCTGGCATGGCCTAAGAGCGACGCCGTCAAAGGATGCTTGTAATGCGCGTAGAGCTTTTCTAAGACCATAGCCTGCGGTTTTACGCGGTCCAAAAGCGAAGCCAATTCCGCGTGGATCTGCGCCAGTCTCTTAGGCATCCCGTCCTTTAATCGTGTTTTGATGAAGCCGTTGTCTTTAAGGACGAATCCGTTCCTGTCGGCTTCGATCAGGCCGTATCCGGTGATATTGAGCCCCGGATCAATGCCCAGGATGAGCATGTTTACGCTTCTTCCTCGGCTACGGTGATGAGATCGTCCGGGATGTCGAAATTCGCGTAGACGTGCTGCACGTCCTCATGTTCTTCCATGGCATCCATGAGGCTCAGGATGCTCGTCGCCGTGTTTTTGTCCGTGATCCGGATGCTGGTGGTCGGCACCATGGTGATCTCGGCCTGGGTGAACGCGATTTTGTTCTCCGTGAGCGCGGCTTTTACGTTCTCCAGGTCTTGCGGCTGTGTTGTGATCTCATATTCGTCTATCCCTGTTTTCATGTCTTCGGCGCCGGCATTGAGCGCGATATCCATAAGCTTGTCTTCATCAATGGCGGACCTGGCGACCGTTGCATAGCCTTTTTTCTGAAAAAGATAGCTGACGGCGCCGGCCTGCGCCATATTCCCGCCTTTTTTGGACATCATATTCCGCAGTTCCGCGGTCGTGCGGTTTTTGTTGTCCGTGACAACTTCGATCATGATCGCCACTCCCGCGGGGCCGTAACCTTCGTAGGTGACCTCTTCGTAGGTGATGCCGGGGAGTTCGCCAGTCCCTCTTTTGACGGCTTTATCAATGTTGTCCCAGGGCATATTGGCTTCCTTGGCTTTTTGAACGGCGGTCCTCAGGCGGATATTGGTGTCCATGTTCCCTCCGCCGGAACGAGCCGCGGCCGTAAGCTCTTTGATGACCTTGGTGAAGAGTTGCCCGCGCTTGGCGTCGATCGCCGCTTTTTTATGCTTGATACTGGCCCACTTTGAATGTCCTGACATGAAATCCTCTCAATTTCCCGCTGAATCTGTTTTCTTGTTAATCTCCGCCGTAATTTTTCAGCGGATCCGCCTCCGGCGGAAACCCCGGCTTCTCTCAGCGATATGATCAGAAGCAAGAAGTTTGTTTCCTTCGAATCTTAATTCCCCAGTTTCCTTTTTCAAAAAAAACACGCATCGAAGAGGGGCCGCTAACCTATGCTTTTTTAAGAGCCTAAGTTAGCGGCTCATCAAAACAGGCATATAAGCCGAGTTTTGTCCTCCTGCAAGCTGCAGGAGCGATAGCTATTTGACTCGCCTTGTCAATCGCTTGAACAAGGTCTAGCAGCCAACCCGTCCTGACTCGCATTTTCAGACGGACCATCCTATTCCCGGTCATACGGGACGTCAGGACCTACTTGGCATTGCTCTGCGCAGAGATTGCCGCGTTTCACCCCCCTTGCGAAGCAAGGGGACTCGTCTCTGTGGCTCTCCTTCTTGCGAAGGCTCCGGTTTTCACCGAAGGATCCTGTCTGGGCACGCAAAGCATGCCAGACGGCGGTTATTAGCCGCTGCGCTGTCCTGTAGAGCTCGGACTTTCCTCCCCCGGCCAAAAGACCTAAGGGGCAGCTACCCTGCCTGTTTTGGAACGTTGTTCTTTCACGGCCAGCCGCGCCAGCTTATCGGCCCCCTTGTTGTTCTCTCTGGGGATTTCCTGGATGCGGTAGGTTTCGAATCCCCGCAGCAGGGTCTTGGCCTGTTCGAAGAGATTTCTGATATGATCGTTTTTGACTTTGTATTCTCCGTTGATCTGCCGGCACAAAAGCTGGCTGTCGGAAAAAACCTGGATATGTTTTATCTTCATGACCAGGGCTTCCTGCAGGGCGGCGATCAGGGCCGAATACTCGGCAAAATTATTGGTTTGATGGCCGATATAGCGCGAGATATTCTTGACCGGCGCCTGGCCGTCGGTAAAGATGACGCCGATCCCGGCGTCGCCGGGATTTCCCATGGAAGAACCGTCGATGTAGATGTCCATCTTTCAGGTAAGGATGTCCTCTTCCAGATAGAGGATCCGCGAACAATTTTCACAGGTGATCAGCCGGCTGTACATTTTGATCTCGTTAATGACTTGATGGGGCACGCGCATGTGGCAGCCTTCGCAGGAATTGGATATGACCTGGACCAGGGCCGATCCTTCCCGGCCCTGCAGGATATGTTCATAGACTTTCAAAATCTCTTTTTCGACCGAAGAAACCAAAATTTTTCGCTGGCCTTCCAGGTCGTTGATGCAGCCTTCCAATTCGCGTGTTTTTTCTTCCAGGGCTTTCTTCCTGTCGCGGTAGGTCTTCTCTTCCGCCTCCAGCGCCTTTTTTTCCGCTTCTACCGAACGTTTGGCCTCTTCGGTATCATCCATCAATTTCAGGATCTCTTCCTCTATGAGGGATTTGTCCGCCTTCAGGCTCTCGATTTCGGCGAGCTTTGCCTGGTAATCCTTGTTGGTTTTGAGCTGTCCGAGCTGCCCCTGGGTTTTCTTGATGTTGTCTTCCTTGACGGCCAGCTCGCTTTCTTTTGTTTTCTGCGCCAGCTGGATCTTCTGTTTTTTTTCCTCCAGGGCCTTGAAGGTTGCTTTTTTCTCTTCAAATTCAGCGTCAATATCTTGCTGCATTTTCGGATGTCTCGCCGCCTCTTGTTTCAAGGAAAATATCTTAGAATCAAGTTTTTGAAGACCAGCAAGTTTTCTGAGCTCTTCCTTGATATTTAAATTCTGCAAAATCCTCTCTCCTTTTTTTCGATTTAGCCCAAATTTCCGGCGATCATTTCTTCTGGAATTCTTCCCTCATAACCGGGGCAGAGGCGATTCGGGAATGCTCTTCGCAAAGTTCAGAGCACATTTTTCCAGAGGTTGATGGCTCCGAACTTTTTGATGCTTGATCATTCCCTCATAACCGGGGCAGAGGCGATTCGGGAATGCTCTTCGCAAAGTTCAGAGCACATTTTTCCAGAGGTTGATGGCTCCGAACTTTTTGATGCTTGATCATTCCCTCATAACCGGGGCAGAGGC
>JBAZMA010000003.1:0-196504 GCA_041649995.1 Candidatus Omnitrophota bacterium | reverse complement strand
CAAATTTCTCACGAAATTTGCTTGCAGGTGACGGGGTTAATTCGGGCCGCCCCTTCGGGGCTTATAACTTAGTTCGCCGCCTACGGCTACCGGCTCCCTTTAGTTATGCTTACTGGCACCCCGATCACCTGGAAGCTGCGCAAATTTCTCACGAAATTTGCTTGCAGGTGACGGGGTTAATTCGGGCCGCCCCTTCGGGGCTTATAACTTAGTTCGCCGCCTACGGCTACCGGCTCCCTAAGTTATGCCCTCATTAAAAGAAACGGGTGCCCAAGGTTTTTCCCCTCGGCACCCGTCGTTTTATC
The DNA here is from genome assembly GCA_041649995.1 of Candidatus Omnitrophota bacterium. Taxonomy (GTDB): domain Bacteria; phylum Omnitrophota; class Gorgyraeia; order Velamenicoccales; family Velamenicoccaceae; genus JBAZMA01. Next base: position 196,199 of record JBAZMA010000003.1, on the reverse strand, counting down.
GCTTTAGCAAGCATAAGAAACCAAAATGTATCGTAGGTATTATAATCAGGCAAACAGGGATAAGTCAATGAAAAGGTTCAAACATCGGCTTATAGCCTATGGCTAAGAGCGAAGGGCATATGGCAAAAACTTTAGGGACTAGGGGTTAGGTTCTAGCTAGCCCGTTACTTACTGACTCAATTTCCAAATTCCAAACCATAGAAACAATTAAAAATTAAGAATTAAGAATGAAGAATTGAACTTCGATTCTCGGTCTTCGGACTTCGGACTTCTGAATTCAGACGTCAGACTTCCGACTTCTGACTTCGTTTTTTATAAGCCATTTGCCATAAGCTATAAGCTATAAGCCAAATTCTTAATTCTTCATTCTTAATTGTTTTTTCGTCCTACGTCCTGACGTCCTAGCGAGCGAAGCGAGCGCACGTCCTCACGTTACTGTGGACCATCGACTGTGGCCCGTGGCCTGTGAACTGGTTTCGTCCCCCGGTTTCTAGTAGGGATATTTCTGAAAAAGCCTTCCCCATCCCGTAGCCAGGATCTTTTTTTGTCTCCTGCGTCCTATAAAAGGCCACCAGATATAATCATGGTAGAAAAAGGAAGCGTAAACGAAAAGATAGACCAGCGGCGTGCGGAAAAACAACTTCTGGAAATACCGCAAAGGGCCGAACCAGACTGTTTTTCCAAAACGGCTGACCATGTTCTGCCCCACGTAAAAATGGAAATTCTCCGAACCGACATCTTCGCCGGCGATCTCGATCAAGCGCGGATCCCCGACCCCGATGCCGTCCTCATGCGCCATGCGGATGTAGGGGATCGCGAGCGGATCAAAGCCCATCATCTTTGCCGCGACAGCGTCAATGGCCACCGAATCCGAAGACGCCAGCATGTATCCCTTTTCCACGGGCAGCATGGTCCTGGGACCCGGCCCGCATCCGCAGATCGTGCCGTCCATAATGCTGAAAATGCCGCTATGGATATCCTGCTGGATCTTAAGCAAATCGACCAGCACGGCGTGGATCCAGCTGTGCGTGTAATGACGGTGCGTGCCCAGGAGGCCGCCGAAGGCGTTCTTCATAGCGCCTGTGGTCGTTGTATAGATATGCGTCTTGACGGTGGGCAGGTGCACGATATTCTTTCCGATGAAATAATCCGGGATCATCACGTCATGGCCGTAAACATGGTGAAGGGCCCGCGTTTTAAATTTCGGCCTGTAGGGGACCCAGCGGATCTGATCTTTGTTGAAATTATATTTTTCCTGAACGCCGTATTTTTCGTAAACGGCAAAAAGCTTGTTCAGCCTGAGCCCCTTCAGGGGATCTGTGACAACGGTGTTGTTATGGACGGCGGACAGGTTATTCCAACCGAAAGACCTCAAAGCCAGGATCGCGCCTTCCAGCTGCCACGGCGTGGTGTTGGCGGATAAAAAAGGCAGATGCCAGGAAATATTATCCTTGAGGATCACGGGCTTGTCTTTGGCCAGGGCCAAGGGCATGTCGGCGAGGCCGCAAAGCCGCCCGATATCCGCCAGGACGCTCTCCGGGCGGGTTTTGATGACCGCGACTTTGGATTTTAATCGACGCATAACACCTCAAAGACCTCCATCGTGTCGCAGGCCGCGCTGGTATTGAAAGGATAATTGACTTCATAGACCTTTTTCAAACAGCGTTCGTCATACATCCAGGGAAACCACGAACGGTAGAAAGCCAGATATTTCACGCGATGGCGGGCCAGATAATGCCATAACATGCGGCGCTGAAACCGGGGATGGCTGTCGGAAGACAGAATGTTGATGATATCCGGATTTATTATACCACAAAGATCGACAACCTTCCTCCCTGTCGCGTATGAGAGGATGCCGATATCGTTAGTCGCCACGGCCTCCGCCGGCGCGGTATGTTCTCTGAGCCAGCCGGCCACCTGGAAATGCTGCTTGTAGAAGGAGAGAGCGTCTTTGGTGTATCTCTGCCCCCAGATATTGACCTGAAACAGGCCCCAGACCACGACAAGGACGAGATAAACATGGGCCGTGCGCCTGGAAAAAAGTCTCCGCAGGCCGAAATAGCCCACCATCGCGTAAAGCGGGATAAGCGGCATTTGATAACGGGCATGATGGATCAGGATGGGCGAGACCTGCGATGCCGCCAAAGGGTAGAGGACCATCCAGGCCACCAGCAGATAACATCGGCGCGACAAGCTGTAGCGCAGGCCCGAAATGAGGAATAAGGCCAAAAAAGGATTGTCCCAGAAGATATATTTCACATACCCTTTGAGATAGGGCAAGGCCGAGACGCGCCACGTGAAAAGCATCTTGGAATAATAACTGCTGCAGATCAGTTTGTGGGTCAGCAGCCAGGAAAAGACCATGTAAGGAAGGACCAAGGCCGCGTAAATAACCAGGTATCCGGCCATCCACCGCAGGCCCTGCTTCCGCCTGAAATTCCGCGCCGCCAGATCAACAAAAGCCAGGGCGAACAACAGGTGGCCTTCGGGCCTCGACAGGGATGCCAGGCCAAAAACAACAGCCGGCAAAAGACTCAAACGCCCCTGAGGAATGTTTTTGAGATGGAGCATGATCCCCAGCGCGGACAAAAAAGAGAAAAGCGCGACTTCCATGCCCGAGAACACTCCCCATAAAAACCGTCCGCAGACCAGGACAAGGATGGATGAAATGAACGCCGTCCGGGAATCCTCCGTGATCAAAAAGGCCATTTTATAAATGACCAGGGCCGTCAAAAAAAGAAAAAGCATCCCCAGGGCGATGCCTGAGATCTCAAACGGCACCCCGAGGTTGAAAAACCCCGCCAAAAGAAGCACCCACAAAGGAGACGTGCTGCCGCTGGAGGGTTCCTGGGGGTTGAGACCGAAACAATTGCCCGAGGCGAGATTCCTGGAAAAATCGAAATGGATCCAGGCGTCATCTAAGGGGAATCCGATAAACGGTTTGGGGTCTAAGGGTCCCCGCGAAAGAAAAAAAACGGAAAGCGCGCACCAAAGGAGCGCCAACGCCAGGTAGGGCTTGAGGCTTTTTGAAGAAAAGGAAGGTGTCATGAAAAATAAACGGCCGCGACGACAGCGCCGACGTAGAACACCATATTCATCAAAAGGGGTTTATCGGAAAAAAGGACCCGCTCGGGAGCTCCCCCCTCTTTTTTTTGAAAAACCAGGTAGAGATAGCGAAAAATCCCGTAAACAACGAAAATCACCGAATACTGGAGATTGCTCGTATGAAATTTTTCCGCCGTCTGAGGCGAAAAAGCGTAGAACACATAGCTTAAGATCGTCGAAGCGGTCACAACCGTCATCATCTGATCAATGAAAGGAAGGCTGTAATGGGCCAAAACAGGCCTGTGGTCGGCGGCCTGGGTTTCCAGAAGCACGATTTCACTGCGGCGCTTGGCCAGGGCGAGAAACAGGGATAAAAACGTGGAACAGATCAGGAGCCAGTGGGAAATCGGCACATCGATGACGACGGCCCCGGCGATCACGCGCAGGAAAAAGCCGGCGGCAATACAGAAGATATCCAGGATCACGACATTCTTCAGGCTCACCGAATAAAGGAATTCCAGGGCCACGTAGGCTGAAAGGACCAGGCCGAAAGGCCGGTTCAGAAGAAAAGCCGCGAAGACGGCCCAGAGCGCGAGCGCATATCCCAGGCCATGGGCCACCGAAGACTTAAGGCGGCCGGAAGCCACAGGCCTGTGTCTCTTCACAGGATGCCTCCGGTCGATCTCTGCGTCCAGGACGTCGTTAATCAGATACAAACCGCTGGAAGCCGCGCAAAAAACAGCGGTGGCAGTCAGGACGACCAGGATCCTGGCAGGATCAAAAAAATAGCCGGAAAAAATAATTCCCGCGAACAGGATCAGGTTCTTGGCCCATTGTTTGGGCCTCATGGCAATGAATAGGTCTGTCATCTTTAGCCCCCCCTCGCCTTCTTTTAAAACGCCCTAAAATTCCAATTTCATTCCGTCCCGGGCAGCTTCCACGTCCAACCCCGTCTCCCAGCTCAACTGCCTGGCGAGTTCGTGTGGATGGGCCTTGAGCATAGTCATGCCGAAATGCGTCAGAATGGTCTTTTTTGGTTCCATGCGGGCGATCAATTTTTTGATATCGCCCAGGTTCAAGTGCTGGATCCCCGGCCTTGGCTCAAAAAAAACGACATTGACAATCAGGAGGTCGCAGGCGAACATCTCCGCCAGGCCCTCAAAATACTCCGTGTCCGACAAGATGGAAACGCGCGTCTCTTTCATCTTGAATTTCAGGCCGTACGTCTGGCAGGGATGCTTCAATTCACCGGAGGTCTCAAAAGAAAAATTTCCGGCCGCATAGGCTTGATGAGGTTTCAGGATCTCGATCTTGCCGGGAAATTCCCGGGCGTATCTGAAAATGACGTAGTTTTCCGGATCCAGGGCGTCTTGCGGGACAAAAACCACGCCCCGCTTTTTGAACCCGCCTTCCGTCATGGCTTCGATCATGACATTGATATCGTTGGCGTGGTCCAGATGCCGATGCGTCAGAATAATGGCGTTTAAGGTCGTGGGGTCAAGTTTCGGCCTGGACGAAGAACATCGGACAAGGCTTCCCGGCCCGGGGTCAACCAAAACACGCGTATCGTCCGCCTGGATCCACAGACCGCCGGAAGACCTCAGCTGACGGATCATGACAAAGCGGGCGCCTGCCGTTCCGAGAAATTTGATCCAATAATCGCTTTTCGATTTAGCCATTTCCGCCTTCGGTCTTCTGGTTTCAGACGTCAGATTTCCGACTTCTGACTTCTGACTTGTTCTTAAGAAAATCAACGTCGTTGATGACCTCGATGCCGTTCTGTTTCAAAAGGGCGGCTGTCACGCCGAAACCCGCAATCAGGGTCTTTGAGAATGTTCCGTCAAACACCTCCCCGCAGCCGCAAGAAGGGCTTTTGGCTTTCAAGACCGCTTTCTTCACGCCATGCCGCCACGCGAATTCCAGGGAACGCCGGGCCCCTCTAATAAAAAACTTCGTCACATCCTCCCCGTCGCGTGAAACAACAACGGCCGAGCCTTTCAGGACGTCGAAGCCGTCGCCTCCGCGCATTTCAGAAGGCGGATGGGGCACCTTTAAGCCGCCCAGGATTTCCGGACAGAATAAAAAAATTTTCCCTTCCTTACAAAGACGCTCGACAGTTGGCCTGAGATTATGCGTGCCGTCATACACGCAACAAACTCCCGCCAGGCAAGCGCTGACCATCAGGGGCCTAACCATAGCTTCCTGAACTCCTCGGTAATGCGTTCGCGTTCGACGACATTCAAGGTGTTCCCGGCATCGGGGGCGGCGGACTGCGAACGCCGGGCGCGCTCTTTACGCTGAGGTTTTCCTAAAAAATCCCCCACGCTCATGATCCGGGCGCCTTTAAGCCTCACCGAACGGGCCAGGTCCCTGTCATCCGTCACAACAACCGCCCGTTTGGCGTCGCTGGAAAGGCCTTCGACAAGGGACTTGATCTTGTCGTCGGCGGATTCCCCGGAAGTGAAGACAACCTCAAAACTCGTATCCTCCCGGAAACCGAACACCTCCGGCGAACCGTCGAAAACCACGATGAGCCGGTTGCGCAAAGAACCATGGGGCCTGCGGGATTCCAGGAAAACAAAAAAACGCGCGCGCGCCTCTCTCAAAGAAAGGTCGGCAAAACGATCCGACCGTTTGATCACATTATACCCGTCGACGATATAGAATAAGGACATAGCTTAAAATCCCCAGGATACCCAGAACAAGCATGAATCCGAAATTGGCCAAAGACATGGCAAAGGCGCTTTCTTTCGCCACGCCGATCTTGGCGAAGACAAAGACCGACGCCGTGTCTCTGAGCCCCAGCCCGCCCACGGAAAACGGAAGCGAAGAAAATACGCTGATCATCGGCACAAAGATCAGAAAATAGACCAGGCGGATCTCCAGCCCCAGGGCGCGCGCCACCCAGGCATACACAAAGGCCAGACCCACATGTGTCAGGCAAGACAAAAACCACGCGCTCCAAAGCGCGGACTGCCGGCCCCTGTACGCCTTGGTCTCCTGATGGATCTTTTGCAGATAGGCCCGGACCCGGGAGCCTGACGGCAGCCATTTCACGCACAGGCCAAAGCAACGGCCGGAAAACATCACGGCGCTGAATAACAAAACCAGCAGCAAAAGCAACCCTGTCGCCCACAGAATGCTGGGATCATTGAAAACCTTGTACCCGAAAAAAAGGGAAAAAACCAGCACGGTCACCAATCCAAAAAATCCGCTGACCCTGTCTAAGACCACGGTGGCCAGGATACTGCTGGAAGGAGTCCCGGTATGTTTGGCGATATCCAGGGTCCTGACCGTATCCCCGCCGATCGTGCTGGGAAAGATCAAATTGAAGAACAACGATACCAGATAGGACAAAAACAGGCGCAAAGGATTGACCTTTACCCTGCGGCCTCTCAAAAGGATCAGCCATCTCAAAAATACCAGGACATTGAGCAAAAAAAACAGAAAGAAGGCCGCGGCCAGATACCGTCCGTCCGCCTGCTTAACGACGGTCAAAAGCTGGCGCGTATCCGTGCGCGCAAATAAAAAGATCAGCAAACCCAGGGTTATGCTGATCCTCAAAATGAAAGAGACCGTTTTTTTCATGAGGCTTAAGGGCTTGTCTGTTCGAGGTAGCGGGACGCGTAAAACGCGGCGATGGCTCCTTCCGAACAGGCGGTCACCACCTGATTAAAAGGCCTTTTCCGGCAATCTCCGCACGCGAAAACCCCTGCCAGAGAAGTCGCCATCTGCTCATCGGTAAGGATATAGCCATTCTCTACCACAAGGTCCGGCCCTAAAAAAGACGTATCAGGGTCAAAACCGATAAAAACAAAAATTCCGTCACAAGGCAGCGTCTCGATATGCCGGTCTTCCACATGGCTGATCTTTAAGCCCTCCACCCGCGCGCTGCCCAAAACCTCGACAGGCACAAACTCCAGTTTCAGCCGGATTTTTCTTTCCTTGGCCACGCGTTCCTGCATCAAGGCTGAAGCCCTTAACCCGCAACGGCGATGGAGGATCGTGACGGTCTTGGCAAAACGGCTCAAATACACGGCCTCTTCAAGGGCCGTTTCTCCGCCTCCGACCAGTACAACATCCTTGTCCTTAAACAGCGGGCCGTCGCAGGTCGCGCAAAAAGAAACACCCTTGCCGATCAGCCTTTCCTCCCCCGGCACCCCCAGTTTCCTGGGCTTGGCGCCGACGGCCAAAATCACACTGCGCGTTTCCAGGATTTCCGCCGGTCCTTTTGCCTGCCGCCGCGCGTGGATCCGAAACCCCCTCTCGATCTTCTCAAGCTTATCAACAGCCGCGCCTTCCTGCATTTCCACGCGCTCCAAGTCCTTGAGCTGTTTTTTTAAAATCTCCACCCAATCGAAGGAATTCATCTGATACACGCCCGGATAATTTTCAATGAGCTCCGTCAAAAGGACCTGACCCCCGGCCTCATGCTTCTCCAGGATCCGTGTCTTTAGTTTTGAGCGGCCCGCGTAAAGACCCGCCGTAAGGCCCGCGGGACCCGCGCCGATAATGACGACATCATACATCATGGAATCACCTTAATTCCTTCCCTCGCCTGAAAATCAGGCCCTCTTGCCGTCATTCTATTTCGCGCAAGCAGGCGGGCAGCTGTTTGTCTTTACGATGATAAGCCACGCACTGACAGCACCTGCCTTTTCTAGGGCAAGGATCATAATCGCAGGAGCAATTTGAGGCGTTATTTTCTTTGCTGGGACAATCCACGATGCACCTCCACGATGGCGGGTTGAGGCGGGTTTAGAAAGCCGCCGCGGCTTTTTGGGCGGCCGCTTCATTCAACTTCAACGCTTTCAACTTCTTCTTGAGTTTAAGCTTTTCAAAAAAATTCGCGTGGTCAAAAATGAGCTTCGCGCGCAAATGGTCGATCTCATGCTGCAGGGCGCGGGCAAAAATATCCTCGGCCATCAGGACGACCTTTTCATTTTTCTCATTGAATCCGCACACGCGGATTTTTTTGGCGCGCTTGACCCGGACATAGATCCCCGGAAGGCTCAAACAACCTTCTTCCAGCACGGCGGAACCCCATTTTTTCAAAATACGCGGGTTGGCCAGGACGACAAGCCCCTGCCCTACGTCCACGATGATCATCTGGCGGTTAAGGCCTACCTGCGGCGCGGCCAGGCCTATGCCTCCGGAAAGCCGCATGATCTCCTCCATCTGCGCCAAAACAAGCCGCTCCTGATCGCCTAAGCGGGCGACAGGGGCGGACCTGCGTCGCAGGGAAGGGTCACCGTAAAACCTTATCCTTAATTTTGTTTGAGGCATCGACATAGACAACATTGATCTTGGAAGCCTTGGCCTCATTTTCCGGGACCAGGGCGTAGGTCAAAACGATAATCTCATCACCCTCGCAGCCGGACCTGGCCGACGGGCCGTTCAGGCACATCTCGCCCGAACCTTTCTTTCCGGCGATCGCGTATGTTTCAATGCGGGAACCGTTATTGAGATTCAAGACCTCGACTTTTTCTCCGGGCAGAATATTGGCCGCCTCCAGAAGGTCCGTATCAATGGCAATGCTCCCCTCGTAATAGAGAAGTGTCGCGGTTATCTTCGCCCTGTGGATCTTGGACTTACACATCATACGATACATTGAGATGTCCCCCTTCATGGAAATTCCAAGAGCCGAAAACCAGTTTTCCTACGGGCCCTTGAGGATTTTTCTCCCTTTTCCGGTTTCCTTTAAGAATTCAAAAGATGATACGTCTGCTTGGCGATCATGAGTTCCTCATTCGTCGGGATCACCAGCACCTTCACCTTCCTCCTGTCCAGAAAATCAAAAAAACCTTTCATGATGCGGTTACGGACATGCGCCTCATTTTCGCCGATGCCGGCCGTAAACACGATCACATCCACCCCGCCCATAGCCCCGATATAACTGCCGATATATTTCTTGATGCGGTAGGTGAAAATATCGAACGCCAGGCGCGCCCTGTGGTGGCCCTTCTGCGCGGCCTCCCAGATCTCCCGCATATCATTGCTCAACCCGGAAATACCTTTCAGCCCGCTTTTATAATTCAGGACCCGGTCGATCTCCTCCAGGCTCGCTTTTTCCTTGTCCGCCAGAAAGATCACGGAAGCCGGATCGATGTCGCCGCAACGCGTGCCCATCACCAGCCCCTCCAAAGGCGTGAACCCCATGCTGGTGTCCACGGATTGGCCGTGTTTGACCGCGGCAATGCTGCAGCCGTTGCCTAAATGACAGGTGATAATCTTCAGTTTCCGAAGCGGTTTTTTCAGAAGCCTGGCCGCTTCGTGGGCCACATACTGATGGCTGGTGCCGTGAAAGCCGAATTTCCTGAGATTGTATTTTTCATAATATTCGTACGGAAGCCCGTAAATATAGGCGTGTTCCGGCAGCGTCTGATGGAACGCCGTGTCAAAAACAGCGACCTGACGGATTTCCGGCAGGAGCGATTGGCAGGCCTCTACTCCGGCGTAATTGGCCGGATTGTGGAGAGGGGCGAGCTCAAAACATTCCCGGATCTTGGCCATCACTTCCGCGGTGATCTGCGTGGGTTTTTTGAAAGCCTCCCCGCCGTGGACAATGCGGTGTCCGATGGCCCAGATCTCCCGCAGATCTTTAATGGCGGCGCCCTGACCGTTGACCAAGGTGTCCAGGAGAACCTGGATGCCCTGTTTGTGATCGTGGACGCCTGAATCCTTGTGACCGATCTTCTCAATCAGGCCCTTGGCCAAAAGCCTGAAGTGGGCGGCGCGGTCTCCATTCTTCGCCGCGTCGAAAAGACGGTATTTAATGGACGAACTTCCGGAATTAATGACGAGGATTTTGCGGCCTTTCATATCCCCTCGCCTTCCACTTCGGACTGACAGCGGATGGCGGTCACCGCGGCGCAGTCCACCACATCCTCCCAGCTGCACCCGCGTGACAGGTCGCTGCAGGGCTTAACCAGGCCCATCAAAAGCGGGCCCAGGGCGCGACCGCCGGCCAGGCGCTCGACCAGTTTGTAAGAAATATTCCCGGCTTCGAGGTTGGGAAACAAAAGGATATTCGCGTCACCCTGGATCGGGCTGCCCGGATTCTTATGCCTGGCGACCTCGGGAACGATGGCGGCATCCACCTGCAACTCTCCGTCTACGGCCAAATCAGGCGCCATCTCATGAAGCATAGCCGTGGCCTCACGGATCCTTTCCACAAAACGGCCCGTCGCAGACCCCTTGGTCGAATAACTCAGCATCGCGACCCGGGGCGTAATCCCGAGGACCTTGCGGCCCAGTTCGGCGGTTGAGATGGCGATCTGCGAGAGCTGGCGGGTCGTGGGATCGGGAATGATGCCGCAATCCGCGAAAAGCAAAACGCCGTTTTCGCCGTAACGGCAATTGGGAATGACCATGATAAAACAGCTGCAGATCGTCGCGATCCGGCGGTCGATACCCAGGCAATACAAAGCCGCTTTGGCCACATCCGGCGTTGTCGTATCCGCGCCGGAAACAAAACCGTCGGCCAGCCCCTGGCGTACCATCATCGCGCCGTAAAAAACGGGCTGAGAAACCGTGTCCCGCGATTCCTCGCGGGAAATGCCCTTATGCTGTCTGAGCTGATAATATAAGTCCGTGTATTCCTCGATCTTGCGCGGATCCAGCTTGCCCTTCTCCAGCAGGATCACCTTGGCGATCCCTTCCTTCTCAATGAACGCAGCGGCCTTGCGCACGCGTTCGTCATGGCCTTCAGGCAGAACAATCGTCTTTGACTGTTTCCTGGCCTTTTCTCTGATGAGTCCGATGGCGTCCATATTTAGCCCAGAAGCTCCTCTATTTTGGTCTTCAATTCCTCTTTGGCGACAGCTCCGACAATCTGTTCGACGACCTGGCCATCCTTGAAAAACATCAACGTCGGGATAGACATCACTCCGTAATCGGAAGCGGTCTTGCCGCCTTCGTCCACATTCAGCTTGGCGACCTTGCACTTCCCCTGAAATTCTTCGGCGATCTCCTCAATGACAGGAGCCACTCTCCGGCAAGGCCCGCACCATTCCGCCCAAAAATCGACCAGGCAGGGAACTTTGGATTCCAGGACCTCTTTTTTGAAATTGGCATCGCTCAAATGCACTGCTCCCATAAAGCCTCCTTCATTTGAAAATCTTCAATAAAATGGAGCCTGGCAAGGGGTTTTTCCCGGTTTCATTCCTATCCCCTCTGCCTTTGCATAAAGCCGGTATCTCTGCGGAGAACAACAAGATACATCCGTTTAAGGCGGGTAAAGCGGGGCCGCTCCTTGTCATAAAAAAATCCTATATATTATAACAAAATAATATCAAAAGAAAATAAAAAAGAATAGGGAGTCCGAATCCTCCTTTTAGAGACAAAAACAGAACCTTCAAAAATCGGCTCTTTTCTAAGAAGGGATCTTTTCCGCTTTGGGGAAGCACTCTCGCGCGGAGGGAAACGCAGACAAAACTCTTTCCAGGACGCCCTGAAGAAAAGAAATACAGACGCCGTAATTGGTCATAGCCACGCCTGCCTCCCTGGCCTTCTCAATACGGGCCAGCATTTCCCGGCGCGTGAACATGCAGGCGCCGCAGTGGACCACAAGCTTATAGCGCTGAATATCTTCCGGAAAATCCCTGCCCGAGCAAACATGGATTTCCAGATCCAGGCCCGTGTATTTTTTCATCCATCGGGGGATCTTTACGCGGCCAATATCCCCTTCGATGGCGTGATGGGTGCAAGCCTCGGCGATAAGAATCTTGTCCCCGGCCGCAAGGCCCTTGATGACGCCTACGCTGCGCACAGCTTCCAGCAGATCCCCCTTGAACCTGGAAAAAAGGATTGAGAACGTCGTGCATTTAACATTCTCAGGCAGGGCTGACACCATTTCAAAAACAGCCTGGGAATCGCAAACGACCAGGTCCGGAGGATTTTTGAGATTATCCAGGACCCTTTTGATGCCGCTTTCCTTGACAACAACAACAGAGATATCGTGGTCCAGCGCGTCCCGGATGGCCTGCACCTGCGGCAGGATCAGGCGGCCGCGAGGCGCTTCCAGATCAATGGGGACGACAAAAACGGCTGTGCCTCCGGAAGGGACCAGGTCCCCCACGAGATCCGCCGGATTCAAAAATTCCTCCGGAGAAATTTCAATAAGATGGGCCTTAAAAGCGTGGACAAAAGGATCCCTGGCCTGTCTGTCCGCGCAGCTGCAGGAAAGAATCCGCTGGAAGAGCGGTTTGAGAGTTTCCAGAAAGGCCTCGGAAGGTTTCTTGAGATCGGTTTTATTGATCACAACAAGAACGGGGATATTCCTGACAGAGGCTTCCCGCGCCACGTCTTCTTCGTATTCACCCCAGGCATCCGCCTCGGTCAAAAGACAGATCACGTCCGAACGATCGAAGACTTTCCTGGTCTTCTGGATGCGATAAACCCCCAGGTCTGAAGAATCATCAAGCCCGGCGGTATCCAAAAAAACAACGGGGCCCAAAGGCAGGAGCTCCATGGGCTTTTCCACGACATCAGTCGTTGTGCCGGGGATGTGAGAGGTGATGGCCACATCCTGGCCGCAGACATAATTCAGGAAGCTGGATTTCCCGACATTCGTGCGGCCGAACAGGCCGATATGCAAACGCAGGGATTTAGGAGTTTTGATCATGGAAAGATAACCGGCGTAAGGACTAGGGTTTAGGTTCTAGTTAGTCCCTGACACCTAGCCCCTAGCACCTAAATCATTCTTCATTCTTAATTTTTAATTCTTAATTGTTTTTCGTCTCTCGTCCTTCGGATCTCTGATTTCTGTCTTTGCTATAAGCCATACGCTATACGCCCATTCTTCATTCTTCATTCTTAATTCTTAATTTTTTAAAGCGGAATACCGACAGTTTTCGTCTTGACTCCGGGAAGGGCTTGAAGACGCGCCTCCAGGGACTGCGTTTGCGCGGCAGGGCCTACCAATTCCAAAAGGATCAGGCCCTCGTCAGAACACTTATCCAGGACTCCGTCGTGCACGCCCAGACGGGTTTTGATAATACAGCCGAAATCCGTCAGGGTTTCCTGGACCTTGGGCGCGGATTCCCTGCGCTGATGCATATGAATGATCATAATGGCTTTGTCCATACAACACCTCTTTTGAAATTCCGAATCTCAAAATGCCCGGTAGATCCGGTTCCCCCATGATCGCCGGACGGATTGGAAATTCTACTTTTTGATGTTTTCTTCAACGGCCTTCAGAAGAACATCCGGTTTGATGGGCTTCTCCAGGACAGTCTTGACAGGCAGCCAATCCGGATCGGCTTCAAAACCGAACGGAAGGTTCATTTCCCTGCGAATACCGGTGATAAGGACAACGGGGATCTGCCGGGTTGCCTCATCCCCCTTCAAGCTCCGCGCCACGTCAAACCCTTCGCTCTTATGCGTCATCATGACATCCAGCAGGATCAGGTCCGGAGACTCGGCTTTGGCCTTCTTGAATCCCTCCTGGCCGTCAGGGGCCGAGATCACCTGATAGTTTTTCGCGGTCAACAGCGTGTTCATCGCTTCCACGTAATCGGCATCGTCATCGATGATCAGAATTTTTCCAGCCATGCTTTACCCCTTTCTCAAGTGGCGTTGACTTGAAAAAACAAGCCGCGCCTTTTTCCCCCTCCCGGCGGCGACATTTCCGGCCGGTTTTTCAGGGATTATTATATCACGCAAAACGTCACGGGCAAAATCCGCGAAACTTCAGGAACAGGACCTGATGGAATCCCCCCTGCCGTAATCTAAGAACCGGCCCAATTCTCCCGCCATACCTTCCAGACAAGGCACGCAGGCTCCCGGCTGCTCACTGAGGCACCGTTTGTGCGGGTAGATCTCATACAACGGTCTGTAGGCCGCAGGCGTGAAATTCGGCATCACGACATTAGCCCCTGCCTTCAGGGCGCTCAACCTGTGGTCGCGGCCCTCCTCGACGCTGCCAATCGCGGTTGTCGCCGGCATATGAGGATTTCTGGTCATGATCCTGGTCAGAGCCAGCATTTTCAACGTCAAAAGGATATCCCCCTGCCGGCAGGCAGCGTGAGGCGTCTGAGGGTGCGGGATAAAAGGGCCTATCCCCAGCATATCAAAATCATGGACTTTGAAAAAAATGATATCCGCCGCCAGATCTTCCAGGGACTGCCCTTTAAGGCCGACCAAAGACCCTGAACCCACCTGATAACCCAGGTCCCTCAAAACACGCAGACAATAGACCCTGTTCTCAAGGCTCATGTCCGGATGCATCTTTTTATAGAGGGCCGGATTGGACGTTTCGATCTTCAAAAGATACCGGTCCGCGCCTGCCCGGCGCCACAAATCATAGACCTCTTCGCTTTTTTCGCCGCAGGACAACGTGACCGCGATATCGTAACAGGATTTCAAGGAAGCAATGACATCCGCCAGCCATTCGGCATCCAGGGCGTCATCCTCTCCCGACTGCAAAACAACGGTCTTGATGCCCTTGTCCGCGACTTGAGCGACGCAGGCGCGGATCTCCTCTGAGGTCATCTGATAACGCTTCAATGCTGCGCGCTCTTTGTGCAAACCGCAATAAAAACACCGGCGGCTGCAGCGGTTCGAAAATTCGACAAGGGCCCGGAGCAAAATCCCGTCTCCGCAAGCCGTCCGCCGGACGTCATCAGCCCTTTGAAACAGCGCTTGCGCCTCGTCCCGGGATAAAGACAAAAGCCTCACCAGGTCCCTGGCGTCCGGCAAAGGGCTTTCAGACAAGCGGTCTATAAGAACATCCCGTTCAGACATATTCGTCCCTGGTCCCCTTTTCGATACCCTCAAAGAACAATCCCAGCCTGCGTCGGGACTCCTCATCCAGGGAATTCCTGGCCTCCTCGATCAACCGGTATCCCCGGCGCCGTGTTTCAGGCGACGCGAAATCATCCAGATATTCCCGGAGTGTGATCAGGGCGTTCATCTGGCATTTGCCTTTGATGGTGCCGGGTTTCGCCAGATCCATAAAAACCTTGCCCGTCCGCTCTTTGCGGTAACAGGCGGCGCAGAAACTGGGCAAAAGTTTTTTGTCCAGCAAAGAAGAAATGATCTCATCCAGGGTCCTGCCGTCATTCACAAAAAACTGCGATTGCTCCGCCTCCGGAGGCGCGCTGTAGCCGCCCGGGGAAGTCCTGGACTCGGCGCTCACCTGAGAAACGCCCAAGGTGAACAGCTCATTGCGCAATTCCGGGGTTTCCCGCGTCGATAAAATAATGCCGGTATAGGGAATCGACAAGCGCAGGACAGCCACGGTCTTTTTAAACTCTTCATCCCCGACCCTGTGGGCCTGATGAAAACCGTCGTCGACGCCCGCCGCGGGCTCAATCCGGGGAACAGACACCGTGTGGGGCCCGATGCCGAACGTTTCCTCAAGATGCCGGATATGTTCCAAAAGGGCCAGCGTCTCAAACCGGTCATCATAGAGACCGTACAGCACGCCGATACCCACATCATCGATTCCGGCGGAAAAAGCGCGGTCCACGGCGTCCAAGCGGTTGTCGGGGTCGCTTTTCGGGCCGCCGGGATGCAGGCTCCTGTAAGTCTCTTCGTGATAAGTTTCCTGAAAAACCTGATAAGTCCCTATGCCCGCTTTTTTAAGCCTCTGGAAACCTTCCACGCTCAGAGGCGCGCAATTGATATTGATACGCCGGATGCGGTGAGGGCCCACGCACACCTCATACGCCGTTTCGATAGCCTCCACATAACTGTCGACCAGGAGATCCTCGCGCGTGTCGAATTCCCCGGCCACGATCAAAAGCCTCTTATGCCCTCTCTTCAAAAGCCAGGCGACTTCCCGCGTGATCTCATCCCGGCTCAAGGCCTTTCTCTGGATATCCCGGTTGCCGCTTTGAAACGCGCAATAACGGCATTGATTGACGCAGTGATTGCTGGTGTAGAGCGGCGCGAATAACACGACCCTGCTGCCATAGATCTCATTTTTCACCCAGGCCGCGGCGGCGAAGATCTTGGCAATCAAATCAGCGTCTGAAACAGTCAGAAGCGCCGCCGTCTCCTCAAGGCTCAGGCCTTTGAGCCTCCGGCTGCGCTCCAGGATCGCCTCGACATCCGCGCGCGACGTTTTGGCGGCGTGAACCAGCAGATCCTTGATTTTCCGTTCGTCGATATATTTCATATCGTTACTCAAAGAAGTTGAAGAAGAATGCCTTGCCGGCTCTTAAAGACTGTTATTTTTTAAAGCTATTCAATATTTCGACTGTTTTCTTCGGCGTCAGATTGCCGTAGATCTTTTCATCGATCATCATGACGGGCGCGAGCCCGCAGGTGCCCAGACAGCGTGTCTCAGCCAGGGTAAACATCCCATCCTGGGTTGTCTGCCCGATCTCAAGCTTAAGCTCTTTTTTAATGGCCTCCAGGACCTGCCCGGCGCCTTTAACGTAACAGGCTGTCCCCAGGCAGACGGAGATTGTATGCCGCCCCTTGGGCTTCAAATTAAAATAGTGATAGAATGTGGCCACTCCCCAGATGTGCGCCGTAGGGATATTCATCGTCAGGGCAATCTCATCCATCACGGGCTGCTCCAGATAACCGTAGAGTTCCTGGGCCTTGTGCAAAATCGCGATCAGCTGGGACTCCGGATGCTTCTGCTCTTTGACCTTTTGCATGAACTCTTTCAAAACCGCTTTCCTGTCTTCTGTCGTTATCATCTTTTCTCCATCTGCGATTAAACTAAAAACTCATTTGGTTTCAAACAAACAACCGCCATTCGGCATGAACAAGGGAGGGCCGGATCATCGGACTTTCAGTTCCTGCGGGATGATCCCCCTGGGCTCCTTGGCTTTGTAGTGCGTATGCAGCAACTGGTGGGACTTGGCGCTCAAAGGCCTGCCCAAAAACTCCTTATAAAGCCTCTGGACATCCGGATTTTCATGGCTCCTGCGGATGGTCTTGCCTCTATCCAGGTCATAAAGAGCATGCGCCCTCTTCTTCAGGCATTCTTCATCGAGCGGAATGGAATTCAGGCCGGCGTAAGGTTGTCCGCCTCCGCCGATGCATCCGCCCGGACATCCCATGATCTCGATAAAATGGTATTTTTCCGGCTCCTTGCGCGCCATATCCAAAAGCGTCACGGCATTGCCTAAACCGTGGGCCACCGCGACGCGGATCTCTTTGCCGTCGATGGTGATCGCGCCTTCCTTGATCCCCTGAAAACCTCTCAAAGACTCGAGCTCTATATCCAGCAAGGTCTCACCCGTGTAAAGCTCATAGGCGGTCCGGATCGCCGCCTCCATGACTCCGCCCGTGGCGCCGAAAATAACGCCGGCCCCGGATGAGAGCCCCAGGGGCTCGTCAAAATCCTCGCCCTTGATATGCAGGAGATCGATCCCGGCGGATTTGATCATCCAGGCGATCTCCCGGGTCGTGACAACCATATCCACCGCCGGCAATCCATTCACCATCAGCTCCGGGCGGGCAGCCTCATATTTTTTAGCGGTGCAGCACATGATCGCCACGCTCAGGATGTCCTTGGGTTCTTTTTTGATCTTATCGGCAAAATAGGTCCTGATCAAAGCGCCCATCATGGACATCGGCGATTTGCAGGTGGAGATATTCTCCAGCATGTCCGGATGAAACTGCTCGACGCACTTCATCCAGGCGCTCGAACAGGAGGTGACCATGGGCAATTTGCCCTTGCCCTGCAGCCGCTCCAGAAATTCGCTGGCTTCCTCCATAATGGTCAGGTCGGCTGAGAACTGGGTATCGAACACGTAATCGAATCCCAGGCGCCTGAGGGCCGCCGTCAGTTCCTTCTCCATGGCGCGGCCAGCCTCCAGGCCAAAAGCCTCGCCGATGGCCGCCCGCACGGACGGAGCAATCTGCGCCACCTTGACGATCTTGGGGTCATTGAGTTTCTGAAAAAGGTCCTGCGTGTACACTTTTTCCACGAACGCCGCGGTCGGACAGACATTGATGCACTGCCCGCACGCCGTGCAGACACTGTCTTTGAACGGCATGTTGTAGGCCGGCATCACGACGGTCTGAAAACCCCTGTGCGCGAAACCGAGATTGGATATCTTCTGGACCTCCGAACATATGCGCACGCAGCGGCCGCAAAGGATGCATTTGTTGGGATCGCGGACAACCGACGTCGATGAAAGGTCCTTGTCGTACTGCTTGCGCTCTCCTTCGAAATGGCGCTTGCGGATACCCATCGACGAAGCGAGTCTCTGCAATTCACAATTGCTGTCGCGTTCGCAGGTGTGGCAGTCCTGAGGATGGTTATCCAGGATCAATTCCACGATATCGCGCCTCGCCCGGCGGATCTCCTGGGTATTGGTGTGGATTTTCATGCCGTCGGATACGGGGTAGGCGCAGGAGGCCACATAGGATCTCATGCCTTCGACCTCAACGATACAGACGCGGCAGGCGCCTTCAATCGAAAGTTTTGGGTGATAGCACAAGCGCGGGATATGGAACCCCATCTGGTCGGCGGCCTGCATGATCGTCAGGCCCTCCTGGGTCTGATAAAGCTTCCCGTCGATAGAGATCGTTATTTTTTTGCCTTCCATGATTTTCTCCTTTAATGACGCCTCACCTTATGGAACTCCTTCCATAACTGCGGCCTCAATTGATTTATCCGCGTTTGATCGCGCTGAATTTGCATATCTCCAGACACGCTCCGCACTTGATGCACTTCTCCTGGTCTATCCTGTGAGCGGCCTTCGGATTTCCCGTGATCGCGCCCACAGGGCAGGCTTTTTTGCAGGCCGTACATCCGACGCAAGAGTCGGTGATCTCGTAGCCGCAAAGCGCCGAACAGGCGCCCGCGCGGCATTTCTTCAACCGGATATGGTCCTCGTATTCCTGCCGGAAATTCTTGATGGTGCTTAAGACGGGGTTTGGCGCCGACTGCCCCAGCCCGCAGAGCGAGGCCTTCTTGATAAGATGACCCAGCCGCTCCAGTTTCTCGATGTCCCCTTCCCGGCCCTTGCCCTCGCTGATGCGCGTGAGGATCTCCAGCATCCTCTTGGTGCCTTCCCGGCATGGCGTGCATTTCCCGCAGGACTCATTCTGCGTGAATTCCAGGAAAAACCGCGCGATATTGACCATGCAGGAATCCTCATCCATGACGATCATGCCGCCCGATCCCATGATCGAACCGGCCGCCGCCAGGGATTCATAATCGATTTTCGTATCCAGATAATCCTCGGACAGGCATCCGCCGGACGGCCCTCCGGTCTGCAGTGCCTTGAATTTTTTGTTGTTGGGAATCCCTCCGCCGATATCGTAAATGATGGAACGCAGCGTCACTCCCATGGGCACCTCGATCAAGCCGGTGTTTTTGATCTTTCCGGCCAGGGCGAACACCTTGGTCCCCTTGCTCTTTTCCGTGCCGATGGAACTGAACCACTCCGCCCCGTCGAGAATAATGACAGGGATATTCGCCCAGGTTTCGACGTTGTTGATCAAAGTCGGCGCGTCAAAAAGCCCCTGGACGGACGGATACGGCGGCCGCGGCCGCGGCATGCCGCGATGCCCTTCCACCGAATGGATCAGGGCGGTCTCCTCGCCGCAGACAAACGCCCCCGCCCCCAGCCTGATCTCGATATCAAAGGAAAAATCGGAACCCAGGATGTTGTCCCCCAAAAAGCCTTCTTTTCTGGCGGCCGCGATGGCCTTCTTGAGCCTTTCGATCGCCAGAGGATATTCCGCGCGGATATAGATAAAACCTTTTTTGGCGCCGATGGCATAAGCGCCGATGATCATACCCTCCAGAACCGTGTGGGGATCTCCTTCAATGGTGCTCCTGTCCATGAACGCGCCCGGATCCCCCTCATCGGCATTACAAATCAGATATTTTTCGCCCGATTGCTGACGGGCGGTCAGTTCCCATTTGATACCCGTGGGGAAACCCGCGCCCCCCCGGCCCCTCAAACCCGAACGTTTCACCTGGCTGATGACCTCTGCCGGAGTCAATTCGGTCAAAACCTTGCCCAGGGCCTCATAGCCCCGCACAGAAAGATAGTCGTCGATATTCTCCGGGTCGATAATGCCGCAATTGCGCAGGACGATCCTCATCTGCCTGCCGAAAAAATTCACGTCCCCGAACACCCTGAAAAACCTGTTGAACAAATGGTCTTCATCCACGGCGAGCCTGGCCAGGGGTTTTCTCCTGCCGATATGGCTCTCGATGATTTCCGGGATATCGGCCGCGGTGACGCCGCCGTAAATCGTGTATTGGGGATTCACGACCATGACAGGACCCTTGGCGCACATCCCCAGACAGCCGGACAAATGGACCCTGACCTTATCGGTCAACTCCCGCTTGGCCAATTCGCTTTCAATCGCTACTTCCAGTTCCTTGGACCTCTTATGGATGCATGTAGGCCCGTCGCACAATGTGATGACATATCTCGGTGGCATTGCCTGCTCCCTCTCTTTGTTGACGTTAATTTCAAACTCTAAACACTCTTTGCTAAAAAACCGCGCGGCAAAATCGCGAACGAATAAATCTTGAAATCTTGAATTCTTCGGGGTTTCCCTTCGTTATCTGATGATCCACTCTTTGATAACTTCACCCTTCTTCAAATGCTGATCGATGATCCTGCGCGCCATTTCCGCGGTGACCTTGCCGTATTTCACGGGAATCTTGCCTTCCTCGACGACTTCCACGGTGGGTTCCAGATTGCATCGCCCGGCGCAGCCCTTCTGGCTCAAATAGACGTCGGTCAGCCCCTCCTTCTTGACGGCGCTCTCAAAAATCTCCATAACGCCCTTGGAACCCGCGGCGATCTCGCAAGTCGCCATGCCGACATAGACCCTCTTGGTCGATAAATAACCCTTGCCGAGGATCCTGTTGATCGCCTCCGCCCTTTTCTTTTTGATGACATCCATTGGTGTGACCACGATTACCCTCCTTTGACAACACGGATTTTTACAACTCTAAAAAAATCTTCGCGTCTTCATCACGCGGGCCTGAAAACCGGGATCTCGAAAATAAAGGCATTGCCTTTCGGCCGGGCCTCAACCCAGATCCTGCCCCCGTGCTTTTCGATGATCTCCTTGCTGACAAAAAGCCCGAGGCCCGTTCCCTGCACGTTTCGCGTTTCCTCGGCCTTAAGCCTGGAAAATCTCCGAAAGAGCCGGCCGGCCTCCTCACCGGACAACGGACGTCCGTCGTTATAGATCTCCACGCGCACGCGGCCGTCCGCGACGCTCGCGTCCAAAACCAGCTCCCCGTCCCTGCTGGCGTACTTCACCGCGTTTCCCACGAGATTGTTCAAAACGATCTGCAGAAGATCGGGGTCGGCTGAAACCTTCCATTCCCGTCCCACATTGTTGACGACCCGCATGCCTTTGTCGGCCATCGGCTTGGCAAAGGTCTCAAGCGAACTCTCCACGACATCTTCACGCAGGCGGACTTGAGATTTCCGGACAGACAGTTCTCCTTTTTCCATACGGCTGAGATTCAGGAAATTCTTAACGGTGGCGTCCAGATGGTCCAGGTTGCGCGTCACCGAATCCAGCGCCTTGCGCTGTTTAAAATTCACCATTCCCAAAAACCCGTCCCGGACCGTGTAGGCGTTCATGATCGTCGAGGACAGAATGCCTTTAAGTTCATGCGACACAAATCCCACCAAATCCAGATAACTCTTATTCAGGGCTTCCAGCTGAAAGTTCAAGGCCTCAAGCCTCTTCTCCCGTTCGGCCAGCTTGCCGGCCATACTGTTAAAAGCGGAGGCGAGGACATCGATCTCTTTGACCTGGCTGCCCAGCGGCTCGATCCTGTGGGAAAGATCTCGAGAAAAACTGCCTGTGGCGTTTAAGAGCCTCACCAGGGGTTTGGTCATGGCCTGCGCCAGAATCAAAGCCAAAATCAGGGCTAAAACGGACGCGACAGCGACGATCCCCAGAAATGCCAGAAAAATATTGCGCTGCATATCCACGAAAGGTTTTTCCAGGGTACCCACATAAAGGATCCCGATGACCTCGCCCTCGATATTGCGGATAGGTTCATACGCCGTCAAATACCAGTCCGTGACCACAAAGGCCCGATCCAGCCAGGTCTGCCCCTCCTCCACGACTTTTTTATAGACGGTTTCCGAAACGCGCGTCCCGATGGCGCGGGAACCGTTCTTATCCAGGACATTGGTGGAGATCCTGACATCATTCAGAAAGATCGTCACCGTGCCCACGGGGCGGCCGCCATACATCTGATTTTCGAAAACGAAATGGCGGATGCGGTCCACAAGTGCAAAATCGCGATTAACGATCTTTCCGCCGTACAAGACGGAGCGGACCCTGCCCTTGTCGTCAAAGAGCGGCTTGGCATATCCAACGGCCATGGCGCTGTCCAAAATCGTGCGGTCCGTGGGCCGGGCCTTGGGCGTGGTTTTTATGGAAATGACGGAACGCTCATACAGGGAACGGCCCATGCCCTTGAGTTCCTCGGGCCCTATGATGCGCGTGCCCGCCAGGGGTTCGCCTTGGAAAGCGGCCCGCACCACTTCGCTTTTGACATCGGGCAACTGGGCCTTATCCACAACATGGATATAGTCCAGCCCGATCTGGTCTTTGAGCTTCTCCAGATCGTTGGACGGCCCGACCAGGTTGAAAGCCAGCCGGATGCGTTCGATTTCGTTATTGTAGGCCCAACGCGCGATCTTCAGGTCATTCTTGACCTGTTTCTGGATCCGCTGGAACACGGTCGTCCTGATAACGCCGTAGCCGAAGATCGCGACAAGAACGGCCAGAATGCCGATCACGGCGAAAAACGCCAGGATGATATTGGTTTTAAGATTTCTGCTCTTCATGGATCTCTGCGATGGATTTTTCCAGCCCGTTAATGATGAAATAAATGACGGTCTCCAGCTCCAGGACCAGGTTCACATTATTGATGACGGCACCGCTGGCAGCCCGCAGGCGGATGGGCGCGAAATTCACAACCCCCTTGATCCCGGCGGCCAGCATCAGATCCAGGACCTGCTGGGCTGCGATGTCAGGCACAGCGATGATGCCGATTTTGATATTGTGCTCCCGCACAAAATCCCTGAGCCCCTCCAGAGGCAGAACGGGAATATCGCCTTCTTTCCGGTCGTATTTGGCGGGGTCAATATCAAAGCAGGCGGCTATCTTCATGCCCTCTTTTTCAAACCCCCTGTATTTCATCAGGGCCGATCCGATATTACCGCTTCCGACGATAACGACCTTCTGCTGTTCATTCTTGCCAAGGATATGATTCAGTTTTTCCAGGAGCGCCTCGATCTTGTATCCGCCCCGCTTATGGCCACAGATCCCGAAAAGCGAGAAATCCTTGCGAACCTGGGAGGCCGTCACTCCGACGGCATCCGCCAGGTTGTCCGAAAACACTTTGACAAATCCGAGGTTATTGAGCCGGTGAAGGGCGTTCTTATACCTTAATAAACGGATGATACACTTTTTGTTGATCATCTTAGCCCTCCAGGCTACTCTTCCATCTGAATCAGGGGAAATTTCGGGAGGATTTATATTGTTCTAAAAATCACAATAAACAATATAAATATAACATATGGGGGAGGCTTGTCAAGGTTGTTTTGTGATTTTTTTCACTAAAACTGGGAAGGGAACTAAATTTTGTATCCCAAAGACCTCATGCCGACAAAGCTCAAAAACAAATCTTTGGCTTGAACAGGCTTCACAGGCCGGACTTCTTTGATAAATCTAGGCATAACCAGGCCGATGGCCATCCTCAGAATTGCGGATATCAATAATAATGTCAATAACTTATAACCAAATAACACAGGAAGCCTGGGGGCAAGGAACCCTCCCAGATACCCCCCTACCCCTAAGGCAAGACCGTTAAAAAGGTTAAAATAGGCGATGCAGCGCGTCCTTTTCTCCGGAATGACCGCATCATAGATGAAATTTGAGGCGCACAAATTAAAACCTGCCCACATGAATCCGCTGAATATCTGGGCAAAAAACAAGAAGGCCGGGTGATGATTCAGGATCCATAACAGAGGGATCGCGCCGATCAGGGGGCTGGTCAGTTTCAGGATCCTGATATTGCCCACATGGTCGGCGTATCTTCCCCAGCGGCCCGCCAGAAGACACACGGTGAGTGTCGCGGTCGCGGTAATCGCGCCGTAAAGAGGATAGCTAAAATGGAAATCCCGGATCATCAGCACCGCGAAAAAAGGCGAAGCGAGATTGACGGAAAAATTCATCGCGGCCACGAACAGGACGAATTTGGCGAAATTGCTTTCTTTAAGTCGGCGAACGAACTGAAACAAGGTGAACTGGTGAATTTTGCTATGGGTCAGGGGTGGCTCATGCATGCGCGTCAAAAAATACCAGGAAATAAGACGGAAAATAAAAGCGCAGGCAAAAATAAAGGCAAAGGCCGTGAAAGGACTGAAACCGTTTAAAGCCGAAAGCAGCCATCCGGCGGCCAATGTCGCGCCCACCGTGATGAGGCCGAGCGTCTTATTCCTCCAGCCAAAATAGGCTCCCCTGACCTCAGGCCTGACGAGTTCAGACATAAGGCTGCTCCAGGCCGGAGTCGCCAGGCCGTTACAGGCCGCGAACAAAACAACCAGGGAAATAAAAACCCAGATCGGGGTCTTCCAGAGAGCGCAAAAAACCATAGGCGCCAGCGTCAAAACCTGGAGAAAAACGAAAAGAACAAAGATTTTTCGCCGGGACCTGACAGCCACCGTCAGATCGGCGCTTTTGAACTGGACGAAAGACGCGGCCAGGTTTTGCGCGGCGTTCAAAATGCCGACTTGGCGCACCCCTGCGCCCAAAAGCAGAAGAAAGGGCGTGAAGTATTCAGCGGTAAACCCGTTCATGACGCTGGCGAAAATTCCGTCGCGCAAGGACGCGTTCAGGCTCCTGCGGCTGTCGTCATCTTTGGCAAAACGGCGGGATGTGCGCATAGCAAGGGGCGCGGCCTTAATCCGCGGGTTTTGTCGCCGGCTTTCTTAAGTATTTCCAGAATACGGCGAACGCGGCCAACTCCACGACAAAGACAAAAAGAAAAACAAAAATTCTATGACGGTCATAAAGCCAGCCTGCCATCGAACTGCCGAAAAACCAGGCCGCCCCGTACAAAGCGTTAAACAGGCCGTAACCGAAACCCCTTTTCTGGATATGAGTCAAATCGGCAATGGCCGCGCGCATCACGGTTTCGTGCATTCCCATGATGACGCCCCAGACGACCGCGACGCCGGCGGCCGCAGGCAGGCCCGCGGGCAGAAAAACCAGGACAGGGACACACACGGTAAACAGAGGGATCAATCCCAGGGTTTTTAATCCCCAGCGGTCATAAGCCTTTCCGACGGCCAGCGCCGCCGCGGCATCCACGCCCATGGCCAAGGCGTAGATCAACGGGATCCAGGCCATGGGAAACATTGCCTGGGCCTTCCAGTGATAAGAAATGATCTGAAAATTGATGAACCCGGCCACGCACAAAAAACTGAACGCCGCGTAATGCCGGTAAGAGGCGGAAAACCGGCTTTCCGCCTGGGTCAAGGGCCCGGCCTTTTTCATGGCCTCGAAATCTTCAGGGGAACGCGCCCTGGCCCGGGAAAGCACAAGGAACAAAAACATCAAAGCGGCAGGAACGGCAAGAACGCCGAAGCCGGCACGATAACTGTTTTTCCAGGCGAAAATGCCGGCAAAGATCAAAGGCCCCGCGATGGCTCCGATCTGGTCCATGGCCTCGTGGATGGCAAAACCCCACCCCCGGCCCACCTGTTTTGTGGCGTAAGACAGGATCGCGTCGCGGGCCGGAGAACGGATGGCCTTCCCTACGCGTTCCAGAATGATGAAAGCGGCCGCGGCCTGCCAGGTCCCGGCCAGGGCCAAAAACGGGATCGCGAAAGTCAGGCCATAACCCAAAAATGTCAAAGGCCAATATGCCCTGGTCCGGTCCGCGGCAAGACCGAATACCAGCCTCAGGGAATATCCCAGGAATTCGCCAAGGCCTGAAACAACCCCGACAACAGCGGCGCTGGCGCCCAAAAAAGCCATGAATGGGCCTGTCATGCTGCGGCCGCCCTCATAGGCCATATCGCCGAAAAGGCTCACCAGCCCCATCATCAGGATAAAACGCATCGCGGAATTTCTGTCCATAGGAATATTATACGTGGATGCCCGATAAAATAAACGAAAAAAGAGGCCTCGAGGCCCTGGTCTTAAAGGCCTCAAAGCCTCTTTCCTGCTTATCGTAAGATTTATCCGGCTACCCGATCGCCTCCCTTCCTTTTTCCCCGGTCCTTATCCGGACACAGTCTGCCAGGTCGAGAACAAAGATCTTCCCGTCACCGATATTCCCGGACCTGGCCCCTTTGATAATGGCCTCGATGGTCGGCTCAAGGAAATCCTCGTTCACCGCAATCTCAATGCGCGTTTTTTTGAGCAGGTTCACTTCCGTAATAACGCCGCGATACGTCTCCATAAACCCCTTTTGCTGGCCGCAGCCCAGGGCGTTTGTCACCGTCATCTTGTGGACATCGGCGTCAAACAGGGCCTTCTTGACATCCGGCAGCTTATGGGGCTGGATCATGGCAATGATCAGTTTCATATCCGCATCCTCCCTTCTCCTACTGTGTCGTAAATATCTGGAAACCGGCGTAAGACTCCATTCCGTGCTCGCCGATGTCCAAGCCTTTCAGCTCTTCCTCGCGGGAAACGCGAAGCCCGAGGAAAATATCGATCAACTTAAAAACGATGCCCATGGAAAAAACGATAAATAAAAGCACGGAACCTACGCCCAGCGCCTGGATGGCCAGCTGTTTAAACCCGCCGCCATAGAGCAGGCCGTCATGAGCCAGGCCCAAGGCCGCCTTGCCGAATATCCCGACCGACAATGTGCCCCAGATGCCGTTGAGGCAATGGACAGGAACGGCGCCTACGGGATCGTCGATCTTGAGTTTATCCAGGACCACAACGCCCATGACGACAAGCCCGCCGGCTATCGCTCCGATGACGATGGACGCCCAGGGATCCACAAAAGCGCAAGGCGCGGTGATCGCGACCAAACCCGCCAAAGCGCCGTTCATGGCCATGGAAAGGTCGGGTTTGCCGAACATTTTCCAAACGGTCGCCATCGCCACAATGCCGCCCATCGCGGCCGACAGGTTCGTATTGATGGCCACCCGGGCTATCAGTTCTCCGTTCCCGACGCTTAACGTCGAGCCCGGATTAAAACCGAACCATCCGAACCAGAGGATAAAAACACCCAAAGACGCCAGGGGAATCGAATGGCCGGCAATCACATTGGCCGAACCGTCCGCGTTATACTTGCCTGTGCGCGGCTTTAGCATCATGGTCCCCACCAGGGCAGCCACCCCGCCCAGGGCGTGCACCACGGTTGAGCCGGCAAAATCCGCGAATCCCATTTTCGAAAGCCAGCCCCCTCCCCAGATCCAATGCCCGACAATCGGATAAATGAACGCGGAGATCAGAAAAGAATAGATCAGATACGCGGGGAATTTCATACGCTCAGCCATCCCGCCGGCCACGATGGTCGCCGCCGCGCCGCAAAAAGCCGCCTGAAAGAGCCAGAACGCGTATAAGGGAACACCCGAACCGCTCTTGGCCCCCGACAGGAACCATCCCGTGAAACCCATGAAACCGTTTCCGTCGCCGAACATCAGGGCGTAACCAAAGATGAAAAACCCCAGCGATGCCATGCAAAAATCCAGAAAATTCTTTGTCAGGATATTGCAGACATTTTTCGCGCGGATAAATCCCGCCTCCACCATGCCGAAGCCCGCCTGCATGAAAAACACAAGAAAGGCCGTCATCAAAACCCAGAGTGTATCCACGCCTGTCTGGCTGGCAGCGCCGGCCTGCGGCTCGCAGGCTGCCGTCCCCGCCAAACCCAGAAGAACAAGGACACCTCCCCCTAATATATTTCGGATTCTCCTGAACATAAACAACCTCCTCCTTCCACGTTCCTGTCTTCTTTTAAAAAGAATAAGCCAGACTGAACCCGCCCCAAACGACAGAATCCTGATTGCCGATGCCGTCATCGGCAAGATCGCCGTAAGGGATGGTATAATTCAACCGTGGTTTAAACATGAGATTTTCCGTTAAAGGGACGCTCAGGCCCGCCGAAAGGGTCGCCTGGCCCCCGTCCCCGGCCATAAAGAGATTGTGGTTATAGCCATGGACCGCGCCAAGGTCCAGTTTCACCTGCGGTTCTTTGAGGACAACCATGCTGTATCCCAGGGCCGTTTCAAAATAATTTCCCAGACCGCCTCCATGGTTCTGGTCGCCGTAATCGCGGTAATACTTAAACGCGAGCGTCACCGGCCAGCCGACGAGGGGGATCTCGCACAGTCCCATCCCCACGTAGAACTCTTTGCTGTAACCATTCGTGCCGGGAAAGTCGTAATAGATATGACCGGCAGAAACGCTCAAAATGCCGAACGTCCGGGTGTAATCGACCGTCAGATCGATCTCATTGGACTTCGAGGCGTCGTCATCAGCCACATCCGAGTTATTCCAGAATGTGAATGTGAATCCTTTGGCGGAAACACTGAAAGAAGGCTGAAGAACCGGGTCACTGTCAAGCGTAAAGCCTCTCCAGACATATTTTGAGTAGAAATCAAGGCTGCCGGATAAAGAAAGGTCCAGCCCCCGGAAGATCTTCTGACAATAACCGAAGAAGGTCGCATCGCTTTGCGGCGCGCCTGCGATCACCGGGTGAGCCAAACCTGTCATCAAAAGACATAACCCCGCGCTCAAGGCCTTTTTAAATCTTTTTGGCATAACTCCCTCTCTTTTATGATGCTGTTTTATGAAATTCTTCTTTTGTGACACGGCATCGTGCTTATGTCATCCTCCTTGAAGGGAAAAACAAAAAAAACGCCCAGAGGGACCCCTTTGGAGTCTCCTTTGGACGTCTTCATCCTTGCGGCGTCAATTGCCGCCTATGTTACCGGGCTTATACCCCGCGCTTAATGTTACCTGGCGCTTATTCGGTATTGCGCCAGTATCCGCCCTGTGGCGGAGCGCAGGTATGCCGCCTTCTGCTTATACCCCGCAAAGCTATCTGGCGCTAATTTGGTAATTCGCCAGTATCCGCCCTCTCTGGCGGAACACGGGTATGCCATGCTGCTTACGCGCTTAATGATACCCTGGCGCTTATTCGGTAATGCGCCAGTATTCGCCTTTCTGGCAAGCGCGGGTATGCCGCCTTCTGCCGCCTTCTGCTTATACCCCGCGCTTAATGGAATTGCGCGGGTATGCCGCCTTCTGCGGCAAAAAAAGGGCGTTCCTCTATTGATTAGGAAACGCCCCTTTGCATTGTGACACTACCACTGTGTCTTGGTACGAGAAACTATAACATGGGAAAAGCGCGCTGTCAAGGTGCAACAGTGAAGATAATGAAAAAAATCCGCTTTAGATCGGATTTCCGATTTCAGACTTCAGACGTCAGATTTCCGACTTATGTCGTCTGCTTTTGCTATACGCCCTTCGCTCTTAGCCCTAAGCCGATTCTTCATTCTTCATTCTTCATTTTTCATTCTTAATTGCTTTTCGTCCGATTTCCGATTTCGTTTTTGCCTATAAGCCATTTGCCATTCGCTATAAGCTATATGCCCTTCGCTCTTAGCCATAAGCTATACGCCATAAGCCATTCGCCTACAACAGCTTCTTTTCCAGATCGCTGATCCGCTCATCGATATCGCGGCAGGCCTTTTCAATCTCTTTAAGCCTCTGGCCATATTCCCTGGCCTTTTCCTGATTGGAATAGGTGCGCGGTTCTGAAAGGGCGCGCGCCTTGGCATAGCTTTCCAGCTCAAGATCTTCCTTCTCTTTTCTGAATTTCTGAATCGCGGCGCCGATACCCGTATTATGGGCCTTTCTTTGCCTTTCTTCATCTTTCTTCAGCTTTTCTTCCTCGCGGGCCCTCTGGCGCTCCATCTGCAGAGGGCTTCTATCCTGACCGGACTTCTGTTTTTTCGGTTTAAAATCGCCGGGCCCGCTCTCTTTCTTTTCCAGATAATAATCAAAATTCCCGAAGAATTTACGCACCCTCGCCGCGTTACCGTCTGAAGAGACCTCGTAGACGACGTTCGCGGCGGAACGCACAAAATGAATATCATGACTGATAAAAACAAGCGTGCCCGCGTAATTTTCGAGCGCCCGGACAAGGGCGTCGACCGCATCCACGTCCAGATGCGTCGTAGGCTCATCAAGCAGGAGAAAATTCGGAGGATGGATGAGGAACTTCGCGAGGTTCAGGCGGCTCTTTTCGCCTCCGGACAAGACGCTCACGCTTTTGTCCGCGTCCTCACCGGAAAAAAGGAAGGCGCCCAGGATCGTCCGCAGCGCCTCCTGCGACATACTCCCCGGAGCGGCGTTATAGGCTTCCTGCAGGACCGTATTTTGCGGATTCAGCGTATCCAGGCGAGTCTGGGAAAAATAGCCGATATCCACGTTGTAACCGACCGTCCGGGATCCGGCCTCAAACGGCGCGACACCGGCCAGGATCTTCAAAAGCGTCGACTTCCCGGCCCCGTTCTCTCCCACCAAAACCGCTTTTTCCCCCCGTTCGATCTCAAAATCCAGGCCCTGATAAACACGGATATCGCCGTAAGACTTGGAGATATTCTCCAGGGTCATGACCCTCTGGCCGCTGGCACGCGTCTGCGGAAAATGGAAAGAACGGATGCTTTCCCGCGCGTCCTCCGGAACAAGGATATCTTCCATGCGCTCAATGGTTTTTTTCTTATTACGCACGGCTGCCGCCTTGTTCGGCTGCGCGTGGAACCGCGAAACAAACCCCTCCAGCTGCTTGCGCTTCTTTTCCTGCTGGTCAAAACGTTTTTGCAGAGTCAACCTGCGCTCCTCGCGCATCTGTTCATAATGCTCGTAACTGCCTGTGACCTTGGTGATGCGGCCGTGCTCTAAGACCAGGGTGTAATTCGTGACTTCCTTGAGGAAGGATTTATCGTGGGAAATCATCAGGAAGGTCCCGTTGAAGCCTCCCAGATAATTTTTCAGCCACAAGGCGGCGTTGAGGTCCAGATAATTGGTAGGCTCATCCAAAAGCAGCAAGTCGTAGGGCAAAACAAGAAGCTTGGCCAGAAGCACGCGCATCTGCCACCCCCCGCTCATCTGCGTGATGGGCCTGTGAAAATCCGTTTCCTTGAACCCCAGCCCCATCAGGACTTTCTCGGCCTTATGCTCCAGTTCAAAAAAACCGATCACGTCGAGTTCGTGCAGGATCTCTCCGTATCTGTGCGAGGCGGCCTCACCCGCGTGCTCCAGCTCTTCTTTTTCTCTCAAAAATCCCTGGATCTGCTCATCTCCGCTGATGAGTTCCTCAAGGACCGTCCGTTCGGAATGAAAACTGGACTCCTGCGGCAGGTAGCCGACGCGCACATTCTTCTGCGATTGCACCGATCCCGCGGACGCCTCGGTATCTCCGAGGATCAGATGAAAAAAGGTGCTTTTCCCGGCCCCGTTGGGGCCGACCATGCCGATCTTCTCCCCCCGGTTGATATTCAGGGATATCCCTTCAAAAAGGACCCTCTTGCCGTAATTTTTGGAAAGATTGCTGATATAGATCATAGAAATAAAATTGCGAAAGCCGGTTTTAGGTTAAAAAGATCAAAGAAACCGCCCTCCTT
Organism: Candidatus Omnitrophota bacterium; assembly: GCA_041649995.1. GTDB lineage: Bacteria > Omnitrophota > Gorgyraeia > Velamenicoccales > Velamenicoccaceae > JBAZMA01. The sequence goes on along the minus strand of JBAZMA010000003.1, from coordinate 164,574 downwards.
CAAAAAGCGGCTCTCATAATCTTAAAAACCCTTTGCAGCCTTCGCAGCCCTTCATAGACGACTTTTGTATGTGGAAAGCAATTTGATGCGTTTGAGCATATTGGGGTGCGTCGTCAAAAGTTCCATGAGTTTGTCCCCGAATCCCAACCGCACCTCTTTACGGCCGATGGCCTGAAGTTCCGCCGCGTCGATCTCCCCGCTTTTGTCCAAATCCATCTGCCTGAGCTCGCTGAACTCCCGGGCCGCCCTGGAGGGATCGTTCAGAAAAAATGCCTTCAGGCCTTCCACGCTGCGCACGCCTTCCTTGTCCGCCCGAGCGGAACCATAAACCAGTTTATAGAGCGCCGAGGCAAGTTTCTCCGGAGGATTGCCCAGACTGATAGACCCGCGGTCGGCGAAATATTCCCGGATACGGGAGGCATAAAGGACCAGAAGGTTCGTCAGGAAATAAAACAAGAACGCCACCAGGCCGATCAGGGCGGTGTTGGCTCCGGAATTATCCCTGCGCCGGCCTCCTCCAAAGAAAAGAAAGTGCCAGGCAATGCGGTAAAGCACAATGGGAATAACGGATAGAACGGTTATGAAAAGGACGTCCCTGCTTTTGACATGGGTGAGCTCATGCCCCATAACAGCCCGCAGTTCCTCCTCGTTCAGGAGTTTCAGGATACCATCCGTGGCGCACACGCGGCTGTCGGACATCCAGCGGCCGAAGGCGAAGGCGTTCGGGATGCCCACGTGCGCGATGCCAATTTTGGGCTTGGGGATCCCCGCCTTTCTGGACATCTCCTCAACCATCTGGTGCAGGGCCGGATAACGGTTCTTGTCCACGTATTCGATGCGCATGGACCACTCGATCAGCTTGGGCCCGATCATGTACTGGATAAACATCAGTACGAAGGCGATCCCGATATAGAAATAAAAATTGTAAACCCCGAGGCTTGTGCCGATCAGGGTCACGATCATATACACAATGCCGAACAGGACTGCCAGCATAAGATACAATCTGAATTTTAAAGCGAACATAATCCCTCCGCGTGGTTTTTTCCGCCTCCAGTCTCCGGCGGAAATTCAGATCTTATTATACCATCCTTCTTTTTATTGACAATCCCTTTGAAATGGATAAGATGGAAACGGAGGGTAAACGATGATCCCTCTCGTAATCCTGAGAGGCAAAATCAAGGAGTTTCGAGATGCTTCCCGCAGGCCCTTTAATGATAGAGCACAGGTTGATCGAAAAAATGATCGGGATCCTCAAGACAGGCGAACCCCTGATCCGCCAATCCGGCCGGCTTAATCCGTCTTTCGTTGAAAAAACGGTTGATTTCTTCCGTATCTACGCGGACCGGACCCACCACGGAAAAGAGGAAGACATCCTTTTCAAAAAACTCTCTGAAAAACAGATGCGCCGGGACCTCAAGGAGATCATGGAAGAACTTATCCGGGAACATGCGTTTGCCAGAAGCAAGGTCAAGGCGCTGGAAGAGGCCGCGGGCCGGTTCCAAAAAGATCCCCAGGCCCTTCAGGAGGTTTTGGAAAACTTAAAAACCCTGACCTCCTTTTACCCGGCCCATATTGAAAAAGAGGACAAAAGATTCTTTCTGCCGGTGATGGACTATCTGACCGATGAGGAAAAAAACAGGATGATGGCCGATTTTGAAGCTTTTGACCGGGCCATGATCCATGAAAAATACGGCCGCGTCGTCGAAACCTTCCCTTCCCCCACTCCATGAAACACGCCATCAGCCGCTGCGCCCGATCAGCCAATCCCCTCACCTGGATCCGCAAATCCTACGACTGGACCGTTCGATGGGCCAAAACGCCTTACGCGGGCTATGCCCTCTTCGGCATCGCTTTTATGGAAAGCTCTTTTTTTCCCGTGCCTCCGGACATCCTTCTGATCGCCATGGTCGTCGCGAACAGAAAAAAATGGCTGCAGGATGCCTCGATCTGCACATTGGGTTCTGTTTGCGGCGCGTTTTTGGGATATTTTATCGGATGGGCGCTTTATGAAACAGCGGGAAAATTCATCATATCCGTCTATCACCTGGAATCCGCCGTTGATTTTATCGGGGACCAGTTCCAAAAGAACGCTTTTCTGGCTATTTTCGCGGCCGCCTTTACCCCCATCCCCTACAAGGCCTTTACGATTTCCGCGGGGATCTTCCACATCCCCCTGGCCACGCTGGTGGCCGCTTCCCTGCTGGGTCGGGCCGGGCGCTTTTTCTTTGTGGCCGGCGCCTTGCGTGTCTTCGGGAAAAAGATCGCCGACTCGATCGAAAAATATTTCAACATTTTTTCCATTCTCTTTATCCTCCTGTTGATCGCCGGCGTGCTCCTGATCAAAAACAGCCGCTAAATCGGACACAAGGCTTTAAAAAGAAGACCGCCGGTAAAAACCGACGGTCTTCTTGTCTCCTGACGGATTTTTTAAAAATTAACCGACCTTTAAATCTTTTGAACTCTCCCACAAGCCGTGGATATTGCAATAGGATTCGGCCATGATCGTTCCGGGCTTGTCTGTTTTAAAGACAGCGACGACCTCCGGATGCGTGTAGACCGAACTTGTGTCAGGGCCCTTGACCGATGCCCCATGAGCGGAAAAATCCATCGCGGCAATCTCGTAAGGGAACTTCTCCCCCTCGGGAAGAAAATAAACATGGATCCAGCTGATAAAATGGTCTGTTTTGTTGGGATGAGGGATCTCTTTGCCCACGCTCACCCGCACTCTGATCCATTCTCCTTTTTTGGCCTCATCCGGCCCTTCGATGACAGGGACATGCTTTTCGCTCTTCCAGTCGGCGCTTTGGAACATTTCCTTGATCGACATCACATCCTCCTTATACGGTATTCCCCGCGTTCGGACCGAGGCTTTTCTCGATTTCCATGATCGCGTCTAAAGGGTTAAAAGGTTTTTTCAGGCACCGGCGGATCCCGCAGACGCTCAAAAGGTAATTGAAATCTTCTTTATAAAAAGCGGACATGGCGATGATGGGCACGTCCAGGATCCCGGAGAAATATTTTAATTCAGAAGCAACGTCAAATCCACTCTTTTTGGGCATTTTGATGTCCAGCATGATCAGATCGGGCCTGTCCTTTTTGATGAGATCCACGGCCTTCTCGCTGTCGTTGACGGGTATCACGTCATATCCGGTTAACGCCAAAACCTCGTTAAGCTCGCCCAAAAAATCCCTGTCGTCATCTATGATCATGATCCTTTTTTTCACCGTTCTCTCCTTGTTGTAAGCTTTGGGTCCTTTTGTTTTCGTCTTGCGGCGCGCGAAGGCCATTCTCTTTTCTGTGAAAAAACAAAAGGGCCGGCGTCAATGTCTTGCATATCCTAAGGCCGGACCCCTGTTTTGGAAAGGACGGGAATCCGCTTTTTATTGACCTCTTTCTCCTACCAGGACTCGGCCATGTCCTCAAGTCTTTTCTGGCGGGCCGCTTCGACGGGAAGGAAGATTTTGAACACGGAGCCTTTCCCCGGCTCGCTTTCGACTTCAATACGGCCGTCATGAAGAGAAACAACTTTCTGACAGATACTCAGGCCCAGACCCGTTCCGCGGACCTTGTTGGTGAAAAAAGGCTCGAAGATCTTCTGGAGGTCCTGTTTTTCAATACCGATGCCGCTGTCCTTGAAGGTCACGCAGAATTCATTACCGCTGGAAATATCCGTCCTGACCACCAGCTCCTTCTTGCCCCGCTTGCTCAGGAGGGCGTCGTAGGCATTGTTGATGATATTATTAAAGACCTCTGATATCTGCAAGGAGTCAATGTCCAGCTCAAGGTCCTTTCCCGCCTCAAAAATGGCCGTCACCTTCACACGGGGATCCTTGAACCGTTCCCCCGCGTTTTTCAGGCATTCCTTAAGGATACGGACAGGAAAACATTTCTTTTTCTGAGGTTCGCGCAGACGGGAATAAAACAGAAGCTCTTTAATAATGTCGTCTGACTCCTGTATCTTTTTTTCAATGCTGCGCAAATGGGGCTCAATGGCGGGAACCTTGAATTTCCAGCGGATATTATAAGCCGCGGACTGTATCGTCCCCAGGGGATTGCGCAGTTCATGGGCCACGGTCGCGGCCAACGCCCCGATGTCGGCCAGCTTCCTGGATTCAAAAAGCTTTCTTTGCGTTGCCATCAATTTTTCCTGCGCGTATTTGCGTTCGCTGACGTTCAAAAGGCACAAGACGACACCTTCCACCCTTCCCCCTCCGTTCTTGACAGGCGCCAGGCTCCAGTCCCAGTAGGTCACTCCGCCTTCAGGGTCTTTCCTGGGAATAAAAGGCCTGCCGTACGCGCGGTATTCCCGGCCTGTCCGAACGACGTGCCTGAAGATCTCCCTGTTGACAGGATCGGGGTATAATTCAAAATGGTTTTTGCCGATGAAATAGTCCGGCGTCTTTCCGTCGATTTCCGCGTAAGCTTTGTTGACACGGATAAAATTAAAGCGGGGGTCCATATAAGCGAACTGGACATGGGTGTTATTGAACATCCTCTCCAGGAGCTCATTGGTCTCATGAAGGGCCTTCTGCGCTTCCCAGCGGATGTTGATCTGCCGGCGTAATTCCTGGTTCGTCATCCTGAGGTCCTTGGTCCTGTCTGCCACTTCTTTTTCCAGCCAGTCATGCGATTCCTGCAGGCTCTTGGTGGCCTTTTCCTCATCGGTGATATCATGGAGGACGATGACAACGGCGCACACCTTGTTTTTGGACAAAACCGGGGTCCCGGACACCAGAAGGATGCGCGACGAACCGTCGGCCATCGTGAACAGGCACTTTTGTTTTCTCAAAACCTCCCCCTCGAAGAGAAGGCGGTAGGAAAAACCCTCTTTCGCGCCCGCCGGTTCTCCCTCCAAAGAACGCAGCCTGATCCTGGAAAAAAAATCCTTAATGGAGAGCCCCTGGGGGTTAAACCCGACAAAGCTTTCCACGGAAGCGTTGCTGCGGATCATCATCCCCTTGTCGTCAAAAATACACAACGGCTCTGCGATGGAATGGAAGATGGCGTCCATCTCGGAGCTGTGGCGCTGGGAGGAGCGGGAAAGATTGTTGACCTCGCCCAGCAGGAACTGGAACTTGTTCAGCGATAACTTCAGATCTGAAATGTCCCTGATGGAGGCGATGATCGTTTTGGTGCCGGGAATGATATCGTAGGTCAGCTGGTTGTATCTGAGGCGGTTCTTGCGGTCCAGAGAGCGGAACTCATAATTCCTGCGGGCTGTTTCCGGGTTTTTTTTCAGCTGCTCGTTGACCAAACGCATGGATTTGAGGTCCTGCGGCCAGATGAAAGAATCCCATTTCATGCGGCCCTCCACCTCTCTTTTGGAATAACCGCTGATCCGCTCAAATTCCTTATTGATCATAAGGATATTCATTTCAAAATCCACGACGAGCATGGCCGTCCCGGTGTTTTCAAAAAGCGTGCGGTAGAGGTTCTCCGACCTCTGGAGCCTTTTTTCTATGATCCTGCGGTCCGTGATATCGGTCAGGGAACTGACAACGCCCGCGATCCGGCCCCCCTCATCCCTCCAGAGCGAATTGCGCCAGGCCATCAACCGCTCCTGCCCATTCCTGATATAAATGTAGCTTTCTCCATACCTGGGAAGCTTTTTACCTCCCCCCATCAAGCCCTGGAAACACAGACGGGCGGATTCTCTCTGGTCCTGGGGAAAAAACGTATCAAACCAGTTCTTCCCGATGACCTCCTTGCGCCGCTTACCCAGGATCTCGCACCCCCTTCTGTTGATGAATTTCACGTTCTGTTCGCGTCCGATTGCCAGAAGGATGACGTCGGCGATATCGACATACAACCGGCAAAGCCTGTATTCTTTGACCAGGGGTGTTGAAATCCGTTTGGAAAAAAGGGGGGTAGCTTTGATCTCAGGCATAGGAAACTCTTTTTGAGGAGAAACGGCGGTGTTGGATTATAAAAATGCAGAGGCAAGCGAAGCAGAGGAAATTTCAAAAATGCTATTTGTTCCCGATATCCTCATTCCAGAGGTCGGGGTTCTTGCGGATGAATTCATTCATCATGGCGTAGCACTCCTCCAGATCCAGGTCCACGACTTCGACCCCCTGGCTCAACAGGAACGCTTTCGCGCCGGGGAACGTCCGGGATTCCCCAACGACGACTTTCCTGATACCAAACTGCGTCACGGCCCCGGCGCACAGATAACAGGGCATAAGCGTCGAATACAGGACGGCGCCCCGATAACTGCCCACGCGCCCGGCATTCTGCAGACAATCAATCTCAGCGTGAAGGACAGGGTTATTCTTCTGCACCCTCTGATTGTGTCCTCTGCCCAGGATCTCCTGCCCTCTGACAAGAACAGAGCCGATAGGAATACCGCCCTCCGAGAGGCCCTGACGCGCCTCTTCCAGAGCGGCCCGCATAAAGGCGTCCATAACCGGCTACTGACCTGCCTGCGGCTGGCTGCTGTCTTCCACAAATTTCTTGATGTCCTCAATGTGTTCTAAGATCAGCTTTGCCTTGTTCAGACCAAAAGAAAAGGGATATCGCTCATCTTCGCTTCTCTTTAAGATCAGGACCGGTTTACCTCGGAATTCTCCTCTTTCAACCACGCGACCCTCCTTTGTGCGTTAGGACTTCTTTTTAACAACCTCAAAAGTTGAATAGGCCTGCTCGCTTTTCCTGTCCATATAGACCTGCGCGACTCCCCAGGCGTACGCCTCTCCATCCTCGAACAAAGACGCGTCGACGGAAATGGAATATTGGTTCTTGGCGACTTTGCTGACCAGAATCTGGGAACCTTCCAGCCTGTCCCTGCCCTTATAAAGCCTGAAGTCGTAATATTGCCGTTCCCATAAACGCCCGATAAACGGGCTCCACTTAAACTCCAGGGTATCCTTGCCGGAAAGGTCCACGACTTCCCCCCTGGGCTCCAGCAATTGCGGTTCAGGAGCCAGGTCAGGCCAATCCGATGAAGAGACGGCGGGTTTATCGGACAAAATAAAAAAAACCCCGAACAGGATCAGGAATCCCGCGACAGCCAAGTTCCTCTTCATGCCCCTCCCCTCTTTTTTTTAAATCTTCCCTGAGATCCCTTTTGAAGGACTCACCGTAATGATAAGCATTTCCCCCTGACTATTCAAGTCTAAAGTGATAAAAATAGCCGCATTCGCAAAACCGCCGAAAGCTATTTTCGCCCCAGGAGAAAATACAGGATCATGCCCAAAAAAGGCAAAAGCAGGATCAAAAGGATCCAGAGGGCTTTTTTGCCCGTATCCTTATGACCCTTGATAACGTCAACAATCGCGACGATATCCAGGATAAATACCACCAAGCCTAACAGCGTCATGTGAACCTCTCTTTTGGGAAAACAGGCCGTTTCCTCTATTGGCCCATCCCGCTCATGGATTTCTCGAAATTCCCGGCCATATCCTTGACCTGTCCCGACAATCGTTCCTGGGCCTTCTGCACGATATCCTTGGCCTGTTGGGAATTGCTATCCACATTCGAAAGGATATAATTGGCTGTTTTGAGGGCCTCGGAGTATTCGCGGGAATCCAGGAACATATTGGCTTGCCCGGCCAAATAATCCACCTTCTGATTGACACTTTGCATGGTCTGGGCCTGGGCAATGGCCTCGGAACTGGAGGAGGCCTTTTTCGCGCAGCCAGCCATGGACACAACAGCGATCACCATCAAAATAACTAGCGTTTTGTTCATATCTCTCCTGACTCCCCTCCTGTTTTGGCTAGAAAAAAGAGGCATCCCCCCTTTTTTAAGAAGAGATGCCTCCGAAAATTAGTGTACTCCCAATCACACAAAAGTCAAAAGAAAAAATGCGATGAGCACAGTCATTAATTTCCAAATCATAGAGACAATTAAAAATTAAGAATTAAGAATGAAGAATTGAACTTGATCAATGGAAGTGCATTCGACCTTCTGTCTTCTGATTTCAGCCTTCGGACTTCGGATTTCCGATTTCCGAATTCCGACATCCAATTTCCGATTTCAGACTTCTGAATTCAGACGTCAGATTTCCGACTTCTGTTTTTGCCCTAAGCCATTTGTCATTCGCTATAAGCTATATGCCCTTCGCTCTTAGCCATAAGCCCATTCTTCATTCTTAATTCTTAATTTTTAATTGGTTCGCCCTTCGTGCTTTCGTCCCTCGGTTTCTGTGGCCTGTGGCCGGACATAAGCCATTTGCCTAAACTCCCGCGAATTGATATGATAAGGGGCATGAAACGCCTGCTCGCAAACCTTTTCGAAAAACTCACCTTCCAGAATTTCCGCCGCGCCTGTTTTATTTTTTTCATCCTTCTGTATCTCGTCCTCTGCCCACTGATTTTGCTTTACTCCTTTGGATATATCTTTCATCCGGAAAAACAAGAATTGGTCCGGACAGGCCTTGTTTCGGTCGAAACGTTTCCCTCCGGGGCCGACCTTTATCTGGGTTCAAGCCGCTTCACAAAAAAAACCCCGGCCGTAATCCCGGAACTGCTTCCTGGCCGCTACACGCTTAAGGTCTTTTTAAAGAATTACAGACCATGGATGCGCGCCTTCCAGATAAAACCGGGACTTGCCACGGCTTTCGAAGATATCCTCCTGATCCCGAAAACACTCCCCCTGCAGACCATCAGCCGACAGCTTTTTAAGGAGATCATCCCCCTGGAAGACCAGGATTCTTTTATTCTCAACAAAGGCCAAACCCTGGGGGATCTTTTTGTTTTTGACACGGACCAGCTGGACACCAGGCCCTTGGTCGACGCTTCCGCCTACCCACAGGCCCGCCTCCTGGATATATTCTCTCTTCAAGAGGCCCCTGCCATCATCGCCAGGGTCTCTTTCCAGGGAAAAAATAAATATTTACTGCTCGATCTTGAACAAAAAACGGTCACCGACATTTCCCCTGTCGTTATCGGCTCCCCGCAGGATTTTTTCAGCGTTCCGGATGATCCGCGAACCCTTTTCGCCCTCATCCATGACAGGATTTCAATGATCAATCCGCAGGAAGGCTCCCTGCGGCCTGATCTTGCCGGACCCGTCAAAGGTTTCGGTGTCAGCAGCAAAAGACTCTACCTGTTAAAGCAGGACAACACCCTTATCAGCAACAGCCTGGACCTGAAAAATCCGCAGCCCCTGCTGGATGACCCCGTTCTGGCAGACGCCATTTTTTCCCAAAAAGACTTCTATGAAATCCATAACCCTTCGCCGGACTTGCTGGTCTTTCTCGGAAAAAAGGGAGAACTGATCGTTAATTCCCGTCCCTACAGGGCCTGCGATAAAGGATGCCTGGGATTTTCATTTGACCCCCGCCGCCGCAGGCTGCTCTTCTGGACCAGGCGGACCATCACCATCCTGAACCTCGTCGATAGCAGCCGCGAAGAAACCGATTTTTCCGGCACCTTCTTCCTCTCCGAAGATATTTTCCGCGAGGGGCGCGATATTCAGCAGTGTTTTTGGGCTTATGACGGCTCTCACGTGCTCTTCAAGGATGCCGGAACCATCTATCTTCTGGAATTAGACCCCGAAGGCGCCCATCAGCTGGAACTGCTGACAGAGGCCAAAAGAGACGCGCGGATTTTTTATTCCGAAACAACCGGGACCATCGTCTTTCTGGAGGAACAGGATCATTCGCTCAAAAGCCTCCAACTCTGGCCGGGAGCCGGTTTTATCCCTCCCCTTCCATCCGAAACGGCACCCGAGGGAGCGGACAAAACATGAAATTCTCCTACTCCCCCCACCATCTGTCCCCGTCTGAGAAAATTCTCCACCGCTGCCTTGAGATCCTTCCGGGCGCGGTGAGCTGGGGCATTCTCGCAGGCATGGTCTTTTTGTCCGTCACAAGGCCCTTGACGGCCGCCGCTCTCATCATCGCGTTCGACCTTTACTGGATCCTTCGCCTGTTCTATATGAATATTTTCCTGGCCTTGTCTTACGCGAGGCTCTCATGGAAAAACAGGATCAGCTGGGAAACACGCCTGCGGGACATCAAGGATCCCACGCAAGCCCTGCGGCGCCTGGATGGCACGCCGGCCGGGCCCCTGGAAAAATTTTTCCTGCGCAGTTACCGCAAAGAACTTCTGGAATTTAAAAATTCAAACCCGCCGGAATTCGAAGACATTTATCATCTTGTGATCTTTCCCGTTGCGGGTGAATCGCGCTCCATCGTTGAAGCCGGCCTCAGAAGCCTCAAGGACGGCAGCTTTCCGGCCAAACGCATGCTGGTCATGCTGGCCGTCGAAGAACGTTCTCAGGAGCCTGTCAAATCCGCCATGGAACAGCTGGGGAGGGAATACAAAGATTTTTTCCTGGATCTTATCGTGACGTTTCATCCCGACGGCGTCCCCGGAGAGGCGCGCGTCAAGGGCGCCAATGCCGCTTTTGCCGCCCGCAGGGCCGCGGCCTTCCTCACCGAAAAACAGATCCCCTTTGAACACGTCATCATGTCCTGTTTTGACGCCGACACCGTGGCCAGCCCGGATTATTTTCTCTGCCTGGCCTACACCTTCATCATCACGCCGCAGAGAAATCAGGCCAGCTATCAGCCCATCCCCGTCTATCAAAACAACATCTGGGAAGCCCCCGCTTTCGCCCGCGTCTTGGACATCGGCTCTTCCTTCTTCCAGCTCATCGAAGCCACCAACCCGGACAGACTCGTCACTTTTTCCAGCCACAGCATGAGTTTCAAGGCCCTTGTGGCAGTGGATTACTGGCCCGTGGATATGATCTCCGACGATTCAGCCATTTTCTGGAAAGCCTATATCCACTTCGACGGCCGCTATCGCGTGGTACCCATGGCGACAACGCTCTCCATGGACATCACGGAAGCCAGCACATGGAGAAAAACGTTCATCAATGTCTATAAACAAAAACGCCGCTGGGCCTGGGGCGTTGAGAATTTCCCCCTGGTCATACGCGCCTTCCTGGCGTCCTCAAACATCCCTTTTTCTCAAAAACTGCAGCATGGCTTCAAACTCCTGGAGGGCCATGTTTCCTGGGCCACGTGGTCCTTTCTTTTGACCTTCATCGGCTGGCTTCCGACCATCTTTGCCAGCCGCGAATTCACGCATTCGGTCCTGTATTACACCGCTCCCCGCGTCACCACAGCCATCTTCTCCCTGGCGACCATCGGATTGTTGAACTGCGTCATCCTGAGCCTGCTGCTTTTGCCCAAAAATCCCAAAAAAAACACGGTCTTGCGCAGAATAAGCCACGCGATCCAATGGCTTCTGTTGCCGGGAATCATGGTTTTTTTGAGCGGCCTGCCCGCGCTTGACGCCCAGACCCGGCTCATGCTGGGCAAGCGTATGGAATTCTGGGTCACGGCAAAAGACAGAAAAAAAGAAACAGGGGATTAAAAAAGGTCAGCAGGCGTCTTTGTGAAGGCGGACAAACTGGTCGAACGTGCGGATCCTGGCGAGAAACGCGAAACTTCCCTGCAATTTGGCGAACAGGATGATCCAGCGGTACCAGAAAAATTCAAGAATGCTCAAAGCCCCAAGATAAAAAATCATGCCGGGCGTCAAAAGCCTTGTCTGGCGGTAGAAGATAAAAAGCGACAGGAGCGAGATAAACGCCTGTGAAATCAGGACGAACACCAGGAATGTCGAAAAAACCTTAAAGGACAGAAACCCGAACACAAACCCCGTGATCACGATCAGCAGGCTGGCCAGTTCGAAAAACCCTCCCAGGACTTCATAGAAGAGAAAATAGGGCAGCGTAAAACATCCAAAAGCGCCGTAGCGGGGATTGAATATCATATGGCTGTATTTGGAAACCGCCTCATTCGCCACGCGCTGCCAACGGTTTCTCTGGAGGATGAAGGAACCAACGGTGGAAGGGCCTAAGGTCCAGCCCATCACGTAAGGCAGCATCAAAAGTTTGTATTCCTGTCCCGCGCGCTTGCCGCACTCCCTGACCCGGAAGGAAAACTCGACATCCTCACTGCTGTAATCAGGAGAAAACCCGCCGGATGAAACCACGACGTCCCTTCTCCAGACGGCAAAACCCCCGGCGATAAAAGGAGTGGCTTTCATGCGGCTCCAGCTGATCCTGTTGCCGATAAAAGAGCGGATGTATTCCAGATTCTGGTAGGCGATCAGGGGTTTTTTCGTAAAATTTCTGGAAACGATCACGCCATCCTTGACTTCGAATCCATTCAGCAGGCCGAAATAACTCCCCACGCCCGCGATATTCTCCGGGTCTTTCTGGACCTGCGTCATGACCTTTAACAGGGCGTCGGGCTCCAGGATCGTATCGGCGTCAATGACGCAGATATACTTATACCTCGCCAGATTCAAGCCCGCGTTCAGGGCGCCGGCCTTCTTCTGGCCGCCCTCCTTGCTCAAAACCCTTACCTGAGGATGACGCCGGGAACGATAGATCCCCTTGATCCGGCCCGCGTCAAATTCGTCTATGTAAGGCTGGTGCACGGAATCCAGGTCCAGAAGATCGCGCAGGGCGGCCATGGTGCCGTCCGTTGAGCCGTCATCGATCACGATGACTTCAAATTCGGGATAATTGAGCTTCAGGATCGCCTGAACAACATCCTTGATCCAGACCTCTTCGTTATGGGCCGGCACAAGCACCGTGACCGGAATGGAGAATGTTGACACAAAAAAAACACCAGGCTCTTCAGAATCATCCTGTTTTCTTCTCCTGTAGCTTTCCAGCAATGCCATCAAACCCAGAAACAGATAATACGACATCACCAGCGAAAAATACGCAAAAAACAAGATAAAGAAACCATGGGAAAGGCTGACTAAGGTCATGGTTTGGCCTCCGCGTTCCGCGGACCGCCTGAAATGCTCATGCTGGCTGCCACAGAAGGGTCCATGCGGGCCAGCAGCTCGAGAACTTTCTGCCGTTCAACATCCGGCAATTGCCCCAGGGACTTCTTGAGCCCGAAGTGCAGGTCGGTCTTCAGCAGATGCGAAAGAAGCTTTTCCGCCCGTTCCCGCTTGACGGGATGATCGCTGGCCGCGTCCTTCAAGAGCTGCGGGATATAAGAAGAATTGATGAGCGCGTTAACGCAGGATGCGGCGGTCAACTTATCCGGTTGGATCAGACAGCTGTCTATGTAAGGCATGGCTTCTTCAATATGATCGGCCATGACCTTTTCAACACTTTCTTTGACAAGCCAGTAAGGATCAAGGCTCAAGTCCGCGATCAAAGGCAGGCACGCTTTGCCCAGGGCCTTGGACAGACCCCGCACCGCGTGCATCCGCACGAACCAGATATTGTCTTTGAGGCATTCCTTCAAAGGCGTTTGCGCCACAGGGCCCATCTCCGCCAGGCAGATACAGGCGGCCGCGCGCACATCCGGATAAGGATCGCGGCTGAAACGCTCTATTCTTTCGAAAAAAGCCATCGGCTTGAATTTCGCCAAAAGCTTCAATCCCCAGAACCGCGCGTAAAAATCCGCGCCCTCAAGAGTCTCCAGGACATCTTCTACGATATCCTCGGGAAAAGATTCCAACAGGGAAACGATCTTGTATCCGCTAAAGCGGCGGCGGGTTAAAAACGAAAGCAGGATACGGGCCGAAGGCCTGTCCCGGAACTGGCTCAGGCTCAACATGGAAAAATAACAAATGTCCTCATCCGGGCTCAGGAGCCCCTTGCTTAAGATCTCCTGCCCGCCAGGCGCCTGGATATACCCCAGGACCAAAAGGGCCTCTATTCTTTGCCATTTTTGCGAAGCCCCTGCGGCTTTTTTCTCAATGCGCAAAAATTTAGGCGAACGGAGCATGCAGTCTCTTAGCTCCTGTTGGAAATCCCCTGCTCCCTTGGAACCCCGCGGCGGATTCAACCCATGGGACTTTATGACGGAAAGGAACTGCTGGGGGGACCAGGAATCAATAAAAGCGGGGCAGGAGTCAGAGCCCGGGGAACGGGTCAAAGAGGAAACAAAATAAGCTTCGAGGTGGTCGCGGATCCTGGCCAGGGCTTTTTTGCGCTGTTTTTCCAGGGCCTCGCGGATCAAGGCATAGGTTAGAAAAAACAGGAATAAAACCGCGAAGGCGGCGGCGATGATCTGGTCCAGCCTCCAGAAAACCTCGATAAAATCCGTGGACATGCTCGCCTAGAACCTGACTGTCAGTTGAGTGTTGACGCCCCTGTTGATAAAAGACGGCTTCTCCATGGAATAGGAGCCTCCGAATCTCAGGTCGATATTCTCCCGCACCTTAAACGTCAGGCCCGCGAAAAGGATATAACCGTATTGTTCCGACGCATCGAGCAGAAAGATGTCATAGAGCCTCTCTCCGATCGCCGCTCCCATCCAGATGTCCAACCGTTTATGAAGGTAAAAATTTCCCTTGAAGATCCCCCACTGGGCCACGCCGCGGCTTTCTGTAGAGGAAACATTATAGGAAGCGCTGATGTAATGGTTATCGAAATACCAGATGAGGCCGGGGGAACCGATAGCCACGTCATTTTCCGGATAATCCAGATACTTGATATCAAAACTCCAGAAAAGGTTCTTGAGCCACCGCCTCTCATAACCGGCGCTGTATTCCCTGCGATAGACAAAATCCACATCGTCGCCAAAACCGATCTCCGCCCGCAGAAGGCTGTCGGCATCCAGCCTCAGCATCCCGCCCAGATTAAAGGTGTAATCCACGGTCCCGGCGCGCTCATAACGCGTGACCTCCAGATAGGGCAGGTGCAGGCCGTCCTTGAGCCACGCGATGCGGTTGCGGGATGTTTTCCATTGGATATGACGGCCGCCCTGTTTGATCCAGCTGTATTCGTAGAAAGAAGAGACAAAGACCTTCTCTTCGGCAGGCGCGGCAAAGACAGGAGTTTCCTGGATCTGTTTTTCCACGATGACCTGTTCGGCCCAGGCAGCCGGGCAAAGAACAAAAAGAGCCGCGCAAACCCAGAATTCTTTTTTCATCTCGCCGTCCTTTTCCCGGGCCTATAGGAGGACCCACGGAAGTGCGCGATCGTCATGCGGATAATATCGTCCAGACTGTAACAGGGCCTGTAGCCGATGACCTTTTTGATCTTCTTCAAATCGCAGATCCGGCACGGGGAATCTTCAAAATCCGGACCGAAAACCCTGGCATAAGGAATAAACTTCAAAGGCGAAGAAGACCGCGTCCTGGCCTTGATCATGCCCGCCAGCTGTTTGATACTGACGTGTTCTTCGCTGCCCACGTTAAATATCTCCCCCTCGGCTTTCCGGCAAAGGCTCAGGTCCGCGACCGCCCGGACCGCATCCAGAACATAAGTAAAAGAACGCACCTGGGACCCGTTCCCATAAACCGTCAGGGGCTTTCCGCTCAGGGCCTCTTCGATGAAACGCGGCAGAACCATGCCATAGCGGCTGATCTGCCGGGGGCCGACGGTATTGAAAAAACGCGCGATCACGACAGGAAGATTCTTCTGCCGGAAATAAGCCAGGGCCAGGATCTCGTCTAACGCCTTGGACATCGCGTAGCTCCAGCGGGGAACAGTGGTCGGGCCGAAAACGCTGTCCATATTTTCCCTCAAAGGCACGCAACCCTGTTTTCCATAGACTTCCGAGCTTGAGGTTATGAGGATCTTTTTCTTGTATTGGCTGGCCAGGCGCAGGAGGATCTCGGTGCCCGTGACATTGGTCGAAATGGAACGGATGGGCTTCTGCAGGATCAGCTTGACGCCGACCATGGCCGCCAGATGGTAAACGATATCGCAGGACCTGACGAGTTTCGACATCAGCGCCTCGTCCCTGATATCGCCCTTAATAAAGGAAAAAGATTGATCGCGCGATAAAGAGGATAAATTTTCCCTGCGGCCCGTGGAAAGATTATCGAGCGCGGTCACGCGAAAATTACGGCCCAACAATTCTTCACAAAGGTGCGAACCGATAAAACCGGCCCCTCCCGTGACAAGCGCTTTTTGCGTGCTTCCTCGCAAGGCGTTCGCTCCTTTCCTGTTCCGGCCTCTATTCGATATCTTTCAAAAGCTTGTTACCCGGGGACTTCCTGAGGATCTCGTCGAACTGCTTCAAACTCGCGGCGATCTGGCGAAAGGAATGTGTTTCCCTGATCTGAATATCGCACCCTCTTTGTTCGAGGGCCTCGAGCACCGACTTGATGGTCAAGCCGTTGATGTCTTTGGCCGGCTGATAACGGGGGTTCTTCTCGTCCGCGCAGATCTCAGACAAAAGCCCCGATTGAACCAGTTCAAAAAGAATGTCCTGGGCGAGCTTGACGGGCATATCAAATCTTTCGATGATATCGGCGGTTGCGATCGGGCTTTCCCCTTTTTTAAAATGCTCGATGGCCACGTGCATCACGCTCAAGGAAAGGAGGCTTTTGTGAGACCGGCTGACGGACAGGCAATCGCGTTCAAATTCATACGTTTCGATATTCTGATGGGCGAAGGAGATCTCCCCTCCCAGAAGGACGATCTTCCAGCTCAGCTGCAGCCAGACCAGAAACAGCGGCAAAGCGGCAAAACTTCCATAAATGGCGTTATAGCGGGCCACGCCGATCTGGAACGCGATATAAATGATCTGCGCGGCCTGATAGACCGTCCCGCCGATGATGCCGGCCAGAATGGCGGATTTCAGATTGACCCGGGTATTCGGCATGAACGAATAGACAAAGGTGAACAGGACCCAGACGATCAAAAAAGGCAGGAGTTTTAAAAAAAAGACCAGAGGAAAAACGGCCGGCCCCAGGAAAGAAAGCTTGGCCAGCAGAAGCGGGAACTGCGCCTGAAGAAAGACATTGACGCTGCTGGCCATGACAAAAAGCAAGGGACAGACCAGTATGAACGAAAGGTAATCATTGAATTTGCGGCCGAAAGTCCTGGGCTTTTTTACGCCCCAGATTTCGTTGAAGGATTCCTCGATATTCCCCAGGACCCTGATGACCGCCCAGAACAGGACCACCAGGCCTATGCCCGCCACCAATCCGCCTTTGGCCTGGGCCAGGAGGTTGTTGGCAAAGGCGAAAACCTGGATAAAAACGTCTTCCTGAAGAGGAAATTTCTCAAGCAACTGCTTTTCCAGGGCCAGTTCGAGCCCAAAACCCCTGGCCACGCCGAAGGCCATGGCCACAACAGGCACAATGGACAAAAGCGTGTAAAACGTGAGCGCCGATGCCCTCAATTCGCAGTTATTCTCGTTGAAATTACGCCCGGCCAGCAGAAAGACCCTGGCGTAACGCAAAAGAGCGGATTTCCTGGGAGGCAGCGTTCGCGCCCGGATGCGCCAGATATCTCGGGTCAGAAATTCACGGATCTTCGATAAAGGGATCATGGGAGGATTTTTTATCAAGCGCCCTTATTGTATCATTGAACGCGGCCAAGATGAAAGAAAAAGATCAGCCCCCGCAATAAAAAAAGGCCGCGAATAACCGGCCTTTTTGAATCAACAGCGTCTTGTCGATCTTTTCAAGCCTCCAGGATCTTCATTTTCTCCTGGGCCATCAGCTTGCTTTGGTGGATGTGACAGAAAGGGCTATGGTTATAAATGCTCAGCGTGTTGTGGCATCCGGGGGATTTGCAGACCCTTCCCCTGCGTTCAATTTTGACTTTTTTCATCAGGACTCTCCGGGCAAGGGCTTGGCCAGCCATTGCATTTTTTTATTGCACTTCAGCCACTCCTTGAGGATGACATGCCCCATAAACCTGAACATGGCATTCCGAAAGCGAAAACGCGCCAACAGCAAAATCGACTTGTAAAGGGAATAGAACTTCATGTAGGCGTTGACAACGTTCAGCTGCAGCTCTTTGGCGCTGATCAATTTGGGGGTAAAAACCACATGCTGGCCGTCGTAAAATTTCCAATTCCGGCTGAAGATTCTTTTTTCCTTCTGCAGGGTGTCGAACGTCTTTGTCCCGGGAAACGGGGTCAGGATCATCATCTGGATCGTATCGATCTTTTCCTTAAGGGCGAATTTCAGCGTTTCCCAGACGGTTTCCTTGCTGTCGTCCTCTCCCCCCAGGACGAACATGCCGTGGATCTTGATCCTCTTGCGGTGAAAAGCCCGGATGGAGGCGATGATCTCCTCCAGCGTCTGCTTCTTCTGATAGGCCTTCAGCGTCATGGGATTCACCGATTCAAAACCCACGCAGACCGTCCGGCAGCCCGCTTCAGCCATAAGATCCAGCAGGGCCTTGTCCTTGGTCACGTCACAACGGACCTGACAGACCCAATTGTTGAATTTCTGCCGGATCATCTCGCTCAAAAGCAGACGGGTGCGAGCCGGGTTCGCGGTAAAATTATCATCGCAAAAGAAGAAAGACTTCGCGTCACGGGTCCTCATCTCGTCCAGGATGTTCGCGGGACTGCGGAACCGGTAGGCGCGGCCGAACATTTTGGTGACGGAACAAAAACTGCAGTCAAAAGGACAGCCGCGGGACGTGGAAATCGGCAGGATCAGAGAACGTTTGCGAAACCCTTTGATCAGCGAAAAATCGGGATGCGGGAGGCTGTCTAAATCCTGGATAGGTTCCCCCTGGACAATCGGCTCCGTGCGCCTGCCTTCCACGACATCAGCGATCACATTCTCCGCCTCACCGACGACGACCTGGCGGGCGTACTCCCTGGCCTCTTCCGGCAGAAGGCTCGCGTGGACGCCTCCCATCAGGACCTTCTCTCTGGGAAACTTCCGGGCGATCTCAAAACCGCGCGTGGCGGTTGACGACAAGATCGATAGGCCGATGACATCCGCCTTCAAACGGTCGTAATCAGGGGCTTGGATATTCTCGTTATAAATCTCAACCTCATGCCCCCTGGCCTTCAGGATTGTCCCGAGATAGACCGGCCCCAAAAGCGGCATGGAGATCCGGCTATAAACATTGGCCTCGGAAGCACGGGGCTCGATGAAAACAATCTTCATTCAACCTCTGGAGTGACGCGCACATTGATGGCGCGCGGCCCTTTATCGGATTTTTCCACGTCAAATTCGACCTTATTGCCTTCTTTCAGGTCAGAGAATCTCCCGTCCATCAGGCTGCTCTGATGAAAAAAAACTTCACGGCCGTCGGTGTCGCTGATGAAACCGAATCCTCTTTCACCTGCCAGTTTCTTGATTTTTCCCGTATGCATTGGACCTCCTTAATCCCGCCTAGGCGGAATGAGCCCCGCCGCTTCCTGCGCCATCACGCGGCATGATAAAGAAAAGGGGGCGTTAATTTCATGAGCATCCCCCAGGGGGCATGCGTCACAAAAAAGAAAAGGGTCCGACCTCTTGAAGAGATCAGACCCTTTTTCGATTCCTTCAGGTTACTTCTTAACGACGTTGACCGCCTGTTCGCCTTTAGGGCCCTGTTCGATATCGAACTCAACCTGCTGGCCTTCTTCTAAAGACCTGTAACCTTCACCCTTGATCGCGGTGTGATGCACGAAGACATCCTTGCCGTTCTCGGGGGTGATGAATCCATAACCTTTTTGGTTATTGAACCACTTCACAACTCCATTTGCCATTGCTTTGAAACCTCCTTTTCCTCAAGTTTATAGTAAATCTTTTATTATTCCTCCTGCCGCCTTTTTGGCCGCTACCGGAAGAATAAACCCGTTAGAAATCCTCGTACTTTTACCTGTTTTGCTGGCGTCTCTAACGAGCTAAAGGACACAGATAAAAACACCGCAAGGTTAGATTTCCTACTCCTTGCGGCTTAAGACTTCTAATCTTTTATTTACTACGAGAGCTATTTTATCATCCTATCCCTGTTTGTCAAGGAAAATAATGATTTTGTTCTCAGGGCTCATCCTTCAAAAATCCCGGCGTTTTAAGCTCCCCTGACCCTAGAGATACTCGATGTTCTCGATCTCTTCCTTGAAATATGTCAGCCCCACGCCCTCTGTATCGACCTTGATCTGTTCCGCCGAAGCCTCAACGATCTTGCCTTCAATGATGTGCCCGTCTTTCAAATGAAGCTTGACCGCGGCGCCGCCTTCAGCCGCGGGAACCGGCAAACTCTCCTTTTCCTCCTCAAACTCGATCATTTTATGACCTTGAGAAGGAGACAACGCGGGAACAGCCTCATCAAGTGGGACCGGCTCAAGCTGTTCTTTCCCGGACCCCTGGCCGAAAAGCGAAGCGCTTGTCGCGGAAAACCCCTGGCTGTCACCGTAAATTCTTTTCAAGGCTTCCCCTGTCAGCGTCGAAGCCTCTTCCTGAGGCTCAAACCCATCCTCCTGGGAAACCCGCGCCTGTGGGCCCTCCTGCTCTCCGCCTTGCGCCTGGTCTTCCTGTTGCGCGGCCTTTGCCGCGGCCGTCATTCCGGTCGAAAGCGTCGCGTATTCAACCGTGGACTGGGCAAGGGCAAAACCCGCGGAAAAAAGAAAAATCAAAAATCCGGTCAGATATCTCATGTTGATTTTGGGTAAACCGCGCGCGCTTTCAGGACTCTATTTTAGAAGAAATCGATGGTTTTGTCCATGCAAGAAAACCGCCGATGGAGAGGAAAAAACAGATGGCGCTATTCATACCTGAGGGCTTCGATGGGGTCCAGCTGCGAGGCCTTTCGCGCGGGCCAAATCCCGAACACAATGCCGACGACAAAAGAAAACACCGTGGCCAGGACAATGGAAAAAACCGAAACGCGCACAGTCCATCCGGCAAAAATGACCATCAGGCGCGAAATTCCCCCGCCCAAAAGGATGCCTGCCACGCCTCCCAATGTCGCCATCAGCAGGGCCTCGATCAAAAACTGGATCATAATGTCCTTGTGATTGGCGCCGATGGCCTTGCGAAGGCCGATCTCACGCGTGCGTTCCGACACGGACACAAGCATGATATTCATGATACCGATTCCGCCCACAACAAGCGAAATGGCCGCGATGGAACCCAAAAGCAGGGACATCGTGCGCGTCGTCGATTCCAGGGCCTGCTTGATTTCCGACATGTTGCGGATCTGAAAAGAATCGCCCTGCCCCTCTTTCAGCCTGTGGCGTCTCTGGATCAGAGACGTTATGGACTCCTGCGCGGGCTCCACGAGTTCCGGCTTCCTGGCCTCCACATAAATGGAATCAACATATTCCTTTCCAAAAACCCGGTTCATCGCCGTGGTGATGGGGATCATGACCGTGTCGTCGGGGTCCCGGAAGCCGCTGCCGCCTTTCGTCGGCAGGACGCCGACGACCCTGAAATTCAAAAGATTGATCTTGATCATCTCCCCCACAGGGTCGGAGTCGCCGAAAAGTTCTTTGACAACCGTGGCGCCCAGGACAACCACTTTTTCTCGCTTGCGGATCTCTTCTTCCGTAAAAAATCTTCCCTCCTCAGGCTGAGACGAACGCAATTCCGCGTAACCCACATCCACGCCCTCCACCTGGGTATTCCAGTTCCTGTTCCCGAAAACAAGCTGGCCCCGGCCTGTAACAGAAGGACTGACCTGGCTGACAAAATCGGTCAGATTTTTGATGGCCGCCACATCCTGAAGGGTAAACCTCGTGACAGAGCCGGCCTCCATGGCCACGCCATGCAGACGCTGCGAACCCGGCCGGATCATCAGAAGATTGGAGCCCAAAGAAGCCAACTGTTTTTCGATGGATTCCTTGGCGCCCTGGCCTAAAGCGAGCATGGCGATCACGGCGGCAACCCCGATCAAGATGCCCAGGATAGACAAAAATGAACGCATCTTATGGGCCAGCATGGCTCCGGCCGCCTGCCTCAGGTAATCAAAAAACTTCGTTTCGCGGGCCTTGCGCTCCGAATGAGACAGGGTATCCTCGACAATTTTATCCGCTTCGCCCTTCGAAGACAGGGCGTCAGCCACCAGGCGTTCGTCCGAAACCACAATGCCGTCATGCATCCGGATCACCCGTCCGGCGTGCCTGGCCACATCCTGTTCATGGGTGACCATGATGATCGTCTTGCCCTGTCTGTTCAAAACCTCCAAAAGCGCCATGATCTCTTCCTGGCTTTTTGAATCCAGATTACCCGTCGGCTCATCCGCCAGGATGATCAAAGGATCGTTCACCAGTGACCGCGCGATGGCCACACGCTGCTGCTGTCCTCCGGAAAGCTCATTAGGCCTGTGCGCCATCCTATCCTGGAGGCCGACCTCCTTCAACTTCTCCCTGGCCCTCTCTTTCAGGTGCCTCTTGCCCGCGTAAATGAGAGGTAGTTCCGCGTTTTCCAGAGCGCTCATGCGCGGCAGAAGATGGAACTGCTGAAAAACAAAACCGGCGAGCCGGTTGCGGATGGCGGAAAGATCTTCATCGCTCAAATCATGGATGCGCTTTTGGCCCAGGAAATACTCCCCTTGATCCGGCCTGTCCAGCAAACCCAGGATATGCATCAGCGTGGACTTGCCTGATCCCGAAGGACCCATGATCGCCACAAATTCTCCCTGCTGGATCTCAAGCGAGACGCCCTGCAAGGCCCTGACCTCGACCTTGCCCATGTGATATGTCTTTTGGATGTTTTTGATCTTGATCATGGCTTTTTTGAAAACAGGGATTTGGCCGTCATCTTCTCCGCCCAGGCATGAAAGGATTGCTGGTTCCCGCAGCGCTTGAGCGGGAAGTTTTCGATTTTATGACGACAATATCGTCCTGCGACAGACCTGAAAGAATCTCCGTGTGCTGATCATCGGATAGGCCGATCTCAACAGACCTTTGGACGGGTTCCTGTCCCGGGCCCGGGCTCACCCAGACAAAAGCAAGGCCTTTGCTGACCTGCACAGCCTCCCGGGGGACCAGAAGGGCCCCGGGTTTCCCCTGCTCCACAAAATCCACCGTCGCGTTCATGCCGGAACGGAAAAACGCGAGGATCTTCTCCGGTTTCAGGTCCACTTTATAAACCGTGACATTATTGACGGTCTCCGATTCATAATAAATGTGCTCGACATCCGCTTTGATCTTTGTTTCCGGATAGGCGTCGAGAGTGATCAGGGCCGCCTGTCCCGGCCTGATCTTGCCGATATCCGTCTCATCGACCTGCGCCCGGACGATCAGGTGATCGGACAAAACGACAACCGGGTCCTGCGTCGTGACGGTCTGGCCGGGCTGGGTTGTCGCCACAATCACTTCTCCGTCGATAGGCGCAGACAAAGGAATGGGTTTATACGCCTCTTCCCAGTATTTCACGGCCTCAGGCCCCTGGCCGCGGGCATTGTCAAGAAGCGCGGCGCGTTCGGTGGAACTCATCCAGGCCAGTATCCGGCCTGTCTTTACGGCTTCCCCCTCCCTGACAAGGACTTTTTCGATCCGGCCGTTGACCGGCGGCTTGATCTCAAGCCTGTTTTTGGGCAGGACTGTTCCGGTCGTCGAGATGACCGCGTTCACCGTTCCGAGGCTGGGCGCAACTTCCCGCGCGGCCCCAGGGGAAGGTTTTTTGCGCAAAAAGTGCGCTGCCATCAGGACGGCCGGCAGCAAAACAAGGATCGCAAGCGTCAGGATGCGTTTTTTATTGTTCCTGTTCAAGGGTCTCTCCTTTCGCCTCCACCCAGTTCGCCTGGGCGAAGAGCGCGTTTGCCTGCGCGTTCAAAAGATCTTTTTTCGCGCTCACGAGGTCGTCTTCAATAATGGTCCAGTTATCATAAGACATCATGCCGATGGAATACTGGGCCTGGGCGATGCGCGAGCGCTCCTGCGTGGCATCCAGGAACATGCGGCGCACGGAAACGTCTTCGATCGCGTCCTGCAAAAAGGCCCATGTCTGCTCAAGGCCCAGGATGACGGAATCGCGCGTGCTGCGCTGATTGGCCTGGGCCTCGACAAAAGAGGATTTTGCGGATTTCAACTGAGCGGTCTTGAGGCCTCCTTCAAATAAAGGCAAGGTCAAACCCAACCCCAGATTCCACTGATTATTCTGCGGAGGCCAATGGCCGCTGGTCCTGCCGATGCCTGAGGAAGCGGACAAAACGGGAAAGAAATTCGCCTTGGCGGAAGCCACGCCGTAGCGCGCGGCCCTGGCCAGGGCCGCCTCTTCCAGGAGCGAAGGGTTCTTCTCGACGATCTCCCGGAAGTCCGGCTTTTTCTTCTCGGTATCCCCGATCTCGAAATCCTCTTTGACCGCCATGGGGATGAATTCAGAGCGCCCCATCTCTTTGGTCAACTGCCTCTGGGCGACGATCAGGGCCCTTTTGGCTTCCTCGACCTCAAATCTGGCCTGGGCCAGATTCGCCTCAGCCGTCATCAAGGCCCCCTTATGCTCGAGGCCTGACTGATATCGCAGAGAAATCAAAACAAGATTATCCTTGCGAATGCGCACGATCTCCTCCGTCACGCGGATCTGGGCCTGGGCCTTCATCACACTGACAAAGGCGCTGCGCAGCCGCTGACGGACATCGGCGGAAACAAACCTGTAATTCTCTTTGGCCGCCTGCGTGTCTTCCCTGGCCCCTTTGACATCGGCCAGGGTCTTGAATCCGTCGAAAACAAGCTGAGAGCCGGTCACATCATAAGAATAGGTATCACTGGTGCCTCCCGCCCGGACGGAGCTGCCCGCTGATTTGGCGGTCTGCGCGGAAAGGCCCGCCGTCACCTGGGGATAAAGAGCGCTGGCGGTGATATCTTCCTGGGACCTGGACTGCTGCACATTTTCGACGGCAGACACAAGATCCGGATGGTTGACGGCCGCCTCCCGGACACAGTCCTCCCAGCTCAAGGCTTCCTCAGCCGCGCGCGAAAGAGGACTGGCGAGGAAAATGCCTGCCAGAATAATGATCGGTACCGCTGGAAAAAAGCGTCTCATCATCCTACTTGCGCCCCGCTTCCAGTTCGCGCCGCACGACGGAGATGTCAGCCAGGAACCGGCTGAATTCCTCCGCCGGAACAAGGCTGATCATCCCCCTGTCCCTGGCGAACACGACAAGCTTGTCGTTGGCGTTCAATCTGAATTGCTTGCGCAGTTTCATCGGAATCACGATCTGGCCTCTTTCGCCGACCGTAACCGTCCCGTAAAGCTTCGGGTGCAGGGGTTTTGACATACACGCTCCTTTTCTTGATTCTGAAATTAATGATAAATATGAATTGTAGGTTTTTTATGAACTGTTAGACATATGATAAAACTTACAGTCTCATTCTTCAAGCGAATTTTTTGGAAAAAGGGGAAGGGTTCCTGGTTAGCGGGAGAACAGGAATTTGAAGGGTGTGCTGGCAATCTGATAGAGACCCTTGACGTATGAGGTCGCCGTGCCCAGGGCCGCTTCGATCGTTTCCGAAACACCGGATAAAAGCGCGAGATTCAAACCGATCATCTTTCCGACATCCGTATTCTTAAGGGCGTTATAGACGATAAGACGGATGAGTTTCTCTTCATCCACCACGCTAAAAAAGGTCTCGCCTTCTATACCGACATTATAAATATGGGTTTTGGGAGGCCTGAGCGTCTGGTCGGTGTAGGTGACCTGTCCCACAGACAAGACCAGAACATCAAAGGAAAAAGGCGTCGGGTCCTCTGAAGGCCCCTGCTCTTGAAGAGGAAGGAGTTCCTTGAGATTCACCTTTCCGGATTTGTTCTTGATAATATGCAGGCGCGCCAGGTCCAGGGCGATCAGATAAACGCTCGGCTTCTTCAAGAGGACGATTTCGCCGATATCCCAGACAAAATGAATAGAATTGATATAAGCGAGTTCCTGCTCATCGAAACCTGCGGGGTTCTTTATGGAAATGCCCTGGGCTGAAATATGGCTCAAAAGCGGCGAAAAGGTCAGATTTTGGATGCGGACCTTGATGCCGAGCTCCTGCTCGATTTCCTGCTCAACCAGGTCCTTGATCTTCAGGTGCTTGACCACCAAAAATGTGGCCACTGAAAAAGCAACAGTCAGGAGAAAAACAATCCCGAGAATAATCGCCAATGTCTTAAGCGTTTTCATAAAGTTCCTTTGCGCGGGGGAGAAAGCTTCGGGAACAACAGGGCCAGCAGGAATAAAACCCCGAAGGCGGCTGTTATGGCCGACAAGCCATCCGAAATCTTTAAACTCTCTTCCAGGACAGAGGCATCCATGTCCACGCCGACGATCCCCACAACCCCGCCGAAGCTATCCAACACAGGGGCATAGCCTGAAAGGGTCGCTCCCCAGACATCTTTCACAATCCCTTTATCCGCGCTAGGCCCGTCAAAAGCCGAAAGCAAAGCAGGCACTGCCCGGCCGTCATAGAGATCCCCGGGAAAAGCCTTGGGACTTCTGGCTGTCACGATCTCAGGCAAGGGGTCGGCGTCAACGACATATTGGAAAACCCCCGGCTCCCCGGTATTGGTCAGAACATAAATATATTTGACCAGAGGGTTCTGTTTCTTGACCTCCGACAACAGGCCGAGCGCGTCCTGATATTGCGGGCTCGTATCCCCTTCGAGGGTCAAAGGGATCTTTAGAAGCTCATCCCCGTCGATAAATCCGGCCACCCGCGATGCCAGGGATATCAACTGTTGGCGATGGGCCCGGACTCCGGGGGTTGTGAGAAACTGATGAAACGCAAGATGGCCCAAAGCAAGGACAAATAAAGCCCCGAAACAGATGCTCCAGAAACAACGCTTAAGAAACTCTCCGAAGCCGACTTTAGAAATCATATAAATCCTTGGAAAATTTATACTTATGTTGAACTTCTAATGCTTTTATATCTCGGATAAATCCAGCTGTCAACGTAATTCCTCTGTTTTGGAAGTGAGGCGATCCGGTCAATGAGAAACGGATTCAGCCACTTATTTCTTTTCTTCAAAAAGGTTACAATCCATTCAAACACAAGGAGAACGCGCGTGAAAATCGTCTTCATAGAGCCCCACTCATCAAAAGTCAATGTTTACAGCAAGATCCCCATGCCTTTGTTGGGGCCGGTTTATCTCGGCACGATCTTAAAAGCCAGGGGGCACGAGGTTGAGATCTACAATGAGGACATCCGGCCGCCCGATTACCGGCGCCTGCGCGCGGATGTGATCGGCCTGTCTCTGTTGACATCCACGGCCAGGCGCGGCTATGAAATCGCCGGAAAATTCCCCAAAGACAAAGTGATCATGGGCGGCGTGCATCCCAGCCTCCTGCCGCAGGAAGCCCTGGCGTTTGCCCGCCAGGTCGTCACCGGAGAAGCCGAAGGCGTTATTGCCGATGTCATCGAAGGCAGGATCAAAGACCCCATTGTCCGGGGCGCGCCTGTTGAAAACCTCGACCTCCTCCCCTTCCCCGACTTTTCCCTGGTCAAAGGCCTCCCCCCAAAACCCCTTCTGTTGCCTGTTTCGACATCCAGGGGTTGCCCCTTTGACTGCAGCTTCTGTTCCGTGACTCTCATGTTCGGCCGCAAATACCGCTTCCGGGACCCCGCCAACGTCATGAAGGAATTGGAGGGCTCTCGCGCGCGAAGGGTCTTTTTCTGCGACGACAACTTTTCGGCCAATCCCAGGCGCACAAAAATCCTGCTTGAGCTTTTGTCGAAAAGCGGCATCAGGAACTGGGTCTGCCAGGTCCGTTGCGACGCGGCCAGAGACCCCGAACTTCTGGAGCTGATGTCACGGGCGGGATGCGAACTGGTTTGCGTGGGATTCGAATCCATAAACCCGGAAACATTGAAGGCCTACCAGAAAAACCAGACGCTCGAAGAGATCATCCGGGCCATCCGCTCTTTTCATCTCAAAAAGATCAAAATCCACGGCATGTTTGTCCTGGGAGGGGAAACCGACGACAGGAATACCGTCCTGGAAACAGTGAAGTTCGCCGTCAGACAAAAAATAGAAACGATCCAACTGATGATCTTAACGCCGTTTCCCGGGACAAAGGTCCACGAAACCCTCCAGGCGCAAAAACGCATTTTTACGAAAGACTGGAGATTTTACGACGGCCAGCACATTGTCTTTACCCCCTCCCGGCTTTCGGCAAAAGACCTGCAGACAACAGTGCTCCACGCCTACAGAAAGTTTTATTCCCTTCTGCATTCCTTTTCGCTGTTTTTGTCCTTGCGGTTCAGGGACGCGCTCTTCCGTCTGATCGGTTACAGACTTCTCAGGCAATGGATGCGTCAGGACAGGGATATGGCGTGGCTCAAAGCCAGGGCTGTTACGGTGTCCGGCGCAGAAATCCCAGGAGAGACTCGATAAGGGCCAGGGGCGAAGGGGGACAGCCGGGGACATGCAGAACAACAGGCAAAAGTTTTTCGACGCCGCCTTCCACATAATAGGAACCGCGAAAGACCCCTCCATCCAAAGCGCAATCCCCGACAGTTATGATGAATTTAGGCTCAGGCATGGCCTCGTATGTCCTTTTGAGGGCCAGGGCCATGTTTTTGGAAACAGGGCCTGTGACCAAAAGGGCGTCGGCATGCCGCGGAGAAGCCACAAAACTGATGCCGAAACGCTGGAGGTCGTAAATGGGGTTATTGGCGGCGATGATCTCGGATTCGCAGGCCCCGCAAGACCCCGTATCCACTTCTCTTAAGTGCAGGGACCGGCCGAATCTTTTTCGAATCAATGCCTTCAGCTCTTTTCCGCAGGATTCGAGCGCCGGGGAAACAGAAGGCTTGATGTTTCTGGTGACGATCCCTTTAAAAAGTCTTGTTGTAAAAATAGACATGTCAGATTTTAATTCCAATGGCATTCCATAATACAATAACCCTATGATCCAATAACGCTTTTTTCTGTCCCTCCGGTACTATAAGTCATTGCCGGAATAAGACAAGTCAAAGCTTTTGTTGCACAAGGGAAAATCGGGGATGATGTTGCCTAATACAGCGTATGTCAAGGCCGGCCAGTTATGAAAAGACGCGTCGACGATCTTGCAGCGCTCAATAACGCCTGACTCGCTCAACTGGACCCAGTAAAGAACAGGCCCCCTCCACGCCTCGGCATATCCTAAGCCCTCACCCGGCTTCAGAGGGGCGGCCGCGCCGATGGGTCCGCCGTCCAGTTTTTCGGCAAACTCCTCGATCATCCGGCAGGAGCATTCCCACTCCTGGACCCTGACGCGAAACCTGGCCAGCACATCACCTGAGGCCTGCATCGCCATCTTAAACGAAACATCCTGATAGGCCCCGGGAAAAAACTTCCGCAGATCAAGGGCGACCCCCGAAGCGCGGCCTGCCAGGCCGACGACCCCCAGGTCCTCGGCCGTCTTCTTCTTCAACGTCCCTGTTGAATCCACCCTGTCCATAAAAGAAACACTCCGGTTCAGGATCGTCACCAGCTCCTGAAAATCTCTTCGCAGGATTTTTAAGGACCGCAGAAGTTCCTTTTTCAAGGGCCCGCTGATGCCGGAGGCGACCCCCGCGATCCTGTTCGCATTTTTAAGATACCTGCTCCCTGTCAATTTTTCATTGAGCACATGGATCGATTCCTTGATGACCGAAGCCAGGGCCGCGGGAAAACTAAAACTCACATCCGTCGCCATCCCTCCGATATCATTCACGTGATTATAAAGCCTCTCGAGTTCCAGATAGATGCCCCTGACGTAGGCGGCCTGCAGGGGCGCGCGCGCACCCAGGATCTTTTCACAGGCCGAAGCGAAAGCGAGGCTGTGGCCGAACGCCGCGTCCCCGCAAACGCGTTCAGAAAGAGCGAGTCCCGCCGCCGGATCCCTGCCTTCAAAAAGTTTTTCGACGCCCCGATGCGTAAACCCGAGCCTCGTTTCCAGCTGAACGATGGGCTCGCCCGCCACACTGAACCGGAAATGCCCCGGCCCGATAATACCGGCGTGAACAGGGCCCACCGGCACCTCAAATATCCCCTCCCCCTCAACCCGGGAAAATTTGTAGGCCCCGAAATTCGCCGGCGGCGAAGGTTTAAAATCTTTGCGCAAAGGAAATTGTCCGGCCGGCCACACTTCATTGTGCAAATGAAGGCGTCTGGGGTCCGGGTGCCCCTTGGGCTCGATGCCGAACATCTCCCGGATCTCCCGCTCAAAGAGAATGGCCGAGTGCATGTCTTTTGCCAAAGAATCAAAACAAGGCTCCCCTTGCGGGACATCCGCGCTGACAACCATCCACTGGCCCCGGCCTTTGTCCATGAAAACAGCCCTGAGCGTAAAACTTCCCTTCGTCCTGATCTCATCCGAGGCAAACAGCATCATGACCGGCGAAGAAAACAGGCGGTGCAGGGTAAGGCAGGATTCGCGGAAAGCCGCCACGGGGACCTCAAGCCGCGTCTCATCGGGATACGCCTGCTTGACGGACAAAACCTCGAATCCCAGCCCCAAATGAGCTATATCTGGAACAATTTTTTCGTGATCCATAAGGCATCCTCTTTGACAAACGCGAAAGCCGCGCCCGCGGCCAGCATCAGGATAAATAAAAAGATAAAAGCGGCTTTTCCGCTCAAAGGCTCTCCCTGCGCTTGGGCGCCTTTGGGCAGATGGCCGTAGAGCATTTTTGCAAAATGATGGAGAAAAGCCGCGAAAACAAGCCCCAGGAACAAAAGAAGACAGCCTCCGACCGCGTAAGAACCGTTTGCGAAAGCCGCCGCGAGGACCAGAAACTCGCTGGCAAAAACGGAAAAAGGCGGAAACCCTCCGAGGGCAAAAACGCCCAACAGGGTCATGACCCCGGTAAACGGCAGAAGCCTCATCACGCCTTTGATGGAATTCATATTGCGTTTTTTATACGCGTGGACGATATTGCCCGCGCCGAAAAACATGAAGGCCTTGGTCACGGCGTGATTGAAGACATGAAAAAGCCCCGCGGCAAAAGCCAAAGGCGTAGCGAGGCCGAAGCTGACCGCCACAAGCCCGATGTGTTCGATACTGCTGTAGGCCAGGAGCCTCTTGACGTCTTTTTGCACAAGAATAAAACCACAGGAGATCACCAGGGAGATCAACCCGAAAAACATCATCAGATGGGAAAAATACGCCAACTCCCCGGCCTTGATCAGGATCATGCCGAATCTGAGGATCGCGTAGAACGCGGTCTTCAGCAGGACTCCGGACAAAAGGGCGCTGATCGGGGCCACAGCCTGGCTGTGGGCGTCCGGAAGCCAGGTATGCATGGGCGCCAGACCGGCCTTTGTCCCGTATCCGACAAGGATGAAAATAAAAGCGATCTTCAGGACGCGCGGGTCCAGGCCCTGAGCCAAAGCCATCATATCCGTCCAGGCGAGAGTTTTGGCCCCGGTCAAAGAATAGGCGTAGGCGAAAAGGATCGTGCCTAACAGCGCGAAAATGATGCCGACCGAGCAGATGATGATGTATTTCCAGGCCGCCTCCACGGATTCTTTTTTGTTGTAAAAGCCGACGAGGAAGGCCGAAACCAGTGTGGTCATCTCAACCGCCACCCACAACAGGCCCAGATTATTGAGGGCCGGGCAGAAAAACATGGAAAAACAAAACAGGTTGAAGAGCGTGTAATAGACCCTGGCCTTTTGTTCGGAGATGACCCCCTCGCCGGTGTCCTTCTTCACGTAGCCAGTGGAATAAAGGCTGGCGGCAAAACTGATGACAGCCGTCACCAGGATGAAAAAAGCGGAAAGAACATCGACATACAGAAAATCGCGGACGACGCAAGGGCCCTGGAAAAGGACTTCTTTGAAGAGAATCCCCGCGGCGCACAAAACCGACAGATAGCCGGCATTATGGGCGATTCCCAGCGGGCGCGATGTCCTGACGAACAGGCCCAGGACCGTCAGGGCCGCCGGAATTCCAAAAATAAACACCAGAGATAAAGGCATCATCCTTTTAAACGCGTGAGCTTATCCACATCGATATGGGTAAAAAGCCGGTTGATCCTGTAGACAAAAAACCCCATGATCAGGACGCTGACGAGAACATCGAAGAATATCGCGATCTCCACAAAAAACGGCATGCCTCCGGAAATGGAAGCCGCCAGCAGGAACAGGCCGTTCTCCATCACGCACAGGCCGATGACCTGGGCCAGGGCGGTCATGCGGAATATCATCAAAAACAGCCCTGCCAGGACGACAAAGAACGCGATAGCCAGCATCGTCTTTCCTTCGCCGCCGGAAGAAACGAGCTGTCCGGCAAAAATCCATGAAACATAGGTCAGCGTCAGGGCCATAAAAAGAGACAACTGCGGATTGATCAGCAACCCGAGATCTTCATTCGCCTTGATCTTCCTGGCGACGGCCAAAAGCACGCGCGGGATCAGGGAAACTTTCAGGATAAAAACAAGCGCGGCGATCGCGTACAAACCGGGGGAACCTTCACGCGCGGCCTCGATAAGCGTCGCCAAAAAAAGCCCGAATGACTGATATTGAAAACTGCGGACAAGGGCCGGCACGCGTTTGGCCGATGTCATCAGGTATGTCGAAATAAGGATCAGGAACAAAATCAGCGTTTGCATCTCTTTTCTAGACTCCCTTAAGCGCGCAAACCAGGGCGATTACACCCAGGACAAAGGCGAATCCCAGCAGATCCCCGACCCGAAACAGCCGCATTTTCGCCACAGAAACTTCCAGGATGGCCACGGCCGCCGCGATGACCAAGACGCGCGCAACAAACCACGCCGACCACATCAAGAACCCATCGGCAAAAGGCGCTCCGATGGGAAAAATCAGCTGCGCGATCAGGAAAAACCAGACCATCTGTTTGATGTGCGAAGACATTTCCAGGACCGCAAGGCTTCGGCCCGAATACTCCAGGACCATGGCTTCATGGACCATGGTCAATTCCAGATGGGTCTCCTGATTGTCCACGGGAACACGCGAGGTTTCGGCAAGCATCACCAGAAACAAAGCGGCCGAGGCGACCACCGAGGAAACGCCCACCGGATGCAGGCCGCTGAATGCCGCCAGACTTGTTGAAGAAAAGGACACAGCCACCGAAAAGACGACCAGACAGAGGGCCGGCTCCGCGAGGCTGGAGATGAACATTTCCCTGGAGGAACCCATGCCGCCGAAAGCGCTGCCCGAATCCAGCGCCGCCAGGGCCAGAAAAAACCGGCCCAAAGCGAAAATAAAAATAAGCGCCAGAAAATCCCCGAGCCCGGGCAGCTCAGGGGCCATAAAAACTGGCACCAAAAGGCTGACGGAAAGGGCCGAAGCCATGACAGCCGCCGGCGCGAAACAAAAAATCCACGATGTCGTCTCCGAAAATACCTCTCTTTTCGAAAACAGTTTTGCCAGGTTGTGATAGGGCTGGAACACGCTTTGGCCCCGGCGCATACGCAGACGGTTCTTCATCCACGCGATGAGGCCGCTGACAAACGGCGCCGCCGCCAGGAAAAAGATCCACTGCCCGGTCATCAACAGGACGGATGGTTTCATCGGCTAGAATGCCTTCAAAAACAGGATCAGAACGAGAACAGTCACAAAAATATACCCCAGATACAGGTGGATACTGCCCGGCTGCATCCGCCTCATGAATTTGGCCGACCGCAATACCAGGCCCAGCAGGGGCTGATAAAAATATTTATTGAAAACAGGCGTTGTCTGCGTTTCATAGGCAAACGATGTGACATGATAAAATGATTCGCGGATCTTCTGGGTCCTGCGGTAAGGACGAAGGAAAAAACTGAAGGCGACACGGAACGGCTTGGAAAAAGCCTTCGCCGTATATTCATTGCGGCTGTCCAGCTTATAATACCCGCAATCCCATGTCCTGTAGCGAACAGGCCGTTTCGCTTTCAGCCTCAGGAGGGCCCAGGCCCCCAGACCCAGGACCGAAAGCGTCCCGGCCAGGAAAGGCACAGACAAGGAAACACCGCGGGCCAGGGAAGGCGCCAGAGTGACAGCATTCAAGGAAAAACGCATGCCGCTGATATCAACGCGCAGGGCCTGCGAGGAAACGCCCGAGAGGACCTTGACGATAAAACCGGAGGCGAGACCGAAAGCGACTGTCAAAAAAGCCAAAAAGCCCATGCCCATCCTCATGGACAGGGGAACCTCCCCTGCGCACTCGGCGTGACGGCTCCTGGGAAGAGCCAGGAAGGTAACGCCAAAGGCTTTGACAAAACAGGCAGCCGCCAGGCTGCCGGCCAAAGCGAACGCCGCGGCGCAAATCCCAAGGAAAAGCCCGGCGCCTCCCCTCAACTGAATGCTTCCCATAACAAACGCCTGCAATGTCAGCCATTCGCTGACAAAACCGCATAAGGGCGGCAACGCGGAAATGGCCATGGCCCCAACCAGAAAATAGGCGGCTGTCTGAGGCATTTTTTTGATCAAACCGCCCAGCTTCTCCATATCCCGGGTCCCCGTCGCTTTGTAAACACTGCCGGCCGCCATGAACAGGAGCCCTTTAAAAATGGCGTGGTTCACCAAATGATACAAGCCAGCCAGCAGGGCAAAAACCGCCAAAAACGGCATCTGAAGACTGAAAAAAAACATGGATAACCCCACGCCCATCAGGATAATCCCGATATTTTCAACACTGCAAAAAGCCAACAACCTCTTAATGTCATGCTCCATCAAAGCGTAAAGCACGCCCACAAGACAGGAAATGCCGGCCAGGACCACAACCAAGCCTCCCCACCAGGAAACCTGCGCTCCCAGGATGAAGATCACAAAACGGATAAGGCCATAGACGGCGGTCTTGATCATGACGCCCGACATAAGGCTTGAGATGGGGCTGGGGGCCTGAGGATGCGCGTAAGGCAGCCAGACATGCAAAGGCACGATACCGGCCTTAGTCCCGAAACCTGCCAGCAAAAGCAAAAAAACGGCATTTCTGTCGGAAGAAGGCATGAGAAGGCCGGCCTGTCTGAAATCCTGGAAATCGAAAGAACCCGCGTATCGATAAAAAATCAAAAAAGCGGCGACCAGAAAGGCCGTGCCGATATGCGTCATCACGGCGTAAATGATCCCCGCCTTCACCGATTTTTCATGCTCCGAATCAAAAACAACGAGAAAAAACGACACCAGGGACATGATTTCCCAGGCCACCAGAAAGAAAAAGGCGTTAGAGACGGTCACGACAAAAGCCATGGAGGCTATGAAGGCCGCCAACAGGGCCCAGAAAAGCAGTGTTTTTCTTGACGGGGTCCCCTGAAGATAACCCAGGGAATAGACGCAGACAGGAAGGGATATGACGGCGATGACGAACAGGAAGAACAACGACAGAGGATCAAGCAAAAACAACGGATGTAAAAAGCCCATCAAAGGAGAATATCTTTCTCTTGGGATAAGATTCTAAAGCTTCATTTCCCGAGGCTGTCGAGCACTGTGGCTGTTTTGTTAAGTTTTTTCCTTAAAAGTTCGGCGATCGGCCGCAGAACCTGAAAAATACCCTTGTCCTCAACAGCGTAAAAGATCACAGTCCCCTGCTGTCTGGCCCTGAGAATGCCCGCCTCGCGCAAAGCCAGCAAATGACGGGACAGGCTGGATTGAGGAATGCCCAGGGCGCGGACAAGCTCGCCGGCCTTGCGCTCGCCGTCCTTAAGCAATTCGATGACTTGCAGCCGCAGGGGATGCGCCAGGGTCTTCAGGAAATCCGATTTGATCTTATACGCGAGTTCTTCCATTTATTCCTTATTTCTCAATATTCGAATAAAGGATAATTATAGACCCAAGGCCCATTCTGTCAAGACAAAACCTTTAAAAAGAGGGCACAAAAAAGCCCTGAATCGAAGCGCGGGATTTCGCTCTCCATCAGGGCCTTTAAGGATGCCTGCGGCTATCGCGTCAGGTCTCCGACGCCTTCCTGGATATTTTCTCCGGTATTTTCGATATCACGGCCGGCTCCGCTGGTGGTTTCGCACCCTGCGACAAGGACCGCCAAAACCAGCAATACCATCAACTTTTTCGTCATGTTATCCTCCTTGAATACTTCATTGTTCCTCGGGCTTCACCGCGACAATAGGGCCGCAGGCAATCCTGTCCCCGGCTCCGCCTGCCGGATCCGTGATATAATCATCGGGCTGAGAATGGATAAGGATGGACGTTTGCGTATCACCCACAAGAGAAGCATCTTCCCCTTTTTCCAGGGACAATAACCCCGTCACAAACTCCTCTTCGACTGTTCCGTCCTCTCCAACCGTCACATTGGGAAGATCGCCGGCATGGGGCCCTTCCGAATTCAGGAATCCGTGCTTTCTTCCTGAAGGATTGAAATGTTCGCCTGCCGAGGAAAAATCAGGCGCTGAGCAAACATCCTTATCATGAATGTGCAGGGCATAGATCCCCGGCTCAAGGCCCTTAAGGCTCACTTGTACCTTCACGCCCGCGTCCGCTTTTGAAAATCGCGCCGTCCCGATATTCCTGCCCTGTCTGTTTAAGATCTGCGCTTCTGCCTGCGGTTCAGCGGCAAAAATCCGTGGCGCGGCCAACACTCCCATACCAAAAACGGCCATAAGAGCCGTCATCATTGCCTGTCTTTTTGACATTTTCCGCTCCTTTTTGCGTAAAAAGCAAGAAAACCGTGGACACATCTTGCCCTGTTTGCCACGCGAAGGCCATAGGCAAAATCCGCCTTTTTCTGGCCTTTTTCCATATTCTGCGTGTGCTTCCAGGCAAAAAAATAAAAGGCTTCAAAAGCAATGACCATTTCAGCCTTTACGTGATTTTTTATGCCTTAACCTGATTGATTGATTGATTGATTGATTGATTGAATCGCTTTTTTAAGCAGAGAAATCTTCACAGCAGTACCCTTGCCGGGTTCGCTCTCGATTTCTATTCTTCCTCCATGAAAATTGACGATCTGCCTGCAAACCGTCAATCCCAGGCCCGTGCCTTTGGCTTTTGTGCTGAAAAATGGGTCAAAGATCCGGTCCAAATTACTTTTTTCGATGCCGATCCCGTTATCT
Source organism: Candidatus Omnitrophota bacterium (assembly GCA_041649995.1). Taxonomy (GTDB): domain Bacteria; phylum Omnitrophota; class Gorgyraeia; order Velamenicoccales; family Velamenicoccaceae; genus JBAZMA01. The sequence goes on along the minus strand of JBAZMA010000003.1, from coordinate 128,045 downwards.
TTTATGATGGACTTCACCTGGCCATCGCTGATTTCGGCTGAGACGGTGATTTCGCCTCCGGTTTCCCCTACGGCGTCAAAGGCATTATTGAACACATTGTAGAAAACTTCTTTGATCTGGCCGGGGTCCGCGTACACTTCCAAATCTTCCAAGGCGCGCATATCTTTTTTTAATGATATTTTTTTCTTTTTCTGCTTCTGGACCAGCCCTAAACATTCTTCGATGACCTGTCGTAAATTGATACTTTCCCGCTGGGGAGGCCTGATCTTTGAATAGAACAAAAGATTATTGATGATCCGCTCGCCTTCGTCCAGTTTCTTCTGGATGTTGACAAGATGGCTGTCGCAACGGGAATCCTTGACCTTTCTCCTGATATTCATGGAAGCCATTCCGATGGCGGCCAGGGGATTGCGCAATTCATGGGCCACGGTGGAAGCCAGTGTCCCGATATCCGCCAGTCTTCTGGCCCCCTGAATCTCTTCCTGTGCCCTCAGCAGCTCTTCCTGCGCTTTCTTCTGTTTTGTCACATCGATTCCCATTTCCAAAATATACTTCTTGCCGTCTGAATCCTTGAAGAGAAAATCATGAATATCATAATGGCGGTCGTCAGGGCCCATCCAGCTCCATTGATGGGGAACGCCGGTTTTGAAGGGATTGTAGGTCTGGCAATTGTCGCAGGCCGAATCGCGCCGGAAAAGAGACTCGAAACATTTTTTCCCCTCAGTCACTTTGAATCGTTCACGAAAAAACTTATTCGCGAAAAAGATATGGTAATCCTCTGTCAGGAGAATAACATAGACAGGAAGCATTTCCAGGACATAAAAGAGCCTTTTGCGTTCCGCGTTGGAAGCCTCGCCCCTGGCCAATTCCCATTGGGCTGCCCTGATGGCCTCTTCCGCTTTTTTTCGTTCGGTGATATCCATCCCGTAGATGCGGACACGGTTTGTCTCTTTCATGAAATACAAGAACTGATAATACCATCTCTCCCCCGCCTGGACCTCCCGCTCGCAATGCCTCTGCCCTTTTTCCAGGAAAGACGCGATGATCTCCGGCCACTGCCACAGCCATGGATGGCTCCGGCCCTGTTTCTCCAAATCATCGAAAAGCTTTTCAGCCGCGGGATTGCTGAAAAAAACATGGCCTTCAAGATCCACTTCCACAACAGGCTGGGGGTTCAGCAAAGGAAAAGACGCCAACCTGATGAGTTCCTCTTCGTTACGCTTTTGGTTTGTAATATCAACCCCTGTTCCGGCTACATATTTTCGCGCCTCCGCGTCATAGATAAGAAACTTTGAGTTAAGCCAAAAAGCGGGCGAACCGTCCGCCAGACGGGATTTTTCAAGAACCTGGCGGGTTTTCCCATCCCTCAAAACTTCCAAATCGTTGCGTCGAAAGGCCTGCGCTACCTCCGGCCAGAGTTGAAAATCCGTCTTTCCCATCCAGTCTTTTGTCTTCATGCCGCAGCGTTCTTCATATCCCTTGCTCAAGTAAACATACCGGCCTTCCTCGTCCTTGATCCAGGCAGCGCCCGGGCTGTTATCCATGAAAGCGCGGAAGCGCTCCTCGCTTTCCCGCAGAGAACTCTCAATCTTTTTGAGATGGGTTATATCGTTGCCGACTGCCAGTATCTCGGCAAGGTTGCCGTCCTTGTCATACCGGGCTTTATTGGTCCAGGAAACCCAGACAAGGGATCCGTCCTTGCGCATGTTTTTGTGCACATTGGTCCTGTACTTGCCCGGCCGGTCTTTTATTTCTCTGGCCATGGACGCAAGATCTCTGCCCATATCGTCTTTTTGAGGAATGGTTGTGCCGATGACATTTTTTCCGATAAGCTCTGCGGCCGTATAACCAAAAAATTTCAGCCCATATTCATTCATATAGGTAATGTTGAGGTCCCTGTCCGTTGTCATGATAATGCTGGCGGAATTCTCGACCAGATCCTTGTATTTTTCTTCGCTTTTGCGCAGCGCTTGTTCAAGCCTCTGAAACGATTTTTCCAGCTTCTGCCCTATCGAAAGCTCGGATGTTCCCGGTTTTCTCAGCATCAAAAGAAGAAAAATAAGAATATAAAATTGGCCCAGCAACTGAGCCAGGCGGCCCGTCCAGGAAAAGGGGGAACCGATGCCGGAAAGACTGACAATGATAAGGCCTGCCCCTATCGACACGAGCCCTAAAAAATAATATTTCAGAAAACCATCGCGCCGCGCGATCAAGGCCAAGAACAGGCCGGCCTGGAGAAACAGGCAGACGGAGGCGGTTAAGACAACGGTTCTCGCGAAAGTGGCGGTGCCTTTAAGGAAAAACGGGGGAAAATATCCTTTCCAGGAAGCGAAAGCGAGAACGGCGATGATCGTAAGTGTCAGAGCGTGACTGAGTATCAGGAGCCTTTTTTTCTTCCATACAAAGTTTGAAAATGAATTGGCCATCAAGAAAGCGGCAGTCAGATGGAATAATCCCGCCAGACAAGTGATAAGATTGTGGGCGGTGACAGCCGCGTTAAGGTTATTGGATAAAACGAAGAGGCCGCCTAAAAAACAGGCAGAACCGAACGCGCAGGCGCCGCTTCCAAGCATCAGGAGGAATAAACGGCCGTTCGACAGAAACCCGGCGGCGGCCAGGAAACAGGTCGTGAGCGCGAAAACAAACAAGAGGGAATTCAATTGGGGCAGAAGCCATTTGGGCTCATAAACTTCCTGCGCGCGCAGAATATAAAGGATGGGGACCGTTACGATTAGAATAACAAGGGGTATCGCGGGAAGGAAACCAAAAAGTCTATTCTTGTCCTTTGCCAAAGACAAGACTTCACCTATCTTATGAAGCATTTGACTCCTGTCGCAGGGTAGTCTTTAAATTTTCTTTAATTTCATTTTTATGTACTTATCCACATCTTTTTGTAAAATGCGATATCCCCCGCGCCGGCCTTCCTGATAGGCCCTGAGCTTTTTTTGACGGATCAAAAGGCGGACAAATTCTTCGCTGACCCTTAATTTCCGGGCGACTTCTTTCGTAATAAGGATTTCCATAGGGACAAAGGGCTGATGTTTTAACAGAATTTGTTACAATCATACAGGTTTTATACGAATAACGATTGACCATTTTCCCCTTTTTATTGACCCGTTTCCCCCTAAGACCGCAACAAAAACCTCATCTCTCCTGGGCGATTGATTTTAAGAGCCAAAGATGGACAACCGTACCCTTCTTTTTCTCGCTTTCAATCTCTAGCCGGCCCCTGTGAAGGTCCACGATTTGCCTGCAGACAGACAGGCCCAGGCCCGTGCCTTTGGCTTTCGTTGAAAAAAATGGGTCGAAGATTTTTTCCAGCATATTCCTATCGATTCCGTCGCCGTTGTCCTTGACGATGAATTTCAAAAAAATTTCTTCAGAGAAACTTTGGATTGTAATCTGCCCCTGCCCTTCAGGGACCGCGTCTATGGCGTTATTCAATAAGTTCGAAAATAATTCTTTGATCTGAAGAGGATCGGCTTCAATCGCTTGATGTTGAGTGGTGGCCAGGTCTCTTTGGATGGCCAGTTTTTTCTTCGTCTGCTTCTGCGCCGCCTCGACGCATTCCTCCAAAAGAGCGTTGATGAAGATCTTTTCCAGATGAGGCGGCCGGAGCCTTGAATAAAACAGAAGGTTGTTGATGATCTTGTCGCTCTCCGTTATTTTTTTTTGGATATTCTCCAGATTCGGCGCCAGGTCCGGATTCTGCGCCTTGCGTCCGATATTGAGCGCGGCCAGGGAAATCGCGGCCAGGGGATTGCGCAGCTCGTGCGCGATGGTCGCGGCCAATGTCCCGATATCCGAAAGACGCTTGGCCCGCTCAACCTCCTGCTGCATTTGCAGGGCGCGCCGCGTCTTTTCCTCCACCAGCGCTTCCAAAACAGTATTGTCCCTTTTCAAAACCTCCTCAGCCTGTTTACGCTCCGTTATGTCTCTTAAAAAAATGATATTCGCCTTCTCCGTCTGCCACCAGGATTCCACCACCCTGATCTCGGCGAACTTGGTCTTCCCGGAACGGAAGGCCACATTGACCTCCGCGCTTTCCCGATTGACCAGCGGAATACCGAGAATCTCACCGACATATTCCCGGGCTGGGCGTCCGGAAATAGACTGAAGCGTTGAATTCACAAAAAGCACTTTTCCTTTTTTATCCATGACGATGACCCCGTCCGGGTTCTTGTCGATGAGCTCCTGAAAAGAGGCGTTGGACAATTCGAAGGCATTCCTGAGTTTCTTGATATAAAGGAGAAAAACCGTCAATATCCATCCGGCTGTTAATCCCATAAGGCGGTTATATACGACGATGGGCTGGGGAAGAAGATAGGGCAGGCTGTTGAACAAGGCCGTCAAAAGATAAATGTTGGTCAAAAGCGTGTTGATGACGGTAAAAAAAACGCCCATCTTCAGAGATAGCGATATGGGAATGATATAAAACATCCAAACGATCGGCCCGGAAGGTGTTTTGAAATCCCACACAAAAATAAGGATCGCAACCAGCTGGCTGATCATGAAAAATAAGGCATCCTCTCCTCTCTTGTTTTCCGTATTCATATTGTCTTGCCCGATGATGCCCTCCTTGACGTTTTTAATCTTCAAACTTCTCTCCCAGATTTATTCCTCCTTTGCAGATCTCATACTGATAGATATCCTTGTCATGGACGCTGCCTCTTAATTTCAGCACGGTGAGCATTTTTTTGATTTTTTGCCCTCTCTCCACATAAAGAAGCAGAATAATCCCGTCCGTCACAGAACTCAATCTCATCGCGCTTGTCTCAAAAGCGCCCAGGAGCTGTCCCTTGGCGGCCCCGAAATTGCCCGCGGAAAGATAATTGAAATAGGAGGTGATGCCTCTTGATTTCAGAAAGGCCGTCATTTGAAGCAAGAACTGCCGGACTTGTTCTTCGTTCATGGTCCCTGACATCAGGCTTGAAATGGAATCAAAAACGAGACGCTTGGCGCCGATGGCGTTGACGGCGTTGACGATCTGATATAATAATTTATCATTACTGACATCGATCAGGGAGGTAGTGATGAATTTAAGCTTTCCCTCTTTTTCGTATTTCCCGAAATCCCAGCCATGCCCCATGGCGGTCTTTTCGACCTGAAGCACCGGCTCTTCCAGGCAGACATAAATCCCGCTCTCCCCCCGCTCAATCCCTTCCCTGATAAATTGCATTCCCAAGGTTGTTTTGCCTGTACCGGTATTACCCGAAATCAGGATATTATGCCCCTGGGGGACCCCTCCCCCCGTGATCTCATCCAATTTCCGGATTCCCGTGCTTTTCCTGATCTTAAAACTGGTTTTCTTGCTGATCAAATGAGCGGGGATTTTGGGATAAACAATAAAGCCATGGTCTGCAATTTCAAATTCGACGTATCCGCTGCGGAAAGAAGTCCCTCTCAATTTTCTCACGAATAGATTCCTGATCAATTGCTGCTGGCCCTGCCTGAGCTCAAGCTCTATGACCCCGTCCATGACAAATTCCTCGATTCCATAAAAAGATTCATTCGACTTGTCCCTGCGGACTTCCATACTGATCATACTTGTGACATCCATCTCTTTTAACGCCTCTTCGATCAGGTAAAGGACCCTTCGCACACTGTCCTTATTGGCGAAACGGGCGAAAAGCGCGTTGATATTATCAATGGCCACTCTCTGCGCCTTGACCTTTTTGACCGCGTATCTGATGCGCTCTACCAACGGAGATACGTCAAATTCACTGCCGATTTCTGTGAGCATTTCTTTGGAAGCGGTTACGTCTACAAAGGCGAGCTTATGGCTTTTTATGAGAGTAGCGAAATTCCATCCAAATATCGCCACATTTAGGTTAATATCTTGCGGTTTCTCCTCAAATGTCACAAAGACGGCGTTTTGATTAAAAAGAGTAATGCCTCTGTAAATAAATTCATTAAGAAGGACTGTTTTGCCCGTGCCTGTCTCTCCTGTAACCAAAACAGAACGTCCCTTTGGGATTCCCCCTATCAAGACTTCATCCAGCCCCGCTATTCCCGTGGGAAACTTTTCCAGAGTTTTCATCTCGCCTCCTGGCCGCCCTCCGGCCCATCGAAAAACAAACCCAGACCAACGAGGACTTTCTCCTTATCCGACAAATCCCCCATGACTTTTCGGACAGGGAGAGGATATTCCTTAATGACTGTCGGAGTGGCCAGAATCCTGTCTTCCTCGGCCAGATCCGGATTCTTCAGCACATCAATAATCTTGATCTCATAATCGGTAAAATCGGGCGGGAAAATATTTTTCAATTCTTTTATTAAAACCTGTGTGTAAGACGACTGCCCCATGACATACATCTTCAAGATATATTTTTTTGTTCTAGCAGCCACGTTTCGCCCCGCTGATTTTCAGTGTAAAAAAAATCCTGTCTCTTTACATAAACAGGATCCTGGGAAAAAATAATATCCAACACCTCTTGTTTTGAGGGTTTCTCTTTTTTTAAAAACAAGTCCAAGGCGACTGTTTAGCTTTTAAGACATGCCCTTGCTACTGAAGAAGGCTGTCGCGTTTGACCTGATCCACGCGGATATCGTATTCCGTCTGGTTCATCTGGCCCTCGGCAAGCTCTTTATCCAGCCTGTCTTTCTGTCGCTTGGCATTGATCTCGTATCCCGCCCCGGTCCCCACCACCCCTGCTCCCGTTCCGCCCCAGAACTGCGGACTGCAACCCACCAGCATGGCGGCCAAAAACAAAATCATGAGACCTTCTAATTTTTTCATATCTCCTCCTCGTGTTTCTTTTGACAAAAATACAGCGGCCCTATTTTTTAATACGGGATTCGATCTTTTTCATGAGATCATAAGCCCGGTAATCTTCCCCAAATGTGCCCACCCCGATATTGGTATCCGTATAACCGGGGGTAATGCTGCGCATGATGATGCGGATCGGCGTGCCGTTCGGGTATTTCGAATAGATCTTCACCATTTCCGCTGATGTCGACCTTTTCACCACAGGCAGATCTTCGGCCTCCAGGGTGTCAAAAGCGGCCTGGGAAACGCTGTCTAAGGAAGCCTGGAACCGCGTGCCCGACTTGCCTCCCAGCATGGCTGTGGCGCAACCAGCCACGGAAATCAAAAAAACGGCGCAAAACAATAAAGCGACAGATTTTTTCATGACAGCCTCCTTAACCTGTTGTTTTATCAAGGTCCCTTTGAAACACAAACTATCATGATGGGGAAATTCGGCAATGAGCGGTTTCCTGCAATCTTTGATGTTATTCTCCCTCTCTTGCCGGGTTGAAGACCTAAAAAAACCGCTGCTTTTTAAAAAAAGCAGCGGTTTGCCCCGCGCCGGAATCCGGATTTTTAAAAACTCACCCCGCCGCCTCGACCGTGCGGGCCATCGCTAAATCCCCTGTTTTCGGAAAAATCAGAAAAAATGCCAGGGCGTAACAGACAAAACCCGCGGTCAAAGTCCACTGGAATCCGAAATATATCAACAGGGTGGCGGCGATGGCCGAGCCGCAGACCGAAGCGAAACCGTTGATTCCCCAATACATGACCAGCGAAGGGGCGTTCGGCAACGCGGCCCGTTTCAAACCGGCAGGGAAAGGCATTCCCATGAATAACCCCGTCCCCACCACCATCCCGGCAGCGAGAGCGATCTTGACAAACATCGGGCTTGCGTTGAAGACGCGCGCCCAGAAAGGCAGCAAATACGTCAACGCGCCGAGCAGCGCCAAAAACGGCACGAATATCGCGGCCATCCTTTTTTTGCCCTCCGCGTGCCTGGCCAAAAAGCTTCCCACTCCGCTTGAAAAAAGCAGGGCGAACAAAACGACGGTTAATCCATAAATGGGGTGCCCTAGAAAAATACCCAGCCGCTGCATCAGGGCGATCTCCACCAGCATGAAGCCCAGGCCCAGGAGGAAAAAATAAAAAGCCCAGCGCCGGGATACCTTCCCGGCCCTCCCGCCTTTCCAGTGGAAAACAAGGGGCGCGACAATAAAAAACAACCCGAAGCCGCCAATCACAAAAAGCAGTTTTCTCAAAACAACGACCCCCTGGTCGCCGGGGTTTCGGGAAAAGAAATCCTGAATTTTTGAAAAATGGAAATAAAAAGGTTTATTGTCCGTGGGGGCGGTGATGTCGAAAGGAAAAGCTTTCCCCAGGCCGGATTCAGGGCTCTCCAGAACTTTTAAGAAATAAGGGTCGGCGCTGACCGTTGAGGAAAAAACGATCTCAAAGCCCAGCTCGGAGGTGATCGCCTGCAGGCGGGCGAGCTCCTGTGGCGTAAAAGGAGAACGGCTCACCAAGATGGTTCCTATCCCGTCGGTCTCATCGACGAAATTCCTCTGGCGGACCAGGACAATGTGCTCTCTTGGCTCCGTGACGCCGATCGACCGCAGGGAAGCCCTTGCCAGGGCGAGAAAACGATACATCATGTAAGGCTTCCGGGAAAAATAAAAGTGAGAAAAAGTCAGGATCCCGTTGTCTTTCAGGCGGCCCAAAAACGTCTCCCAGGCTTCCGTGGTATAGAGGCCGTTTTCCATAAGGGCGAAAGCCCCGTTAAAAGCGGAAGCGAAAGAATCCACCAAAGAAGACTGGATGATATTGAATTGATCGCGGGATTTTGAGATGAAACTGCGGCCTTCATCGACAGCGAAATGGATCTGGGGATAGTTCAGGATGGAGCCAGAGAAAAATTTAAATTTATGAAAAGCCACATCATTGATGTCCTTGTTGATCTCAACGCCCGTGACCTTCCTGGCGCCGAATAAAACAGCCGTCAGAAGGTCCCTGCCGCCTCCTGAGCCCAGCACGACGACATCCTCAGGAGGACGCACATAATACGCGATGGCCGTCACATCCATTTTGAGATAATCGATGTCCGAGAGGTCCTGAAAGTTTATCAATGCCGTCCCGGCATCATATTCGATCTGAAGCATCAACTCTTCGGTCTTTAACTGGATTGAGGTGATCTTTGGGCTGTAACCCCATCCGCTCGGAAGCTTTCCGGCTGGCCTGTTTACCGACACAGTGGAAAAGTAATTCCAGGTTTCATAAAGGTTCGCGGACTCCCTCAGATTGTCCTTGACCCAAAGGGGCCTGATCTTCTGCGCGGAAACATTCCACCAGGACAAAAACACCAATAAACACATCGTCCCGGCAAAAAGCCGTTTGACGGCCCTGCCGGGACGGAAATAACACAAAAAGCAGCAGGCCGACAAAACCCCGAGACAGGCGATCACAAAAAGCGCGGAAACGCCGTTTTTAAAAGTGTTGAGCAGGAAGATGACTCCGAGACAGCCGGAAGCGGAGCCGATCAGATTGGAGGCGTAAACATGGTGGATTTCTCCGGAAAATCTTGTGAATGCCAGAGACAGGACGATGCCGAACGCGACAAAAGGCACAGACAGCAAAATATACAAAACAGGCATGGTGAGATCACCGATACCCCAGAGATGAAGAACGGCCGGCAGCCAGAACAAGGCAACAAAGCTCCCCGCCGTAAAGACAGAAGCGATATAGGCGTAGAGGGCGATATGGCGATAGGTGAAATCGGGAAGAAAATAACGCGGCAGGAAATACACAAGCAGGGCGCCGAGTGTCATGCCGAACAGGACCACCGACACCACGAAAAAGGCGAAATGATAATAGAAGACAACGCTCAAAAACCGCGTCAGCAGGATCTCGGAAGCCAATAAAGCGAAGCCGATGAAAAAAATGCCGAGATAAAATAAAAAACGGGAGGAACCATCCAGGCGTATATTCTTTATGGACATGGCGCAAATCATATCATAAATGCGGCCTGCTGTCATGCCCTAAGAAACAAGGCCATGCCCTCCCCAGATGCCGGTGGAAGCCTTAAAATAACCTCACACGCCGGCCTTTCTAGAAATTTTCGGCCAGGACCTCATAATAACTCTGAGGATGCCTGCACGCCGGGCATTGCTGGGGGGCCTGGGCCCCTTCAAAAACATACCCGCAATTGATACAATGCCATTTGACGGCGGCCTTCTTTTTGAACACTTCGCCGCCGATAATATTGTTGATCAGAGACCGGTATCGTGATTCATGGAATTTCTCGACCTTGGCGATCTGCTCGAAAGACCGCGCGACCTCAGAAAACCCCTCTTCATCGGCGATTTTGGCGAAATCCGAATAAAGAACGGTCCATTCCAGGTTCTCTCCGGCCGCCGCCTCTTCAAGGTTTCCGCGGGTATCTTTGATCATCCCCGCCGGATAAGACGCGGTGATCTCCGCGTCTCCGCCTTCTAAATACTTAAAAAACACTTTGGCGTGTTCTTTTTCGTTTTCCGCTGTTTCGGCGAAAATACGGGCAATCTGCTCATAACCCTCTTTCTTGGCGGCGCTGGAAAAATACGTATATCTGTTCCTGGCCTGCGACTCTCCGGCAAAGGCCGCCAAAAGATTCTTCTCCGTCCTGGTTCCCCTGATAGACTTACCCATGAAATGCCTCCCTTGGTCTATTATCCATTTTTTTGTTTCGATGAAAACATCTTAAGGCTTTAACAAAAACGCCGCGTCCTGAATTCATCCGGATACTCATTCTTCTTTTCTCGCGGATTTCGGCAGAAGAACGGTCACCGAAATCCCTTGGCCGGGACTGCTTTTGATATCGATCGAGCCCTTGTGAACGTCCGTAATCTGCCGGCAAATGCTTAACCCCAGGCCGGTCCCCTTTGCCTTTGTCGTAAAGAACGGATTAAAGACTTTCTTGAGATCGTTTTTGCCTATGCCCGGCCCATTATCGGCAATCGTGACCCCGATCATCGTCCCTTTGAAAAAGATTCGCGCCTGTATCTTCCCCCGGCCGGGCAAAACGGCGTCATAGGCATTGTTTAAAATATTGGAAAAGATCTCTTTCATCTGAAAAGGGTCCGCTTCGATCATCGATGTCCCCGCCGCCTCGAACATCTTAATGGTGACGTTCTTTTCATCCTGCTTCTTCATCTCGTCGATACAATCCTTGAGGATATCACGAAGGTCCACTTTCTCATAATGCGGCGGTTTCAACTTGGAATAAAACAACAGATTGCTGATGATCTGCTCGCTCTCCGAGATTTTCTTGTGGATATTGCGAAAACTCTGTTCCAGCTGCGGATTGACGGTTTTCCTTTTGATGTTTTCCGTGGCAACAGCGATGGCAGACAGGGGATTTCGCAATTCATGCGCCACAGTCGAGGCCAGGGCGCCGATATCAGAGAGGCGCTCCGCCCTTTCCAGCTTCATCTGCAAGTCCGATAGCTCCCTGGATTTTTCCTTATCCCTCCTCAAAGCTTCCTCCACCCGCTTGTGTTCGGTGATATCCTCGATCGCCAGCAGGATCATGGGTTTGGTATGACCGTTTAAGTCCAATTGAAAGCCGTTGAGCCGAAATATCCTTTCTCCCGCCTCCATCTCAAAATTCTCAAACGATTTTTTCTTAGGCAAAACGTCTTCCAGCAGTTTCCGCAATCCCGCGGAATCCCAGCCCGCCACATCATAAAAAAGCTTACTTATAATATCAGGGGCCTGAAACTTGAACACGCGAAGAAAGGCTTTATTGACGGAATGGACATGCAGATCGTTGCTCAAAACCAAAAGCGGCTGGCGCGTGGTTTCGATGATCGCCTTGGCATAATTCAGGGTGTCCTTGAGCTCATCCTGAATGCGCTTGATTTCATTGATATCGATCATCGAAACGACCGCGCCGTCGATCTTGTTATCCAAAGTCCTGTAAGGCCGGATACGCATCGAATACCACCGGCCCTCCCGGTCCCTGACCTCCAACTCCCTGGGGATCATACTCTCGACCACGCCCAGGATCGCCTCCTCCAGATTGGGGATATCGATGTTGAGCTTGATATCGCCAAGGGGGCGTCCCACGTCGGTGGGGATCAGATTCATGACCGTCCTTGCCAGAGGGGTAAAGCGGGTGATGCGAAGGTTGTTGCTGACAATGATCAGCGGAATATTAATACTGGATAAAACATTCGAAAGATCACTGTTGAGTTGCAATAACTCCGCGTTTTTATCCTGCAATTCCTCATTCAGGGTCAATAACTCTTCATTGGTGGACTGAAGCTCCTCCTTGGAGGTCTCAAGCTCCTCATTCATGCTCTGCAGTTCTTCATTGCTGGACTGGATTTCTTCATTGGCCGCCTTCAGCTCTTCGTTAACGGTGTCCTTTTCCTCAATAATGGCGTTTAAGTTCTTTTTTATAAGGGCGAGCTCTTTCTCAAGCTGAAAGATATTTCTTGCCCTGTTCTTTGTCTGTTTCTCTTCTCTTGTTCCGCCCTCCCGAGCCGCGTGATCTTCTTTTTTGGCTAAAGGGAGATGTTTTTTCGTTTTTCGCATGCCGGCCGCCTTTGGGACCGATTTCATCCCGGGTTGTGAGGATTCCGGACCCATCCAGGGAATACGGGCATAGGGGGCCGTCCTGCGGGTCAGGGTCGCATTTTTAGAATAAATTTTATATCTTTTATCGATGACTTTGAACAGATCAGGCTGGACAGACACGGATTCAGAAGTCCCAAGAACAAGGAACCCCCGCGGTTTCAGGGCGTAATGCAGCGTTGAGAGCACTTTTTTTTGCAGAAACACGTCCAGATAGATCAGGACATTGCGGCAGCTGACAATATCCATATTTGACAAAGGGGGATCATTCGTCAAATTCTGCCTGGCGAACACGCACCTGTCGCGGATAGATCTCGCGATCCTGTACCCTTTTTCCGTTTTCACGAAAAAACGCCGCAAACGCTCGCCTCCAAGTCGGCCGATAACATCCTCTTTGAAAACCCCGGCGCGGGCTTTTTCAATAAGAGGTTCGCTCAAGTCCGTCCCGAAGATCAAAAAAGCCTGCTTGATCCTGCTTTTTTCAAAAAACTCATCCAGGGCCATGGCCATGGAGTAAACCTCCTGTCCGCTCGAACAGGCAGGCACCCAAATCCTCAGCGTGCTTTTTGGATCACGCCCTTCCATAAGAGCCGGAAATATCTTTTCTTTAAGAACCAGGAAAGCTTTTGGATCGCGGAAAAATTCCGTAACAGGGATCAGGATATCCCTGTAGAGATATTGAGCCTCAGAGGGATTTTTTAATAGATGAGCGTGATAGGCCCTCAGCGATTTCAGGCCCAAAAGAGATTTTCTTCGCAGAATACGGCGGCAAAGCGTTGTGCGTTTATAATGGATAAAATCGACCCGGGTGGCGTCCCGCAGAAAGCCGAGAATATCCTCCAAAACCTCTTCTTCCGAAGGGCATTCCCATTTTCCGCCGGGAACCCCTTCCGTCTCGCCTTTGCTCAATTTGATGAGTTTTTCAGCCATCAACTCCGGAGCTAAAACAAAATCGACGGAACCGCCGGCCAGGGCGCTGGAAGGCATTCCATAGTATTTCGACGTCTCTTCGTTCTGGGCAAAGGTCGCGCCGCCCTTCTCCTTGACGGCCCTGATACCCCGGGTCCCGTCCGAGCCCGTTCCGGACAAAATTATGCCGATGGCATATTTTCCCTGATCCCTTGCCAGGGAGGTCAGAAAAAAATCCACGGGCAGATATTTTCCCGTCTTGTCTTTGGTCCTGGCCGTGATCTTCAGCTTCCCGCCGGAAATGCCCATATAGGAATTCGGGGGAATGACATAGACATGCCCAGGTTCCACCGCGCTGTTATTCTTCGCCTGTCTGACGGGTAACGCGGTCTGCCGGGTAAGGATCTCCGAGAGGATGCTCTTGTGCCTGGGTTCCAGGTGCTGGATCAGCACGAATGCCATGCGGATATCTTTCGGCAGATGCTTCAACAGATCCGACAAAGCCTCTAACCCCCCTGCCGATGCCCCCACACCCGCAATAAAAAAATTTTTCTTCATGTCTTTTTCCCTGCAAGAACCCTTCGAATTGGGCGCGTATTTCGGATTCACCTCATTATACTTAAAATATCCGTTGAAAAAGGAAATTCTCCTTAAACAGCGCCATCAACCTTTAAAAAAGGCTTGTCAAGACAGGAAAAGGCCATGGTTTTAGCAGCAACCATGGCCTTTTCCTGTTCGCACTGACGAACGATAGCTGAATGGCGGTTAATTAACGCCCGCTATCTTTTTTCTTTGAATAACACTCTTTGCAGAAAATCGGACGGTCGCCGCTCGGCTTGAAAGGAACTTCGCATTCTTTCTTGCATTCCGCGCAAACCGCCTTGTGCATTTCCCTCGGACGCCTGTCGTACCCGCCACCACCCTGAAAACCCATGACCTACTCCTCTGTTTTGGGAGCTCTCTTTAAGCGCCCAGTTGATATGAAAACAAAACCGGCTTTACCCCCGGTCTTTGCGTTTGAAATAAAAGGGAGCTTTCTTTTTATGGCTGAACCCCCGGCTTTCTCCTCCGTGCGGCTTATCGAAACGGCGTTCATGGCCGAAATCTTCGCGGGGATGATCATAGGACTTTTTCTTGTAGCCGAACCCGCGGTTTTCGCCGCCCTGCGGTTTCTCATAATTGCGGCCCTGTCCGGGTCCTCTTTCCCTGTAACCTTCGCGCCCCTCTGCCTTGCCGTGCCTGGCCGGCCGGTCGAAGGGCCGATAAGGCTTTGAAAAATATTTTTCCCTGGAAGGCTCTGCCTGGGACTGATTGATCAGGATATCGATCTTCTTCTCAAGAAAAGTCAACTGTTGCTGTATTTTTCTTATTAAGGCCGCCACATCCGGTTCGCCATGCGGTGAACCCGGAGAATTTTCCTGTTTTGATTCTTCTTCCATTGTCCCCTTCTTTCTTTGCGTTCGCAGATCATGACCCGGACAGACGACTCCCCGGGCCTTAGGCTTCCATTATAATCGAATTCAGCCGGCAAACAAGACAAATCGCTCAAAGGATATTTTTCTCAACAAATGCCTTGGCTTTCCCAAAGCCTCCTGAATTATTCCTGGCCCAGGGCCTTGAGGTATTTATAGTAGTCGCTGTCGGTGGTCAGGATCATCGTGGAATTCGCGTCAATCGTGTCCCTGTAGGTTTCCAGGGTCTTGAGAAACAAATAAAACCCGGGGTTCTGCTCATAGGATGCCGCGTAGATATTGATCGCTTCGGCATCGGCCTTGCCCACAATGGCCTGCGCCTGCCGGTAGGCCTCCGAGGTGATCAGCTTCAATTCCTTGCCGATCTGGCCCTCTATCTCGGCCGACTTTCCAAACCCTTCCGAACGGTATTTTTCAGCCGCGCGTTTTCTCTCGGCGATCATCCTGTCATAGACCTTATTGCGGACCTCCTCCACATAATTGATCCTTTTGATCCGCACATCCAGGACTTCGATCCCGTATTGAGGGGCGAGGATTTTCGCCTTTTCCAGGATCGCGCGCGTCAATTGCTGCCTTCCGACATCGATGCGCTCAAGCGCCTCTTCGCTGACAATCGCGTCCTCTCCCAGGTCCCTGCTCTCCAATATGCGGTTGGAATC
The DNA here is from genome assembly GCA_041649995.1 of Candidatus Omnitrophota bacterium. Classification (GTDB taxonomy): domain Bacteria; phylum Omnitrophota; class Gorgyraeia; order Velamenicoccales; family Velamenicoccaceae; genus JBAZMA01. The sequence continues at coordinate 112,644 of JBAZMA010000003.1, read as the reverse complement.
CCGGACAGCCTCCACCAATAACTTTCCTGTCACCGCGTCCCGGGTGGCCGAATTGATGATATCGTTGAGCTTGCCGCTGGCGCTCAATTCGCTTCCCATGGACTGCAGGAATTTCAGGGCATCGACGATCTTCCAGCGGGCCGTTGTGTCGACCCAGATATACTTTTTGTCTTTGGTCGGGATCTGGTTCGGTTCCCCATCCCACTCCAAAAGCCTCTTCTCGAAATAATGCGCCTGCTGGATAAAAGGGGTTTTCAAATGCAATCCGGCGGCTGTGATGGGCTTTCCCACCGGCCTGCCGAACTGGGTGATAACGACCTGCTTTGTTTCATCGATGACAAATAATGCCCCGCTGGCAAAGGCGAGAAAAACAATGATCGCCAGAAAAGAGACAAGACCCAAAAGGACGCCTAACCGGTTTTTTTTCATCACTTGACCTCTCCCTTCTTGCCCAAATCCAGCAACGGCAACAACGAAGATTGCCTCGGGTCAATAATATATTTCTCTTTGGCCTTGGGCAGGACCTCGGCCAGTGTTTCAAGATAAAGCCTCTTGCGGGTGATGTCCGGAGCCTTCTTGTATTCGCTTAAGGTGACCAGGAATCTTTCCGATTCCCCCCTGGCCCTGTTGATCTTGTCAAGGCTGTATCCTTCGGCCTGCCGGATCGTCCTCTCGGCCTCGCCCTTGGCCCTTGGGATGGCCTTGTTATAGGCCTCCCAGGCCTGATTGATCATCTTTTCCTTTTCCTGTTTCGCCTCATTGACTTCGTTAAAAGCGGGCTTGACCTTGTCCGGTGGGTTCACATCCAGCAATTTCACCGTTATGATCTGGACCCCGACCTCGTAATCATCCAGGATCCTCTGCATTTCCACCTGGGCCAGGCCGTCGATTTCTTCCCTTTTGATGGTGAGCACCTCATCCACGCTGTAATCGCCGACCAGCCGGCGCATGACGATTTCCGCGACGTCCCTGATGACGCTCAAAGGATTGCGGACGACAAAAAGGAGCTTGAAAGGGTCCTGGATCTTGTATTGCACGATCCAGCGGACATCCAGGATATTCAAGTCCCCTGTCAGCATGAGCGACTGCTCCATATCCGTGCCGTAAAAACGTCTTTCCTGGACGTCCGCGCGCGCGCTTCTTACGCCGAACTCTTCCTTGAATATCCTTTGCACCTTGATCGGCGTGACCCTGTCGATACCGAAAGGAAACTTCGTGTGCAGGCCCGGGTCGCTCAAGCCCAGATATTTTCCAAATCTCTGGATCACTCCCACTTCATCCGGACCGATGGAATAAATGGACCCTCCCAGACCTATCAGGACAAACAGGACAATGATGATCCAGGGAATGAATTTTCCGGAATCGAGGAATTTCTGCTTGCCCGCGTCGATGATTTCATCGGGAGTGGGGGTATTCTGCCATTCCATAAGGCGCTCCTTTCCGAAGTTAGAAACGCTAAAAATAAAACCGCCATCTCAAAATAAACAGATGGCGGCCCGACCATCAAAAGCCTTCAGGAGAACCTCCTCCTGAACCCGTATGAACAGTTCCTGATAAGACCTAGTCTAATCATATTGCGCCCAATGTCAACAGGAATCGGTTTAATCGCGGGGGGATCATAATAAAAGCCCTTAAACCTAAAAAAGGTTAAGGGCTTTTATTGTTTTGTTTTTCAAATAATCTAAAAAAGGCTACCCGCAGCAACCCGTCTTTTTCGCGCCGCCGGCCATGCCGGAAACCATTCCTGTGATGATCAACAGGGCCACAGCGATAAAAATAACGGCATTGTCTCTCCAGGGCCACACATCAAAGGCCGCGCCCAAAAGCAGGATCATGGCCGCTCCCCTGAGAACCGTACTGACAGCACAGCTCGTCTTTGCCAACACGCCCTCCTTTTTAAACGACCCCTTGAGCGATCATCGCGTCCGCGACTTTCACGAACCCGGCGATATTGGCGCCTTTGACGTAATCGATATGGCTGCCTTCTTTGCCGTAACGGACACAGTTTTCATGGATCGCGATCATGATATCGTGAAGCCTCTTTTCGACCTCTTCCCGCGTCCAGCTCAGCCGCATGCTGTTCTGAGTCATTTCCAGCCCGGAGGTGGCGACACCGCCGGCATTCGCGGCCTTGCCCGGAGCGTAGAGGATCCTGGCTTTTTGAAAGACATTGATCCCTTCCGGGGTCGTGGGCATATTGGCGCCTTCGCCGACAGCCATACAGCCGTTCTTGACGAGCGTTTTGGCGTCTTCCTCGGAAATCTCATTCTGCGTCGCCGAAGGGAAGGCGATATCGCACTTGACCTGCCACGGCCTCTTCTTATCAAAATATTCGCAGTTGAATTCCTTGGCGCATTCCTTGATTCTTCCCCGACGGACATTTTTGAGGTCCAGGACGCATTTCAATTCCTTGTGGTCAATCCCGTCCTTGTCATAGATAAAACCGTCGGAATCAGAAAGCGTCACGACCTTGGCCCCTAACTGCAATAATTTCTCTACCGTATACTGGGCGACGTTGCCGGAACCGGAGACAGCGCACACCTTGCCTTTGAGGGATTCCCCTTTCGTCTTCAACATCTCCTCGACAAAAAAGACGCAGCCGTAACCGGTGGCTTCCGGGCGTATCAAACTGCCGCCCCAGCACAATCCCTTGCCGGTCAAAACGCCCGTGAATTCATTCCTGAGCCGCTTGTACTGGCCGAACAGATAGCCGATTTCCCGGCCCCCCACGCCGATATCGCCGGCAGGAACGTCCGTATCCGGGCCGATATGCCTGAAAAGCTCATTCATGAAACTCTGGCAAAACCTCATCACCTCGTTATCAGACTTTCCCTTGGGATCAAAATCAGAACCGCCTTTGCCGCCGCCCATGGGAAGCGTTGTCAGGCTGTTTTTGAGGACCTGTTCGAACGCCAGAAACTTCAGGATGCTGAGATTGACGCTCGGATGAAACCTTAAACCGCCCTTATAGGGGCCGATGGCGCTGTTCATCTCGATGCGATAACCCCTGTTGACCTGGATTTCCCCTTTATCGTCAACCCAGGGAACGCGAAACATGATCAGCCTCTCCGGCTCAACCATCCGTTCCATGATCTTGGCGTCTTGATATCTGGGATTCTTTTCAATAAAAGGAGACAGCGAATCCACAACCTCCCTTACAGCCTGATGAAATTCCGGTTCCCCGGGGTTCTTGCTGATGACCTTATCAATGATGCCTTCAGTTCTCTTTGCCATCATCTCTCCTTTTTTTCAGACGCCTGCCTTGTCCAGGTAATCCAAAATAGCCTTGGCCGCTTTTTTCGCCATCCCCATCGCTTCGATGACCGTCCCTTCGCCTCCCACAATATCGCCTCCCGCGAAAACCCCCTGGATAGAGGTTTCCATGGTTTCATGATTGACGATGACATCGCCGTATTTATCCGTTTCAAGGCGCGGGGTAACGCTGGTCAGGATCTTATTGGCCCCCAGCCCAATGGCGATGATCGCCTGGTCGCAATCGACCTCAAAAGAACTGCCTTCAATGACCACAGGCCTGCGCCGGCCGCTGGAATCCGGTTCCCCCAGCTCGCAGCGCGAAGCGCGCATTTTCCTGACAAAACCTTTGTCATCGCCGCGGAACCCTTCCGGCTTGGACAAAAGGACAAATTTAACGCCCTCCTCCTTGGCATGCTCTATCTCGAGCCTGCGGGCCGGCATTTCTATCTCTGTGCGCCTGTAGAAAACCGACGTGTCGGGAGCGATCCCGTTCATATGCTGCAGCCTGATGGCGACGCGCGCGGCGTCCATCGCGGTGTTGCCTCCGCCGATAACCACGATATGCCGTCCGATATTGACAGGCGTATGGCTGGCGGGGAATTCATGCGCGGCCATGAGGTTGACCCGGGTCAAAAATTCATTCGCGGAATAAATGTTGCACAGATTCTCACCCTCAATGCCCATAAAAGAAGGAATCCCCGCGCCCAGGCCCAGAAAAACAGCCTTGAATCCCTCGGCCAGAAGCTCATCAACGCTCTTGACCTGGCCGATCAGATGATTCGTCCTGATCTCAACCCCCAGCTCTTTCAGCGAACCGATCTCGAAATCGAGGATATTCCTGGGAAGCCTGAAAGAAGGAATGCCGTAACGCAAGACCCCGCCGGTTTTGTGCAGCCCCTCAAACACCACCACCTGGATGCCGCGCCTTGCCAGCTCTCCGGCGCAGCAGAGGCCGGCCGGGCCTGCTCCGACAACAGCGACTCTCACGCGCGAGCGCCTGTTTTCGGCGGCCGCTTTCCCCTGGAGTTTTTTCCGGGCTCCGTAATCCCCGATAAACCTCTCCAGAAAATGAATACCGATGGCCTCCTTCGAGGCGAACGGTTCCCCTTTTTTCGAAAAAACGCAGGCCTTGCGGCACTGATATTCCGCGGGACACACCCTTCCACAGATGGAAGGAAAGTTATTCTTCTGGCGGATCGTGAAATAAGCCCCCTCATAGTCCTTTTTCATGATCTGGCCGATAAACGTCTTGATGTCGATGCCGACAGGACACCCTGAAACGCATTTGGGGTCCTTGCATTGAATACAGCGCGCGGCCTCCTGCAGCACTTCCTCCTCGCAAAAGCCCTCCACGACCTCTTCAAAGCCCTTGACCCTGACAGCGCTGTCCTTTTCCTTGATCTTAACGGGTTCTTTTCTCATTATCTTCCCAGTTGTTCGCTGTGATGGCGGCAGATGTGTTTTTCTTTTTCGGCATAAATGCTATTGCGTTTGACGAGCTCATCCCAGTCCACCTGGCCGGCGTCGAATTCGGGCCCGTCGACACAGCTGAACTTCACTTCTTTGCCCACGCTGACCCTGCAGCAACCGCACATGCCTGTGCCGTCCACCATGATCGCGTTAAGCGAAACAAGGGTCGGCACCTCGAAAGGTTTGGTCACAACAGAAACAGCCCTCATCATGGGGATGGGGCCTACGGCGTAAACAAGGTCATATTTTGTTTTTTCAAGAAGCTCTTTGAGCGCTTCGGTCACGAAACCCTTTCGGCCGTAAGAACCGTCATCCGTCATGACAACGAACTCGTCCGAAACGGCTTTGAGTTCCTGCTCGAGAATCAAAAGCTCTTTCGCGCGGGCGCCGATGATGGCCGTCACATGGTTGCCGGCGCCTTTGATCGCCCTGGCGACAGGAAGCACTTCCGCGATGCCCACGCCTCCCCCCACAAAGATCACCCTTCCATACTTTTTGATCTCGGTGGGATGGCCCAGAGGGCCCACGAGTGAATAAAGGGAATCCCCCGGCTGCAGACCCGCCAAAAGCCTGGTCGTCAGGCCCGCCTCCTGCGCGATCAACGCCAGCGTTCCTTTGTCCGTATCGGTTTCGACAACGGTCAAAGGGACCCTCTCACCCTCTTCCCTGACCATCAGCACGACAAACTGGCCCGGCCTGGCCTTGGCAGCGATATCCGGGGAATAAACGGCGATCTTTACGATACGCACCCCTCCGACATCCGCGATAACTTCCCGGCTCAATATTTTCATCTGATCTGCTTTCTCCTGTACCCGAAAATGACTTTTTTAGACGAAACTGCCCTGGGATGAAACCCAACGAAAAAAAAGACATCCGTGAACATTATATGGACGTCTTTGTCGCATACTCTGCTTATTTGAGGAACATTTTAAAGAGTTTTAATTTTATATCTGTTAAACAGGGCTGTCAATATTTATTATGCCGATGGCTTTGAAAAAGGCGTTTTAGACTTAAAACAGGTCACAACGTCGCAGTTACCGAGTTCGGATTTCATATCTTGTTCTATCCTGTCCGCCAATTCTTCGGTCTGCGCGATCGTCAGGTCGCCTGCGGAAGTAAAAATCACCTCCAGGAATATCTTCTCGCCGGCCTTGCGCGTGCGGACCCTGCCGACAGCCAGGGACGCGGGCTTGCGCGCATCCAAAACCTTCCTGATTTTGTGATAGATGCCGCCTCCGGGCGCCGCGTCCAGCAGCTCAGGGAGATTGCTGAATATTGTTTTCGCCGGCGCCGCGAGAAAAACCAGGGCCAGGATAATGGCCATGACAGGGTCCACGTAGGGCGTGAGCCTGGCATAACCGCCTTTTTGCAGGATGAGCCCGAGAAAAAAACCGAAACAAATGCCGAAGGAAAGCGCCGTATCCATATGCCAGTGCGTTCCGGCCGCCTCCAGCATGGATGAGCCTGTGCGCCTGGCCGTTTTTTTCAAATAGATCGTGATAAACACGCCGAGAATGCTGGAGAAAAATGTGGCCACAACGGGGATGAGATGGTTTGTCATATCCTCGGCGTGCAGGATATCCTGAACGGCGAATTTTATGGCAATGGCGCAGGTCGAAAAGATCAACACCCCCTGCACGCAGGCCACCAGCGGCTCGTATTTGTGATACCCGAAATGATAAGCCTCATCCGCGGGCCGGTGGATTTTATTAATCGCGTAATTCATAAGGAAGGCCACGGCAATGATGACCAGATTCGCCGAGGCGTCCAGGATCAGGGTGACAGAATCAACGGCGATGCCCACAGCGGCTGAGACCAGAAACAGCGCCACAGATCCCGCGATAGAAACCCTGACCGCCAGTATCTGCAGCCGCTTTTTTTCCAATCCCGGGTTTAAGCTTTCTTCTTTCATGTCAACTCCTGATTTGAGTGAAACTGCCGAACGTGACGTTTTTTTATTCTAGCATAAACCGCGTCCAATACGCTCTTACCATCGTCCCCTCTTGCGAGTTTCTTGACAACTTCCGCTGCGTCGCCTATGATGTTGGGAATGAAAAGAGCTCTTTTATCCATCCTCATCTGGTTTGGCATCTGCATCCTCACCATCCTGGTATATTTCGCGGTATTGCTGTGCGTTATTCTTTTTTATCCTTTCGATAAAAAACGCGCCCTCGCGCACAGGCAGTGCTTCTGGTGGTCTGACGCCGTCATCGCCCTGAACCCCTACTGGAAACTGAGCGTCAGCGGGCGGGACAATATCGATAAAAACCGCACCTATATCATTGTCGCCAATCACCAGAGCTTAGGCGATATCGTCGTCGCGTATCAGATGAAAACCCAGTTCAAATGGGTCGCCAAACAGGTCCTGTTCAAAATCCCTTTTATCGGCTGGTCGCTCTCCCTCACCAGGCATATCAAACTCGAGAGGGGCGATTTCGGAAGCATAAAGAAAACCTACCGCGAGGCCTCCCAATGGCTGCGCGCCGGGATGTCGGTCTTTTTCTTTCCGGAAGGAACGCGAAGCGAAACAGAGCAGATCGGGGATTTTCGTAACGGCGCGTTCAAACTCGCCATAAAAGAACACGTGCCGATCCTGCCTGTCGTGTTTGAAGGCACAGGCACCGCCATCCCGCGGGGCAGCTGGATCTTCGCGGTCAAAACAACCGCCAAGCTCAAGATCCTCCCCCCCATAGAAACAACGGCCTATCAACCCGCGGATTTCGCCAAACTCAGGGACACCGTGCGCGCCGCCCTGGAAGGAAAAATAAAAAACCACGATTGATTTCTTCCATCACGGCCGGTCCGCGCCTTTCTTCACCCCTTCAAAAGATATCCCGTTTTCAAAAATGAGCCGCGATACTCCTCGTCGCGATCAGATTAACCCCCAAACCTAAAAAATCCGCGACCATAACATCGCCCGTTTTCAAAGGGCGGTCCCACCGGATCTTTTTGATCTCGGCCGCGGCTTCCCGCATCCTGTGCCTGGGGATCGGCTGATCCGTGCGCACAGGGATCATTTTCATCGACAGGCCGCGCGCCAGGACAGTCGCGGTCAGGATCCTGCGGGGATTTTCAACTTCCGCGCCCGCGTATTCCTCTCCCTTGGGACAAAGATTTCCGCTGACCTGCCTCACGCGGCAGTTTTCTATATCCACGCTCAGGCAGCAGCTTTTCGGACACTGGATGCAGGTCATCTTTTTGATCATGACTTGCGCGCCCCCTTAAGATAAGCCGCGGCGAGGCGGCCGCAGGCCGCGCTGTCGCGCGAGACGGAATCGACAATGTCATAGACTTTAAAAGCGTTGCCGCAGACGAATAAACCCGGGATGGATGTCAAATTCAGACCGCCTGATACGGGAGAATTGGTTCTTTTATCCAGGACGGCGCCTGCCATCTCCACAAGCTCGTTTTCAGGGATAAGCCCGACGGACACAAGGACCGTGTCGCAGGCAAGCCTGAATGCCGAACCCGGGACTTCACGCAAATCCTCATCCACAGCCATGACATCAACGCCCTCCACGCGGTCGCGCCCCAGAATACGCGAAATCTTATGGCGGCAATACAGCGGGACCTCAAAATCCTCAACGCACTGCACGACGTTGCGCGTCAGGCCGCGGCTCTGTTTCTGGATTTCAATGATGCCCTTGACCTGGGCGCCCTCAAGGATAAAGCGCCGTGCCATGATGAGGCCGATATCCCCTGAACCGACAATCACCGCTTCTTTGCCCGGAAGCAATCCTTCCACATTAATGAGCTTCTGGGCCAGGCCCGCGGAAAAGATTCCCGCAGGACGTGTGCCGGGGATATGAACCATTTCCCGGGTCTTTTCGCGGCAGCCGGTAGCCATGATCAATGCGCGCGCCCTGACTTCCTCGAGCGCGCCCGGCCGCAAATAGGTCAAGGTTTTGTCCTTGGTCAGGCGCACCACGAATGATTTCAGGCTGATCGTGATCCCGGTCATCTCCTGGAGTTTATCAATGAAATGCTGCGCGTATTCCGGGCCGGTCAGCACTTCATGAAAATATTCGATGCCGAAACCGGTATGGACGCATTGATTCAAAATACCTCCAGGATACTGGTCGCGCTCAAGCAGGAGAATATCCTCAACCCCCTCCTCCCGCGCGGCAATCGCCGCGGCCATCCCCGCGGGCCCCGCTCCGACGATAACTAATTCCCGCTCACGCATCCGCCCGGTCTCCTTTGATGATCTGCGAACCTTTTCCTCTTTTGGTCACCTGGGTCAAAGGGATGCCTCTCTCCTGCGCGAGGATCTTCATGACTCGCGTCGTGCAAAAACTTCCATGGCAGCGCCCGGCCTGGGCTCGCGTCCTGAATTTGATACCGTCAAGGGTTTTGGCCCCCCGCCGGACGGCATCGCGCACCTCTTGGGCCGAAACCATCTCGCACCGGCAAACCACATCCCCGCAGGATGCGTCTTTTTTGATCAGGCGCTTCGTCTCGGAGAAGGGAATGGAAAAAAGATGTTTCAATTCCCTCTGACGCGCGCGAAACAAAAGTTTTTGTCTTAACGCCAGGCCGTTGTCTTTCAGGAGCCTGACGACCATCCGGGCGATCGCGGGCGCGGCGGTCAGGCCTGGGGACTGGATCCCTGCGACGGTGACACATCCGGCAGCGGAATCTTCATGACGGATGATAAAATCCTCTCCAGCCACGGGCCGCAGGCCGGAAAAATAGGCGATAATATCGTCCTGGCTGATCGCCGGGATCATGCGCCGCGCCCCCTCAAGCGCCTTCCTGAGCCCTTCATCGGAAGTCGAAAGGTCTTCTTTATCCGAAACATCCTGCGCGGTCGGCCCTATCATGGGATTGCCGTCGGAGGTCTTGATCACCAGGATGCCTTTGGAGATCTTTGAGGGGAGCGGAAAAAGGAGATGATTGGCGATGAGCTCTCTTTTCTTATCCAGGATGAACTCTTCGCCCTTGCGGGGGGTGATCGTAAAATCCGTGATGCCGCACATGCGGGCGATCTCGTCGGCATAAAGCCCGGCGGCATTCACAAGGTAGCGGGAACATAAGACCCCGCGCGGCGTTCGCACCTGGAAACCCTCGCCTGTCCTGACAATTCCCAGCGCCGGGCATTCGGTAAATATCTCCACGCCGTTTTGGACCGCGTTTTCACAGAGATCAAAGACAAGGCGGTAGGGGCTGATACTGGCGGCTGTGGGCGCGTAGAGCGCGGCCAGGGCCTCTGAGGAAAGGTTGGGCTCATTTTTCTCAAGCCACCTCTTATCGACGATCCTCAAACGGGGGACGCCCAGCGATTCAGCCTGTTTTTTCAACTCCTGAAGCCGAAGGACCTCTTGTTCGCTGAAGGCGACGATCAGCTCGCCGACCTCCTTGAAATCCATTCCCAATTCGCGCGCCAGAGGCCGCATGAGACGGTTTCCCTGAACGCAAAGCCTGCCTTTGAGCGAACCCGGAGGATTCTGGGTCCCGGGGTGGACGATGCCGGAGTTTGATTTTGATACACCGAAACCGCATTCCTCCGACTTTTCAAGAAGCGCCACAGACAGCCTGTAGCGGGAAAGCTCCCTTGCGATGGCAGCCCCTGTAACACCCGCGCCGATAATAATAACGTCATAAGGCTTCATGAAGAAGAAAGAGTCCGCCCGACAGCCTTCTGCCAGCCGGCGTAGAGCCGCGCGGCCTGCGCGCGGGGCATCTTTGGATTAAAGACACGGTCCTTCTGCCAGCATTGTTTGATCTCATCGGCATTCTTCCAATAACCCGTAGCCAGGCCCGCCAGATACGCGGCGCCCAAAGAAGTGATCTCAACGATCTTCGGCCTCACCACGCTGATCCCGAGCATATCGGCCTGAAATTGACATAAAAAATTGTTGGCGGCCGCGCCGCCGTCAACCCTGAGACCTTTGAGCTTAAGCCCTGAATCCTTCTGCATGGCGCTCAAAACATCCTTTGTCTGATAACAAATGGCTTCGAGGGCTGCCCGGGCAAGATGAACGGCCTTTGTCCCCCGGGTTATCCCGTATATCGCGCCCCGGGCTCCGGCGTCCCAATAGGGAGCGCCAAGGCCTGTGAGCGCCGGAACAAAATAAACCCCGGCATTATCCTTCAAACACGCCGCCAGATTTTCCGAATGCGCTGCTGTCGGCAGGATTTTAAGGCCGTCGCGCAGCCACTGAATCGCGGCCCCAGCCACAAAAACCGAACCCTCCAGGGCATAGACAGGTTTCCCGTCCGCCCCGCAGGCAAGCGTTGTGACGAGCCCGTGCCTGGAAATCGTCCGTTTTTTGCCGGTGTTGAGCAAAATGAATGAACCTGTGCCATAGGTATTTTTGATCGTCCCCGGCTCAAAACAGGTCTGGCCGAACAGGGCAGCCTGCTGATCTCCGGCCACCCCGCATATGGGAATCCCCGCCGCAAGCCTGCCGATCCGCGCGGTGAAGCCGAATTCCCCCGATGATCTTTTCACCAAAGGCAGCATCGAGCGGGGAACGCCGAATTCCTTCATCAAATCAGCGTCCCAGCAAAGCTTCTCAATATCAAACAGCATGGTGCGCGAGGCATTGGTAAAATCCGTCGCGTGCGTCTTGCCGCCTGTGAGTTTCCAGAGGACCCAGCTGTCCGTTGTACCGAACAAGACCTCCCCCTTGCGCGCCCTGGCCGCTACGCCGGGAACATTCTTTAAAATCCACTCGATCTTTGTCGCGGAAAAATACGCGTCAATAGCCAGGCCAGTGCGCCTCCTGACAAACGCGTCCATGCCTTTTTTATGCTTGAGCGCCTCGCAGCGGCCCGCGGTCCGGCGGCATTGCCAGACAATGGCGTTATAGACAGGCCTGCCGGTCTGCCGGTCCCAGACAATCGTTGTCTCCCTCTGATTGGTGATGCCGATGGCACTGATCTGCCCTCCCGGGACAGCGGCGAGCGCTTTTTGAATGGAATGATGGACGCTTCGCCATATCTCCTCAGGGTCGTGCTCAACCCAACCCGGGCGCGGAAAATGCTGCCTGAACTCTTCGTAGGCGCTGGCGACCTTCCGGCCGGCCCTGTCATAAATGACAGCCCGGCTCCCTGTGGTCCCCTGATCAATCGCTAATAAATATTTCACCTCTTCACCCCCCTTATCCTGGCGCGCGTCCATCTCAGGATATCCTGGAAGACCTGTTCGCGCCCCAGCTCAACCGAGAGCGCGTGATACATTTCAGGATAAGAAATAAACTCCTTGTCGCCCGAGCGCGAAAGCTCGAAAACTTTCCTGGTTGCCGCGGGATCGACGATCACGTCGCTTCCTGAAACCAGAAATAAAACCGGTATCTTCAACGCTGCCGGACAAACGCGCGCGCGCAAGCCGGCTAAGGCAATAGACAAAAGAAGCCGCGGCGCAGCGAATCTGTGCTCCAGGGGATCGTTTTCCATCTCTCGGATGCTCGTGCTGTCCCGCGTGCACATCTGGTGAGTCAACGGCGTCTGGAGAGGTCTTTGAACATCCCAGAAACTCCCCTGGATCACGCGCAAATATTGCCTCCAGCCGAATTTCAAGCGGCTGCGAAAAACGGGAGAAAGACAGACCAGGCCCCTGAAACCCCGCGGCTGGCGCCGGATGAACAGATAAGAGATCAGCCCTCCCATGCTTTCTCCGATGATAAAAACAGGCTTCCCGCCGGTTTCGCGCTGAATAATGCTTTTTAGGTCCTGGATGTCCTTGAAAACCAGGTTGAAGGATTCCATGTAACCTTTCGGCTGCGGCGTTTCGCCGAAACCTCTCAGGTCGATGGCATAGGAAGAAATGGACTGCTGAAGAAAATACGAGGCAAAAAGGTCCCACCGTCCGCTGTGGGCCCCCAGGCCATGGACCAACAAAAAAACCGCCTCCGGAAAGGGGCACTCCCAGCGGCGGTATATCACTCCTGTCGTTTTGTCTCTGACAACAGACGGCATCAATCCCAAAAACTCCTTTGTTCCTCTCTCTGATCCATAAGAGGCATTATTATTTTATCACAGAATCTTCAAGGAATACATGAATTAGGGACATTAACCCGAAAAAGCTGCTGGCCTGCGGAAAGATGGCTCAAAAATTCTTAACGTTGACAGCAGCCAGGAATAGGTATAATTAATTATTATGACCGACATTTCCAGGGTGACCGATTATTTGTATGTGGGTTCAAGGGTCGGGAAGGAACATGCCGACGAGATGAAGCTGCTCAATTTTGATCTGATCATTTCCATGATCGGACAATCGCGGCCCGATGAAATTTATACCCTGCCCCCCTTCAAAACCTTATGGATCAGGACGTATGACACGTTTTTTACCCCCATACCGGTCAGAAAACTGCTGCAGGGCGTTGAAGCAGCCCTTCCTGTCATTCAAAACAAGGGCAAAATTCTGGTTTTTTGCATGCAGGGCAAACGCCGCAGCATTGCCATGGCTGCCGCTATCCTTATCAGCATGGGATATACCAGCCAGGAGGCTGTCCATCTATTGATCAGGGCCCGCGAAGTGGCGGATCCAAGAAGGTGGTATATCCGGATGCAAATCAAGGCATTTGAAAGATATTGGCATAAAAAAAGACTGCCATGACGAAGAACATCAAAAATATCCGCGTCATTATCAATCCCTGTTCCGGAAAAGGCGAACCCGTCCTGTCCGTTATCAATGCATCGATGAAAGAAGCGGGCATCGAATGGGAAGCGTCCATTACCCATAAAACAAACGACGCGACGCGGCTGGCGCGGGCCGCGGCCGGTGAAGCTATCGACGCCCTGGCTGTTTACGGCGGAGACGGCACGGTGATGGAAGCCCTCAGCGGTCTCCTGGGCTCAAAGGTCCCCTTGATGATCCTCCCCGGCGGCTCAGCCAATGTCATGGCCAATGAACTGGGCATACCAAAAAATCTTAAAGAAGCCTGTTCCCTGCTCGGTCAGGGGCGCCTTGAGGAAAAAGCCATCGACCTGGGGCAATTCAATGACCGATATTTTATGACCGGCATCAGCATCGGTTTCAGCGCGGACCTGGTCAAAGAAGCGGACCGCGAGTCCAAAAATAAATTCGGCATCCTGGCTTATTTTCTGGCAACAGCCGAGGCTTTGAAGAAACTCAGGCCTTCCTGCTATCGCCTCAATATCGACGGCAAGGAACACGAAGTCCGGGGCTTAACGTGCATCATTGCCAACGCGGGAAATCTGGGTTTTACAAAGGTCTCCCTGGACAAACATATCGATGTCAGCGACGGCCTGCTGGATATTGTCGTCGTGCGAAAAGCGAATTTTGGCCTTTTGAAACTGCTGATGGCCACCCTGATCAAACGGGAGCGGCCGGATAATTATGAATTGGTGGAACACTGGCAGGGCAAAGACATCAGCGTTGCCTCAAGCCCTCCCCAGGCTGCGCAGTGCGACGGCGAGATATTGGAAATAATCCCCAGCCGCGTCAAAGTCCTTCCCGCGGCAACGAAGGTTTTGGTCCCCCAAAAAGAGAAATAAACAGGCCTCATCCCTTGCCTCTGAGCAAATACTTTTCCTTCTCTCATCCCAACGAAAAAAGTCACCGCCCTCCCCAAAGGAGGACGGTGACTTCAATAGGGACCAAAAGACAGGATTTGTTATTTTTGTTTTAACAAAGCCAGACCGCTGATAACAACCAATATTATCGTCACGTAATTGTAGATGTTCCAGAAAGCGTCATTCTGGATGATCATACCGACAACAGTAGAGACAGCCAGAACCAGCAACAGCGCGCCAAGGACTTTATTTTTCTTCATCATCACTCCTTTTTTTGCCGTAACCGCTTACTCTCACGAAACATCTAAAAAAACCTAAAAACTGTATTTGACGGTCAAAGAACCGCCCGCGTCATAATAACCGTCCTTCAAAACACTGTCCAAATCGGCCAGCACAGTCACGTTCTTTTTGTTGAAGAACTCCAGCCGGATGCCGAGGGCAAGACTGGAAGAGGCGGGCCGAAAACCCCTTGTCTGGAAAGAAGACCCGCCGCCCGCAAAACTGGCCAGCGTCTCCATGGGATCATTGACAGGCGCGTAGAAATAACGCAGGCGGAATTCCGGGGTAAAAAGCATGTTTTCGGTTTCCATAGCGCGGCTGATCCTGAATCCCACCCCCAGATGCAAGGTGTCGTAATCCTGGGAATCAACCCTTAAGTCCATAGCGCCGGCGCCTGACTCTGTATAACCGGCGATATGCAGGCGCGTATAATCGATGGCCGCCAACGGAATAATATCAAAATGCCTGGTCTTGATTTTATAGCCGCCCTCCAGATAACCGGAGACCTGCTGGCCGCTGTAGTTCGAGCGCGCGGTCCGGTTGATCGCGCCGGCGCTGACATTCCTTGAGGAATCATAATCATTGTAACCATAGGTTAAGACCGCGTCCAGGACATAAGGATGATTTTGGTCGTCATATTGACCGTAGAGACCCGTCTGGTAGCTTTTTATGCTTGTCCGGCCGGAACTGTCTTTTGACAGGATCCGGCTCTCGCTAAACCCTTGAGCTGCCCCCACGCGCAAGGAATCTTCCATCAGGCCCCGGTCAAAGCCGACAATAATGCCCCACAGGCTGCCCAGATAGCCGTTGCTGGAGCCGCGCGCGTTCTGACGCGCGTAATTCCCGTAGGTCTGCAACCAGATATCTTTCTCAAACGATGTCTCCTGCGATACGGATACGCCCTCGTCTTCTTTGATTAACGCGGGGCTCTCGTTTTCGGCTTTTTCCATCTTGGAATCCTGCAGCCGAAGGACGGCGGCTCCGGCAAATTTACTCAGGGATTCGTTCGTCATTGCAATCACCCCTCTGTCGGCTGTGGGATACATGGTCGCCAGAGAAGAGGCGACGACGCTGCTTGATGAACTATCAAGCGTATCAAGAATCGTCGTCATATCAGCCGATGGATCGACGATATTATCCAGCACCTGACCCACCTTTTGCGCGTTTGAATTACCGGCCGCGCCGGCAAAACCGCTTGAGGCGCGGCTGGCCGTCAAAATAAAATTCCCGTTTAAGGCCGCTGCCGAAAGCGTAACAAACGGACTGCTTGAGTTGACGGTTGCGGCGCCATACGTTGAACCTGCGGCAGCATTGATAACAGAAAGAGTCGCGTTGTTCGGGATATAGCCTCCGACAGTGACATTGATCGTGCTGCCGTCGGCAACAGAAGCGTTGCTGGCTGTGGATGTGATCTTGCCGTAATCAGTAGCGGAATTCGCGGTCAGGTCAAGATTGGTGCCTGCGCCGCTCTGCGAATAAGCTCCGCCGACGGAAAGATCGGTTGTGCCAAGATCAAGGGTCGCGTTGTTGACAAGAGCTCCTGTGCCGGCGGCGTTCGCGCCGGCAACCTGCAGTTTGCCCGCGCTGATTGTTGTCCCGCCTGAAAATGAATTACTCCCGGAAAGTGTCAGAGTGCCTGCTCCTGTTTTTTCCAGTGTTCCTGTGCCGCTGATGCTGCCGGAATATTCTGTGCTTGCGGCATTGCCGACGCTAAGAGCTCCGCTGCCCAAGGCAACATTGCCCCCTGTCGCGCCGCCGCCGGATAATGAACCGATAGCCTGGTCCAGGTTATTCAGATCAAAGCTTACGCCTGCCGTATCGGCCAGGATGAGGGCTGTGCCCACAGGCAGCCTGTTATTGCCGCCGGAAATCGCAAGAGTCCCCGTGTTGACCGTCGTTGAGCCTGTGTAAAGATTGACTCCTGTGAGCGTCAGTCTGCCGGCGCCCTGTTTTATCAGATCGCCTGAGCCTGAGATGGCATTGGAAACGCTGAAATCGTCGCTTCGGTAAAAGGCCAATGTGGCATTGTTAATCACGCTCCCTGTGCCGAGGGTGCCGGTCGTTCCGTTGTTACCCACCTGCAAGGTGCCTGCATTAATTGTAATATTCCCCGAGAACAGGGACAGGTATCTAACAATAACAATACCCGAACCGCCGTCGCCGCCTCCACCCGAATTTCCGCCGCCGCCTCCTCCTCCGCCGCCCGTACCATCGACCCCGTTTTCCGCGGGGGGAGCGCCGCCAAGCCGATTGTATGAACCCGCTCCTCCTCCGCCTTGTCCACCTGAGCCAAAACCAGCCGCGTCCTGATCGCTGCCGCCGCCACCGCCGCCCGCGTAATAAGTGGCGACTCCTGAGATTGAATATTCAAGGCCGTCGCCGCCATCACCGGCAATAGCGCCTGTCGCCGAAGTTCCCGCCTCTCCCGCGCCGCCACCGCCTCCGGCTCTTGCCGCGGGCGGAGGATTAGCCCCCCAAGTGCCTCCGGGTTGGCTTGATCCGCCGTTATTTCCCTGTTGAGGGTCTAGCGCCGCGCCGCCGGCATTTGGATCAGCTGCTGCCACGCCTGCTCCGCCGCCGCCGCCTGAGCCGCCGTCGCCTCCGTCTGACGATAATAACCATCCGCCGCCACCGCCGCCGGCGCCAAACGCGACCAAATCCCCAAAAGAAGAATCTTCTCCCGGATCACCGCTGTCAATGACAAGCGCCGCGCCGCCGGCACCGCCGTCACCGACAATAACCGCGGTATCTCCTGTTACAGTGTATGAAGTCTGGTAAATCAGGCCGCCGCCTCCTCCGCCGCCGCCGTGAGTTGAACCGCCTCCCCCGCCGCCGCCGACAACCAAGACATCGGTGATGGCCTGACCGCCGGAGACGCTGAAATTAGTTCCGCTGTCAGCCAGATTAAAAGTATGCACCTTATAACTTCCATCAGTTGTGATCGTACCTCCGGTGGCGGATGAAGAATTGTCACCGGAAAGGATAAGCGTGCCCGAACCATTCTTGACTAATCCTCCTGCTCCGGAAAGAACGCCTGATATTTCGGTAGTGCCGGCGCCGTCCACAATATAATCTCCTTCTAAAACAACCGAAGAACTGATTGTTTGGGTAAACGCGCCGGCGGCGGAATTAGTGAGCGTTCCCTCGTCGGTCAGATGAAGCACGCCGCTGGTGAGAGTAAAAGGACTGGCCGCGATCCCAAAGGTAATATTCTCAAGATTCCTCCAGGCATCGACCGTGACTGTGGTATTAGAATCATTGTTGAAGGTAACGGTATCACCGTTATTGATGGTAGGCGAGACGGCTCCGGGCACACCGGAAGTCCAGTTGTCCGCGTTGGTCCAGGCGCCGTCAACAGCGCCGGTCCAGGCGCTATCAGCTGCCCAGGCTGATTCCGGGATCAGAAGAATCAACAGAAGGAAAAGACTCGCGACAAATATTTTTTTCAGCAAACTCTCCCTGCCGCAGGAAGCGGCATACCCACGCAATACCATTAAGCGTGGGGTATAGCAGAAGGCGGCATACCCACGCAATACCATTAAGCGTGGGGTATAGCAGAAGGCGGCATACCTGCGTTGCCAGATCGGCAAATACTGGCGCAATACCGAATAAGCGCCAGGTACCCATAAGCGTGGGGTATAGCAGAAGGCGGCATACCTGGTCCGCCAAAGGGCGGATACTGGCGCAATACCGAGTAAGCGCCAGGTACTTTAAACCAGAAAAAGCAGATACTGGCGCCTATCATTAAAAAGTTTGCTTAATTATATCATGGCAAAAAAGATATGGAAAGTCTTACGGATAAAAGAAATACGGCGGATTGAAAGGCGGCCCCCTTGCCAAAAAAAACCGCCGCTCTATATCAAAGCGGCGAGTAAAACCATGTCGGTGGAAGTTCGGACAAAGACGCAAAAAACACATCCAAGCGCGAATTAAGCCCCCTGTCTTTTTAGCGATGAGAAACTAACCAGCCTCCCCCTCTTCTCGTCCCACAAAGCGAGAGATGCGGATCTGAAACCTCCCCACAATGTGGTAGGGCTCACTTCACGGAGCTGAGGAATATCACGTTGCGCCTTTTCCAGATTGTAATTGGGGATCCTGGCGTTCAAATGATGGACGTGGTGATAACCTATGTTCCCTGTGATCCAGCGCAAAAACCCGGGCAGCTGATAAAACACGCTCCCTTTGAGCCCCACGTCAAACCTGTCCCAGGTATCATTGCGGGCCCAATAGGTATTCTCGAATTGATGGTGGATGTAGAAGATCCACACAGCCAGGCTTGATGTGAAAAAAATGACCGGCAGCTGCACGGCAACATACGTCTTAACGCCAACCGTAGAGATAGCAAGCCAAACCAGCAAAACAATCATCGCGTCGGTAAAAAAGATACTCAGGATTTCCTTGAAACGCGCGCCCTTGACCGGCAACCTCTGCAATACAACAAACTTAAAAACCGGAGCGATCACAAATAGAAAAAACGGATTTCTGAAAAGGCGATACAAAAATTTCTTCGCGTAGGGGGCCACGCGATATTCATCGACGGTCAGCGTCCAGACATCGCCGACCCCCCTCTTATCAAGGTTGCCGACGGTCGCATGATGAATAATGTGCGAATTCCTGAACGCAAAAAAAGAGGTAAAGGTGAAAATACCGCAGATATGGCCTAGAACAAAACAGGCGCCGGGCGATCCCCTCAGATAGCTCTTGTGAGAACAATCATGCAGAATGATAAATATCCTGCCTAAAAATAGAGCGGCGACAGGCCATAACAGGCCTACCGCCCAAAAGGAAGCGCCATTCTGCAAAAAATAAAACATCGCCAGCATCAAAGCAATATACGGAATAAATGATGTGGCGATCTGCCGGGCGCATGCCCAGATATCCGTTGACTCATAATGGGTTAATTGGGTCACCCAATCCGCCCTGCCCATGCTCCTCCCTTGCGTGGACGTTTAATGAAAGCCTTCATCAAAATTTTACTAAAAATAGAATCCATCGGCAACATTTTTGTTGCCTGAAACCCCTCAGAAAACCCAGACAGCTTTTTCTGTTTAATGGCCCCTTGCCAAAAAAAATCGCCGCTTCTTACCAAAGCGGCGAGTAAAAATCAAAGGGTCCCAAGAATATGTCGTCCTGTCAGGCCTCTCCAAATTCAATGGTTTCCATTATAGTTGAATAATGGAAGGAAACAAGCCAAAACGGCGATTTAGAGAGGTTTTCTATCACAAAACTTGTCCATTTTGTCCACTATTTCAAAACAGGAAATCTGCTAACTCTTTAGAAACAAAAGAATTGAAAAATGTCCACCTGGATAGGCTGGACACTCATGCCTCGTCCTCTAAATCCTTCTTTATGGTTCCTCTTAATCTTATATTAGTCTCTCAGAGCGACCTTGGGATTTAACTACTTTCCAGTAATTAAATCATTCAGGGAATCCTTCCCAACCTGCCTTAAATATGTTTTTAAGTGCATGTTAGAATTCACGCCCAAGTCCAGCTGGTACTTTTGTTCAATAGTACCCATGTGAGTGTCTCCACGTTTGACACGCAAAGGCCCACTCTCTGTCCTAGAACGGATTCCCCTCATTCCTGGGGCATCTTTCGACATTCTCGGTGCCTCCTTTCTCGCGACCATAAGAGGCTCGCGTGCCCTTTGCACGAGCTTTAGGCCAAGAAAAAGAAGACCGCCCTGAGAAACCTTACATAAACCTTAAAGTCTCCTCATCCTCCGATGTTGCAGCATAGTTGCAAGCGGATCAAGGGCAACAACCTGAGGAGGTCGATTGACTAATTCTATTATTGTTTTGAAATTCCCCCAAAGCTCTGAAAAATTCTTCCGATCATTTTCTTTCGCTTCTGGACTGTGGTATTTAATAAAATCCTGCCGCAAGAATGGCACTACGTACGCCATTCCATTAACAATTCCAATTACCCACCATAAGTACGGCTCTTCTGGCTTACCAAACTCAGAGAAATCAAATAAAATTGGCGCAGGACTATTGGCCCAATCTCGCGATAAAGCACACTCATCTGAAAACGGAATTCTCAACAAAACAAAATCTTTTACAAGAGATTTCTGATCCTTCAATAGCTTGAAAAACTGAGTTTTGTCTCTCTTGCGCCTCGCCCCATCAATAATCCAAACTAACTTTTTGTAAAAGGCTTCCCGAGCCTTGCGTTCATCGGGGTTAATTTTGGAATATTGGAACTCGAGCACCCACCCTTGATCAGTTTTCACATCCGCAATATGCCGCTCACCGTTTTCGGCTGAATGTATGACCTCCTGCCAATCCTTGGGGAACTTGTCTTTCCAGTTGCGGTGCCATTCAGTCTCATTCTCCCACCAAATGTCACAGTTGCGCTTTCCGCGATGACTCCAATAAGGTACTCTGACTTTTCCGCACTTTGCAACCAGGGGACTTTTGCAGGCAGGACAAATGCCCGGAAGACCAGGTTGAGCCTCTTGACGTTGTCCATTAACAAGTGCATATTTCATATTCGAACTCCAAAATAGTCGACTATAGAGCTATTGCTTCGCCATCTTCTAAGACCCTGACTTTCTCAAACAACCTCTGATATTTACCTGCATTAGTCGTATGAATTGGAATAAGTATCTCAGGATTGAGAGATTGGCAAATTTCTTTAGTTTATCAACCACAGATAAGTATTCAGCTACCTCTATTCTGTTAAAATTAACCTTTCTTGATTTGTTATCTATTTCAATCTCTTTAACTGACTTTTCATCAAAAAATTCCCCACAATAGCGACATTTAATGGCTTCATCTTGGATTTCTTCAGCAAAAAGGACATTTTTTCATTTTTTCAGCTTTTTGCTTTCCTAGCCCTTTCAACTATCGCCTCAACGACTACTAGTCCATATTGCTTTAAGATTTCTTCATCAGATTCTAAAAAAATCAAACGAGGAATTCTTTTCCATTCTGAAATCAGTTGTTCTTTTAAAACTTGATCCAAGCTTAAAATTGCAATCTTAGCAGATTTTTCAAACTCTACCTGAAGCATATAATTTGATTGATAACCATAATCAAAAATTTCCTGCTTAAGTTCTTTCCACCATCTTTTATTTTCTTTAATTACTTTTTTTATTGGTCCCCGTAATATCTCTTTTTCTATTTTTGTGATAGTCATAAACACCCTTTTAACAAGTGATTCAATCTTTCAGCTATTTATTAAGATTCTTAATCTAGAATTATGAATTTATTAAATCGAGTAACCCTTTAAGATGCTTCCAGTGAATGCCTCGGAAAATACTAGCATTGCCGGCTTCCTTAGAAGGAGAATTAGCAACAACTGCAATCACTTTACCTGGATCTTCTTTCAAAACAACAGGAGCTCCGGAAAATCCACCAGCAATAGCACCTGAAATTTGTATCATCTTCGGAAATGTATCTTCGAGGATCTCTGAACCAACCACACCTTCTGAATAAGAAGGAGAATGTCGATTATTCAACAACTCATTTCCGAAAGGAAAGCCTGCATAAGCAACCTTATCAGCAATATTTAATTTGCGTTCGGTTATCTCAAGACCCTTAGCAACTTGAGTAGCAAGATATTCATCGTCAGCCTCGATATGTAATACAGCTAAATCATGGACAAAATCGACAATAGAAACTGTTGCTTTTCGATATTCAAAACCATTGCCACCAACAACAAGCATCCCAGCCACCTCAACCGGCGTTCCCAAGATATTCTGAACAACATGAGCACAGGTTATAAATGCCTCTTTTTTCTTCAACCAGAACCCGGTCCCATGCACCCTTAATTGTGGTGGCAGCCAAAAACCCATCTGTTGTGGATTAAATTCCGGCTTAACCACGCCAACTGTTCGAACCGCACTGCATACGACTTGCGCTAAATTATTTTCCATCTCTTCCCTCCCTAATTCTTTGAAAAAACTCATTGTTTCAAAAATAAAACCTCCGCCTTTGTTGGCGAAGGTTTTTGTTGTTTTAAGTGGCGGATTTACCCCTTCAGAACTTCACCACTGATCCCCAAATGTTAAGCGGATTATATTCCCTAACTATTTTATTGTCAAATACTTTTAAATTTTGTAAACGTCAGATTATGTCTTTAATTTCAATATTCAACTTCTTGCAAACACTGCTGTTTCATCCTTTTTTCATTTAAAAAATATTAAATTATTTTGTCTTTTTTATCTAGATTATGTCTAGCGCACATCAATTGAATATTTTCGGCTTTTAAAGATGTGCCACCCTTTGAGAATGGAATAATATGATCAAAATGCAGGTTATTTGCCGACCTGCAGACAACACATCGTCCTTTATCACGCTCCCATACCGTCAATTTAACCTCTGTAGGTATTACCCGCGTGTGATTCAAATCATCGTTATTTGAAGGGCCTCGATCTGCCTCTGATCGATTGGTGATTTTTAGTTTGAATTTAAATACCTTTCGTTTCCCAACAGGTTCCTGCCAAGCATCAATCAATTTAAAGATACCAGTATACGTCCATATTCCGTTACGTATTTTCTCGTAAACTTTAACTAGCTCTGGGATGCCGTTACTTTTTTTATATCCTTCGGCCGCCTTGAAAAACTTGCCATTTTCGGTTAATGCCCCCGAGGGAGTAAGTATCGGTTGATCAATTTGCTTTGGATTTTTCTTCAACCCTTGATATCTAGGCGTATCGTGACCTTCATATATCAGAATATTACCATCATCCTCAACTCTGTCAGCATAGGGGGCATTTTTCCTTAAGCTCATTAAAATAACACTTAGACCGCCCTTTAATCGAAAATTCATGCCTCGCTGGAGATTAACACCCTCCTGCCTGCACATGTCGAGATACGTAATTACATCGCCCGGGCTAAGCATAATCATTATTCCAGCACAGAAATAAATTCCGCCAAAATCCTAAATTCTGTTGCAGGCATATCTTCCAACTCGATATCCTGAAAATCTTTATTGTCAGGTGAAAGAATTATTGTCTTATGTCTCCAAGTGCCATCATCAAAATATTCTTTCTCGCTCTTATACCGTTTAATCGTAAAGCGCCTAGTCGTTTCTGGATCAGAGATTGAGTGGCTTTCTGCAAGAACAACTAGACCATTTCTTGTTCCGCCCCGATCTCGACGAAAAATGCAATAACTCCCATCCGGAATTGTTGGTTCCATTGATTTGCCTACGACCTTAGCTATAAACATATCACGATTCATAGGTCTGGGGGTATTGATTCGAATCCAACCGATCGGCTCTTCCTCAACCTGAGTCTCTTTGCCAAACGAAGTTGCTATCGCCTCTAAAGACAAAACTGGAAGATATTCTTTAAACTGTAAATTTTCCGGGACTGCAGGTACCAACTCATAAGCTTGTGTTTCATCGGTCTTGACGGCATCGGAAAACATCAAAGCGCCTTCCCTACTTTCAAGCTTTGACTTAAAGAACGTTTCTGTCTCTTTATCCATGAAATACAAATAGACGCCTTTGTGTGCACGTGACATTAATACACGGTAGACATGCTTAAGGTGGTCAGTCAACTTTTGATTTCCCCTCAAAACCTGTCTATCGAAAGAACGCTCGGGGACGCTAATCCATCCCCCTTCTTTTCTCCAAATGAGATCTGGACCAAAAATAACTCCAATATAGTCAAATTCAAAGCCTTGAGCTGTATAAACGGTACCGACTTGCTCCATTCCGCTAGCATCAGTAGCCCATTTCCAAAATTCATCTTTCTTTTCCCATGGCATTTTGAAGTCATCAACCTGAACATCTTTTACTAAAGAACCATCGGGATTCGGATCGCTCCATTTCCAACAGAAGCCTGCTACCATACGCGCAGAATTTTCTGTAAGTCTGTTTTTTTCATCTATGGCTCTTTTTAAATCATGAGCTGTTTCGAAAATCTTAAATTCCATTTTTGCATCAAAGGCATTAATATCAGACTCTCTAATTTGCAATAGCTTATCTAACCATTGAAGGTATGCGTCTGAGCCTGAACAACGAAACTGCGTGCGAAGCTCAAATTCTGCCATATCACTATCGTTTATTCCAAATTTAGCAGCAGAATGTTTTATCAATTCAATACTGCCAATCTCTTTCGGACGAACAATTTGAAACTCGTCTATAAAAAATATTGAGAGCTTCGCTGGCCTTATAAGATCGTCTACTTGAGGATTTTTTGAACGAAACTTAGAAGGCACTCCATAATCATTGCTATCTGACCTGATTCTGTGGGCTTCATCGCATATAAGAACGTCGATTTCATTTTCACCATGTCGTGTAAAGCTAAAAAAGAATTTAAAAAGATTTGATGCGCGGCGTCCAACAATTTTTCGTAACGTATTCGTGAATGCGGATGAACCCGTTACATGAAAAACAACCTTCCCTTGACGCATAAGTTCACCCATAACTTCCAGAGCGATGACCGATTTTCCCGTCCCGGGGCCGCCTTTTACAATAACGACAGATTTAGTAGCAGTCTTGCTCAACTTCTTAGCTTTATGAATGATGGCATTATAAGCTGCAATCTGATCATCGATAAGAGTAAAAATCTGCTGTTTATGAATCATTTCATTGGTATGATCCATAAGTTTTTTTGAAGCACGAACAGGGCTGGTCAGGAAGCGATTAAATAGTTCTAAGCCATCACTATTCTTCAGTCTTTCCTGGAGATAGAGACCCAGCTCCCTGACATCTTCCTTGAGAAAAAGAGGAAAGGTTTTAGTGAAACAGTGATACTTTGGCAGGGAAAGGATATTTTCCTTTTGCTTTGAATAATTATGACAATATGCGCATGAATCTAAATGAGCTGCATCCTCATTCTGAAAAACCTGGAGAAAATCCTGTAAGTCGAAATGGTACCCTTCAACCTGAAGACATGGATGGGCCACTTCCTTCTTTCCATAGAAATCTATTATTATATTTCCTTCATTTTCACAATCGTAGACATGTTCGTTGGACCACTGTTTCAATTCCATTAAAACGACTGTATCTTTATTCTCTTTACTCTTTCCAAACACCAAGACATCGATGCGCCTCGTTGAATACGGCAGCTCATATTCAACAATAAGCCTGTTGCTGCTCAAACCAGAATCATTAAATGCATTGTTCAGAAAATTTAACGATTGCTGCCACGATCTGTATTCAGATTCCGAGGGGACTCGCCGATAATATGATAAAAATTTCTCACGCATCATATCCGCAATACGGTTATGAATAACGTCTTGTGAGAAATCTTTGATCACTCCTTCATATAGTCTCATAGCTTTGTATATTTCGTATGTTTTCCTTTAGCTTTTTCAATAGGATATTTCATTTCATTTTTTTTGAGTTTTAGTTCCATGGCATCAATTAAGTTAATGCCGAGATTATTGGCTAATTCAAAAAGATACAAAGCAATATCAGCGATCTCATCCCTAATTTCTGCATGGTTTTGCCTTGAGTATTTCTCTACCTCCTCTATCGTCTTCCATTGAAAATGTTCAAGAAGTTCGGAGGCTTCAAGAATTATTGAAACAGCCATGTTCTTAGGATCGTGAAATTGCATCCAGTCACGTTCATCTCTAAACTTTATTATTTTTTCTATCATTCCTCTGATTTCATCCATATTTTCTCCTTTAGATATCTTACTAAGTCTTAGACCATAAATCGATTTCGTCTTTCCTAAGTTGTCGTCACTGCCCGCCAAATTTAAATGCCGGGACGTTTTCTCCCGGCATAAATATCTATGAATAGCACCTTAAAACTTCCGCAACTTCTTCTGCTGTATAAAATTCCGCCTTCCCCGCCATTACCCCTCCCATTACATTTTGTCACATTATATCCACAAATGTTGACCTTGACCAGACAAAATGCCTCTCTTTATTTCCCTTGATATATCTCGGAGTGTTAAACAAATAACAGGATGGCGCTTAATCTGAATCACCAAAGACTGAATCAAATAATGAATCTATTGCTCCTTACACCAAAAATTCAGGAAGAGACATCAGCTCGAAAAAAGAAATCATCTCCTTGATCCCCGAATACAAACTGCGCGATGTTGCCTTTGAGCTAAGCTGGCCTAAACAGCTCGAATGTGACAAGAACTACTCAAGAGCCAATAATTATCGCCCCCTGTCTCTTACCAAAAACCAGCCTCTGCCGCATCTCCACTCAAATATTCTATCAAGTAAATATTGAAATATATAAACCCTGTCAAAAGAGCTGGCCTCTAGCATTCTGTTTACTGTTCCAAAGCTATTAAGCTCATGGAGATGAGGTACTCCCATAGACTGAGAAATTCCTTCGCCTCCATCGGCGACAATAAGCAGCCAAGTTTCACCACAGGAATTTTCTGAATTGTCTTGGCTCGCTTTCCTGGAGATTACGCGTACGAGTTCATCTTCCGAAAAACCAACGAATCCTCCGGAATGATTCCAATCCCATGTTATATAACATCCAACCTTATTCAAACGGATTTTTGCCACATACTTCTTAAGAAGAGGAAAATCGTCTAAAGGAATCTTAAAATCCTGTGACTTATCGGTAAGGATAGCTAAATTTTTGATAACGAACTTAACCACTTCGTCTGCAAATTCTTGATACTCTCGCCTAGATGGCAACCCTAATTCCATCAACAAAATGTGACAGTTGATTTCATTCAACTCAGAATGTTGCTCTCTTGCTTTGGCTATAACGTCTCGTAGCTTATCCCATTCCCTCTCCACCAACTGTCTTGGATCTCCGCTAGCCCCCTTTGCATCAGAGTAAAATTCGGTGATTTCTATTGCGATTTTTGCATCGCTGGAGTGAATAACAAAATCTGGCGGGTCAGCACCCCTATCAATCTTCTGATGAGAAAACGCTAGGGCATCCAAAAACTTGCCAAGATAGAATCTTTCTCTTTTTTCTTGATTCATGTTTAATTAAGATTTCCCACGTCTTTCTCTGTATAACTCTCTCATGATTTTTTGTCAACCAGAAATACCCCAACTCCAATCCAGCTTACTGTTTCTAGTTTATGGCCATAATTATGGCAATAATAGCGCATTATATGGCATAAACTAGCGACCATAAACTAGGAGAGGTTTTGGCCTAATTCCGAGATAAAATCGACTGATTTAGAGAGACTTTGTAAACAGCAGTTGCGACGAAAAATTCTTAGCAGGGGTGAAAAATACTGATCGCCTAGACCATCCTCTATCAAAAATCCGGAGGTCTGTTCCTTGTGGACTACCTCAAGACATACACCTGGCCCAATTGGAAGGGCCAGTGTGCCGCCTTACTGCGACAAAAAGACCATGATTGATAGGTTCAATCATGGTCTTCAACCTCTCCATTTGCTAAAGGAGAAGGATATTACTGGGGTGGGTAACGGGATTCCCCTACGTTCGGTCCAGAGGACCTCACTCCGGGCTGGGGAAATTTTCTGACGCCGGAGGCTTCCCTTCCCTATTCGGTCGGCGAAAATTTCCCTTCGAATCCCACCACGAGCGCAACAGACGTCACTCGCGGCATCAAAACTTAACTCACAATATTTAAGGGTGGGTAACGGGATTCGAACCCGCGACAACTTGAGCCACAGTCAAGCGCTCTACCAAGCTGAGCTATACCCACCATAATGCTCTAATAAAGGTACTTTTTCTTTGCATTATGGTGGCCCTGAGGATGTAATCCGAAGGGCCTTACCATCTTGCTTCTATCATTTCTTAAAAATATTCTTGAGTTCTTTGCCGATCGCCTCGAACTGCTCGCCAATCTGCTTATACTGTTCGACGGTTTTGTCAGGAGGCTGCGAAATGACCGCGCGGATGCGATTCTGCAGGAACGACCCGCGGATATTCATGTTCTCAAATTTCGGCTTGTCCAGTTTCGTGCGGAACGAAAAATCAAAAGTCGCCCCGCCTTCAGAAGAAAGTATAGAATTAAGCGCCAAAGACGTCAAATCATTAATATCGGCTTTTCCGCCGCCTTCCTGCCCTTGTTGTCCTTCTATTCTAAAAGAGATATCAGCCAACTCGACATGGCAGTTCACATTAAGGTCATTAGCCCTGGCCTTCAAGTCCGCCTTAAGTCGGACGCCGCCTGCCTGAAGGTCTTTTTTCACATACTTTTTGTAATAAGGGCTGAAAGGAACAAGATTCCCGTCTGAAACCTCCAGGACGGCTTCCATATCTTTGGGCAGCCAGTCAATCCATCCCCGGGCTGTCACCAGGGCCGCCTTTTCGCCTTGGGCTGTCGCAAGAGTGGCAGAGGCGTCAAAATCGATCAGGGTCAGCTTGACTAATGAAGCCTGCCTCGCGTCAAGCCTGATGTCATCGGCCATGATGACAAACGGCTCAGCGAGGCTCTCATCCCTGAATTCAACGCGCCCGCCCTGGACCACAAGCTGCCGCATGGCAAAACTCATTCTGGCATCTTCCTCCCGCGCGGGCAAACCCACATCCATGGTATTGTCGGACTTGCGGATAACCTTAACATAAGGCTTTTCCACAAAAATTTCATGAAAAACAAGCCCGCCGCTCATCAGGCCTTCCAGGCCGGGCTTGATCCGGATAGTTTCAACCTTAATGTTTTTGCCTACGACCAATCCTTGAATCTGAACGGACAACGGCCAGAAGACCTTGAATGCCGATATTTCCACAGGCACGCCAAGGCTTGTTTCCATCCTGGCCATGATAATCCGCCTGGCATTGGCCATAAAATAAACCGAAGCTGCCAGCCCCGCCAGGGCAAGCACCAACACAATAATCAGCAGGATTTTTAAGAATTTTTTCATAATTCACAGGCAAAAACGCGCGATTGCCAGAACCTTATTATATGACAAATGCCTCTCTAATCAAGCTTTAGCTTTCTCTTATCCAAATGGCCCGATTTTAAGGCTATAAACAAAAACGGAGCTTAATTGTTAAGCTCCGCTTTTTACGAAAACCCCGCTTCCGGCCTTACTGATGTTCTTTTTCTCTTATCTTAAGCTCAGGCAATACCTTTTGCCCAAAATCCTCTATAAACACCCTCTGGTTTTTGTTGACGTTATGAAGAAAGATGTGATCAAAACCCAGCCGGGCATATCCTTTCAACCATCGCGCGTGCCTGGCAAGATCGGCGCTCACCAGAACAGTTTCGCGCATCTGTTCCTTGCTGACAACCTGGCTTGCCGTCTCGAAATATTCCGGCAGGCGCAAATCCGTTAAAATTTCACTTCCAAAAATATTCGTCCGCCACTGTTCCCAGGCGCCGTCTAAGGCCTCCTCCTCTTTGCGGGCGTAAGAAAGCTGAATCTTAAGATAGACCGGCTTCCCTTGGCCGCCTGCCTGACGAAAGGCCTTGATGACTTCAGCCAGGGTTTCCACAGGGCTTGACACCGTGATCAAACCGTCGGCCCAGGGCCCGGCCAGACGCGCCGAGTGGGAAGAAATAGCCGCGGCAAACAACAAAGGCTTACGGTTCGGCCTTGTATAAAGCCGGGCCTCTTCGACAGAAGGATTGCCATCATGGGTGATTGTTTCCCCCTCCCATAGCTTCTTGATGATCTCGCCGCATCGCTGCCATCGCTGGTTCCTCAAAGATTTGCACGGCCACCCTTCCCCTGTGATCCCCTCGTTAAGCACCTGGCCGCTTCCCACGCCGAGCCAAAACCTGCCCGGAAACATTTCCGCGAGGGTCGCCGAGGCTTGCGCGATAATCGCCGGATGATACCTCTGGCCGGGCGCGCTCACCACGCCAAAAGGAATATCGGTGGATTGCATGGCTGCCCCAAGCCACGACCACGCGAAACCGCTCTCCCCCTGTTGGCGGCTCCAGGGATAAAAATGATCCGAGCTCAAAACAGCTTCAAACCCATTATTCTGCGCTAGGCGAACAAACCGGAGAAGTTCGGAGGGCGGAAATTGTTCATGAGAAGCATGATAACCGATCCTCATCAACATTCCCTTTCATAAAAGTGAGGTTAATATCTTAGAAAAGCGCCGATCCCCTGAGGCAACAGTCTGTCCTTGTTATTGAGGATGTGAAAAATCCGCGACCCCTGCGTAAACGCCTCTTCCGTGATCTCGTCTTCCAGATAGTTTTCCCGTCCCAAAGGCTTATGACACAACAGGCAGGTTTTTTGTTCCGAACGCGCGGTAAAATAATGCTGTTGGGGGCAAACAAATCCTTCCGAATGGAAATCGCCGTTGAGGACCAGCTCCCTGACCTTGCCCTGGGTCAATTGATAACTGACATCTTCAGCGCCCAGGACAGCCTTGCCCCGGCGGCTTTCATTCAAGATCTGCTCCACCTTCTCTCTTTCCCGTTTTTCGCGGACGGCGGCCATAACCTTCTCGGCCCTGCGCTTGATCTCTTCCAGGCTCAGCTTCACATCGGCCACAAACTCGCCCTCAAGATTCTGCAAAAGATAAGAATGGAGATGCTTTTTGATGGTATCGATCTCCTCCTCCCGGGAGGCGATCAGGAGCTTGTCGAATTCCTGGAACTTGAAATATTTAAAAACTATGGAGGAGACTTCTTTGAAATGGCGCTGGGAGGTGTCTTCGATCTTGTTAGCCAGCCTTTTCTCGGCCAGGCCGTGCCAGGAGCCGGCGGTGGGGTTAAAATGGGGCAGGACGTAATCGTGAAATATATAGGAATTCTCCCGGATAGTGCCCATGTAGTAATGAAACAGCCTGACCCTCTGACGGTCGAACACAAGAATTCCATAATAGGGAAACTCTTCAAGTAGGCTGATCAAAGGATTCGTATAGAAGGAGCTTTCCACGACCACCCTTTCTTTCAGGCGAACGGGGATTTCAAAATGACGGTAAAGGTCCGGGGACAGGAAAATACAGAATGTGCCGCGCTTCTGGGAAGGAAAATGCTGCATGAGAAGCTCATCCAGCCTGTCGAGACGCTCGGCGCTCTTCATCAGCGCCCGGCTGCCCAGCTCTTTGAGCTGCCGCCTGGCCGAATCAATGGTGCTGTTGAGCTTGAGGGAAAAATCTCGGTAAAGCTCGCCCGGAGACGTTGAGAGATAGATGCTCAAAGCGCCTTCCGCGTTCCAATGGGTCGCCAGGTCCTGGATAGCTTTCGGTTCAATAAACATGTCTGTTTTCGCGAAGTTCGAGGGCCGTTTGAGGAATCGGGTTTTTAAAATCATAGCTCTGTCTTTTCTATGATCCTGACGGTTGTGGCCTGAGGACCCTGATCCCCCTCTTCAGCCAGAAAATGGACCCCGTCGCCCCGATTGAGCCTGTCAAATTTATTATGAAGGACGGCGTTACGGTGAAAATAAACCTGGGAATCGTCGTCAGTCCTGATAAAACCATACCCGTCTTTGCGGTAAATCTTTTCCACGACGCCATTGACCTCCTGCTCAGGATGCCTCTTGACTTCCCTGTTCTGCAATTCACTGAGTTTGCGCAGGCGTTTCACAACGGATTCAAAAACATGGTGCACAATGACGGGAAGGGGCTGATGGCTTTCGGAAGGCTGTTTTTGCCCTCTGATGACCACGATCTGATGGCCGGGCGGCACGCTGACCGCCAGCCGCACCCTGTAAGGATTGCCCCTGGCCTCAATCCTCTGCCTCTTTTCAATGACCAGATGGCAGGAAATGATATGGTCGCAAACCCGCTCGAGCTTTTCCAGATTACGCTGGATCTCGTCTTCCAGCTCCTGCGTATGTTCTACCCCGCGAAAAGTGATTTCAGGAAGGTTCTGCATAAGGCCTCAAGGCTTATCGACCACGATGTTATTCTTGACGTCCATGACGCCGGGAGAATGCTGGGCCGTGCTCTCCACCACATAAGACGCCAAGCGATTCGGCGCTTTCCCGGTCAGGGTAACCAGACCATTCTCCACCCTGATGTCGATATGGCTCATGTCCACGGCGAGCGTGCGCGAAACAGCCCGGACAATGTCCCTGGCAATGGTCTCATCCAGAAAATTGCGCGTGGGGACCACGGAAATCCTGTTGATGATATCCAGAACGCCGCGGATGCCGGAAACAAGATTTTCCACGCGCATTTTTTTCCAATAGGCATCCACCGTGCCTTCCAGAGTTACCAGGCCCCTGACGACAACGACCTCAATATTGGCGGATTCGATCACAGGGTTCCACATGAGGACGTTTTTGACGGCTGTGGTAATGTCATCATCGGACAAAGGCTTTGTTTCTTCCGGCAGTCTGACAACCAGCTGATTGCGGACCTCCAGCTTTCCGGCTGCCACACTCCTGGCGTCCTGTTCGGCGAACCAGCGGGAAACATAGCTGGGCACCGTGCCCCAGAGAATGATCCTGCCCGACGAGAGATCCACCTTGATTTCAGATGCCTCAACTCTGGTATCCCAGGATAACTGATCAAGAATATCGTTTTTGATTTCTTCAGGATTGCTGGCCATCCCTGCCTCTTTGTTGACCTTCTGCTAACAGCCATTGTATTTTGTTCGCCATCTTTTCCAATGGGTTGAATCTTCTTTATTCTGACCGGTTTCCCCATAGAGCTTAAAAAAATAAAAATGCCATGATCCGTCTTGAAACGAATCATGGCATGCTCGCAAAAATATGGGGCTTTCGGAATGAATCCGGCAGCCCCGGTTAAAATCAAGTGTCCCTGGCGTGATTCGAACACGCGACCCTTTGCTTAGAAGGCAAATGCTCTATCCAACTGAGCTACAGGGACATTCCATCTTCTTTCAAATCAAGGTCTTCACTACGCTCGCTACGCCCTTGTCGGGCCGTTTAACGCTCGCTGTGGTCGGCACTGCCTCGGTCTGCTCACCTTATCCCTTTCGGGAGGCTGCGCACCCGGTCGCAGACGACCTCGTCAGCACTCGACCATTTTTTGCTCTGCCGCATTACATTAGGTCGTCACTACGCTCGCTACGGCCCTTGTCGGGCCGTTTAACGCTCGCTGTAGTCGGCACTGTCTCGGTCTGTTGCATTGTCGTCACTACGCTCGCTACGGCCCTTGTCGGGCCGTTTAACGCTCGCTTTAGTGCCTCCAATTTTTTCCTTATCGGAAAAAATTGTCGGGGCGGCAGGATTTGAACCTGCGACATCTTGCTCCCAAAGCAAGCGCTCTAGCCGAGCTGAGCCACGCCCCGAAATTCAATACCGCTCAAAAGACCTTCTGTTTCAATATTTTGCGCTTTATTCTAACATCGCAAAGGGCCCTTTTCAAACTATTTCAAGGACGATAGCGGCATTCCTCAAGGTTATGGTATAATTATCCTCCATGAAGAGATTGAAGATCTTCCTTGCCGCCGGTTTACTTCTGGTTTCCATCCTGGCCGCCGGACTCTTCTACGCCAACAAAGTCTTCCTGCCGAAATTCTTGTCCGATAAAATCATCGAAGGAATTTCCGAATTCAGCTCCTCCAAGGTCACCCTCAGATCCCTGCGCTTAAGTCTTCTGAAAGGAATCGTGCTGAGTGACCTCACCATTTACGAGGCAGCCGACCCCGAAAAACAGCTCGCCCATATTGAAGAGCTGTCGGCCTCGTTTTTGATATGGCCGTTCTTCAAGGAACAGCGCGTCATCCTCCCCTCGCTGAAGCTCAAAGGCGTTTCTTTATCGCTGGTAAGGCAGGAAAACGCCCTGAACATTACTCCTCTCACAGACAAGATCACTCAAAAAAACGGGAAAACCCCGGCCGTCCTTGTAAAGAATCTCTTTATCTGGGATGCCCTTATCCTTTGGCAAGACCTGACATTCCCGCAACCTGTATCAGCCTCCCTGTGCCTGAAACAGGCAGAGGTCAAAACAGGCGTCCTGAAAACGCTCTTTTCCGCCTCCGGCTCTTTGGAACGCGACAGCCGGCAATCCTTCTTTTCCACCGACGGAAATTACGGGTTCAGGGAGCAATCCCTGCATGGCCGCCTGGTCCTGCGCGGCCTCGATGTCAAAAGTTTTCCTGAATACCTGGCCCTTTTGCCCATAACACCCCGGCAGGGCATCCTGGAATCCCTGGAAGGAGAAATCACCTGGCAACCTTCAGCCGCGCCAAAACCCCTGGAGGGCAAATTGCAGGTTCATTTCAGGGAACTTGAGTTCGCTTTTCAGGATTATGAATTGTCCGAAGGCGATGCCTCGGCGAATTTTTCCTTCTCTGGCAGACCCGATAACTGGGCCTCTTTGGAGGCAGAAGGCGGCCTTCGCCTGGACAAAGGATTGGTCAAAATTGCTATCGCGCAGCCGCAGCAGGATGCTGTGACATCTTCCCCTGCCCTCATCACCTCAGAGGCGCGGCTCGATGGAAGCCATTGGGAAATCAAGCGCGCGAAAGACACCACGCAGGTCATCTCCGAGCTTTTGATCTGCGGGCTCTCCCTGGGAAAAGACGACCTGAAAGCAAATATCTCCAGGGCTTGCGTTCAGGCAAAGACGCAAATACCTGACAATGCCCCCGCAACTTTCTCCTGTCAGGGGCAGGCTGCTATTGACTCCGCAGACATTGAAGGCCTGCCGGATCTGGGGCCGGTCAAGATTCATTCCCTCAGCCTGTCTTTTACCCGCGATTCCCTTGTCTTCAGACAGGCTGAAGCCGAACTCCTGGGAGCCGTTGTCGAGGCCAGCGGCGCGTATCAAAACAGCCTTTTAGACATCAATGTCTCCTCGCGGCTGCCTGCCGAAAACCTTCTCCCTCTCCTCAAAGAACGCTTTTCAACGTTCCCTGTTGAAAAATTTTCAGGACAAACAACGCTGGCCATCCGCGTGCTTTCCGACCTTAAAAAGGAACATTCCTTTTCAGGGAAAGCGGAGATAGAAGAACCTGCTGTTGTTTTCAAAGGCAGGCCGGACGAGTGGAAAGCCTCCTGGGCGCGGATTATTTTCGATTCCACAAAGCAGACGGCTGAGTGGCTTGTCAAAGGACTCTCTTACCTGGAGCGCTCCTTCCTTATCGAAGGAAAACTGGAAAACTTCAACGACCCATCCGGCGAGATCTCGGCGCGCTCCGACGAGACGGCACTAGACGTCCGCCTGAAAAAAACCGGGCAGAATCTTGACATATCCTCTCTGAAAGCGGAAACAAAAAGTTCAAAACTGGAAGGAACCGGCCAATGGAATCTGGATACAGACAGCCTTCACATCAACGCGAATGCCGACGTGAACATAGAAGACCTCAAGGACTGGCTGCCTGACAAAAAGATCTTTGAGAAACCCTTAAGCCTAAAAGGCCGCTGCGCCATCCAGATCGACACAACAGGACCGGCGAAAAACTGGAAAGCCTGGACCGTCCGTTCCACCGTTTTGAGCAAGCTCCTGAAATTTCATGGATTTTCCTTCAAGGACATCAGCCTGAACTACACCCAGCTTTCCGGCAAAGGATTCATCAATTTTCTGACCTTCCAGGCCTATGGGGGCCAGGCCGAGACCAAGGGCAGCCTGGATTTAAAACAGGAACCTCTCGCCTATCAGCTGAGCGGTGAATTCAAAAACCTTGATTTGAATCTTTTGAAAAACGACATCCCCGAAATCAAGGACAAGGTCTTCTACGGCATCATGGGTGTCCAGGCCGTGGCCAAGGGAAGCGGCTCGGATCCGAAAAAGATCCAGGGACAGGCGCAAATTTCCATCAAAAACGGCAACATCTGGGAATTTAATCCTTTGAAAGGCCTGGGAGATTTTCTCTTTATCCCGCGGTTTTCTTCGCTGGTCTTTAGCCAGGCCTCCGGGGATTTCTACATCGATGACGGCTGGGTCAGAACGGATAACCTGGAACTGCTCGGCGAGGACCTGGGACTTCTGATCCAGGGGAAAATGGGATTGGACGGTTCTTTGGATCTCATCGCGATGACTCAAGTGCCCAAAACGGGGCCTGAAACCGCGGCGCAATCTGTTGGCATGACAGGTATCGCGATCACAGGAAACATGAAAAACACCCAGTACAAACTGCAGCCCCTCACCCGCAACATCATGAAAAAGCTCAGTGATATCCTTTCCAGTATAACTCCCTGAAGAGAAACCGAAAGACGAAGGACGAAACAGTCAACAGTCGACAGTCGATGGTCCACAGTCAACGTGAGGACGTAGGACGTGAGGACGTGGGGACGTGCCGAAGGACGAAGGACGGGATCAGTCGACAGGCCACAGGCAACAGGCCACAGAAACCGATGGACGAAGAACAATTAAAAATTAAGAATTAAGAATGAAGAATGGGCTTATGGCTAAGAGCGAAGGGCATATAGCTTATAGCAAGGGCTTATAGCTTATGGCAAATGGCTTATAGCAAAAACAGCTAACTAGACCCTAAATTGCTTTTGCTATACGCCATAAGCTATAAGCTACTGATGTATTTCAAAAGGATCTGGCGGGCTTTTTTGAGGGCGCGGTATCTGTGGCTCATGCGGTGCTTGACTTCAAGGCCAAGTTCAGCGAACGTCTTTGCGTACTTTTCGATGACAAAAAGCGGATCATAGCCGAATCCGGCATGACCGCGGGAACGCGTGCCGATCAAGCCGCGGCATGTCCCCTGCGCCACGCCGATCAACCCTTTCGCGTCTGCCAAGGCCACGGCGCAGCAGTAACGCGCCTGACGTTTTTTCAACGGCACGCCCTTAAGCTCCCGCAGCAGTTTGCGGTTATTCGACGCGTCGTCCGCCTGGGGCCCTGAATATCTGGCCGAATAAACGCCCGGCCTGTTGCCGAGGGCGCTCACCTGAAGGCCGGAATCCTCGCCCAAAACAAGCTTGCCTGTCCAAAGAGCGATCGTGGCTGCCTTCTTAACGGCATTTTGGACAAAATTCTTTCCGTCCTCAACAATGACCGGGCTATCGGGATAGTCCGCCAGCGAAGTCACCCGGATATCCAGAGAAGACAACAACTCCCTGATCTCTTCCAGTTTCTTCCGGTTTTTTGTCGCGACGATCAGCTCGAGGGGTTTACTGGACATCTTTCAAAAGGTCTTTCTGCATTTCAATCAGGCGCATGATCCCTTTTTGCGCCATCTGTAAAAGCGAATCCATCTGTTCTTTGGAAAAAGGCTTTCGTTCCGCCGTCCCCTGGACTTCGATAAAATTCCCGTTGGAAACCATGACAACGTTCATATCCACATCCGCCCGGGAATCCTCCTCGTACGTCAAATCCAGGAAATTTTCTCCGCCCACGATCCCAACACTGGTGGCAGCGACAAAATCGGTGATAGGGATACGCCGGATCAACTTGCGCTTGCGCATGACGTCCATGCAGTCGACCATCGCGATAAAACTCCCCGTGATAGAGGCTGTCCTTGTCCCGCCGTCCGCCTGGAGAACATCGCAATCCAGGGTGATGGTCCTTTCTCCCAATTCCTTGAGGGCTACGATGGTCCGCAGAGAACGGCCCACGAGGCGCTGGATCTCAAAAGTCCTCCCCGACCTCTGGCGTTCGCGGTTGACCCTGGTTTCGCAGGACCTCGGCAGCATGCCGTATTCGGCCGTCACCCAGCCGCCCTCGCCTTTGCCCTTCAAAAAAGGAGGCAGGGTTTCTTCCACGGTCGCCGAGCAGATGACCTTGGTTTCCCCCACTTCGATCAAACAGGATCCTTCGGCGTGCTTAAGAAATTTTCTCGTCACTTTCACTTTCCGGGGCGCGTCAGCCGCCCGGCCGTCCGTTCTTATCATTTTTGACCTTTCCGCTGGAAAATATCCCGGCCCCTGGCGTCAATGCCGACGATCAAAGGAAAATCTTTGACGGTCAGCCTACAGACTGCCTCCGGGCCTAATTCCGTAAAACACACCTTACGAAGGGATTTGACCTTTTTTGACAGGAGAGCTCCGGCTCCCCCTGTTGCCAGAAAATAAACTCCTTTATGCTTCTGAATCGCCTGCCGGACAGCTTCTGAACGACGGCCCTTGCCGATCATTCCTTTCAATCCTAACTTCAAAAGCGGCGGGGTCATCGTATCCATGCGGCTGCTGGTGGTCGGCCCGCAGGACCCTATCACCTCTTCCGGCCGCCTTCGCGTGGGGCCGCAATAATAAATGACTTTGTTTTCAAGGTTCAAAGGGAGCTTCGCCTTTTCCTTCAGGAGGCCGAGCAGCTTCTTATGGGCCTGGTCCCTGGCTGTGAAGATCTCGCCCGAAAGCAGGACTTCATCCCCGGCCTTCAGGGATTCCAGGATCCCGGGCTCAAATGGTGTCGTGAGGCGGATTTGTTTAGAGGCGTTCACTGGCGCTCCTCAACACATGGCAGCTGATATTGACGCAAACCGGAAGCCCGGCAATATGGGTCGGATACGTGGAAATGTTGACGCCCAAAACAGAAGTGCTGCCTCCCAGGCCCATGGGACCCAGGTTGATTTTGTTCAGTTTCTTCATAAGGGAATTTTCCAGGCGAGCGACGTGCGAAAGACCGCTTCTCCTGTTCAAAGGCCTCAAAAGGGCTTCCTTGGCCATCTGGCAGGCATAATCCGAAGTCCCTCCGATGCCCACTCCGATGACGTAAGGCGGGCAGGCGTCAGGCCCCGCTTCGTGCACCGCCGAAATGACAAAATCCTCCACCTCGCCGGGCCCGGCGGTCGGAACAAGCATTTTCAGGCGCGTCTTGTTTTCGCAGCCGAACCCTTTGGGCATGACCGTTATTTTAAGCCCTTTTTGACGGGAGAAATTCGCGTGAACAATCCCCGGAGAAAAACCCGGCCGGCCGCGCAGCAGAGGGTCGGGAATAATGGAATCACGCAGAAACCCTTCCCTGTACGCCTCGGCAATACCTCCCCGCACAGCTCCCTGCACATCAATGCCCGAGATATTCACATCCGGGCCAATCTCCAAAAAGACAACAGGCATTCCCGTGTCCTGGCACAGGGCCAGGGAATCACGCCGGGCGATCCTGGCGTTCTCCAGCAGGTCGGCGAGAATCCGCCTGGCCCGCGGGTTCTTCTCTCTGGCCAAGGCGCGCTTCAGGCTTTCTTTCACGTCAGGCCTGAGAGAAAAATTCGCCTTCAGGCTCAACCTGCGCACGCATTCCCGGATTGCCCGTTCTCTGATCGTCTTCATTTTTTCCTGTATTCCCTCGTGACGACAGTCGTGATGCCGCCCCTGGGATTAAATTTAGTGACCATTTTTACCCATCGGGGGCCGCACGCCTTGATGAAATCATCCATCAGTTTGTTGGCAAAATGTTCGTGAAAAATGCCGACATTCCGGTAAAAAAACAGGTATTCCTTCAAAGACTTAAGCTCGACGCAGGACCGGGAAGGAATATAATCGATGAGGATGACGGCAAAATCGGGCAGACCTGTCTTCGGGCAGATGCAGGTAAATTCCGGGATCTCGATATGGATCTCAAACCTCTTGTCAGGATATTGGTTTTCCCAAACCTCGATCCCGGGTGTCTTCATAGCCCGGATATGTTTTTGCAGATTTTCGTACGATGATTGTTTTTTCATTTCACCCTTTTAGTATGTTCTACTTCTGATTTCGTTTTTGCTCTACGCCATTCGCCATAAGCCCATTCTTCATTCTTAATTCTTAATTTTTAATTGTTCTTCGTCCTTCAGTCTTCCGATTTCAGACTTCTGAATTCAGACGTCAGACATCAGATTTCCGACTTATCTCTTTTGCTATATGCCCTTCGCTCTTAGCCATAAGCCCATTCTTCATTCTTAATTCTTAATTGTTCTTACGTCCAACGTCCTCACGTTAACTGTGGACCATTGACCGTGGACTATGGACTGTTCCACTACCTAATCCCCGCCAGCTTATGCGCCTGAGGAAGAATATGCACAGAAGAATTTCCCTGGTCCGTCAGCACTTCCTTGAATGTTTCCATTTTATGCAAAAGGGCCCTACTGGTATGGGTTTCCTCCGGCTGAAGAACCACCGGGATCCTGCCTTTGTATGCCGCCAGCAAAGTCGAAGCCTTTAAAATGTCTTTCTTCGGCGTGGTCAAGGCGATCACCATTTTGACAAAAACGTCCTTTTGGGAGGCCATCTCCAGAAATTCCGCGTGCTCTTTCCAATACCCCCTCTGTCCTGTGGAACCGGGGAGCTTAAAATCCATTGCCACGATATCCACTTTATCCCGGATTCGCCGAAACGCCTCAGGCAGGGTCCCGTTTGTTTCCAGATAGACGTCTGTTTCAGGCATGGCGTCCAGAAAGTCAAAAAGAAAATCCGACTGGCACAAAGGTTCGCCGCCGGTCAGGCAAAGCGAATGGAACTTGTCGTGACGGCCGACTTCCCTGGCCAGATCTCCGACGCTCAACTCCCTGTAACGCTTCAAAGGAGTATCGCAAAAACCGCACTTCAGGTTGCAGCCGAAAAACCGGACAAAAACCTGCTGCTCGCCCAGGTAAAGGCCCTCCCCCTGAAAACTTTTGAATACTTCAGAAACCTTTGCCTTCATCATCCGGATTTTTTCTCCATCAACGGATCCCTGATGCCCGCTTCCCTGAAACCCTTGGCCCTCAAAAGACAGCTGTCGCAGCGTCCGCACGGGGATTTTCCGCCCTGATAACAGGACCAGCTCAACTCATAGGGCGCGCCCAGTTTCACTCCGGCCTTAATGATCTGGGATTTCTTCATGCGCAAAAGAGGGACTTCTATCCTGACCGCAGCGCCTTCAACACCCCGCTTTGTGGCCAGCCTGCCCAAACGCTGAAAAACCGAAAAATAGGCGGGCCGGCAGTCCGGATAACCTGAATAATCCAGGGCGTTGGCGCCGATAAAAATGCTGTCCGCGCGAATCGCTTCAGCCCAGGACAAGGCAAAGCTTAAAAAAATGGTATTTCTGGCCGGCACATACGTGGAAGGAATGCCCTTCATGGCGCGGCGGTTCAAAGGCAGGCGCGCCGCCGGATCCAGGAGCGAAGACCCTTTCCAGGGAAGGCTGAACCTGACAACATGGGCCGGACAACCGGCCCTGCGGGCAATAGCCCTTGCCTGTGTCACCTCCCTGCTATGCCTCTGGCCGTAATGAAAGATCAGGGCGTGGACCTCGTAACCCCTGGATTTCGCCAGATAAAGGACCGTGGTCGAGTCAAGCCCGCCGGATAAAAGAACGATTGCCTTCTTCATGGTTCCGAATAACACGCGCAATTCGTTTCCGTTTCCCACACCTTTACATAAGACAAAGCCGCGTCTCCTCCGGAGAACCTCTCTTTCAGGCTCTTAAAGACCCAGGACGCAATATTTTCCGAGGTCGGGTTCACCTTCCGAAAATCCTCAAAATCGTTCAAATACGTGTGGTCCACGAGCGCCAAGACCTCTTTGAGGACTCCCTTTAGCGTGGAAAAATCCTCCAGCATACCCAAGGCATTGAGTTTGCGGCCTTTGAGGGCTGCTTCCACTTTCCAGTTATGGCCATGAAGCTCCTCGCACTTGCCCCGATAGCCTCGAAGATTATGGGCCGCGCTAAAAGACATAGAAACAGATATCTCATGCATAAGCAGCCGCCTTTTTGACTGTTTTGAGTTCAGACCCCAGGAAACGACTGGCGACATTGGCGAAAATGGCGACTTCATCGCTGACAAAATACCGGCGGCTCGCCCTGGTTTTCTTCTTGTTCACCAGGCCCTCCTGAATTAAGACCTGGCGCACCTCGTTGGCAACCTGCTGCGCGGAATCAATGAGACGGACCCCTTGACCCATGATCGCCTGGATCTTAGACTTCAGGAGCGGATAATGCGTGCAGCCCAGAATCAGGGTATCGATCTTCCTGGATTTTAGGCCTGACAGATATTTTTCCGCCACGCGCAGGGCAATGCCGTCATTGACCCAGTTTTCTTCCACGATAGGCACAAACATCGGACAGGCCTGGCTGTAGACTTTCACGCCTGGATCCAGCCTCTTGATCTCCTGCTCATAGGCGCCGCTGTTGATGGTCGCGCGCGTCCCGATGACGCCGATCCTGCCGTTCTTGGTGGCGTAAACCGCCTCTTTGGCCCCTGGAAGGATCACGCCGATGATCGGAATCTTGAAATGCTGGCGAATGACGGGCAGGGCGAGGCTTGACGACGTGTTGCAGGCGACAACAATGACCTTAACGTTCTGTTGCAGTAAAAACAGGGTATTCTCCAGGGAAAATTTGATGATCGTTTCCCTGGATTTGACGCCGTAGGGCACCCGTGCCGTGTCGCCGAAATAAACCAGATGTTCGTTCGGAAGAAGTTTGATCAGTTCTTTGACCACGGTCAGGCCGCCGATGCCGGAATCAAAAACCCCTATAGGTTTATCCACTCTTTTCCCCCTTAATCCGCCTCCGGCGGATTAGGCCCTCCGCCATATGGAATGCGGAGGCCTATCCTTTCTGGATTAACTCTGAGGCCTGCGTCAAGTCAATTTCGCTCACGCCTCTGGCTCTTGTGAGGGAAATTGATAGCGCTTAGGCCGAAGAGTCTTTCTTTGCTGGTCTTCCGCCTCCGGCGGATTAGGCCCTCCGCCATACCTGACCTTATTGGAATGGTCAGTATGTCGCCTTCTGCGACATACGGAATGCGCCAGGCCTATCCTTTCTGGATTAACTCTGAGGCCTGCGTCAAGTCAATTTCGCTCACGCCCCTGGCTCTTGGGAGGGAAATTGATAGCGGCTTAGGCCGAAGAGTCTTTCTTTGCCGAAACATTAATTCTCAGACACCTGCTTAAATTTTAATATTCCCGCGGCTATGGCTTGCGCCATGTGTTCGCGATACAAGGGATCATAGAGTTTCCGCTCGCCGGCCTGGTTGGACAAATACCCGATCTCAACCAGGACCGAAGGCATGGACGAACCTTTGAGCACGGCAAAACCCGCCCCTTTGACACCCAGCATTTTTATATCCATTTCCCGGGAAACGATCTCACCCAGCAAACGCGCCAATTCGACGGATTCTTTGCGGTTCTCGGTGTGAATCATGTCCCAAAGGATCGCCTTCAAAGGAAAGGATTCGAGAAAATCGGCGTCCTCAAGTTCCAGGGAGGCGTTTTCCGCCGAGGCCGTGGCCCTGGCATCGTCATCAACAGATTCGCTTAAATAATAAACCTCAAAACCCTCAATCCACCGGGAATGATTGGCATTGGCGTGGATACTGACGAAAATATCGGCTTTTCTGCGGCTGGCGATCTTCGGCCTCTGGGTCAAGGGAATAAACCGGTCGCTATCGCGGGTCATGTACACGGTCAGCCCGGCGCGCTCCAGCTCTTTCTTGACCTTTCCGGCGACATCCAGCACGACCTCTTTTTCCCGCAACCCCGTCTTACCGATGGCCCCCGGATCCTTGCCGCCATGCCCCGGGTCAAGGACAACCACATTCACGGCGCGCCGCAAGACCCCTTCCTGTTTCCCGCCTGTCTTTTTTTCCTGAAGCGATGAGGGAAAAAAATAACCCCTGACTTCCACAGGCGCCCAGATAACACTGTCTTTAAGGACAACCGGGCCCTTCAGCTGGACGACAAGCGGACCGAGAAGAGCCTGACGGCTTCCAACCAAAAGCTCCAGCTTGGTCCGGTCTTTCTTCAAAACAACGACCTGGCTGAGAGGGTCGTAATCCCAGGCCACGGCTTCCTCCTGACACATCTGCATCAATGGGAAATACGCCGCCTGATTGATCGATTGCGTGGCATAAGGACAACCGCCGGGCT
Organism: Candidatus Omnitrophota bacterium; assembly: GCA_041649995.1. Taxonomy (GTDB): domain Bacteria; phylum Omnitrophota; class Gorgyraeia; order Velamenicoccales; family Velamenicoccaceae; genus JBAZMA01. The sequence goes on along the minus strand of JBAZMA010000003.1, from coordinate 68,688 downwards.
GCGTTGTGGCGCAGCCGCCGGCCATTACGGCCAGGATCGCTATAAGAACAAGCCTCTTTCTCAAATCGTTAAACGTCCTTTGCGGATGTCTTATTTAAAAAACGCGTCTGTTAAAATTCCCAGCCTGTTGGAAAAAGTCAGGCTGCGGTAAATACACATCAAATAATGAAATATCCATCCCGCCAATCCCCACACAGGAACGAAGAGAACCTTCCCGCAGGCCTTGCGGTTGGCCATCGGCACCAAAAACCCCAAGTCCACGGGCCGATATTTCTTCAACGTCGTCATCTTACGGCAAAGCCGAATGATGTTGTGTGCGGCCAGATGACCTTGTTTCAGGGAAAACTGGACAGCCATGCGCAAAGGTTTCCCGCCCCGGGTAAAACAGGCGGCGTCTCCCGCGGCAAAGGCCCCGGAGGCAAAGCGCAAGGTTTCCTCCACCTGCAGGCGTCCCTGTTTGTCTTTGCCAAAGGGCAGCTGCCGGACAAATTCAGGAGTTTCAACACCCGCGGCCCAAATCATCAGATAATCGGAAATCTCAAATCCGCTGGACAACTTCAGGCGTTCATCCCCGGCCTCTTTGATCGAAACGCCTGTGTGGACCTGGATACGGAGGCTGCAAAGGTTGATCCGGCAGTAGTCCTTGATCCGCTCCGTCAGGGGGCCGAGGATATCCTCCTGCCGCTCCACAATATGAATGCGGTATTTTTTCACCCCGCGCTTCTTCAGAAGACGGGCGATATTGGTCGCCACCTCAATGCCGGTGTAACCGGCTCCGACCACGACAAAATTCTTTTCCGGATATGTCAGGACCGTATTCTGGAGCACAAGCGCGTCCTGGGCCGTATCCAGCTTCAAAGCCCGTTTCTGAAAGTCTTTATTGCCGTAGAAGTTCGTCGATGAGCCGGGGCAAACAAGCACATATTCATATCCGAGCGCATGGCCCGCTTTCAAACGGACTTCTTTTGCGGCCGTATCCAGGAATTCCACTTCGCCGTTCTCGTAAGCGACCCCCATCCCCTCCAGATACGCCTCCAGGTCCACAGTGGCGTGGGACCTGGAGATACGCCCTCCGATCACATCCGGCAGAACGGGGAGAAAATCAAACGTCCTCTTGGCGTCTATGACGATGATCCGCCTTTCGCCGAGGTTTTTTTTGTTCCTGGAAAATACGCGGGCGGCCTCAAGACCGGCAAAACCCGCGCCGATAATAACTATGTCACCCATGGCCTGTCCCTTTTTGAGCGTCCTAAGGCATATATGATATTATACTTCCGTCGACTTTTCAAGACCGTCCACCTAACTTCTTGCTTAAGAGCATCCTTTTGTGATAAAGTAAATCTCTCTCGAAACCCGGCAACCCATAACTATAGTTAGCGAAAATCCCCAAGCCATGATCGATGTCTATTTAAGCAAAATTAACCGCGGAATCAAAGACATCCTGGACCAGGCCCGGCGCCGGTATAAATTGCGGCAGGTCTCGGACCATCTCTTCGCGTTTACCAAGGAATTCGTCCTGCGCAAAGGCAAAAGGATCAGGCCGCTGCTCTTTATCCTCAGCTACAAGGGATATGCCGCCCGCCCCACGACAGATGAATCAGGCCTCTTCATCTCCGCCGCCTCTATCGAGCTCCTGCACGATTACATGCTGATCCATGACGACGTTATCGACAAATCCCAGCTTAGGCGCGGCAAGCCGACACTGCACAAGATGTTCGACCGGCAAATGAAGTTTAAAGACGGCGCTAAAATCGGAGAAGAACTGGCCATTGTGGCCGGAGACATTCTTTTTGCCCTGGCCATCGAATCCTTCACGACCGTCCAGGAGGACCTCAGGCGAAAAGAAAAAACCCTGAAAAAACTCGTGGAAACAGCCGCCTTCACCGGCGCCGGAGAATTCATTGATGTCGTTTCCGGGCACCAATCCATCGACGAACTCACCGAAAAAAAGATCCTCTTGAATTACACCCTGAAAACCGCCCGCTACACATTTGAATGCCCCCTCTTGATGGGCGCTCTTCTGGCCGGGGCCCCGGCCGCCGAACAAAACAAATTGTCCAGTCTGGGCCTGGCCTCAGGCCAGGCCTTCCAGATCTATGACGACATGCTGGACCTTTTCGCCTCCGAGAAAGTCATCGGAAAGCCCGTGCTCACCGATTTGAACGAATCCAAAAAGACCCTTTTGATCTTTCGGGCCTATCAACGGCTTTCAGGAACCAAGCGTCGCTCCTTGCGGCAAATCCTTGAAAAAGAAAATAAGACCCTGACCGACCTGAAGGAATTACGCGCCCTGATCGTGGAAAGCGGCTCTTACGAATCCTGTCTGAAGATCATGACAAACCTGCAGAACAAAGCCCTTGGGCTCTGCAGGGACCTGCGCATGGAAACGGCGCACAAAAAAATGCTGTGCGCCGTTATTGAAAAACTTTCCCCGTCCCGCATGCCCCTGGAATTACCCCGCAAAAAATGAATCCCCGCGCCTATCTCGTCGATTAACCCTGCTTGATTTTTTTCGGCTGACAGAGGTGCTCAGCGGAAACAGCCAGGCGGCCGCAGGAATTACAGATATAACTCAGCTTTTTGAGCTTGCTGTCGCACATATGCCGGGCGTCCACGATCAAAGAACCGCACCAGTCGCACGTCTGGTCCTTGGCTTTTACAGGAACGCAGAGATGTCCGGCGCCCCGCACGGATTTTCCGCAGGTCTTACAACTCTTTCCTTTTTTTTCAGGCATCTGTTTCCTCATTTCTGACTTCCGACATCCGATTTCCGACTTCCGATTTCGTTTTTGCTCTACGCCATTCGCCATAAGCCCATTCTTCATTCTTAATTCTTAATTTTTAATTGTTTTCTTCGTCCCTCGGTTTCTGTTGCCTGTGGCCTGATTTCGCCCCTTCAGGCTACCGCCGGCAAAAACAGCATATCCGTGGAACCCGTGTATTGCATCTTCACGATCTTCCAGCCGCCTTCCTCCCTGCGCCAGGAAGCCATGACTTTTCCCGCGTCATAATAGATCTTTTCATCGCCCTCTTTCCTGAAAAGACACCTGAAGGCGATCTCGCTTTCCGCGGAATCGCCCTGCGGTTTAATGATAAGCCTTTTGAGCTCCATCTTAAAAGGCTTAAAATCCCTAAAGGCTTTTTCAGCCAAAGCCAGGACCTCAGCCTTGCCCAAACCCGAGTCATCCTTATAACGTAAGGAAAGAACGCGGCTGTAACGCGACGCGTCATTCTTTTCTATGCCGAGAATGGCCGCGTACAGGGCTCTTTTGATCCTTTTCTCGTCATTGACGGAAAAGGCATTGACGAGCGCGAAGATCAAGACGGCCGACAAAGCCACGCTGAATATAAAACGGCCCGGATGTTTCAACAAAAACCCCTCTATCTTGTGATGGCCGTGATCTTATACTTCAAAACCCCGGCAGGCACCGCGACCTCGACAACATCCCCTACCTTACGCCCCAGAAGAGCCTTGCCGATCGGCGACTCCAGGGAAAGCTTACTCTGCGTGTAATCCGCCTCTGTCGGCGACACCAGGATATACACGCACTCTTCGCCGGAGTCTTGGTCGGATAGACTGACACGGGCCCCGATATATACCTTGTCGGAGGAAATATTCTCGTTCTCAATGATCCGCGCCCTGGAAAGCTTGCCTTCCAGTACGGCGATCTTCTTTTCCAGATGGGCCTGGGCCTCTTTGGCCGCGTCGTACTCGGCATTTTCAGAAAGGTCGCCCATGGCCCTGGCCTTGGCCAGCTGCTGGGCGATCTGCCGCCGTTTGGTCGTCTTGAGCTCATCGAGCTCGCCCTTCAACTGCTCATAACCTTTTTGCGTCAAAAATACTTCGTCCATGGTTTCTCTTTTTTCTAAGTTAAACGTCGTCTTTAGGAGTGATTTGTCCGACTTTCTGCGGGGACACTACGATCTCGATGCGGCGGTTAAGCCTTCGGCCTTCCTTGGAATCGTTCGTGGCCCTGGGCCTGTAACGGCCGAACCCGACAGCCGACAACCGCAGGGGGTCGATCCCCCTGGATTGCAGGTATTGAACCACGCTCAAGGCGCGGGCAAACGAAAAATCCCAATCCGATTTCCATTCAAAAACCACCAGGGACTGATTATCCGTATGCCCTTCCACAAAAACATAGTTCTGGGGGAATTCCTTCTGAATGATGGCTGTGATCAAATCCAGAAAAGCCCGGCCGTCATCGCTGAGCATGTTGCCCCCGGAAATAAAAACCCTTTCCGCGGAAACCGTAATGACAAGACCGCGGTCGGAAACAAAAAGCCACACGTTCTTTCGCAGGATCTCCGGCTCAAGCACCTTCTCAAACAGGTCCCTGACCTCAAAAAAGTGGCGGATGTCGATATTCTGGATATCACGGCACAGGGCCAGCTCTTTTTTGAGAAGGTCATTCTCCTTCTGCGAGACCTGGTATTTCTGGCTCAGAAGATCCATTTGCTTTCGCACGTCTTCCCGCGGCGCGCGCGAAGCGCACCCCGAACAGATCAGGCAGGCCAGAAATACAACGATAAGGCAGTTTTTGAAGGTCATGTTCGTCTGTGGTTTGAAAAAAATCAGCGGCGCCCTGAATTTTCCTGCAAGATCCCCTGTAGGGCCGACTGTTCCTGCATGCGCTTAAACGACTTCAGGCCTTTACGGCCCAGCCGCCTGATAATCAGGCTCTCAATAGCCTTCAGTTTCAACCGTAAAAAAACATACTCGGGTTTCAGCCCCTGCGCGGGCGTGAACTTCATTTGGCCGGCGTCGTCTTTCTTCTGAACGACATAACTGTTCCATTCCTTAACGAAAGGAGCGATCTCCTCCCTCTCCCTTTCGCTTAATGAAACGAGACTGCGCTCAAAAAAATCCGCGATCTCCCCATCAATGTCGAGTTGCGTGAATTTACGATCGACCCGGTCGCATTCTTCCCTGACATTTTTATATAACCAGAAAAGATATCGTTTGTAAAGTGAATCCCTGTCCTCAGGATCCCTGTCAATCCCATCCCTTTTTTTGGTCTTCATCAGAAACGGATCACCTCCCCCTTAAGGATATCCGGCAGAGGCTGGGCGTCGATCCTCATGCCGCCGTCATGCTCGATTTTGATGGTATAAAGCATCCCCGGAACAAACAGGGTTCCCGGCGCTTCGATCTGCGCGTTCTTGATCCCCGCTCTTTCCGCGGACCGCTGATCCAGGCTGTATTCCCAGAACTCCTTCCAGAAGGCTTCCTGCACTCCCGCGCTATAGGCGTCTGTTTTGGCGATCTCATAGCCGCGGGGCACCCTGTAAAATTCCGTCAGCGCGTATTCCTGTGTTTTTTCTCCATCCAGGAAAAAGACCTTCAGAAACAGATAAACGCTCTTTCCCCTGGCCGGATCGCCCTTTTCGACATAAAAATCCCTGAACCGGACGACCAAAGACTGAAACTGAATAATATTGCCCGAGAACGTGAAATAGCGCGGCGCCAGCGGCCTCCCCCCGGCGTCATATTCAAGGAACTTGATGGTGGTAAGGGTTTTCCCCGAATCAGGGTCCGTGCGCGTATCCGTGACAAGGACCTGGGCAATGCGGGATTCCGCCTTCAGGCGCCCGATGACCTGTTTTAACACCTGGGATTCCCGCAAGACCGCTGCCACTCTGAATCCCAGAAAAACCACAAGGGCCAGAAAGGCCCCCGCGGCCAAAATGCGGATCAGGCGCGAAAAAGAAAAATGCGGTTTGACGGTCATATTCAGCAGACGGAAGCGATCTGTTTCAATTCCTTGTATCGCTTCCCGATCTCCTTGTTTGTGACGCGGCAGCTGCGCTCCAGGCCGAAGCCCTGGACATTAAACGAGGCCATGATCGTGCCGTACGTGATGGCTTTTTTGACTGAGACCGCGTCGAGCTTTCCGGCCTTTGCCAGATAACCCATAAATCCTCCGGCAAACGTATCTCCCGCGCCTGTGGGGTCCACGACCTTTTCCACCGGGTAAGCCGGCAGGCAAAAAAGGAAATCCTTGCAGAACACGATGACCCCATGCTCCCCTTTTTTGACCACGACAATAGAGGCGCCCATACGCCTGAGGGCGCGGGCGGCCTTGATGAGGTTGGACTCCCCCGAAAGACTGCGGGCCTCGGCGTCGTTGGCGACAAAAATATTCACCTTTTTCAACAAACCGACCAGGGAATTTTTCTTGTGGTCGATCCAGTAATTCATGCTGTCCAAACCGATCAATTTCGGCGAACGCATGTGGGTCAACAGATGCTTCTGGATATCGGGATCCACGTTGGCCAGGAAAATATTTTCGATCGACTTCTGATGTTCTGCGACCTGGGGCTTAAACACGGAAAGAACCCCCAATTCGGTGCTCAAGGTCAAGGCCGTGTTCAGATCACCCCTGTATTCGCCTTCCCAGCGGAATGTGCGGCCATCCTCAATGATCAAGGACGTCAGGACGATCCCCTTGCGTTTCAAAAAATCCGTGTGTTTCTTGGGGAAATCCGAACCCACGATCGCCACGAGATTGACCCGCGTGAAATGGCGCGCCCCCATGGAAAAATGAACAGCGGAACCTCCGAGCATCTCCCGACGTTTCCCGGAAGGGGTTTTAACGGTGTCCAATGCGGCAGTTCCCAAAACGAGAATACTCACGCGGCAGCCTCCTTGCGGCATGTCTCTGTATTGATTTTTTTACGGGGTTTTCTCCTGAATTTCAGGACAGAAAAAACAACCCACGAGAACAGGATGATGTTCACAATGCTGAATGTCTTAAAAACAATGTCCGGCGAAACAATGGCCGCCGGAAACATCACGGCCAGACACACCCAGACGCCCAGCGCCCAGGACAGGCTTAAGTCCTCCGAAGAACGGCGCCTATGCATTTTGAGGACCAGCGGAATATTCCAGAGAGGCAGAACGACCGCGGCGATCAAAGCCAGCGTCTTCACTTTTGCCTCCGCGTCCTTTTTTTAGCCCCATGATGGCACAAGGCGTGATAATAGGGCGCCGGCCTGCCGTCTTCAAAAGGGAATTCGCGGCAATAGCGTGGACGGATATCGTACACAATGCATCGCTTGGCGTCGTTCTGGAAAACGCATCGGCGATGCCTCAGGACTGTTGAAAACACGAATCCTGACGGAGACCTTTTGTCGGAACGCAGGAATTTGAACCACGGCCGAGGGACGGCGGGCGCCCTCTTGAGGATTTGTGAGGCTTCAAACAGATCCACTTCGACTCCATCCCGGCAGCAACTTCCCAAATCACAGCGGCGGCAAAGGGAAAGATCGGGTTTTTTCTTCTGCGTCTTGCGTGCGGTATCGGCGTTTTTTTTCATAGATTTAAGTTAAGGGTACCTCCGTATACCCTTTGTCTCCGATGTTCATCATCGAGACTTTTGTGGGAATGATGACGATCAAAATAAAATTGGGGTCCTGCGGCCCCTGGAAAAACTGCCGCAGCATCATCTGCTTGTTCCATAATTCTTCCTTCAGGGAGGCTTCCTCGCTCACCGACGCCTTCCCTTCGATCCTGCAATGGCTCAGTTTCCTGTCCACGAAACAGATCTCGATCTTGGGGTTTTTAGCGATCTGCGCGAGTTTTTTGGAGCCGGGAAACGTGGCTGCCAGAAGCTTTCCGTCGTCCGAAAGGACAGGCATCATGGCCCTGACGCGCGGCTGATCTGCGTCGCAAGTCGCCAGATATCCCATCCCCGCGTCCAATATCATCTGATTCACATCATCAAGTGTCATTATTTCCTCCTGTTTCAGGTATCAGTTCTCAGGTATCAGGCCGCTGCTAGTTCAGCTTATGGCGGATAGCTTATAGCTTGTGGCTAAGAGCATAGGGCAAAAACAGTACAAAAAATAAGCTGCTTGGCTGTTTGGTTCTGATGGACTCAATTTCCAAATCGCAAAAAGCAATTTAGGGTCTAGGGTTTAGGGTTTAGGGACTAGGACTAGCCCCTAGCACCTAAATCATTCTTCATTCTTAATTCTTCATTTTTAATTCTTAATTGTTCTTCGTCCCTCGGTTTCTGTGGACTGCGGCCCGTGGCCTGAAATCGGTATCGTTAAGCGAGCGCCAGGCGAGCGACGCATCCAGGTTTAAGCGTAACGAAGTGTAGCGATTCCGCCTGACCTCTCCCCCTCCAAGCGCCAAGATCTTATCTGAAAGGCTGCAGTTGAAGCTTTTTGAGCGAATTGGACCACAGGCTTGCGCGAAGCGGCAAGCCGAGGACCAGCTGAGCGATAAAAAGATTCAACTGGAGCCTAACTTCTACTGACCCTTTTTCGATGCCAATATTGAAAGCTGAGGCTGATGCTTTTAGAGCGAATTGGACCACAGGCTTACGCGAAGCGGCAAGCCGAGGACCAGTTGAGCGAGAAAAGTGCCAGCCTCAGCCCTCCATCTTCGACATCTGTATCAACTCAGCCGCAATAGCCACTGCGATTTCTTCGGGCGTTTGCGCGCCGATATCCAGCCCGATAGGCGTATGCACGCTTTTAAGCCTGTTGGCCGTAAAACCCAGGCGTTTCATTTCTTTAAAAACATGCTCGATCTTGGCGCGGCTGCCGATCATGCCGATGTATCCGGCCTCACGCGATAACACGGTTCTCAGGGCCTCGGCATCATGAAGGTGGCCGTGCGTAACAATGACGACGGCTGTGTGACGGTCCATGGGAATCTTGCGCAGGATTTTTTCATACCGGCCGCACAAAACCTTCCCGATGTGGGGAAACCTTTTCGGATCTGCGAATTCGCGACGATTGTCCACAACAGTCACATCATAATCCAGGAGTTTGGCAATCACCGAAAGGCTTAAGCCGATATGGCCAGCCCCGGCGATCACAAGATGTTTGGGGGGAGAAATAACGTCAAAAAAAATAGAGACCTTGCCTCCGCAAACCTGCAGGCCCGACTTACGGTCCAGGGGGTATTCCTTTAAGAAAGACTTTCCTCGTTTTAACGCGCTCACGGCGTCGGCAATGGCCAGTTTTTCGAGCCCGCCCCCGCCCACAGTGCCGGCGATCCTGCCTTCCCCTGAAACCACCATCCTGCCGCCCACAACCGCCGGAGAAGAGCCTGAACAGGCCACGACCATGGCCAGAACGCACTTTTTGTTGCTTTCCAAAACCGGGAGAATCTGGTTGATTATCTTTTGCATTAATTTACAATGGACTTATGCTCTCAGGTCTTCTTTTAGCCGCCGGAACCAGCAGCCGCTTTGGCTCTCCCAAACCCCTGGCCCTGTTTAAGGGGCAGCCCGTCCTGACATTCCTTTTAAAAAATCTCTTGAGGACAAAACTGGATGAGATCGTCGTCGTCCTGGGAGCTGAGGCGGGGCTCATCAGGCCTTCCATCATCGAGGATCAGCGTATCCGCAGCGTCATTAACGAACGTTATCTGTCTGGCCGGACATCCTCTTTTAAAAAAGGCCTTTCGGCCCTTTCGGCTTCCAGCGAAGGCCTTCTTCTTTTGCCGGTGGACACACCCTTTGTCCAGCCCCAGACAATAGACCTGCTGATAGAAACCTACGACAAAAACCCTTACCCTGTTTTGGTCCCGGCCTATCAAGGACGTTTGGGCCATCCCCCGGTCTTTGCCAAAACCCTCTTTCCTGAATTCGCCTGTCTTGGAGATGACGAACCCTTATTCACCGTCCAGCGCCGTCATTCCCCTGAGGTCCTCAAACTCCCCGTGGCCGATGAAGGTGTTGTCCTTTCCTTCAATACCCTCCAGGAATTCGAAACCATCAAGAATAAATTCGGGTCTAGGGACTAGAACTAGCACCTAGTACCTGGAACCTAGCACCTAAATCATTCTTCATTCTTAATTCTTAATTTTTAATTGTTCTTCGCTGTCGACTGATCCCGTCCCTCGTGCCTTCGTCCTTCGCCTTTCGGCACATCCCCACGTCCTTACGTCCTACGTCCTCACGGATTTCAACGCGGCGAGGACTTTTTGCGGCGTAATCGGCAAATCCTTGATTTGCACCCCCACGGCGTCAAAAATAGCGTTGGCGATGGCGGCTGCCGTCGGCAAAAGTGAAGCTTCGCCCATGCCCTTGGCGCCAAAAGGCCCCTGAGGGTCGTTTGTTTCAACAAAAATGGATTCAATCGTTGTCCTGTCCATCGAACGGGGAATGCGATATTTGGAAAAATTGGGATTAAGGACTTTTCCGTCCCTGAATCTTAAGTTCTCATGAAACGTGTAGCCGATCCCCATGATGATGGAACCCTCGATCTGACCATGAACGCTGACCGGATTGATGGGATAGCCGATATCGTGCACGTCGTACATGCGCAGGACGCGGACACGGCCTGTTTTTTTATTCACCTCAACTTCGGCGATCTGGGCCTCAAACCCGTAGCTGCCGGAAATGTTCCCTTCGCCCGTGCGAAAATCAATAGGCGTTGTTTTCGGATTATAGCTTCCGCGGCCGATAATCAGCTGCCCGTAATTGAAAGAGGAACAAAGGGTAATGGCCTGGTCGAAAGACAAGAGGACCTTTCCCGTGGCAGCCTCGACCACGCTCTCATCCCTGATATCGAGGCTGACAGGATCCAGCTTCAATTCCCGGCCGACCACATCAAGCACCTGACGCTTGGCGTCCCTGGCGGCGTTCCTGGTGGCGTTGCCGGAAATGAATGTCACGCGGCTGGCAAAGCTCCCCGTATCAAAAGGCGTGATTTCCGTATCAGCGGCCTTGACCCTGATCCTCTCATAGGCGATCCCCATTTCCTGGGCCGCGATCTGCGCCATGGCCGTATCCGATCCCTGGCCCGTATCGGCGGCGCCCGTAAACAGATAGACTGAGCCGTCTTCTTCCACCTTGATGATGGTCCCGGCGGATTCGTGGGACTTATACATTTTGGAGCCCATGACATCGGCGGCAATCCCCAGGCCTATGCCTCTGGCCGTATCCTGCCCCTCATCTTTCTTGCGGCCGTACTTCTCCTTCCAGCCGCTGACCTCAGCGCCCTTGCGGATACATTCTTTCAAACCGTTCGACGACAAGATCATCTTATTGACTGTCAGCGTATCGGGGTCCGTGGCGTTCTTGAGCCGGAATTCCACCGGATCCATGCCGATGCCGCGCGCCAGCATATCCATATGCGATTCGATGGCAAAACCGGACTGCACGCCTCCGAAGCCCCGGATGGCGCCGCAAACAGGATTGTTCGTGTAAACCCTGGAACCGAACATGCGGATATTTTTAATCTTATAGACCATGAAAAGCCGCATCGTGGCCGCGGCGATGACCGTCGGCCCGTAACTGCAATAAGCCCCTCCGTCGGCAATAACCTCTCCGGTGATGGCTGTTATGGTCCCGTCTTTTTTGACGCCGGATTTCAGCTTATAGATCATGGGGTGCTTGCGGCGCGTAAACGAAAAAACTTCCGTCCGGCTGGCCGTGATCTTGACAGGCAGTCCTCCGCTCTTCTTCGACAAAAGACAGGCGGCAAAATCCATGGGGAACATTTCCAGCTTTCCGCCAAATCCTCCACCCACGTTGAGCTTGATGACGCGGATATCCGCCTCAGCCATGCGCAGGGTCTTGGCCATCGCTTCACGGATCTTGAAAGGCGCCTGGGTCGATGTCCACAGGGTGATGCGGCTGGTGGCCAATTCATACTGGCCCACTGAAACATGGGGCTCCAGGGCGCAATGCGCCGCCGACGGCAGGGTGAAAATATCTTCGCGCACATAATCCGCTTCCTTCAAGCCTTTGTCCGGATTGCCAAAGTGCACGGGAAGCATGACGCCGATATTGTTCATGGCGGAATGGATGGCCGGAGCGCCGGGTTTCATGGCCTCCAGGGGATCAAACACGGCCGGCAGGACCTCATAGGTCACATCAATAAGGGAAAGGGCCTTCTCGGCCGTCTCTTCATCCACGGCCGCCACGGCCGCGATTTCATCGCCGATGTAACGCACCTTTTCGGATTCCAGGGGAAGTTGATCGACCGTATAAGGGAAAAAATATTCGTTGGAACCGAACTTGATCTTGGGCGTGTCTTCGGCCGTGACAACCGCGCGGACGCCGGGGAGTTTTTCAGCCTTCGATGTGTCGATCTTGACGATCCTGGCGTGCGCGTGCGGGCTGCGCAGCATACGTCCGACGAGCATCCCCGGAAACTCCAGGTCAAAAACGAACTTCGCTTCCCCCGTCACTTTCAGGCGGGCGTCGATCCTCGGAACGCTTTTTCCGACAGGGCTTGTGGTCTTCATTTCAGCTTTCTGGCCGCGGATTCCACCGCGCTTATGATCCGCACGTAACCCGTGCAGCGGCAAAGATTGCCGTCTAAAGCCCTTGCGATCTCTTCAGGCCCGGGCTCCGGCGTCTTGTCCAAAAGGGATTTGGCCGCCAGGATCATACCGGGCGTGCAAAAACCGCACTGGACCGCGCCTTCATCGATAAAAGCCTGTTGAATAGGATGCAGCTCGCCTTGCGAAGGCGCCAGCCCTTCGATGGTGGTGATCTTTCGGTCCTGCGCGTCCAAAGTCAGCATCAAACAGGAAAGCATGTTTTTTCCGTCGACAAGAACGGTGCAGGCCCCGCATTCGCCTTCCAGGCAGCTGTATTTGGTGCCTTTGAACCCGAGGCGTTCGCGCAACGTTTCAATAAGAAGTTCGCTGTCACGCACCTGGAGATCATAGACTTTGCCGTTAACATTCAGGCTGATGGTTTTCATGCCGCCTTCCCGATTTTTTCTATCACGCTGTCTAAGTCCGCGTCCAGCAAAGAAAGCCTGTATTCATCCAATTTGACAGTGGATAAGTCCTGGCGCATCGCAAGCCTGGCCTCCTCCGCGTTCAACAACCCGGGCTTCCTGCCTTGCCATAAAGCTTCCAGTTTTCTTAACCTTTGGGGGAAAGCCATTGTCGTGTTGACGCAAACGCGAACGTCTTTTAAGGTCTGGGCCTGGAGTCCTGCCGAAAAAACAAGGGCCAGGACAGGCACATCCACATCCATCGTCTGAGTGTGACGAAAGTAAACGCTCAAAGATCCCTGGGGCGGGACAAAAACGCGGGTTAAAATGCCTTTGGTCTTATGGTCTTTGAGAAAATCAGCAAGCTCCCCCTGCTTCCTGCTTCCTCCCGCGGCGATCCACTCCAGCCTGGCATCCAGCGCCATAAGAACGGCCGGCAGGTCCACCCAATAAAAACGGCTGGCGATATTTCCGCCGATCGTCGCCATATAGCGGATAGGGGTTGTGGCCACCTTTGAACAAGCCTCTGCCAATACAGGGGCGCCCTCCTGAACAAGCGGCGAAGAAACGACCTCATCCAGGGAAGTCATCGCGCCTATTGCAACCGCGCCTTTTTCCCTTCGGATGCCCTTTAATTCAGCGATCTTCCTCAAAGTGATGACATCTTCAGGGGAAGCGGCTGTCTTCTTAAGGGTATTGAGCGCGAACGTTCCGCCCGCCAAAAGCATAGGCTTAGGCGACTTTTGCAGAAGCTGCAAAGCCTCTTTCAGCGAATCCGGCGCGTGATATTTAAAGTCCTTGAGTATCGGCATATCTCCTTGTCCTTAATGAGGTTTAATTATACAGAAAAAACACTTCCCAGGCAACAGTGCATAGAAACCGTGGGACGAAGAACAATTAAGAATTGGAGTATGGCAAATGGCTTATAGCAAAAACAGAAGTCGGATGTCGGAAGTCAGAAATCAGAAGACAGAAGGTCGAATGCACTTCCATTGATCAAGTTCAATTCTTCATTCTTAATTCTTAATTTTTAATTGTCGTTATGATTTGGGTAAGTAATCCTAGTCCCTAAGCCCTAACCCCTAAATTGCTTTTGTGCCCTTCGCTCTTAGCCATAAGCCATAGGCCATAGGCTATACGCTATAAGCTCAAGAATGCCCTTCACCCCTAATCATGGCCAGAGCATGCGGAATAAGGTCGACTATGGCTTCCCATGACTCGGCGGCGCCCTTCGGACTTCCCGGAAGATTGATGATCAGGCTTTTGCCTCGAACGCCGCAAACACCCCTTGAGAGAAAGGCCCTCCGGGTCTTCTGCGAGCCAGCGCTTCTCATGGCTTCGCTCAAACCAGGAATTTCTTTTTGCAGGACGAGTCGCGTAGCCTCCGGCGTCACATCGCGGGGCCCCAGCCCTGTCCCGCCTGTTGTCAGGACGACATCTGCCTTGAGGCGGATTTGCCGTTTCACCGCCCGCGCGATCGCCGCCTCATCGTCGGAAACTATCTGCCTGTCGATAAGCGAGGCGCCGACGCGAACCAGAAGAGTTTCCAGAACGGGCCCGCTCTCATCGCGTCTTTTGCCTTGCGCGCAGGAATCACTGACCGTCACTATCCCCGCTATTACGCCTTTTAATCCCGTTTTGTTTTCCAAACGTCCCCGCCTTGGCTTGCGTCACATGCCTTCGATCATAACATTGACCTGTTTCTGCAAAAACCGCTTATTGCGCTCCGGCAGAAGATTCAACAATTTATCCTTAAAGACATTCTTGAGCCACAGGACGCGCGGGCTTTCCAGATAGGAAGAGATCTTGAAAGGAAAGACCACAGAAGGCTCATCGTGTTTAATATAGCGCAGGATCTTTTTGAACTGCCTGGATTCATTCAAAAGCCGCGTCGAGATCACCGCGGACAGATAACCGTCCATAGTCTCGTAGTTAAAGATCCTGCCCTCCAGCTGGGCTGAAACTTCCTTGGCCTGCAGATCGACTTTTGAAAAATATTCCGCGTGGCCGCCGTTAAAGAAAATAGAAAGACGGTCAAAGCCGATGCGCCGCAAAGAAGGCACGCCCAGAAAATCCGAAACCGCGTTCAAAAGAGAATTCTGCTCTATGCGGCCGTTCTCCACAAAAATCTGTCCCTTGAGAGGATCTTTCGGTTCTGTCGTGTCGAGCTTCAAGTCGCCATCCAGCCGCCCCAGGATGAGCGAGGTTTCCCCGGGGGAACGTTCGGCAAAAGACCTCAGATTAACGCCCCTCATATGCGCTTCCGCCTTGGTCGTCAGCACCCCTTCGGCCGAAATGACCGAAAGCCATCCTTCCACGGCGCCCTCGCAGCATCCGGCCTTCAGGGGTTCCAGAGAAAAACCGTTCTCCTGACGCCGGACAACGGCAAACAGGTTATCCAGAGAAAATGAACGGCGGAAAACCTCCTTGGGCTTATCCCGGTCCTCAAGGGAAAAAACCTCAAGCACCAGCCCAGCGTCCCGGGTGGTGATAAAAAGGTCCTCGTCGATTCCGGCCTCAAAACCCTGAAAATTCATGACCAGGTGATGAAACAGGGCTTTGGTCGAATACTGCCAATCCCCGTCGATATTTCCCTTAAGACGCCCTGCTTTCGACCAAACCGCGGAAATGTTGAGCCCAAAGACAACATCCTGGCCTGCAACCGGCACAGACTTAATTTCAGAAGTGATGCTGGGATCCCCCTCGCCCGAACGCCCCACTTTCAGAGAAGCCTCAAAAGGCCTCTGATTGACCTGGAAGGTAATTGCCGAAGACGTTGCTTCCTCGCCTGAATATGTAAAATTCCCGTTGATCTTGCTGATAGAGACGCTGTCAAACAAGCCCACGTCAACGTTTAAGATCTCAAGCTCCGCCTTAGTCACAGGCCGGCTCAAAGAGCCGGACCAATTCAAAGACAACACAGCCAGGCCGCGCGTTTGCACATTCTCGTTATTCAATACAGGCATTTCGTCAAGGATCAGGTGAGGCGCCTCCAACTGAAAATTAATCGCGGGTTCCGGCCGGGACAGTCCTTCCAGCCGGCCGGAGCCAAAAAAGCGAAGTACAGGATTGCTCATCTCAAACCTGACGATCGCAAAAGAATCCTCACCAGCCTCAATATCCAGGAGATAATCAAAAGGCTCACCCAGACTGCCCTCTCCCAGGGCTTCAGCGTCCAGGTTTTCCAGGGCGGGGATATTTTTCAATCTAACCTCTCCCCGGGAAACAAACAAACCCCCTTTCAAAGCGGACACATAGCCGTGGACCTGGATGGCAATGTCCTCTCCCAGCCACATATGGTCCAAAATCAGATAAGAGGTGCTGAAAAGACCGACGTTGCGGTCCAAGCGGCTGATGACTTTACGCAAGCCGTCCATCTGTCCGGAAATCCGTTCCGGATAGACCCGGCTTTCCCCGACCTTGATTTGCTTGATAAGGATTTGCCCTTTTAAAATAGGCGGCGCGTGAAATCCAAAGTCAAGCCGCCGCGTTTCAAAAAGCACGGCCCCTTGAGGGTCGACGCAAGACAAATCCTTGATAACCGCCCCATGCAGGAGGTTAAAGACAGCCGAAGAATACTTGAGGGTATATTGTTCCTCCGAAAAAACGGAGCTCATTTTTCCAAGCTGACTGTTCAAAACATAGGTCAACGCAGCGCTGGAAGCCCCCCATAAAAAAAAGAGGCCTGCCAAGACCAGAAGGAAAAAACGGAAAGGATTACGGGGAGAGGGCAAGGAAGATTTTTTCATCACGGAATACTTTGATCTTGTCGACGTAGTCGTAAACAAGATAGGAGTGGTCAAAGATGGATTTATACCAGCGGGGGAATTTGCGGTCGTAGAAGATCAGGAAAAGGGGTTGGGAAAAAAGCTCCTTGCGGATTTCCTTGATGAGGGCCGCCTCCTGCTCCCCGACCTCATCCTCTTTCTTGATCTCATTGATGATCTTGTAAATGATCAGCTTGGCGAACACCACGCCCTTGTCTTTTGGATAAGAGCGCACATAACGGGAAAGGGTCATGATGGAATTGAAGTAATCCTCATGGTCGAAATAATATTCCCCCAGGGCAAACATCGCCGAAGGCGCATAGCGGGATTGCGGGTCTTCCCTGATGATGGAATTCAGGTGCATGATGGAAAAATACGTCTGCCCCTGGCGGAATGTCTGGATCGCCGAATGGTACCTTTCCCCTGTTTCCGTCAAGGCGCATCCCGGGCAAAAAGCCAGGGCCGCCAGAAGGAGAAAAACACAAATGCATTTTCCCGTCAAAATCTTCATTTCTTTCTCCCTGCTGTCATGCTCGAAAAAATCATTCCAGATCAGCTTCGATCTTTTGGATGCGGCCCTCGCGCACCTGAAGGGAAAAAGGCAAAGGCAGGACATCGCCTTTTGTTTCATGAACAAGGCCTTTTTCATCATACAGGCGGAGGCGGACAACCGATACGCCCCCTTTTCCGAACGTATCCCTGCGCCTGGGGTTCAGATAAGTCACAAGCGTCTTACCCAGGAATAAAAACGCGTAGGCGGAAGCGGGAACGAATACTTCACGCAACTGCCCCAACGCGTCCCTGTAGGACTCTTTTCTGGCTTTTTTGGTAAACAGGATCTCCGACAAAGCGGGCTTCAACCTCAGGCACAGGCGATGCGCGTCGTCAAGAAAAAACGGCCTTTCCCCGGCGTTCATCAAAAGCCACATCTGGATAAATTCCGCCGTCGAGCCGCTGAGACGGGCGACAAAACCCTGCCCGTGAACAGAGGAGTCCGGATGGCTGCTGGAGGCGATAAAAGAGGAGTTCTCAAGGATGCTGCGGCCATAGACAGCGGGTTTCTGGAAAGGGACGGTCGCTTCAAAAAAATTCTCATAAAAATCGTCATAAAGCCCGTTCTTGAGAAGTTCCAGCAGGAATTTATACTCCATATGCAGCCAGATAGATCCATTTTCCAGCCACCCGGGAACAAAGGCCCTGGCGCGGCCGATCTCATAACTCTCGTTCTCCAGCGAGGCATTCACTTTATACATCCCGAGTTTTTTATCCCGCAAAGCGCTTCTCTTGACGGCCCGGTAAATCTCAAGGGCCCTTGTCTTTTCCGTTCTCAAGGCGTGGACAAAACCTTCCAGGAAAAGAGGCAGCCTTCTCTGGCTGAATTCCTTGACCACGACATGGTTTTTTCCGAGAGGGTCGGTAAAGCTTTCATGCTTGAGGCCGGCGTATGAAAAATAAGTCGTGAAAGCCCCCGTCTTTTCGTCATATCCCTTGGCGATAGCGGCATCCAGTTTCTTCAAAACCAGGTCAAAAAAGACAGACAGCTCGCGGGAAGGGATACTCTCCAACTCCTCGGCTCCAGACCCGCGCCGCACCCTCGCCCTGTAAGCCTCTTTGGCGGACTGGGAACGGTCCCAGAAAAGCGGATCAGGCAGGTCTTTCTCCAAAATCGCCTTAAGCTCTCCCATAAAAGCGCGCACTTCAGGAACCAGCAGGATATCCTGCTTTTCTCCGACCCGCAGCTCTTGAAAAACTTTCTTCAAAAAAAGGACCAGTCTCTTGAGCTCGCAGGTTTCTGAAAGCGAAGACCCCAGGAGCCCGGGCAGGCCGTTCAAGGCGTCATACCAGTTCGGCTTGTCCGCCTCCATCTCGATACCGGTGCCGTAAGGATCGAGACTGCTGAGTTTGTTGGCGACCAGGCAGATCAGCTTGTCGATCAAGGTCGTTTTGAGAAGGGCCCCTTCCCCGTTGCGCCAGCGCGCCTGGTTCTTGTGCTCATGCCTTTTCTGAATAAGCTGGGCCTTCTCTTCATCCGCCCCCAGGCTGTGATACTGCCGCACCTCGCCGCGATGGATACTGTAGCGTTCCGAGCGGGGTTTGATAAAAACAGCGGGGTCAAAATACGTAAACGCGCGGTCATTCAAAAGAAGGTCTTTGAAGCGCTCGGGATAAATTCCGTAAAAACTTTCCAGGAGGTCGGTGTTATACGTCCAGTGGTCCGACCAGTAACCTTCGCCGAAGACGGCCTCAACCGAGGGCGCGGCCAATTCCAGGAGCCCGCTCACCACGTCCTTCAAGGGGCGCGACAGAACAATCCTGTTGTCCTGGATATAATGAAGGGCCTCACCCAGACTGAAAGGCTTGGAAAAAATATGGGCCAGTTTCCTGGAGTCCTTGTCGTGAAAAGACTGCCCCAGTTCGCTTTTCAGGAAGTCATCCTGCGGAATCGTGTATTTGCGTCCTTTGAAGATCAGGGGATTGTAGCCGTCCAGCTGGATCAAATCCATGAAGTCGCGGACGTTCTGGTCTCCGACGAGCGGATTGAAAAAAAGATCGGAGCGGCGGTTCTGATTGACATCCCTGTAGTTGCCCTCCCCTTCGGAAAAAAAGGTCGAAGACACCATGAAACGGTTGTAGTCTCTTTCCAGGTCGCCGTGTTTACGCGAAAAAACATAGACCGCGCTCTTGCGGCCGTCCGGTAAATCCACGGTATGCGGCAGTCCTCCGCGCAGGCAGTTGTCCAGATAGGTCTGGCGGGCGTACTGGTCTAAAACAGGCTGGCCGCTGGCCGTAAAAATGGAATCGGATATGCTCTCGATGAGCGCGCGGTTTTCGTTCCGCTTGCGATAGATGAAATCCGCGTCCATGCGCGAAAGCTTCGCGGCATCGGCGTCGTCAAAAATATGCCCTACCAGGGACATATGCGTTCGCTCTTCACCCTTGTCCAGGCGCAGCCGTAGATAGGAAAACGCGCAGGGCATTTTGTTGGACGCCGCCTGGCGCGCGGGAAAAGAATTCGACTGCTCAAACTTCAGCGGCCGGATCAGGTCTGTTTCCTGTCCGAATACACACTGGGGGTCGGCGATAATCCTGTTGGAGCGGACGGATTTTCCCTTCTCAAAACCCATATAAAAATGGGCGCCCTTCACAAAAGAAACCTGGGCCGTATCGCGCGGATCGGTCCTGAGCCTGTAGAGAGGAATGCCGCTTTCTAAGTTCTCGACCGTCATCCACGCTTCGATCGTCCGGCTCATTTCTTTCAAGAAAAAATTATTGATGCCGTAAGGAACCAGGACGCTGAGGCCGTCTAAAACCGTCAACTCCAGAGGCTTGATGGACGTATTGGCCACGGTAACCACGCGGACAAGCGCGGGAAAAGGCTCCTGCGGCAGGCAGAAATACGTGACCGTCGTGCGCAGGCCGAGGCTTGCGTTAACCTCCGTTAATTCCAATTCGTAAGGCCTGATGACCAGGGAATTGGAAACCTTGCAGGGACCGGACGATGTCTGGCTGGGTGAAAAAGGTTCATAGAGGACCGCTGCCTTGTTGCAACAAACCTTGATGAACGTTCGGAACCCCTGCGTCGGCGTGAGCTGGTAGGCTTTATTGGCCGGCAGGAATTCCATGATGGCCTCATCCTTGCTGCGGATCCCGACGCTGGCCATACACTGCCCGCGGTTGACGTAAAAGGCCCACAAAGGAATGCCATAGAGCCCCGCGATGCCCGGGAAAAAACTGGACCAGGGTTTGGCCTGATTATAATCTTCAATGACAAACTCGCCTGTCTTGCGAAAAGAATAGGAAACGGTCACGTGGGCCTCATTTGATTATTCGACGACTTCCAGGAATGTCTTGACGGCCTTGCCGTCAAACTGGGTCCCGCAGCCATCCTTGAGGATCTTGATGGCGTCTTCGCTGGAAATGGCCTTATGGTAAGGACGGTCAGAAGTCAATGCCTCATACACGTCGACAACGGCAATGATGCGCGCCCCCAGCGGAATCTCTTCCCCTTTCAATCCCCTGGGATAACCCCTGCCGTCAAAATGCTCGTGATGGCAAAGGATCAACGGCACGATATCTTTCAAAAATCCGGCCACGGAAATAATGTCGGCGCCGATAACAGGATGTTTTTTGACGATCTCATATTCCTCAGGCGTCAGTTTGCCGGGTTTCAGGAGAATGGCATCCGAGATCCCCAGCTTGCCGATGTCATGCAGCATGGCCGCGCGGCGCACGTTGTCGACGTCCTGCTCGTTCATGCCCATGCGGCGGGCGACCTTCTCGGCGTATTCCACCATCCGGTCGCAATGCTCTTTGGTCCTGCGGTCCCTGAGTTCAATGCTTTTGGCCAGGGAATAAATGGCTTCCAGAATACTGCGCTCGCTGCGCACGGCGTAGAAAGACAACCTCTGTTTGACGGAATCGATGAACCTCCGGCGGTCCTCCTCCGGCATCTTGTCCAGCTTGTCCTCGCCGATACCGATCTCGTGGCCATAGAGCGCCACGCCGTCCCCGCCTCGTTCTTTGACCCTGTAAATACACTCCTCGCCGGCGTCGATCAATTCTTCGACGGAAAACAGAGGGTCTTCGGGAAAACTGACAACGCCAAGGCTGCATTTGAGCTTGATCACGCTGTTGACATCCCCAAAACTTCGTGTGCGGAACAACTCCAGGATCTTGTTCGTGACGGCCAGCCCGTCGATCCGATGGGTATCGGGAAGGATAATCGCGAACTCTTCGCCTCCCCACCGCGCCACGACGTCATTGGTCCTCAATTCCGCCTTCAGGAAGCGCGCGACCTGTTTGAGCACCCGATCGCCGTACTGATGACCATAGGAATCGTTGATGGACTTGAAATAATCCAGGTCCATCATGACGATGGTTAACGGCTGCAGGGTGCGTTTGGCGCGTTCAAACTCGGAGGCCAGGCGTTCGCGGAAATACCGGAAATTATAGATTTCCGTCAGAGGGTCTTTGAGGGCCAGGCTCTCCAGCTTGTCCTTGATCTCATTCAACCTCTGTTCGCTCTCGACGCGGTCGGAAATATCGACCGCCATGCAATAGACCTCAATGACCTTGTCCTCATGGAGGATCGGAAACATCGAGGCGTAAACCGTGATGTCCTTGCCGGTCTTGGTCTTGACCTTCCACTCCCGGGCCGGAGAAGGACGGCGCGTCTGGCGGATAGTTTCAAAAAGCGTCTGAAACTCGGTCTGCTCAGCCGGGCCCAGGACTAATTCTTCCAGGCGGCGGCCCAGCACCTCTCTCTTGGAAAACCCGTACAAAAGCTCTGAAGCCTGGTTCCATTCCAAAATCTTGCCGTCGGATGAAAAACCCTGGATGGCGATATTGGGCGTATTCTGGATGACGGCCTCAAAACGCAGGTAGGCGGAACACATCTCCTCTTCCATCCACTTGCGTTCGCTGACGTCCATCGTAATGTATTCATAATACCTGGGCTCTCCCCGTTCGTTCTTGATGACCTTGGCGGAGATAACGGCCCAAACGCTGCGTCCGTCCTTTTTCTTTAACTGCACTTCCTTGATGACGCTGCCGCGGCTCAAAAGCGTATCGCAGAATTTGCGGTATTCGTCAAGGCTGATATGGATATCGGACGGCTTGAGACTGAAAAATTCCTTTTCGGAGTAATTGAGCATTTTCAGGAAACCGTCATTGGCTTCCAAAAACGCGCCCTGCTGCCCCGGCGTCTCCCGGCAGAACCCCACGTCTAGATTGGTAATGGCAGAGGCAAGGTCTTCTTTCTCCCGGGCCAGGAGCCGGCGCATGCGCAAAAGATAGAGAAAGAAAAACACGAGGGCGAACCCGAGGCCAAACTGGAAGATGGCGATAACAGGAGCGGTCTCTTGGCGGATATTCCAGACAAAAGACCAGACCAGGCGGCGGTCCGAACCGTAATAAGGCAGAAAGAAGAAGCTCGCCAGGACAAGAACGAGAAAAACGACGACGAGGACTCTTTTAACGACAAAAAAGATATTTTTACGGTTAATGCGAAGTGTCATCGATGAAGCCGACCCCTTATATTTCCTTTTTTAGAATTGCCGGTTAAAGCAAATAGTCCTTCTTGATCCTTTGCAAACTGCGGAAAATATTCGATTTTACCCCCGGCGCCGTGGCTTCCAGGGTCTCGATCATTTTTTTAATGACGGCCCTCTGCGTGTGAGCGGCGTGACAGCAGAGACATTTGATCACAGGAAACGGCTTCAGGCGGACATAATCCTTGATCTCGCGCTCTTCCACATACGCCAGGGGACGGATGATACTGAGTTTGCCCTTAAACATCTCCTGGTTCGGCGACATAGCGCTGATCTCCCCTTCGAAAAAAAGGTTCATCAGGACAGTCTCGACGATATCGTCCTTGTGGTGGCCGAGGGCGATCTTGTTGCAGCCGTGTTTTCTGGCCTCTTCAAAGAGCACGCGGCGGCGGTTCCAGGAACACCAGAAACAATTCTGCTTGCCTTCCCTGGGGTCCGCCATAGCCTTGCGTTTAACATAAAAAGGGAATCCCTCTTTTTTCAGGAAGCCCTCAAACGGTTCCAAATGGGGCCCGGAAAATCCCAGATCCACGTGCACAGCCAACACATCGTAGTGAATCGGGACAAACGCTTTTCTGCTCCAGAGGGCCTCAAGCAAAGTCAGGCTGTCTTTGCCTCCGGAAACGCCGACCAGGATCTTGTCGCCGTTTTGGATCATTCTGTAGTCGGCAATAGCCCGCCCGACCTTTTTGGAAATCTTCTCTAATCGTTGCCGAACGCCCGGGCTTTGTGTTTTTTTGAAAGCTGTCATTCAAGGGCTGCTAAAGCAGGCTGTTGGCTTTCAACTCTTTTTCCAGGAGCTCAATCGCCTCTTTGAGCTGAGGAAAAAGCTTCACGTTCAGGGAAACGCCTTTGGCTGTCGGCACTTTCTCCTGGCCGCCCTGGTTCAACGCCCAAATGCGCACGTCGATCAGGTCATTGCCCTGGTATTCCGTGATACCGATGCGTATTTCCTGAAATTTATTCTTCTCGAATGTCTTGACGACCTTTTCCATTCTTCCCTCCTTGTTCCCGCCTCTGGCGGGAACAATCCCGACGGGTATCTTCGAAAATTTATCGTTGCCCGACTGAGCTCTGCGAAGGCTGGGTGCAACATAAATTTTCAAGATGCCAACGCAAGGGCTAAACTCCGCCTCTGGCGGGAACAATCCCGACGGGTATCTTCGAAAATTTATCGTTGCCCGACTGAGCTCTGCCCGTACCCGGTTCAATTGGAAGAACCGGTATGCCGCTTTTCTGCGGTCACACCCGGTTCAATTGGAAGAACCGGTATGCCGCTTTTCTGCGGCAGCTGGCTGCGAATAAAAATTTTCAAGATGCCAACGCAAGGGATAAACTCCACCTCTGGCGGGAACAATCCCGCACCCGGCTTAATTGGAAAATCCGGTATACCGCTTGCTGCGGCCATACCCGGCTCAATCGGAAAAGCCGGTACGCCGCTCTCTGCGGCGCTACTTCTTATTCCATTGACCGTCATCAGACTGGATCGGCGTGCCGGCTGGAGCGTCTTCCTGAATCCTCTGAGCAAATACCTTTGCCGTAGAAGCAACGCTCGCGCCATTCTTTTCGGCAACATAGCGATAAAGGATTTCCCTGTCTGAATTCTCTTCACTCATCACGGCCAAGGCATCCCTGTCTGAAAATCCGGGGTCCCTGACCTCGATTTTGCCTTTATTATTCTCTCCGAAAATCCCTCTCTGCTGCCATTGGATAAGCGTATCTTTGCGCATCTTTCTGCGCTCAATAGCATCCAAAACCTGCTTGGGATACCCTTCTTCCTGCGCGTAAGCTTCAGGGATGCCAAACAGATAACTCATAGGACCGGGAACTTTTGCCTTCGGTTCCGAAGATATCATATCTTCAATATTTTCAACATCTTTAGCCACATACTGATAGATGTCGACACGCATCTTCACATCAACCTGAATCGGTTTTTTTGTGTCGATACTGACGCGGGCGCAACCCATCAACAGGATAAAAACCAGCAAAAACTGAAATACGGCCCACGAACCGCCTTTTCCCGTATTACCTAACGAAATATTCCTATACATCTTTATGTTATCAAGAACCATCATCTTGTCCTTTCGCGTGCCAGGTTAGTTCTAAACTGCGACGGCCTGTCCCGCCCTGCAAAACTACATCCATCTTTATGTCCTGACCCGAGTTGCGTAATTCAATCTTCCCTATATCATAATAGTAATTTTTCAAATTTTCAATCACAATATTTTGATTTTGTCCCGGGGAAATGGCCTCTCGGGCCAAGGCCGGGTCTGTGATGATGAATCGGCCTCCTGTAGCAGAATCCAAAACCCCGCGAAGGTCCAAAAGGTTCCCATCCCTCCAACTCAAGATAACTTCTCCGCTGTAAACACCTGTCGCATCCACGGCTTTACCGCCTCCAACCAGGTCCATGACTTCTTTTAAATCAATGCCCTGGAACCGGATAACAGCCGAAAAAGAATCTCCCTGGAGAGAACCTTTCAAACGGATATCCCCTCCCAGGGCCTGGGCCCGGATCTCATGGATCAGCAGTTGATGGCTTCCTATCCAGACGGAAGCGCTGATATTCTTGAATTCCTTGTCCTGAAAACGCAGCGAACCCAGCGTCATGCGGGCCTGAAGAAAAGGCCAATGAGAATGTCTCTGGGCGGCCAGAGAAAATGCGCGCAACTGCCAGGGCCCGGAATCAACCGAATCGACCAGAAGATCGGCCTTCTTGACATACAGGAGCGGCTGACGAAAAAAAGGAGAAAAAGAAAATAAGGCCGAGGCCCGGGGGCCAGAAAGGTTGAACGAGGAATCCTTGTGTATGAGGGAAAAATCGCGGACTGTAAAAGACGTGGGCCAAACGCGTATTTCCTGAGCTGAAAATCCGGCGCCAGGCCACAAACGGCCAAAACCGCCTTTTATCCAGCCAAGCAGCCAAAGGTCCTTGACGAAAACAAGAACAACAATACCAAGGATGGTGAGGATAAAGAAAAGACGGAATCGCGATTTGCGCATGGAACCCCTTTGAGGCAGCCGGTGTCTTTTAAAATGAAAATGATGCTGATGTTATCCGATCTTTCGGATCAAAGAGGGATCCAGCACAAAAAGAATTTCCATCTCATCGGTGAGGTCATCTTCGAGGGCGGACAGGACCTGAGTATCAGGCGACTCGTTAATGAGCCAGGCCGCTTCCCTGACCAAAACGGCCTCCTGTTGCCCGACGGAGATCATCGACATGCGGGTCAAAACAGCCAGCATCACGATGATAACGGGAAGGATGACGGCCGCGGGCTTCCAGAGAGGAGCCAGAAAAGGCGCGGGGCTAAAGGAAGGTTTCCCCTCCTGGATCTTTTTCCAAAGACCCTCGTCGAACCTCTTCCAGAAAACCTCGTCCATCACAGGAGGCCTGTGCCCGTGGGCCGCATCGAGCCCTTTGCGGATCAAATCAAATTCCTGACGGCACGGCCCGCACTCACTCAGATGGGCCTGGACCTTTCGGACCTCCCCTTCATTGAGATTCTGCTCGGCAAAATCCACCAGTTTTCTTCTGATCAAGAAACACAACGCCATGACATCTTCTCCTGCTGTGAGCCACAGTCACGCGCCTATGACTCTATTTTTAGTCCCAACGGATTTCAATGCTCCTTCAAGTAAGGCTGAATTCTCCGGCCGACTTCCCGCAGCGCGCGGAAAATATGCACTTTGGCGGTTGAAACGCCGCATCCGAGCACAGAAGCCACTTCATCGGACCTCATGCCCTGAAAATATCGCAGACAAAACGCTTCTCTCTGACGATCGGAGAGCCCTGAGGCGATCCTGCGCACGAGCTCATCGAGTTCCTTTTGCTGCGCCTGGTCGTCCGGCCTCAAGGACAGATCGGGGTATTCCCGCGTCTTACCATCTTCATCGGCCTCATCCATGGAATAGGCGAAGACGCGCCGCGAACGACCCCGACGGCGCAATACATCCCGCGACAGATTGATCAGGATACGGTAAAACCACGTCTTGAAACCCGCGTCCCCGCGGAATCGCCCCAGACTTTGATACACCCGCAGAAAACCTTCCTGCAGAATGTCTGAGGCGTCCTCGGAATTTCCGATCATCCCCAGGACAAATCCATAAGCCTTTCTTTTATGGATCTGCACGAGTTCGTCAAAAGCGCGCCGATCCCCTTCCTGAAACCGGCGCACGCACTCCAGACTCTTTTCTTTCTCCGAGAGTTCCATATGTCATTCTTCATTCTTAATTCTTAATTTTTAATTGTTCTTCGTGCTTTCGTCCTTCGACACGTCCCCACGTCCTCACGTCCCAGCATCCGAAGGATGCGAACGTCCTCACGTTAACTATGGACCATAGACTATCGACTATGGACGATCTCGTCTGCTGCCTGTTGCCTGTGGACAGCGGCCTGAAATCGGACCAGTTGAGCGATAAAAAGATTCAGCCGCAGCAAAGACCTGCTATCAATTCGTGTCCTGCGCCTCAAGCGGCATGCCCATGCGCCGTGCCCCACCGCCCAGGCGGTTTTTCAGGCGAGGATGCTGCTGGAGAAACTCCTCATAAGCCTTGGGATCCTTTTCCTTGAGTTCCTTCAGGCGGCCCAGCTTTTCCTTAAAAGCCATGATCTTTTCATATTTTTGCGGATCCGTCTTCTTGAGTTCTTCCAGCCGCCCCTGGAGCCTCTGGCGCCTCTGTTCCATGATCTCTTTGAACTTCTCAGGATCCCGCTCTTTCAACTGCTGAAGTTTGGCGGTCTTCATGTTGCGGATCTTGCCGACAACCTCCTGATATTTCTCAGGGTCTTTTTCCTTCAGGTGCATGAGCCGCTTTCTAAAGTTCTTCCGTCGATAATCGGAATGACCGGGCTCACCTTTTCTGACCCCTTTGTGCTTGCCGTCCTTGCGGGTAAATCCCGTAAAAGCAGCCTCTTCTCTGGCCTGCGGCTCCTTGACTTGAGGCTGTTCCGTTTCAATGCTGCCTGAGGCAAACGCGGCGCCTGCTGTCAGAGCCATAAGAAACCCCAAAATCCATGCTATTGCCCGGTTCTTCATAAGTTCCTCCTTTTTAGCCTCTCGCTTTAGTTTAGACGTCCAAGAGACTAAAAGGTTTACATGCTGACCCTGCGCTTATAGCTTATGGCCTATGGCATACTAGCTTATGGCTAAGAGCGAAGGGCAAAAACAGTACAAAAAATAAGCTGCTTGGCTGTTTAGTTCTGACTGACTCAATTTCCAAATCCCAAACCCCAAATCCCAAATAAATCTCAATTTCCAATATCCAATTATTTCGGATTTGATTTCAGCCGTCTTTTTTCTTTTTTTGCTTCTACTAATCAACTAATCAGCCAATGAGCTAATGAGTTCATCAATTCTTCATTCTTAATTCTTAATTTTTAATTCGTCCACGTCCTTCTGTCTTCTGATCTCTGAATCCGAATTTCAGATTTCCGATTTCAGACTTCTGAATTCAGACGTCAGATTTCCGACATCCGACTTCTGATTTCGTATTTACTATAAGCTATAGGCCCTTTGCTCTTAGCCATAAGCTATAAGCCAATTCTTAATTCTTCATTTTTCATTCTTAATTGCTTTTCGTCCCTCGTGCTTTCGTCTCTCGTCCCTCGGTACGTCCCCACGTCCTCACGTCCCAGCATCCGAAGGATGCGAACGTCCACACGTTAACTGTGGACCATCGACCGTAGACTATGGACTAATAGCCCTCCCCTTCAAGAACCACCTCTTCATCCTTCTGCGGCATGTACGCGCTCAAATTATTGGCCTGCAAAAGGTCATAAAGCGTCTTTGTCTGTTCCTCGTCCCCATGCACCAGGAAAGTCTGTCTGGCCGGAGCACATTCTTTGGCATAGTGCAAAAGATCCTGGCTGTCCGCGTGGCCGGATAAAGCGTTGATGACCACAACCTCGGCGTTCAATTCATATTCCATGCCGTAAATACGCACCATGGGTTCTTTATCGACAATACGCTTGCCCAGCGTATTCTTGGCCATATACCCGACGACCAAAACGGTATTGCGCGACTGGGAAATATTATTTTTCAAATGGTGCAGAATGCGCCCCGCTTCGCACATGCCCGAACCTGCCAGAATGATCATCGGCCTCTGATCATTGTTCAAAGACTTCGACTCCATCTGATCCTGGATGTAACGAAGCTGAACAAAATCAAACGGACTGCCCTGATGGCGCACCATATCCTTGACCTCATGGTTCATGTAATGGATATTATGACGGAACACTTCCGTGATCCTGGCGGCCAGCGGCGAATCCACATAAATCGGGATCTCAGGGATCGCCTTTTCTTTGAGAAGCTCGTTGATATAATAAATGACCTCCTGGGTCCGCTCCAGAGCGAAAGCCGGAATAATGATCTTGCCTTTGCGGGCCACGGTCCTGTTGATGGTCTCACACAATTTTTTCTTGGCTTCGGCGATCGGCGAATGCGCGCGGCCGCCATAGGTCGATTCCAGGACCAGATAATCCAGGTCGCGGAAAATCGTGGGATTATTCAACATGGGCAGGTCCTTGCGGCCAAGGTCAACCGCGTAACCGATGCGCACGGCCCTTCGGCCCAGGGGGACCTCGATCAAAATAACGCTGGCGCCCAGGATATGACCGGCATCATAAAATGTCGCTGTCACATCCGGGGTAATCTTGAACTTCTGGCCGTAATGAAGCGGCCTGAATTTTGTCAAGGCGCGCATGGCATCCCGCTCCGTGTAGAGCGGCCCATGGGTCGGCGGCGGCACGTGTTCGCGCCGGCCTTTCATGCGATGAGCGATCTTGACCAGATACTTCCAATCTTCCTCCTGAATGCGGGCCGAATCCGTCAACATCAATTTGCACAGATCGCGCGTGGCGGATGTCGTGTATATCTTGCCGCGCAGGCCGAACCTGAGCAGCGTCGGAATGTTGCCGCAATGGTCGATATGCGCGTGGGACAACATCATGGCCTGGACCTTGGGAACGCGGTAGGAAAATTTCGTATTGACCGCGTGGAACTCCTGACGGTGCCCGTAGAACAGCCCGGCGTCGATCAACACCTGGGACTTAGGCGTCGTCAAAAGATGGCTGGACCCTGTAACAGTCCGCACGCCGCCCATGAATTTCCAGGAGACATGACTGCCGTGCCTGTGCCTGTCTTTTTTCATTCCTTTACCCCCGTAAAAGGGTTCGTCGGCCCGCAGGTGCCCCCGGGCCGCGTGTCTCAAAAAACTGCCTGATTTAGCGGAAAAGTTTTTCATAATTGATCCAGAAGTCTGGAACTGCCCTCCTCTAAAAGATGCCTTAACAATGTGTGCACATTTTCCCAGGAAAAACCGAACTTGTATTCCCCGCGCACATATCCCTTGCGGTCGATCAGGAACAAAGACGGCCTGGACGTCTGGTCATAGGCCATGCCCGCCTTGCCTTCGATGTCCAAAAATACGGGGAATTTGATATTCAAATACTTGATCTCTTTTTCCACGGTGGGCTCGGACATGTCGAATCCCCAATCCATGGAGTGCACGCCGATCACGACAAAACCCTTGTCCTGATAACGCGCATACCAGTCATTGATGTACTCCATGGCCTTGCGGGAATAAACATCGGTGGAGGACCAGAAAACAACGAGGATCACGTCGCCGCGCAGGGACTTGATGCTGATACGGGGGAAGGACTCGACATTGAACCAGACAGGGCCTGAGATCTCAGGCGCTTTGCGCAGGGGCTCTAAGGGCATTTCCGCTTCGCCGGGAGCGGCAAAGCAGGCGGCCGTGATCAGGCTGACCAGGACTCTTTGGAAAGAAGCCAAAAACTTCTTCATCTATGATCGCTACATTGTGATCTTGGACTTTAAGACGCCGGTCGAGGATATCTCGACGATCTCAAAAACCTTCACTTTCAGGATCACGAATTTCTCCGGCATCTCGATATGAGAATCCGACGACTTTCCCCCTGACCGCACGTGATAGAGAATGCGTTCGACCGTGAAACTGGTCTTGATCTGCTGGAATTCCTCCGAGAGCGCGTCAAATTCTTCTCCGGATTCCAGAACCTTGACCGTGCCGTTCAACTGATAACCCGTCAACGACCTGTCATCGACAAAAGACAGGGAAACCCGGGGATTGGTCTTCAGATTGATAAAGGTCGCGCCCATGACATAATCCACCAGATAAATGATGTTATTCTCGACCTTGGCGATCAGCTTGGGCGCCACGTTCGGCATGCGCTCCTGGTTGCATGTCGCGGCGTTGACGAATTTTCCCTTGGAAATAAAGGGAAGAAAATCCTTTAACAAATCTTCCCGCTCTTCCGGCGTTATGTCCTGGTATATTTTCTTTTTCATGGGTTTATTTTCTGTCCATTCTTCATCTCATGACTTAAACTTCCCCGGATAAAATATCTTTTTCGACGGACAAACAGCGGCCAGAACACATGACGGACACTGCGGATTTCTCGCCACGCAGGTCTGCCTGCCATGCAAAACGATCCGCAGGGTGAAATCCCCCCACTCCTTGCGATCGAGTTGTTTCATCAAGTCCTGCTCGATCTTGACCGGCTCCTTGTGCTTTGTCAAAGCCAGGCGATTGCAGACGCGGATCATATGCGTATCCACCGCGATGCCTTCGCTTTTGCCAAAAGCGTTGTACAGAACGACATTCGCTGTTTTGCGCGCGACCCCCGGGAGCTCTAAAAGCTCCTTCATGGTCTCAGGCACGCGGCCGTTATGTTCGGCCACGATCTTTTTAGCCGCGGCAACGACATTCCTGGCCTTATTCCTGTAAAAACCCGTTGTCCTGATCTCTTCAGCGAACTCCTGCGGGTCGGCAACGGCATAATCTTTGGCTGTGCGGTATTTCTTAAAAAGCCCCTCGGTGACGATATTGACCCTCTTGTCCGTGCATTGCGCCGAAAGAATCGTCGCGACCAGGAGCTCGATCGGCGTTTCAAAACGCAAGGCAATCTGGGGATGAGGATACTTTTTCTTCAGCCTGACAACAATCTGGTCAACGCGTTTCATAATCCAGCAACAGTTAACCGGACGTCAGATTTCCGACATCCGACTTCCGATTTCTGACTCCATAATTGTTTTCCTTTTACTTAAACACAAAACCCGTTCCCATACACCAAAACAACAAATCCATATGCCCCAGAGGAATACCGCACTGGCGCGAGAACGTCCTCATTTTTTCTTCTATCTCAAGATACTTCTTCCGGCTTAAATTCGAAGGGATCTCTTCAATAACTTTAAGAGTTTTCAAGCGCCTGAGAATATGAATATCCAGGATCGCCAGGTCCTCGCCCAGGCCGATGTTGCGTAAAAAATGTCCAGCCTCTTTAAGCCCCAGCCCCTTGATGTTGGCAACCAGCCAATCCCTTAACGCCCGAGGGTCTTGTTTTTTCAGGTCGCGCTTATCCTTGCTTAAAAATACCTCTCTGGCCAGGACAAGATAGGAGGCCTTCTTCCTGTAAAACCTCGCCCTTTTTAAAAACGGCCTTAATTCCTGTTCGCCCCCCGACAAAAGAAGGCCGGCCAGCCGCAAATCCCTGATGACGCTGTCGCAGGAGACGGCATTGGACTGCGGGGTCAGGAGACAAAAACAAAGTTCTTCAAAGAGCCTGCGTTTGGGCGCGCGCCGCAGCTTCCGGAATTCCCGCATACGACGGGAAATCTTCGGGCGATGACTGCGGTAAGCCTTATGAAGCTGCTTCAAGGCGTCCTGAAATTCAGGACTCCTGTTTATTTCCGGAGGAATCATGGAGAGAGCGGTGCGTCTTGAGCGTGACTTGCATCACTTGCACCAATTGGTCGAATGTATAATTTTTCGCGAAGAACCCTGAAACACCCAGATCGCGGGCCCTGGCAATCTTGGCTTCATCCCCGAAAGCCGCCGTCAAGAGGATCACCGGCAAATCCTTGTCCTTCTCACGGATAATTCGGAGCGCTTCAAGCCCGTCCATCTCCGGCATATTGATGTCCATGAAAATAATATCCGGCTTGCGCCTTTCGATCTCATCAAGCGCCTTGCGGCCATCGACGGCCGTGGAGATCTCATAACCCTTGGCGCGAAGCCAATA
Source organism: Candidatus Omnitrophota bacterium (assembly GCA_041649995.1). Taxonomy (GTDB): domain Bacteria; phylum Omnitrophota; class Gorgyraeia; order Velamenicoccales; family Velamenicoccaceae; genus JBAZMA01. The sequence goes on along the minus strand of JBAZMA010000003.1, from coordinate 36,109 downwards.
GGCAACAGGCTCGATAAAATCCTTTTCATCATCAACCAACAGAATATAGAGAGATTGTTCTTTCGTCATAAGGGTAAGTTACGGAATTGGCCGCGGGCGCTTTATTTTGAATCCAGGAAGAGCACGGCCTTGGCAGAGGCAGCGGCATTGCGTTTGGTTGAGGCAAAACGGCCGCAAAACCAGTTTTTGTTGGCCGTGTCTTCGCGGTACTGGGCTTCAATGAGCGCGTCCGCGCCGGCCAGCCTGGCCCGTTTTTTAAGCTCTTCTTCCAATTCCTGCCGACTTGTGTTCGGTTGACCGATGACCTTCACAGCCCCGATCTCCGTATAGGGCCTTTCCGGCGCCTTGCCGACTTCATAGATAGGGATATCTGTTTCAGGCGATTTCGGAGTAAAGACCTTGCCTGTCATGTCATAATATTCCGACCGCATGAGGATGCACTGCGCGCACCCGGCGAACAGGACCAGCAGAACCAGAACCAAAGCCCATCGTTTCATATTTTTGCTCCTAAAGATCTTAAAACTTCTTTGATGATGATTCTCTCATTAGCGTCTATTATTATATCGTTTGTTTAACCAAAAACCAACTGAAAGGTTCAAAAGTGCAATGTAACAAACTGCTTAGTTGTTTAGCTTATGGCGTATGGCAAAAGCGATCTAGGGACTAAGGTTTAGGTTCTAGCTAGCCCCTTGCCTACTGATTTAATTTCCAAATCCCAAGCTCCAAATCCCAAATAAATCTCAATTTCCAATATCCAATCGGGTTTCCGATTTCAGACTTCTGACTTCCGATTTCCATCTTCGCTTCTATTTGTTTTTTGGATTTCAATTCTTCATTCTTAATTTTTAATTGTTCTTCGTGGGACCCAGCTGAACGAAAAAAGTAACAGCTTCAACCAAAATACCATCAATACAGCTGCCCGCATATCTCATCCAACACAAGAAGCATAGGTCTCATCCAGGTTTAAGCGAGCCGCAGGCGAGTGATTCCTACTTCCCCACCCTCTCTCCTAATATGCGCTTGCCTATCTCTTAATGGTTGAAGCTGGTGCTTTTTTAGTGAATTGGACCGCAGGCGGTTTTGCAGCCGAGGACCAGCTGAACGAAAAAAGTAACAGCTTCAACCAAAATTGCCATCAATACAGCTGACCGCATATCTCATCCAACACCAACATGCCTTCTTCCGTAGCCCTTATGACCCCGCCCTCTTCTTCCAGCAGTCCTTCGGAGATATATTGACGCAAAAGCCCCTTTTTCTGCTCAGGCAGTCTCGCGCCAAACCTCTGCTCCAGGCTTTCCAGCCGCACCCCTTTTGTCATGCGCAAGCCGATCAGGAAAGTTTCCTTGAGCCTTGTGAGCGCGTCCAAGGTCTCTTCCCCTGCCCTGGCAGAACCTTTAGTCCTCATCAGAGAAATATATTCAGACAGCTCCGACCCATTCCAGTATCTGCGGCCCTGGTCATGGGAATGAGCAGAGACACCCAGGCCGATATAATCCCCGCCCTCCCAGTAATGGCTGTTGTGCCTGCAATCAAATCCCTGTCTGGCAAAATTGCTCACCTCATAATGCGATAATCCGCAGGCCTTCAGGAATGTCACGACCATGCGGTAATGGTCTGCCTGACGCTCCAGGTTCAAAGGCTGGATCTGACGACAGGAAAGCTCTGTTCCCGGCTCAATGGACAGAGCGTAAAGGGAAATATGTTCGCTTCCCAGGGATTCGATCTCTTTTAAATCCGATTTCAGGCCTTCCTCTTCCTGGTGAGGCAGGGCGTAAATAAAATCCAGATTGATGTTGCGAAAGCCCGCTTTTCTCAGGACATCATAACTGTTGAGGGCGTCCTGCGCGGTATGCGGCCGGCCAAGCCACTTGAGATTCTCGTCCCGCAAAGACTGAACGCCCAGGCTGATGCGGTTCACCCCTGCCTGGCGCAAGGCCTTGGCTTTGGCCAGGTCAAAAGTGGCGGGGTTGGCTTCCATGGTGAATTCGGCGGCGGCAGGCAAAACAAACCGGCTGGAGATAACGCGGAAAAGCTTATTCAATTGCTGCAAGGACAAAAAAGTCGGCGTGCCTCCGCCGACATACACCGTCTCTATTTCAGGCCGGCCGCAGTTTGCGGCCTCTTTGTCGAGCATCTGAAGATATTCATCGACCCTGTCCTGCTGGTCGGGAAAAGACGTAAACGAACAATAAAAACACTTGGATTTGCAAAAAGGAATGTGGATGTAGAGGGTTTTGCTCATCAGGCTATTGGTTTTCGCGCCTTAGGATCTAAAATATTATACTGCAAGACGCAGAAGAGCACAATTGCCATAACCACAGACGAAGGATGAAGGCACGAAGGACGAAGAATGGGCTTATGGCAAATAGCGAATGGCTTATAGCAAATACGAAGCCAGAAATCTGAATTCGGAAATCTGACGTCTGAATTCAGAAGTCTGAAATCTGCCCTTCGCTCTTAGCCATAAGCTATAAGCCATAAGCTATAAGCCAAGCTTTTACTAAACAGCTAATGAGCTAATCGCTAAAGAGCTCGTGAGTTTCTTCAGTCCAATAAAAAAACCAAAGGTTTTTGGCCTTTGGCTTTGGCACACTATGAACGAAAAGTTCAATACGTTACGTTAAAAGGTTCGTGCGTCATATCCGCGATCTCTGAACGCGCCTTCTCCAGCACTTCTTCGTAGATGTCAAAAACACTCTCATTTTCCAAATGCAGAAAATGCCCGATCCCCTTAACAGTCCTCAAGCGGCATTCAGGCAGGGCGGCCACAAGGCTTTCCACATCGCTTAAATCCAGGATCCTGTCCTTGTCCCCATAGAGGATCAACGTGGGATTGCGCACATCGGAAAGCGCCACCACCTTGTCCAGGGAACCGGAAAAAATAACCGACATCCCGTGTTCGGCAAAAGCCTGAATTCTGTCGGGAGGCATGGATTTAAACTGGGCGATGATCTGGTTTTTGCAGACCCCCGGCAAATCGCCGCCAAAGCTCTTCAGAAGGACCTGGGCCATATGTTCACGGTCATCAAGTTTTGCCTGCATGCCCGTCATGATCGTTTCCTTCATGCGTCCATTCGGCTTCATGGCGATACTTGCCAGGATCAGCCGGCTCACATGCTGAGGGAACCGCGCCGCGAACTGCAAGGCGACCACGCCGCCCCAGGAAGCCGAACAGATAATGGGCCGCTTGATCCCCAGTTCGCTGACAAGGGCCCGCAGGATCTCAACTTCTTCATCCAGGGAAACGCTGGTCGACCCCTCCAATACCTTACCCTTGCCCTGATGGGGAAAATCAAAGAGCGTGATGCGATATTTATCCCTGAAACGCTGCAAGAACGACAGCCACATGGCCATGGACTGCTGGGCGCCGTTAAGGCAAAGAACGTCCTGCCCTTCCCCGCAGACGCGGTAAGGCACCTGAAATCGTTCACATTGGAGAATCCCTTTGAGATGTCTCATGAATCCTTTTTAAGATGTCTCTTCATCAATTTGCGCAAAAGCAGATTTTTATTATAACGGGTCAAACAAAAAAGAATAGCCCTGAAATCCCCTTTTTGTTGACCAGTTTCCCTTTTTCCTCTTTTAAAAAAGAAAAACCAAGCAAAACTACCTTGGTTCTCATGAAAAAATCGAGCCAGGGTGCCTAGGAATTCAGCAAATTTCCGCCAATCCTTCTCTATTTTTAACCTATTTACGCCAACTAGTCAACTTGTTTGCTGAAGTTACTCAAGTTGTTTACGGCTTATGGCCTATAGCATATAGCTTATGGCTAAGAGCAAAGGGCAGATTTCAGACTTCTGAATTCAGACGTCAGATTTCCGAATTCAGATTTCTGGCTTCGTATTTGCTATAAGCCATTCGCTATTCGCCATAAGCCCATTCTTCGTCCTTCGTGCTTTCGTGCTTTCGTCCCTCGGTTTCTGCGGACTGTGGCCCGTGGCCTGTCGACTGCTTTCGTCCCTCGGTTCTGTGGACTTGATCTTTGGGCCATGGACTATTTACAGCAACTCCATCTCCCGATAATAGGAAAAAATCGACTTGATCGACTGGGTCATGACAGCAGCCAAAATGTAACTTAAGACCATAACCGCGAGGGTAATCAGGGCCTTGTTCTTTTTGCTAAAATAGGGATTTATCCATAACAGCGGCAGCGCCAGCGGCCCCACGCAGAGAAAAGCAATGACTAACGTGGAAATCTTAAAATACCACTTTCTTTCCACCTTATTTTCAGCTTTGCTTTCCATATTTTTTATCAATGGCACAGACCGATTCGTCTATTGGATTAAAGAATTTCTTTGAAAAAAGGCAATTCTCTATTTCAGAATTGCCTTTTAAAAGCTGCGCATTGTTCGCATATTTATATTTAAGAAGTGAACTTCCTCTGAACTTTACAAGGCTGGATGTGGTGACGAGGAGAAAAATCGAGTGGAAACACAGATTACTACTGATTCCTACGGGTGGCGCCGAGTTTTGCTGCATGGCTCTGTCGCCATGCTACGCAAATCTCGACATCCCCCAATTTTTCCCACTATTCCTAGGGGTGGCGCCGAGTTTTGCTGCATGGCTCTGTCGCCATGCTACGCAAATCTCGACATCCCCCAATTTTTCCCTTGTCGGGAAAAATTGGTGGAGCTGGCGGGAATCGAACCCGCGTCCTCAAACGGAAAGATGAAAGCCGCTACATGCTTAGTCTGTTCTTGTTCTTACCTTGAAGCGTCCCACAGACAGGATCTCCAAGGCCAGTCTGCTTGAGTTTCGCCCTTATCCCGCAGACAGGGTAAAGGCTATTCTGCCTGTCCGAAGAAGCCTTACGGTTTCATCGGACCGACACAATCCCAGCACGCAGAATTACAGGAATTGTGGCTTAATTCAACGAGTGAACTAAGGCTTAACGTACGCCTGCTAACGGCGCAGCGAATATCGGGTTAACGATATTCAGCGCTGCCAGCACTGTTGGATCAGTTTCAGCGTTTGTGTTTTTGTAAGGTTTTTAACGAGGCCACCTCACACCCTCGGCATGCTGCCAGCATCAGGCACGTCTGAATCGAGCCCAATCAGCCCCATATTTCACAAAGAACAAAGATGCCTGTAATTTATTTGCGTCTTATCGATCGCCGCATTTCGCGGTCCGTGTCGCGCTTCTTGATGTCTTCCCTGCGGTCGTAGGACTTCTTGCCCCGAACCAGGGACATGGCCACTTTCACAAGCCCTTTGGAATTAAAATACAGCTTGTAAGGCGCCAGCGTAAAGCCCCTTTGCGTGATCTGTCCGATTAATTTACGGATCTGAGGTTTATGCAGGAGCAGGCGCCTGGGCCTGGTGGCTTCTTCCTTAAAATAACTGGCCTTTTCGTAAGGCTGGATATGGCAGTTATACAAGTAGACCTGGGAGGCTTCGATACGGCCAAAGGCATCGTCAATCGTGGCTTTGGCCTCCCTTAAAGACTTGACCTCGCTGCCTTTGAGCTCAATACCGCACTCAAAGGTCTCCAAGACCTCATAATCCCTGTATAACTTCCTGTTTGTCGCGATAACTCGTTCTTCCATATTATTTTACCATCCAGCCCTAAAAATTTCCAGCCTAAGATTATAATATTCGCAACAGCCTGTTTCGGTTAAGTTTTCGATTCTGTAGCCTTAACTTAAGGAAATGCCCGATATAGACCCAAAAACAGCGGAATCGTCAGGATAGACAGCAGATGGCCGTAAAAAATAGCCTGGTTGATGAGCTCCTCCTCTACCTTTTCATTGCGGGCTATCACAGACAGGAGCGCGGCCGGAGGCATACAGGCCTGCAGCATCAAAAGCAGACCTACCAGGGGCCTGGGCTTAAACACCAGCAGAAAGAAAAGCACAACCAAAGGCAGGATCAAAAGCTTGATGGCCAGGCCCGAAATCAGAGGTTTCAGGTTCTTTAAAGAACGGATGTGGATCAAAGCCAGATTTCCCCCCACCACAAAAATGGACAAAGGGATGGCGCACTCCCCCAGAATTTTCGCTGGGTTCATCAAAACAGGCGGCAACACCGCCTGCAGCCGCAGGAATACCACAACCAGCGCGGTCAGGGTCGCGATCACAGGCGCGTTGAACATATCCTTGTAGTCGAAGCGGCAGGACTTCCCCCGGCAGCTGACGATATATATGCCGAAGGAAAAAATAGTCATGTTGAATCCCAACAGGAACAGAAAGATATAAATGAACATCTCCGACGCCAGATCAGGTGGAAGCATGCTGGCGGCCAAAGGCAGGGGCAGATATCCTGAATTCTGGAATGTTGAGATACTCAAGAACGGCCCTTCCTGCTGTCCGAAAGACTTGTTAAATCTCAAGAAAATCAGACCGAACCCGTAGCCTATGACTGTCAAAAACACGCTTAAGAGCGGAAACATCCACCAGTCCGGAAAGCCCTTGAAGGTGAAGGCGCTTGTTATCTGCGTGAACATCAAAAGCGGCAGGAACAAGCCTATCACAAGCCTGCTTAAGGTCTCAAGGCCTTCTTCGCTGACAACTTTTTTGCGGATGAGGATGAATCCGGTAGCGCCTAACAGCGCCAGCTGCAAAATAGCCTGAAATGTGATGTTGAATGATGCGAGCATAAATATTTTCTTGTTAACGCAAATGGTCCCAGATATTTACCGGAGTTCCTCCCCGCGCTGCACGCAGGAATCCGCGTTAAAATACCCTTTCTTTAACAGGGACCTATTATAACATAAGAGGGGCTAATCCAAAACTTCGATCTGCCAGGGGTGATTTACGATGATTTCGGTCTTTCCACGGTAGGATTTGATAAGCCCGAAGACTGTGATCGTCTTTTGGGAGTAGTCTCGCAAAGGATCAACGTCCTCTTTTTCAAAAAACCAGAGGTCTTTGGTAAAAATTACGGCCGCAAGGCCTTCCATTTCCAGAAAGATCACCTTCTCCGTCCTGCGCGCCTTCCTGACCTTTCCGATCACGAACTTCCTTTGACCCAGATAGTTTGCCGCCTCTTTGCCGGGGATCTCCAGGGTTTCAGCCCACATCCCCGCCCTTTCCTGCTTGGCGGCTGCCTGGGCCTGCATCAGGACATCCACGTATTTCACATTGGGAGGGAAGGTATAAAGGTAGGCCAGGCCTTTTCGCAAAAGCTCAGCCTGAACAAAGATCTCCCTCCTCCCCTCGCCTTCCACGAAAATATATGCCAGGGTGCGTCCGTATTTGTCCTTTTTCTCAAGGTCATATTCCAGGCGCACCTTCTTGCCCATAACCAGCTCTTCATTGGCTGACTTGGCCTCCTGTCCAAAAGGATCTTCCGCCGGAACCCACTGGCCTGAGACCTTACGGCTTGTTTCCGGGGTATCGATGCCGATATAACGCACAGTCACACCGGAGTCCATCTCCACCGTATCCCCGTCTGTGACGCGCACCACGCGCGACTCGGCCGGCTCCCGGGAAAGACAACTCGCCGTCAAAGACACGGCCGCGGCCACGGCGATCAGCCACAGCGGCGTCTTTTTACCCAAAAATCTGAAATTATGTTTATGGTTTTTTTTCAAAATGAACCAATCAAGCTCGAGGTTCGACCTCCTCTGAGCACAAACGAGGTTCGACCTCGGAAAGGCTACATCAGCTGCTGACCGATCTTAACAAACACCTTTTCAGCAATTCCGATTTTGGGGAAAATCCCTTTTCTGGCCTTGACCTTAAGGCGAATGGCCTCAGGCGTGATTTGCGTGATCTCGACCTTCACCTTGGCCCTGTCAACAGAGGCCTCCATAACGCCGGCGTTTTTGTCGCGTGTCGTGACGACACCTAAGGTACTGCACACGGTTTGAGCGGATTTCCAGGCATCGGCGAATTTGGCGTCGTATTCACCCTGAATGGTATCGCGCGTAACAGCGTAACCGCCGACAGCGCCGATACCGCCGACCACAAGCCAGACACATCCCGTTAAACAGACCGGAAGAACCGCCAACAGACACACCAAAGAGAATATTCGTTTCATGAGTTATTTGACCTCTTTCTTGGAAAAGACCCTGTGAAAACAAAAAGTCCCCAACGTTAAAATTCCCGACCACGATAGGATCAAAAAGATCCAGCCGTAGATATTCATGCCCGTTTCCTCCGCTTGCGCCAGGCGATCTTGACCATGATCGCCAGGGCTGAAAACAGCGCGATCAGACCAAGCCGCGTCCAGAGGACAAAAGGCTTATCGGCCTCTGACACCCCTTTTAAAAATATCGTCGGTAACCCTTCCTGGAAAAACCAGGCGCCCAGGATCACCAGAAGGAAAACAGGCGTCACATATTTGATGATGAATTTAAAAATGCGCGGGATGCGGATGTCGGCGCCGTGGTGGATCTCTTCCCAGGCCTTATCCATGCCGAACACCCAGACAAAAAGGATGGTCTCTATGGTCCCGAACAAAACAAGGCAGAACGTCCCTCCCCAGAAATCCAGTTCATTGACAACGCCACGCCCCAAAAAGAAAATCGCCGGCTGACACAAAAGGAATCCCACGGCCGCAAAAATACCCACGGCCCTTTTCCGGGAAATATTGAATTCATCCTCCAGAAAGGCGACTGCCGGCTGGGCCAGCGACACGCTGGAAGTCACCCCGGCCAAAAACAGGAGCGCGAACCACAAAAAGCTGAAGATCGACGACAAAGGCAATTTGCCCAGGATAAGCGGCATGGTGACAAAACCCAGGTCGAAAGCGCCCTGCCTGGCAATGGCCTGGATATCTATGGGGCCGAAGAACACAAAAGCCGCGGGGATAATAATCGAGCTGCCCAGGACGACCTCGGCGAATTCATTCATGCTGACGGCGGTCATGCCGGAAAGCACGACGTCGTCGCCTTTGGAAAGATAGCTCGCGTAGGTCAAGATCACCCCGATACCGACGCTTAACGTAAAAAAGATCTGTCCTGCGGCCGCCAGCCAGACTTTGGCGGATTTCAAGGCGCCGAAGTCGGGATTCCACAGAAACCCAAGGCCGTTGCCCACGTTCCAGCCGGGCTTAGCGGCGTCCGGAGCTCCTAAGGTCAATACCCGGATGGCCAGAATGATCCCAAAACAGAACAAGACAGGCAGGGCGATCTTGCAGAGCGTTTCGATGCCGCCGCGAATGCCGTAATAAATGACGAAGATGTTCAGGGAAAAGGTGATAAGGAAGAACATGTAGGCGGGGGCAATGCTTTTAAAAAAACCATTCTGTTCCAGGCCCTGATACCCTCTCAAAAACGACTGGATGGATGCCTGGTCGCCCAAAGGGGCAAGCACGCCTTTGATACTGTAAAAACTATAGCCCAAGGTCCAGGAGGCGATAAAGGTGTAATAGATAAAAATGACAAAAGGGCCGAAAATGCCGATCACACCGAAGTATTTGATAAAGCGGTTTTTCTGAAGGAGACTGTGGAAGATGCCGGGCGCTGTGCCGTGCTCAAACCCGCCGCCGTAGCGGCCCAAGGTCCATTCGATCCACACAAGCGGAATCCCCAAAAGCAGAAGAGCCACAAAATACGGGATCATGAACGCGCCGCCGCCATTGCCCGCAGCCTGGACAGGAAACCTTAAAAAGTTTCCCAATCCCACGGCTGAACCCGCGACAGCCATGATGATTCCCAGACGCGACCCCCACGATTCGCGCTTAGGTTTATGCATTTGAATTTATTATATCCACCGTATTTGCCTATTTCAACTTTAACTTTCGCTTTCCCTTCCTGCTGGAGGTTCGACCTCGTTTGTGCTCAAAGGAGGTCGAACCTCGGTTGAGCTTGGAAGAGGTTCGACCTCGGAAGAGTCAAAATCAAGGATGCGGCAGGTCAAAAAGATCACCAACTCTGTTTTGCGCGTTTCATCGATGGAATTGCGAAATAAGAATCCCAGAAGAGGGATGTCCCCTATCCACGGGATCCTGTTGACCGTCTTAACAGACTCATCTTTGATCAACCCGCCGATAACCAGCGTCTGACCATCCCGCAAAAGCACATCGGTCTCTGTTTCGGCCGTCTCAACAATAGGGATCGTATTGCCGGCAGCGGTCTTATAATTTTGCGTCACAGAACTGACCTCCGGCCTGATCTTCATAGAGATAAAGCCGTCCGCGCTGATGGTCGGCGTGACATAAAGCTTAACGCCGACGTCCACGAAATTCACGGCCTCGGCCGTCTCGGTGGTGGACTGACCCTGAACCGCGGTGGTCGTCACATACACCTGCTTGGAGCCGACAAGGATTCTGGCAGAAGCATTGTTGACCACAGCCAACCTTGGCGAAGACAGGATTTTTGTTTCGCCTTGAGTTTCCAGGGCCTCGATCACCGCCTTGTAATCATTTTTCTCGGAAGGATTCAGGCTTCCCAGGACCCATTTATTGCCTGTCGTCGTGATCATCTGCCCGAACATGCCCTGAACACTCACCTTTTTATTCAAAACATATTCCCAATCAATGCCTAAAGACGTCTTGTCGTTCAAATTGACCTGGATGATCTTGGCTTCAATGAGAACCTCCCTTGACCTTTTGTCCAGCGCTTCAATCACAAGGGAGGCTTCATCCAACCGGGCAGGATAATCCGTGGCTGTTATCCTGCCGGAACGCTCATCAATCACCATTCTTGATGTCTTGGACAAAACCTCCCGAACGGCCTCCGCTGCTTTCTGACAGACCGCGTAATTCAATTCAAATGTGCGCGTTTGCATGGGCTGATCCATCTCCCGGATGAGCCGACGCATTTCATCGAGTTTTTGAGGGGTTTCCACGATAATCAAAGCGCCGGAGGAATCATCGACAACCACATGGCCCACGCCCGACTTGATCTGGGACAAGATTCCGGCCGCGTCCTGCGCTCCGAGATATTTGAGCTTCAGACGCAATGTCCTGCGGCTGTCGTCGGGTTTCCGGCCGAAGGCCTTCTCATAATCCTGGCTCGTCATGATGCGGCTGATACTGCCTTTTGAGACCAGGGCCAGATCGCTTGAGGCCAAAATCGACTTTAACGCTTCGTCCACCGGGACCTCTTTCAAAAATACGGTCACCCGGCCGCTGACATTCTTGTCAACGACCAGGTTTAAGTTATTTTTCGCGGCCAGGATCTTGAGAACCTCAACAACATCCATGCCCTTGAAATCCATGGTGATCTTTTCGGCCACGGCCAACGCCTGCCCTGAAATTGCCAGCAAAAAGAAACACGAGAATACAAGCCTTAAAGAGAAAAAGCGTAACATTGTCCGCCTCCTGAAAGGACGACACCTGACACGCTCACCTCCGTAACCGTCAGGTCCCCGATCATATCGTTGTCTGAAACATACAAAGTCCTGCCTGTAACCCTGTCTTCAAAAACGGCCCTGTTCCTTCCGCCGTCCTCCATCATCCCCACCAGGACCAAGTTTGCGGCGGCTTCGCTGCCCGCTCCCGACGCAGACAAGACCTGTTTCTTAACCGGAGCGAGAACGAGAAAAACAGGATGAAATGAAAAAACGGATTGAGGAGCCTGCCTGCTGTTCTTCAAATGCTCCAGGACCTCCCGCCTGCTGAACTCAAACCTATCCAACACCTCTAACCCCACTTTCGCCTCAAGCCCTTCTTCATCTTTTGAAGATAGGGTTAATTCACGAGACAGGACAAAAAAGGGCAATTCCTCTAATCCTTTGAAAAACCTGACCATCGCCTCTTCTTTGGCTTTGAGCCTTAAGGCGGCCTTCCTTGCCCGGTTTGCCTTAACCGGCTTCATGTTGCCGTTTTCTTCCAGAGACCTCATGGAAATAATGGAAACTTCGTTGTCGGCGGCCAAAGCGATCAAGGCGGAAAAAACATGATCCATATCCACCGCGCCGAGCATTTTGCCTGCTGGTCGGACCGCAAAAGCCGGGTTTTGCCGCAAGACGCTTGTGGTCTTGATGTTGTTTGAAAAAAACCGCGAGGCGATTTTCAGCTCCTGATGATACCGCCTTAAGGCCAGCCACGCCGGCGCCGTCAGGACGCAAAACAAAACGATGACAAACAGGATTTTGCCAAGGGGCCGTGAGAAAAATATTTGTTTTAAGATCCGCGGATATGAAAAGAAACGGGCCATGAAGAATCTCCGGTTTTTTCTTCCGACAATACATCTATCCTCGCGTTTTGGAACGCGGGCAGGGATTTCAAAGACTGCAGGAACAGAAAAGCGCTTTCGACCCCCTTGGCCCTGCCTTTTATGGAAATACCCGACGACGCATGAAACTTGATCTCAACCAGTTTTGTTCCGGAAAAATCCAGACCATATAGATCGCTGAAGAAGCCCGCGAGATCAGGCGAAAGCACTTTGTCCCGGATCCAGACAACATAGGCCTGACGTTCGATTTCTTTATAAAGAGGAACCATCTCAATCCAGGCCTTTCTCAATTTCATGGTCTCTTCAGCCTGGCGGAGTATGAAGACTGACAGAAGACACCACAAGCCGCAGACAAGGGCGCAGGAATAGACCGCTGTCTTGAACCAAATTCGCGAGATCCTTTTTTCCCTGATCGCCTGTTTGCATTCCGGCGGCCTCATATCCAGGGCATTCTCCGGCGGATTCAAGGCCAGCCCCAAACAGGCCAGAAACGACAGGCGCTCATCCAGGGATAAAGAATCAAGCGAAGGACCCAGGCGGCCGAGATCAGAGGCTGCGGGAATTATTTCCAAATCCTGATGGAGAAAAAATTCCCGCTCAAACGCGTTCAATTTACCGGCGACATAGAGCCTGTTTTCAGCAACCGCCAAACCGAGCCGCCTGCAGGTTTCCAGGCTCACCTTTAATTCGCGCAGGAGCAAAGAGGGTGTCTGTTCAAAGATAAAAGAGCTCACAAAAGAACGACTGAATGAGAGACGACCTCCGCTAATCACGCTCAAGTCAAAACAATCCCCTTCCCTGCTCAGCAGGCAAAAGGAATCCGGCATCGCCGTGTTATTCTCCAAGAGCATCCATTGAAGCAGGCCCTGGACATTGAGCGTGACAAGCGAAGGGTCCAGCCCCAGGGAATCAAGGGTTTCAAAATACGATTTGAGCCTCTGACGCGGAAAACTGCAGACCTGGATCAAAGAATTTCCTTCCCGGTCCTGGCCGTTACGATGGTAATCAAACACCGATCCGAGGCCTGAGAACGCGGATTGGCGCGAGACATGACACTGGAGCATTTGCCGTATCTCCGCTTCATCCTGGGAGGGCAACCGCAAAGACTGCCAGGAGGCCATGTGCCTGGGCAAAACAATAATGGGATGGCTCGGTTTGAAATAACGCCTCCTGAATTCAGCGGCTAAAGACAAAGCCAGGTCGCGATCTTCCTGAACAGGCATAGAAAAACAATGCGCAAGCACCCGCTGCCCCCGCTTGACCTCGCTTTGGCAACAGCGAATATTGGAATGATTGAATTCGAGGACGCAAACAGGTCTTTTCTTTCCCATCATCAACTGTTCTCCCTTAACACCAAAACTCAATCTTGTTCCAATAATGTAACACATATTTTCGTTAATTTCCAGCTTTATTTTCCATTAATGGAACAAAACCGCCCTCTCGAGGTCGAACCTCGATCAAGCTTGGACAAGGTCGAACCTCCTTTGTGCTCAGAGGAGGTCGAACCTCGATTGAGCTTGGAGGAGGTTCGACCTCGGGGCAAAAGAGACCTCGGGGCAAAAGAGCTTGGGGCAAAAAAAATAGCCGGGAAAATATCCCCGGCTATTCAGTTTTGATGAATCCAAACGCTCGTTACCGCTTTTTTAATTCATCCAGGATCCTTTCCAGCTTCTGTTCAATGCGCTGGAGGATCTCAAGCTTCTTCTCTTCCGTCCTCTGCTGCTTGTCCTGCACTTCTTTGGCGGTCTGCGCCAATTTTGCCATATCGGGTAGATTAAACATGGAAGACTCCTTGTAACGGCTCCGCTGCCGTAATTAAAACTTTTTTCCGTGCCTGTAGGGACGGGCCTTGTTCTTCTCGGCTTTTTTCTTCAAGGCTTCTTCCAAATCCAGGCCGCGCGCTCCGCAATAATCGAAAATCCGGATACAACAATCCGCCATTTCCTCGGCCACCTCTTCTTTGCCCAGGTCGTTACGCAGGGCTTCCAGGGCTTCGGAAAGCTCGGAATGCATGAGAGCGATCAATTCTCCGTCTGAGCGCTCAAAATCCCACCAGCCCTTTTCTTTGGCTGTGGAATGACACAACTCAATCCATTGTTTGATTGTCACAACCAACCCCCTTCATTCCTGCTTAACCCGTCCGTCTCCTGGCCTGCTGAATAAACCGCTTAACCAGCGTCAGGTCTTTTTTGCCCGGCTGTTTCTCAACCCCGCTGGACACATCCACGGCAAAAGGCTTCAGGAGCCTGATGAGCTCTTCCACGTTCTCCGCCGCCAGTCCGCCGGAAACAAAAAATCTACATTTTTTCGAAAGCGGCAACAAAACCTTCCAGCCGAATGTTTCGCCTGTGCCGCCGAATTTGCTTTCGCGATACGTGTCAAAAAGAAAAGAACAGGACCGGTAGCGCTTCAACTGTTTCCAGGGGACGCGCCGGCGGATCCGAAACGCCTTGATCACCCGGTACCCTCGAAAAGCGCGGACATAAGCCGGGGTTTCATCGCCGTGGAATTGCAGAAAATCCAAACCGCAATAGCGGGCGACGCGCTTGACTTCCTGCGGGTCCTGATTGACGAATACACCGACCTTTTTAACGCGGGCAGGCAGGCCTTTGATGATGGCCTTCGCCCGGCGCGGCGAAACAGCGCGGGGGCTTTTGGAGAAAAAAACAAATCCCAGGAAATCGGCGCCGCACGCCACGCTTTCGCGCGCGTCATGAAGATTGGTGATCCCGCAGATCTTGACCCGTGTTCTCATTGTTTCAGAAACGCCGCGAATTCGGCGGCCAGGGCCGCCGGGTCAGGCGCGCGCATCAGACTCGTGCCCACAAGGACTCCGCGGGCTCCCGCGGCCATGATCAGGGCCAGATCGCCTGTGTCCTTGACACCGCTTTCACAGATCACCATCCTGCCGGCAGGAAGCCTCTGCATCAGCCGGGGCAGGACCTGGAGATCGATGGAAAAATCCTTCAAATTGCGGGTATTGACGCCGATCACCGCTTCAGGCACGGCCTGCGCCTTGTCCAGCTCGGTCTCGTCATGAATCTCCAAAAGGACATCCAGACTGACGGAAAAAGCGGCCGCCGCTAAATCCTGCAGCTGCTGGCGGGTCAAAATCGAGGCTATCAGAAGAATGGCGTCGGCGCCGTGCAGCTTGGATTCATGCACCTGGTATTCATCCATGATAAAATCCTTGCGCAACAGCGGCAGGGCTACCGCGCGTCGCACATCATCCAGAAACGACAGCTCTCCGCCAAAATATTTCTCTTCGGTGAGAACGGAAATACCGCTGGAACCCGCGCCCTCCAGGGACTTCGCCAGTTTCGGGGCATCAAAATCCTGCCGGATAACACCGTTGGACGGCGAAGATTTCTTTAGCTCGGCGATCAAATGCACGCCTTCCCTGCCCAAAGCCTTCTTGAATCCGGGAGCCGGCAAAGGCTTCTCCAGCCGCGAACGCAATTCCTCCCAGGGAACCTCTTTTTTGCGTCGCTCCAGACTTTCCCTGGTCGATTGAAGGATCTCATCAAGAATGGTCATAGCTGTCTATCCTTACGCGGATTCGGAAAAATTCGAATATTCGATCAGTTTATTCAACTTCTTTATGGCGCTGCCGGAATCGATAGACTCCTGCGCCAGCCGCATGCCGTCTTTGATCGTATTGGCCTTGCCGGCCACATAAAGGCCGCATCCGGCATTCAAGACGACCATGTCTTTTTCCGGGCCTTCCATGCCCTTCAAAACATTCAGGGCAATCTGCTTATTGGCGCCCGGGTCAGATCCTGAAACCTCGCGTGGGCTGGTTTCCGGCAAGCCAAGCTTCTGAGGCTCAATGACATATTCTTTGACATGATTGTCCCTGTATTCGCAGGCGTGCGTCGGGCCCCAGGTGATCGCCTCGTCATAACCGCCTTCTCCCCAGACAACGAGCGCGTGTTTCAATCCAAGATTGCCAAAAACCTCACCCAGCACAGGCACAAGCTTCTTTTCATAAACGCCCATCAACTGATGGGTGGGAAAAGCCGGATTGATCAACGGCCCCAGGAGATTAAAGATCGTGCGCATCTGGAGTTTGCGCCGGACCGGCTGCACGTGGGCCATGGCCGGATGCAGGAGCGGAGCGTAAAGAAAAGCGATGCCGGCTCTTTCCAGGCAGCGCTCAATCGTTTCCACAGGGGCGTTGATATTGACGCCCAGCTCTTCCATCAGGTCCGCGCTTCCGCACTTGCTGGAAACGGAACGGTTGCCGTGCTTGGCGACCATGATCCCGGCTCCGGCCACGACCAGGGCCGCGACCGTTGAAACATTAAACGTCCCCTTGGCGTCGCCTCCGGTGCCGCAAGAATCGAAAACAATGTCCGCCTTCACCTTCAAGGGTCTGACAAAACGACGCATAGCACGGACCGCGCCCGTGATCTCCTCAGCCGTTTCTCCTTTTTCCGCCAACGCGCGTAAAAAAGGCGCCATTTCCTCCTGGGGCATGCGGCCTTCGGCGATAAGGCATATGATATTCTCCATCTCCGGGGCGCTGAGGCCTTCTCCGGAAGAGATCTTTTTGAGCGCGTCCTGATTCATGATCGTATCCTTTTTCCTAAGATAAAAACTAGCGCGCCAGGGTCAGAAAATTCTTCAAAAGCTGTTTGCCTGAGGCGGTCATGACGGATTCCGGATGGAATTGCACTCCGTAAATAGGGTCATGCCTGTGCTGAAGGCCCATGATAAGCTTGTCTTTTGTCCACGCCGTCACCAGAAGGTCTTTGGGAAATCCTTTGGCCTCCACAATGAGAGAATGATAGCGGGTCGCCTCAACAGGATTGGGAAGGTTTTGAAAGATCCCCATGCCTTTGTGGTAAATCAACGAAGTCTTGCCATGCATAAGCTTCGGTGCCCTGCTCACCCGGCCGCCGAAACAATACCCGATGGCCTGATGTCCCAGACACACGCCCAGGATAGGGACTTTTCCGCCGAATGAACGAATGACGTCAATGGAGATGCCGGCGTCCTGAGGCTTGCCCGGCCCGGGAGAGATCACAATGGCCCGGGGTTTGAGTTTGGCGATCCCCGAAACAGTAATCTTGTCGTTACGAAAAACCTTGAGGTCTTCGCCCATCTCCCCCAGATACTGGACGAGATTATAGGTAAAAGAATCGTAATTATCGATCATCAATATCATATTTCCCCGCCCTGAAATTTTTGAGCTCTCAATAATCGAGCCGTCTTACTCTTTCATTCTTTCGATTTTCGCGCCGAGACTCTTCAGCTTATCGTCCAGCCGCTCATAGCCCCGATCGAGATGGTAAATCCTGGAGACCTCCGTCCTGCCTTTGGCGACCAGGCCTGCCAGCACAAGGGCCGCCGACGCCCTCAAATCGGATGCCATAACCGGGGCCGCGCTTAATTGACGGATACCGTGAACCACGGCGTAAGGCCCTTCCCTTTTGACCTGCGCGCCCATGCGGTTCAATTCCGCCACATGCATGAAGCGGTCCGGATAGATCTTTTCGGTGATCACGCTGATGCCGTTGGTGATGGCCATGAGCGTCATGAACTGCGCCTGCACGTCCGTCGGAAAACCCGGATAGGGCAGGGTCACGACATCCGTGGGGCGAAAACGCCTCAGCGACCTCTTCACAAGGATGCCGTCCCGCTGGATCTTCATATTCAGGCCGGCCTCCCCCAGCTTTTCCAAAACCGCCATCATATGTTCAGGCCGCGCCTTCCTGACAAAAACTTCTCCACCGGTAACGCCGGCGGCCATGATCAGGGTCGCCGCCTCCACGCGGTCGGGAATAATCTCATATTCACAGCCGTGCAATTCCTTGACGCCTTTGATCTCAATGCGGGGAGAACCTTCTCCCTGAATCCTGGCCCCCATCTTAATGAGGAACCGGGCCAGATCCACGACCTCGGGCTCGCACGCGGCATTTTCAATAATGGTGGTGCCTCGGGCCAGGGTCGCGGCCATCATGACATTATCCGTGGCCAAAACCGAAGAGCCAAAAGGACCGCCCAGATAGATGTGCTGGCCTGAAAGCCGCCTGGCGTCCGCTATCACATAGCCTTCCCGGATCTGGATATCGACACCGAGCCTGGCCAAGCCTTTCAAATGCAGGTCCACGGGCCTCAAGCCGATCACGCATCCGCCGGGCAAAGAAACCTTCGCCTTTTTATAACGGGCCAGCAAAGGCCCCAACACGCAAAAAGAAGCGCGCATGGTGCTGACCAGCTTATACGGGGCCTCGTAACGTTCCAAGCCGTTGGGCTTCAGCGTGATCTTGTGGTCTTTAAATTCATAAGGGACGCCGAGATATTTGAGGATCCTGAGCATCGATATGGTATCGCGCAGGTCCGGGGCATTCCTGATCACACAGGTCTCTTTTGTCAAAAGAGCGGCGGCTAAAATCGGAAGAAGAGAATTCTTGGAACCTGAGACCTCCACAGCCCCTTTTAAGGCCGCGCCCCCCTCGATCCTAAGTTTATCCATTGAGCTCCTCAGTGTGCCGACGCAGTCGGCATCCAGCGAAATCCCACGAATAAGTTACACAGTGGGATGCGTAGTCAGTGTGCCGACGCAAAGCGCGAGTCAGCTTTTCCGGCGAATGACAGCCACCCGGTCCCTGCCAGCCATATCCCTGATGAACCTGGGTTCATGCCATAAAGAGGAACGGCTAAAGATCTTTAAAAGGCCCTGTCTCTGACCATCGCCGATCTCAAGGAAAAGCGTTCCCCCGGGCTTGAGAAAATCCCGGCTTCCCTTTTCGATCCTTTTATAAAAATATAATCCGTTTTCCGGCGCCAGCAGCGCCTGCGCGGGTTCCTGACGCACATCCCAGGGAAGGCGCTTGTAATCGCGCAACGACACATACGGAGGATTGGACACGATGGCGTCAAACGCGCGCCCTTTGAGGTTCAAAAAGAGATCCGATTCCAAAAACATGATCCGGTCTGAAACCCCGCAGCGCCTGGCATTGCCCCTGGCCACAGAAAGGCAGGTGCCGGAGATGTCCGTCGCCAGTATTTCATCACAGACGCGCGCCGGAAGAAAAGCCGCCAGGGCTATGGCAATATTCCCGCTGCCTGTGCAAAGGTCCAGGATCTTCAGCGGAGCGGGAAAAAGGGCCTTGAGGCAGGCGAGCGTTTCTTCGACGAGAACCTCTGTTTCAGGCCTGGGGATCAAAACACCCGGCTTGACAGCCAATTTCAACCCCATGAAATCCGCGTCGCCCAAAAGATACTGCAAGGGTTCGCCGCTCATGCGCCTGCGCAGCACAGCCTCCAGCCTGCGGCTCTCCTTTTCGCTTAAGGCCTTGCGGGAGCGCTCCAGATAAAGTTCGCTGCGACTGCATGCCAGGAGTTTGCAAAGAATGGTTTCAATCTCGTTCATGGTTTTTTAGCTCCGCCCTGCGGTGGAGAAAAAATTC
Source organism: Candidatus Omnitrophota bacterium (assembly GCA_041649995.1). Taxonomy (GTDB): domain Bacteria; phylum Omnitrophota; class Gorgyraeia; order Velamenicoccales; family Velamenicoccaceae; genus JBAZMA01. The sequence goes on along the minus strand of JBAZMA010000003.1, from coordinate 16,627 downwards.
AGGCTTATTTCGAAGCCTGCCCCTCCGCCTTCAAAAGGGCATCCGTTAATTCATCCAGGGAACCGTTGAGCATCTCCTCCAGGCGATGGGACGTAAAGCCGATGCGGTGATCTGTCACGCGCCTGTCCGGAAAATTGTATGTCCTGATCTTTTCACTGCGGTCGCCCGAGCCTACCTGCAGCTTCCTGGTTTCCGAGCGCTCGACATGGCGTCTGCGCACCATTTCGTCCAACAGGCGCGTCCTCAAGACCCTCATGGCCTTGGCCTTGTTTTTGATCTGGGAACGCTCGTCCTGACAGGTTACGACCAGGCCTGTCGGGATATGCGTGATACGCACGGCAGAATCCGTCGTATTGACGTGCTGACCGCCATGCCCGCCGGCGCGATACACATCAACCTTCAAATCCTTGACGTCGATCTCAAGATCAGTTTCTTCAGGCTCAAACAAAACGGCCACTGTTGCCGCGGATGTATGAATGCGTCCGGAGGCCTCTGTTGTGGGCACGCGCTGGACGCGGTGCACCCCGCTTTCAAATTTCAGCCTCTTGTAGGCATCCGGCCCCTGCACCGAAAAAACCACTTCCTTGACGCCTCCCAGATCCGTCGGGCTCAAAGACATCAGCTCCACTTCCCAATTCTTCGAGGCGGCGTACTTGGTATACATGCGATAAAGGTCTGCCGCGAACAAGGATGCTTCCTGCCCGCCTGTGCCGCCCCTGATCTCAATCATGCAGCGACGGTTCAAATCCGGATCAGGGGCACGGGTCAAATCCTCAAGCTTCTGACGCAGGCGCTCGCTTTTCTGCCCCAGCTCGCGGACCTCGGCTTCCGCCAATTCAAGAAAATCCCTGGCGTGGGACTTGTCTTTCAAGATATGTTCCAGTTCCCGGGCCTGCTGCTGCGCGTCGCAAAACTCCTCATAAACACGGACAGCGGGGGTGATATCGGAAAGCTCTTTGGCATACTTCGTGCACAGCGCCGAATCAGCCACAACCTCCTGCTGAGACAGAAGATGCTCGAGTTCTTCTTTTCTCTTCTTCAATTCCTCGTACTTTTTGGTCATAATCCCAAAACCGCCTTCATTCCTTGGGGGTCTTTTTGTATTTCTTCATGAATTTCTCCACGCGTCCGGCCGTATCCACGAACTTCTGCTTGCCGGTAAAGAACGGATGGCAATTGGAACAGATGTCCACGCGGATATTCTGCTTGGTGGAGCGCGTATGGGTCACAGACCCGCAGGCGCAGATAATGGTTGTCTCCTTATAAGGCGGATGAATCTTTTCTTTCATGACTCTAGCTCCTTTCAACGATTTGAATTAAGAATTGAGAATGAAACTTTTGCAACCCGTTGCCCTTCTTCATTTTTCATTCTTAATTCTTAATTATTTTATTTCTGATTCATGCTGTCCAAGAAGTCATTATTATTCTTAGTTTTGGAAAGCTTGTCAATCAAAAGTTCCATCGCCTCCGCCGAGTTCAGCTCATTCAAAACCTTACGAAGGATCCAGATCTTTTGAAGGTGTTTGGGATCGATCAGAAGCTCTTCGCGGCGCGTATTGGAGCGCTTGATATCAATGGCCGGATAAATGCGGCGCTGAAACAGATTACGGTCCAGCTGCAATTCCATATTGCCCGTCCCTTTGAATTCTTCGAAGATGACTTCATCCATGCGGCTGCCCGTGTCCACCAGCGCGGTCGCGATAATGGTCAGGCTTCCCCCCTCTTCCAGGGCCCTGGCGGCCCCGAAGAAGCGCTTGGGTTTGTGGAGAGCGTGGGAGTCCATACCGCCGGTCAGGATCTTTCCTGAATGGGGCACGACCGTGTTGTAGGCGCGCGCCAGGCGGGTGATGGAATCCAGAAGCACGACCACGTCTTTCTTGTGTTCGATGAGCCTCTTGGCCTTCTCCAGGACGATCTCGGCGACCTGGACGTGACGCTCGGCCGGCTCGTCAAACGTCGAGCTGATGACCTCACCCTTGACAAGCCGCTGCATGTCCGTGACTTCCTCAGGCCGCTCATCGATCAAAAGCACCATGAGGACCGTTTCCGGGTTATTCTTGGTGATGGCGTTGGCGATCTTCTGCAACAGGACCGTCTTGCCGCTGTAAGGCTGGGCCACGATCAACCCGCGCTGCCCCTTGCCGATCGGAGTCAGAAGGTCCATGATCCTGGTGGAAATATCCTCAGGGGAGTTTTCCAGCTGAAAACGGGCGTTGGGATAAACGGGGGTCAGGTTGTCAAAAAGAATCTTATCCTTGGCCATGTCCGGGTTCTCAAAATTCACGGCCTCGACTTTGAGCAAAGCGAAATATTTCTCGCCTTCTTTCGGCGGCCGGATCTGTCCGGAAACCGTGTCGCCCGTGCGCAGGTCGAATTTCCTGATCTGCGACGGAGAAACATAGATATCGTCCGGGCACGGCAGGTAATTGTAATTCGCCGAGCGAAGAAAACCGAACCCCTCAGGCAGGATCTCCAGGACCCCTTCCCCGAACATCAACCCTTCGCGTTCCGCCTGCGCCTGAAGGATCTTGAAAATCAGGTCCTGTTTTTTTGAACCGCTGATACCGTTCACATTCAGGCTCTTGGCGAACTTCGCGAGATCCGCGATCTTCATTTCCTTGAGTTTTGCTATTTCGAGCTTTTCCACTTTTCTTCCTCCATGATTGTTTTCACCTGTTGAAAGGTGTCTTTCTTCCTGCCGTTGTTATCAATCACCAGATCGCAACGCGCAATCTTGGCCGCTAAAGGGAGCTGATGGCGCGCCCTTCGCGCGATCTCCCCGGGCGTGATCCGGCGCTGAAGGCTGAGCCTCTGTTTCCGCGCCTGTCGGCCGGCCTTCACGCAAACCGTCCTGTCAAAAAACCTATAAAAATCCGTTTCAAAAAGAAGGGGGATTTCCGCCACGACCACGGCGGCCTTTCGGTTCCTGCGGAAATATTCCAACAGCCTTTTTTTGACGACCGGGTGCACCAGGCCGTTGAGCGAGGCCAAAAGCCGGCTGTTTGAAAACACGCGCCGCGCCAGCATTGCGCGATCCAGGCGGGCGCCCTTGAACACCCCGGGCCCGAACACGCGCCGGATCTTTTTGCGCAAAACGGCGTTACCCGCCAGTTCCCGCCGCACCACGAGGTCGGCGTCAAACGTGCGCGCCCCCAGCTTCGCGAAAAACCCAAGGACTGTGGTCTTACCGGTCCCGAACCCGCCCGTCAATCCGATCTTGGTCATACCTTTAACCTGGAGGACCGCTTGGCCTTCTCATACAGACGGACATATTCCCTGGCGGATTCTTTCCAGGAAAAATTGAGCTTCATCACGCGCTTCATCAGATCCAGCCATTTTTTACCGTCCTCGAAAAGCGCGCGGGCCGCCTCTATGGCCGCCAGAAAATCCTTGCCCTGCGGCCTGGTGAAGACGAACCCCGTGCCGAATTTCGGGTTATGCCTGTAATCGATGACCGTATCCCCCAGCCCCCCGGTTTTATAGACCACCGGGATCGTGCCGTACTTGAAACTGATCAGCTGCCCGATGCCGCAGGGCTCAAAACGCGAAGGCATCAAAAACGCGTCGGAACCCGCGTAAATCCTGCGCGCCAAAACCTCGTCAAATCGCGAGCTGTAAAAAATATTCCTGGGAAACTTCTGCGCCAGATCAACGGCGCGCTGTTCATGCTCGGGGTCGCCGACACCAAGGATCACGGCCTGCATTCCCAGGCGCACGCATTCCGGCAGCACCTTAAGGATAAGATCGATCCCTTTCTGTTCCACGAGACGGCCGACAAACCCCAGAAGAAAAACAGCCGGGTCAAGAGGAAAACCGCAGACCTCCTGAAGCTTACGTTTGTCAGCGGCCTTGTCCTCGGGATTTTTGACCGTGTAATTCTTTTCCAGAGCGCTGTCCGCCTGGGGATTCCATACCTTATAATCCACGCCGTTCAAGATGCCGGAGAAACGCTCTTGCCGCTGCGCCAGCACGCCTTCAAGACCACAGCCGAATTCCTTTGTCTGGACCTCGCGGGCATAGGTGGGGCTGACGGTATTGATGGCGTCGGAAAACAAAATGCCCCCTTTGAGCAAATTGATCTTGTCAAAATATTCCAGGCCGTCCATCGTGAAATAATCCCAGCCCAAACCCGTTTCCGGCATTTTCTCTTTCGGAAAAAGGCCCTGGTAGGCCAGATTATGGATCGTCAGGACCGAGGCCGGCACGGGCGAATCCTTAAAAATATCCTTACCGCGGCTTTTTAAATAAACTGGGATCAACGACGTCTGCCAGTCGTGGCAATGGACGCAATCCGGAACAAAATCAATCGTCTCAAAAAGCTCCAGGGACTTGCGGCAAAAATAAGCGAAGCGATTAAGATTATCCGGATAGTCGCCGAAACGGTCGCCGTAAAGGTTGCCGCGCAGATACATGTCGTGGGAGAGAAAATAGGCTTTCACATGCTGTGAAATAGAGGCGACTTCAAAATCGTCGGAAACACTTTTTGTCAAAAACCCCGCCGACTTGACCGAAGGATATTTCGGCATGACCAAAATCACTTCATGGCCCAGGGCCCCAAGCTCCTCGGGCAGCGCTCCGCAGACATCCGCCAACCCTCCGGTCTTTGCGAATGGAACCGCTTCACTGGCGCATAAGGCAATTTTCATGATTCCCCCTTAATCTCGTTTTTGTCGAGATTAACCCCGAGCGTATTTTGAAAATATCCGGTTTTCCGTCGAACTCTCCAGAGGACTGGTCGCAAAACAGAAATTTTCAAAATATCCACGCGAGGGGTTCCTGCTTCTTAATTCTCTTCGACATCCAACCAATTCTTCCCCGATTTCAAGGAGACCTTGAGCGGAACTTTAAGCGTCATGGCCTTTTCCATGCTGGCCTTGACCAGGGCCTTGACATTTTTCGCTTCTTCCGCCTTTAACTCCAGCACCAGTTCGTCATGGACCTGGATCACCAGCCGCGACACGCATCCTTTTTTCCTAAGTTTTCCATCCAGATCGATCATGGCCAGTTTGATCAAGTCCGCCGCAGATCCCTGGATGGGCGCGTTAATGGCCTGACGTTCGGCAAATTGCCTGATGGACTGGTTGGCATTATGGATCTCGGGGATATAGCGCCTGCGTCCAAGGATCGTGGAAACAAACCCGTTCTTCCGGACAGATTCCACCTGCCCGTCCAAATACGATTTCACCAAAGGATAACGCAGAAAATATTCACAGATAAACGCCTCCGCCGTCCTGGGGTCTATCTTTAAATCCCGCGCCAGCCCGTAGGGACTCATGCCGTAAACAATGCCGAAATTCACGCGCTTGGCGTTCTCCCTCATCTCTTCGGTCACGTCTTTCTCCTGCACCCCGAAAATCAGGGAAGCCGTATGCCGGTGAATATCCAGATCCTTTTCAAAAGCCTCAATTAAGGCCTGGTCCCCGGACAAATGGGCCAGGATGCGCAGTTCCACCTGCGAATAATCGGCCGACAGGATCTCATCAAACCCTTCCGACGGCACAAACGCCTTCCGGATGCTGCGGCCCAACTCGGTCTTGATGGGAATATTCTGAAGATTGGGAGCGCTGGAACTCAGGCGCCCGGTTTCCGTGCCCGCCTGATTAAAGGTCGTATGGATGCGGCCGGTCTTCGGGTCCCTCAAGGCCGGTAAGGCGTCCACATAGGTGGTCTTGAGTTTTGAGATCTGGCGAAACTCCAAAAGAAGATGCGGCAGCTCATGGTCTGCGGAAAGCCGGGTCAGCACCTCCTCGTCCGTCGAAAATCCGGTCTTGGTTTTTTTGACGGCCGTCAGCTTTAGCTTCTGAAAAAGGACATCGGCCAGCTGTTTGGGAGAATTGATGTTGAATTCACATCCGGCCAGCGCGAAGATCTTCTCCACAAGCCGGCTGAGTTTCTTATCCAGGCGCGCCGAGAGATCTTTTAAAAAATCCAGGTCCACGTGGATGCCGACGGATTCCATCTCAAAAAGGACATCTTCCAGGGGCATTTCCAAGTCCCAAAAAAGACCCTCCATCTGCTTCTGCGACAATTGGCGCTCCAGCGTCTTATGCAGCCGCAGGACAAAATGAGACTCCTTGCCCAGGTAATCCTGGCGGCTGACAGTCTTGTCGCTCAAGTGATCCCAGATCAGATTGTCCAGTTCCGCCACAGTCCTGGAGGATTCCAGGAGATAGGCGGCCATCATCGTGTCAAAGAACCTGACCTTGGTCTCAATCTTCAGGCGCCGCAAGGCGTGGCGCAGGGATTTGGCGTCGTGGCAGACGACCACGCAGCCCTCAAGCGCCATCAGGCGCCGGACATCTTCGCCGGTAACGCCCCAAACAGTCTCTTCATCCAGGGCGATATTGCCTTTCAGCGTCTGTTCGCGGCAATCCGACTCATTGAGGGCAAAAGCAAAAAGGCCTTTTTTTTCAACAGAAGAAAGAAGGGCTGCGGCATCCTGCGCTTCTTTTTTTTCAATAGCCAGTTGTCTGCCGGCCGGTTCGGAAAGCCGTTCCTCGGACAGCTCCTTCAGGAAACCGCGCAGTTCCATCTGGCTGAAGAGGTCCCAGAGCCGTTCGTTGTCCGGAGGTTTGACCTGCAGGGACTTCAAATCCGTTTCCAGAGGGGCCTCATAATGCAATCCCGCCAGTTCCCGGCTCAGGCGAATGTCCTGCTGACGCTCCGCGATGATCTTACGCACGGATTCGCGAGGAATTTTGTCTTTGTGGCGGATCACGTCTTCCACATCGTCAAAAGAAGCCAAGAGCTCGCGCGCCGTCTTTTCCCCGATCCCGCGGGCCCCTGGGATATTGTCGGAAGCGTCGCCCATCAGGGCCAGCAAATCCGGGATCCTCTCAGGCCGCACACCCAAACGCTCGCGCACGAGCTCCGGGGTAAAGATCAGGCCTTCTTCCTTGTAAGGGTTATAGACTTCCACGTTTTCAGAGACCAGCTGAAGGATGTCCTTGTCCGAACTGACAATGATAATCTTGTCAACCTCGCCCTTCATTTTCCTGACAAGGGTGGCGATAACATCATCAGCTTCGTAACCTTCGCATTCAAACAGGGGAAAATGATACGCCTTGACCACGTCCTTGATCCAGGGAACCTGGGACAAAAGGCCGTCAGGCATAGGCTGCCTGTGAATTTTGTATTCGGCGAATTTTTGCGTCCTGTGGGTCACTCTCCCGACGTCAAAACAAACAGCCAGGTACTGGGGCTGAATGTCGCCCAAGATTTTTTTCACCATGCGGACAAACCCGAAAACGGCGTTCGTCGGCTGCCCTCTGGAATTCATCAACTGCGCTTTAATCGCGTAAAAAGCCCTGTAAAAAAGCGAATTGGCGTCGATCAAACAAAGTTTGGAGACTGTCATAGAAGGGCTAAAACGGTGAGATATTCCTAAAAGTTCGCGACTCCTGTCAAGGGTCGAAGGGTTTGGGGTTTGTGGCTAATCGCTGAAAAGGGTTTTTCTCTGGACCTCTTCCAGGAACTTGCTGATTTCCTTATTTTTCGGGTCAAGGACCGCGGCGACCCCCATCTCTTTCAGGGCTTCTGTATGCATGCCCATGTAATAGAGCTGCTTGCCCCGCATCATGTGCAAACGGGCGTCCCTCTTGCGTTTCTTGGGGTCAAGGTCATTGCCCTTGGGTGAACCGGTGATGTCATCCCCGGACATCAGGCTCGTCATATGCTGGTCTAGAAAATCTTCCCTGAGCTGAGGGTCATCGACGCCAAGCGCTTTCAAAGACTGGCGCGCTTTTATCGTCCACTGGTCATTCCAGCTGCCGACCAGCACGCGCTGCTTGTAGTAATAAATCGCCTTGTCGAAATCCCCTTCTTTTTCAAAAATACTGCCCATATTGTAATAGGGGCTTGGCAGCGTGGGGTCCAGCTCGATGGCGCGGCCATAAGCCTGCTTGGCCCTGTCGTTCCAACCCTTGGCTTCATAGATGACCCCGGCGTCGTTATAGGCGACGGCCAGCGTCGGATCAAGGCCCATGGCCTTCTGGAAATACATCAAGGCCGTGTCCATGTCCCCGTTTTTCTGGTAATGCAAACCTTTGTCGCGGTATTCCGCGGCCATCTTTTTAGTTTCCGCGGAAACAGAACTCTCTTGGGAAAAACAGGGCCGGCTGGATAAAAAAAACAGCAGAGTTAAAACGGTAATTAGGAAAAAGGGTGTGTTTTTGTTCATCCCGGGGAATGTGTTATCGTTAGAATAATACAATTTCCTGGAATATGCAAGAGGTATTTTAAAGTGATAAGTCCTTGTCAGTCCGTAAGGTTACGACTGTTGAAACCGGAAAATCAGCTCTTTGAAAGTTATAACAGGGGCGTCATGCCCAGGGCCGGGTGCGATTGGGATTGAAGGAACTCCAGGAGCTCATCAATGGTTTCGGCGCTGGTCTCATCAGCGATCTTGTCGTAAAATCCCGCCAGACCCAGTTCCTCTATCCTGGCCAGGAGCCGGTTGCGCAGGGCCTCCTTGAGTTCCCGCGGCATCCAAACCAGCCGGGGCAGGCCGCCTTCGGCGGATATAAACTTTTTGCTCGTCACATAGAGCTTGCCGACGCCGATGAATCCGGGGGTCTGCACGCCGCCCCCCACAGAGGACGCCAGCTGGGTAAACGTCATGCCCAAAGGCGTTGGCCCGGTATAATCACGGTTGACGACCATGACACCGTTGGCTTCCGGCAAAAGGGCGACGATGCACTCAAAACATCCGCAGCTTGACTGAGGCGATACCAGCATGGAATACATGCTGACCTCGGAAATCGTCTTGTTGGACTTCTCGTAAATGAAGGCGTTGATATCCTGCCATTGCCCCAGGCTCGCGTCCATGCAAACCCCTTTGACGATCGGCTGATTGCCGCCTGAGGGCATGATCTCAAAGGCGGCTTTCGCGTCCAGCCAGGAATACGCGCCGCACAATCCCAGGCGTTCGGGCGTGATAATGCAGATGTGGTTCGGCGCGAAAGACTGACAGAGCGCGCAACTGTAAAACGTATCAACGCTTTCATCCGTCATGCCCCTGAGCCGTTCATCGCGCGCCTCAAATGTCCGGAGCGCGGCTTTGCGGACCCTCTCGACCTCGGCCTGTTTCGTGAGAATGCGCACCTGGACTTTATCGACGATGGCGCCATACTCCCTGTGAAGCATCCCATGAATGATCACCCCGAAATGTTTCAGGCGGAATCCCTTATCAAAGGCCTCGCGGGAAACACGCACCCAGATCATGTCCCTCTGCCCCATATGCATGATGCCCTGGGCTTCGTTAAAATAACGGTGGATCTGCCTCTCCAGAATAGGCTCAAAATCCCGATTGGGCTCGCGCGCGGCCACTTCAACGACAATGCCTAAAGGCATGGCCGTAGATGAAACCTGATCCAGATCATCCCCTGAGATCTCGACCTTCCCATCCTCCACTTCGTTCATGGGCCGGTAAGAGAGAAATTCGAAGGCAGTGGAATATTTGCTGCCGGACTCGACCTTCAGGTTCTCTTTGCGGACGCGTTCTCCTTCAAAAGCGGGGCTGAAAAGCACGGGGATCGGCAGATGAGAAACCTTGATCTTGATGCCGCGCGTCTCTATGGCGCGGGAAACCATCTTGTCGATATCGGTTTCCGTGATCAGCGCCTCATATTTTGTCGTCGGGATCTTGCCGACCTGGGGGGCGGGCTGGTCGGTGATGACGGGAAAACCCAGATTCAAAACACCCACGCCTGTGGTCACGATCAGCTCATCAAGCTTTCCCAGGACAACGACAAACGCGGGCACACGGTTCTGACAGTAGTCCAGGACCTCTTTCCACTGCCCCCCTTTGTATCCGCCGAAGGTGAGCGCCGCGCGCACAGCAAAATTAACGGCAAACGCGCTGTCAAGCTCCTGCGGGCCCAAGGGCACGATGTAATTGTCCAGCCCCAGTTCCACGCCGCCGGACACCAGCTGGTCCCTGATATTCTGGCTTGCGGCATTGCCGACCAGAAGGCAAACGACGTTCTTTTCCTGAAACCCGCGGATCACGCGCACGGCAGAAGCCGCATCCCTGGCTTTTCCGATGATAACGGCAATCCCGGCAATCCGGCCGTCGACCAGCTGCACCCCCAAAGACCGAAGGATCGTATCCGGAACAAAACCCAGGTATCCTTCCTGAGGCTGATGGGTCACCGCGCAGAGGATCTCTTCGGCCAACAACGCGCACAAACCCTTATTCAACAATCCGTCCAGATGCGTCACGATCAACCCATTGGCCATGGGTTTTGACGAAAAAAGCCGGCGGAGACCGTCCAAGGCGGCCCTGGCGTCCGCGGCGGTCCTGATCTCCACACCGGTCAAAGCAAAGTTTAACGGAAGGAAAAAGGCAGTTCCCTGAAATTCGATTGGGGCCTTGGCGCCCTTTTGCGCGATCATGGCGTCAAGCGCGCTCTCGGCAAGGCCGATGAGCTTTTCAGACGTCGTTGAAGCGGCTTTGGCCAGGTCTAGCTCCGGCATAAGCCCTCCCCCAGCTTGCGGCCTTGCGCATAGGCGGCGTCCCAGCCGTACTGTTTTTGTCCGTCCCTGGGCTGATTGCAGTCGCCCGCGGCCCAGACAAACGGAACAGAGGTGCGCAGCTCTCCATCGACAAGGATGCCCTGGTCCTGCTGGATATCCGTTTCTTCCAGGAAATCCTGACGGCCCGAAAGATTTCCGCTGAAAACAAGCAGGGTCGCTCCGACGACTTTCTGACTGGAAAGACGAACGGCCCGGATTTCCGATTCTCCCAGAATCTCGATGATCGGGTTATCCGCGACGACTTCAACGCCTTCCACAGGCGCGCTCAAAGGACCGAAAAACTTCACCTCGATCTTTTTTTCCGCGATGATCTTTGCCAGGGCCTCAGCCACAGCCCCCTGCCCCGACACCAGGACAGTATGAGCCAGCGGCAGGTTCTCCTGGATAAATTTGACCTCGGTGAGCCCGTTCAAACCCAAAACACCCTCTTTCTGGACCCCTTTTAAGGAAGGAAGGGATTCCTTACGGCCGCAGGCGATCACCAACTCGTCGAATTCCAGCGGATCCGTGTCTTTGCCCCTGAAACTCACGCGTTTCCTGTGGAGGCTCACCCCTTCGGCTTTCGTGTCCAGGCGCAATTCAACGCCGTTGTTCTTGTAAAAATCAAGATTCCGCCAAACGAGCTGGCGTTCCTTGAGCCGGTTTTCGAGGACGCCCAAAATCTTCGGGCGTTCATACGCCGAGAAAGGCTCTTCGCTGAGCATGGTGATCCTGCTCGATTTATCTTTTTCCCTGACGGCCTCGACCACACCGACGCCGGCCGCGGAATTCCCAATGATGACGATATGTTTCATAGGATCCTTTTTTCAGTAAAATCTTTTAAAAGCTGTTTCAAGCGACCGCGTCCAAAAGCTGCGGCACCATGCCGTACCAGCCGACAGGCATGATATGGACGCCCTGGCTCATCTGACGCACGGCCTGAAAAGTCTTCACAGCCACTTCCAGGCACTTCTGTTTTTTATCCTGGGCCTGCTCCATTTCCTTGATCAGGGTCTCGGGCACAAAAATTCCCGGCACATGCTCATTCACAAAACGCGCCATGCGTTCGGATTTCAGGAACATGACGCCGGCCAGAACAGGAACCTTGAGATGGCGGGTCCTGGCGAGAAACTCTTCAAAAACCTTCAGGTCAAAAATGGCCTGGGTCTGAAAAAATTCCGCGCCGGCCTCAATCTTTTTTTCCATTTTGATGATCTCCGGCTCCAGGGGATCAGCCCCGGGATTCACAGCAGCCCCCACGCAGAATTTGGGCGCTTCGCCGGTCAGCTTGTTGCCGTTCATATCCTCACCGCGTTCCAAGGTCTTCAAAATTCCGACGAGGGTCACGGCGTCGATATCAAACACAGGCTTGGCCTGCGGATGGTCGCCCAAAGACGGATGGTCCCCGGTCAACGCCAGGATATCGACGATGCCGAAGGACGCCGCCGACAAAATCTCCGACTGCAGGGCCAGACGGTTCCTGTCCCGGCAGGTAACCTGAAGAATAGGTTCGAACCCGGCTTCTTTAAGCTGAATGGAGGCCGCCAGAGAACTCATGCGCATAACAGAACTCTGCAGGTCCGTCACATTGACGGCATCCACGCGGCCTTTGAGGGGAGAAACGTCCTCGATGATTTTTTTAAGGGAAATGCCTTTGGGAGGGGCGACTTCCGACGTCACGACAAAACCTGATGCGTTTAATTTTTCCTTGAATGTCATAATTTTAAAAACGGTCCTTTCTTATGAACGGATAACGCCCGCTAAATCCCGGTTTTCACCGATTCCTTGAACAACTCACAGACATTCTTCATCAGCATCGTCACGGTCAGGGGGCCGACGCCTCCCGGAACAGGGGTAATATGCGACGCCTTCAGGGCGGCTGCCGAAAACTCCACATCGCCGACAAGGCCCTCCCCCGATCTGTTGATACCGATGTCGATAACAACGGCGCCCGGTTTGATCCAGTCGCCCTTGATGACGCCGGGTTTCCCCACGGCCACAATGAGCACCTCGGCGAACCGCACGTAATCCTGAAGCTTTTGAGCCTCTGAAGTCGCGATATGACAGACAGACGTCGTGGCAAATTCTTTCATGAGCAGGAGGCTGACCGGTTTTCCGACGATCGGAGAATGGCCTACGACCACGGCTTGTTTCCCGTATAATTTGACCTGATAATAGCGCAGCATTTCCAGACAGGCCTGGGCGGTGCAGGGGATAACCCGTTCTCTCCCCAGGACCAGGCGGCCCAGATTTTCCGGATGAATACCCTCGGCGTCCTTGCTGGGCAGGACAAAAGACGCGGCCTCCTGCAGATCCATGGAATCCGGCAAAGGGCACTGGATCATGATGCCGGTCACAAGGGGATCCGCGTTCAACTTCACGATCGCGCCGATGAGGTCTTCCTGACGGATATCCTCAGGAAGGCTCATAACGGAGTGTTCGATGCCGATCTCCGAACACGCCCTGGCCTGGGACTTCAGATAGACCGAACCCGCGGCGTTGGCTCCGACGCTTAAACAGCATAATTTCGGAACGCGCTGGTGACGCTTCCTCAGCCGGTCCGCCTCTTTTTTAAGATCCTGACGGATCTTCCCGGCAACGATCTTTCCTTCCATCAGAACGGCCATGAATTCTCCCCGTAGGCTTTCATCAGTTTTTTAACGGACCTGGCCCGTGTCTTAAGTTCATGGATCAGTTTCTCATTTTTCCCTTCTCTTTTCAAACACAATAGGTTGATGCGCACGTAGGAAAAAGAGGCGGCCAGAGCCGCGCAGGCGAGGCTCGCCGCGAGCCGGGCATCGGACTTCAGATACACGCTGCCCTTGCCAACGACCTCGTCGGCTCCCCGCAGGACCTCAACCGACAGACGGCAGACCTTCGCCGGAACAGCAATAGACTGTTCGGCGTCCTTGCTCAAATACGCCTTGATGTCGGCATCCATTAACCCCAGCGCCTGCCGCCTGATTTCCAGGCTCCTCTTCAAGATCAAACGGCACCGGACGGAAAATTCCCTGTAAGTTTTTTTTCCGAGAGTATAACGGCAGGCCATGGCCAGAAGCCCCGCCCCGCAGGCCAGTGCCAGGGCCGCCACAGACCCCCCGCCCGGAGCGGGGGTCTTTGAAGAAAGATCTTCGACAAATTTTTTAATGGAACCGCCCGCATAGGTCATGATCACCTCGATTGAGATTGCCTTCAACCAGAGAATTTCAAAAATCCGAACCTCTCAAACGAACTCAAAAAATTTTATCGTTTCAGGTTACATCTAAAGACCCGTCACTTCGCCCGTGGCGCTGACATCCACCTGTTCTCCTCTGGGATGACGGGGCAGGCCAGGCATGGTCTGCATCAAAGACGCGTGCGCCAGGACAAAACCCGCGCCTGCCTGAAGCCGCACATCCTTGACGGGAAAAACAAAACCGCGCGGCGCCCCCTTGAGGGACTCATCATGCGACAAGGAAAACTGCGTTTTGGCGATACAGACCGGAAGACGGCCGAATCCGGCCTCCTCATAAAATGCCAGCATCTGCCTGGACTGGGGCGAAAAATCAACGCTCGCGGCGCCATAGATCTTTGAGGCGATCATCTCGATCTTTTTTTCCAGAGACAGATTGTCCTCGTAGAGATACCGGAAACCTTCTGCCCTGCTGCGGGTGATCTCAAGCAGGCTCCGGGCGAGGTCAAGCCCTCCCGCTGAACCCTCTTCCCACATCCGGCTCAGACAACAATCCCGGGCCCCGAAATCCCCGGCCTTCTGCCGGACAAACGCCAATTCCGCTTCGGTATCCTGAGGAAAAACATTCACGCACACAAGGACCGGAATATTGAACAGGCGCACGTTCTCGATATGCTTGCGCAGGTTCACAATGCCCTGCTCCAGGGCTTCCTGGTCTTCCTGAAAAAGCCCTTGCGGCATCCTCTCTCCGGGAGTCACCGTGATTTTCCGGCTTTGCGCCTTCAGGCCCCGCAGAGAACAGACCAGGACACAGGCGTCAGGCTGGAAACCGGCGACACGGCATTTGATGTCAAAGAATTTTTCTCCCCCGCAGTCCACGCCAAACCCGCTTTCCGTCACGACATAATCGCTTAAGCCCAAAGCGATCCTGTCGGCCAGAATAGAGCTTGTGCCGATAGAAATATTGGCAAAGGGGCCCGCGTGGACCAGGCACGGTGTATGTTCGCAGGTCTGGACAAGATTCGGCTTGATGGCGTCCGTCAACACGGCGGCCATCATCCCGTCGGCCTTCAAATCGCGGCTGCGCACAAGAGCGCCGGACGCGTCGCGGCCGACCACGATCTCCTTAAGCCTTGACCGCAGGTCCGCGCGATCCCTGCTCAAGGCCAGAATGGACATCAACTCCGAGGCGGCCGTCACCTCAAAACCGCTGGCCATCTCGCGGGAAGCGCCCTCCATCTTTAAGGTATAACGGATCCGGCGTAACGACCTGTCGCTGATATCCAGACACCGTTTCCAAAGGATGGAATCAGGATCGATCCGCAACGGATTGCCGTGAAAGATGGAATTTTCCAGAAACGCCGACAGGAGGTTATTGGCCTCAGCCACGGCGTGCATATCCCCGGTAAAATGCAGATTGATCTCGTCGAACGGAATGACCTGCGAACGCCCGCCTCCGGTGGCCATCCCCTTGGAACCGAACAACGGCCCCAAAGAAGACTGCCGCAAGGTGCAGGCGGATTTCACGCCCAGGCGGTTTAGCGCCATGGACAAACCAATGGTCGTAACGGTCTTTCCTTCGCCTAAGGGCGTAGGCGTTACGGCGCTGACAAGGACATACCGGGCTCGCCGGGGCTTCAACCGTTCCAGGATGGAAAGATCGATCTTGGCTTTATGGTTGCCGTTTAATTCCAGCTCCCTGTCGCGGATGCCCAGAGAGCGGGCGATAGATCTGATGGGTTTCGGTTTCTGATTCATACCTTCCTGTGGAAAACCCTGTCCCGAAGGCCGTTCATCCTAAGTTCAAGGCCTTGCGGCTGCGGGATCGTCAAAGGCGTTACGAACAAGACAAAAGCAGGAAAAGTCATCCGGGGATACAGCCACGACATCGAATCTCACGCGCCTGTTCTCTATCTTCTTGTCCTTCATATACCAAAGAGCCAGTCTTATAAGCCTGCGCTGCTTGGCCGCGTCCACGGATTCCAGGGCCGCCAACGACCCGTGAAAGCCTCTGCGCGTGCGGACCTCGATAAAACAAAGAACATCCTTTTCCCGCGCCACGATATCAATCTCCCCCAAAGGGGTTGAGATATTGCGGGCCAGGATCTTGTAGCCTTTTTTTCGCAAAAACCCGGCCGCGTCCTCTTCCCCCTGGCGTCCGGTCTGCTGTCTCTGATCCATAGCTAAAAAGAAGGCTTCTGATCCTTCATCTCCGGCAAAACGTCCTTCGATGGATAGGGGACAAACCGAATTTCGCGATCCGGTCGAAATGTCCGGCCGTGCCATAGCCTTTGTGTCTGGAAAAACCATACTGGGGGTAAAGACGGTCATAGACGACCATCAGCTTGTCCCTGACGACCTTGGCTATGATGGAAGCGGCGGCGATGGACAGGGAACGTCCGTCTCCGCCGATGATCTCTTTTGCGGAATAAGGCAGACTTGACTTGAGCCTGCCGTCTAAAAGCAGAATGGTTTTCTGAAGGTCGAGACCCTGTTGCCTGAGCCGCCATGCCAGCCGGCCGACAGCCGTGTCAACGGCCCGGTTCGCCGCCGCTGAGACATTGATGCTGTCGACAACACTCTCACCGATGACGCCCACGCCGAAACAAGCCTTGCCCATGATTTCATCAAAGGCCCTGGCCCTCTGCTGGGGCGTCAATTTCTTGGAATCATCAATGCGGTTTTTGAAGGAGAAGGTCTTGAGATGGACAGCGGCGGCAACAACAGGCCCGGCCAAAGGACCGCGCCCGGCTTCATCAATGCCGATGATAACAGTAAAGCCCTCTTTTTTCGCGCGCCGTTCGAAAGCGAGCACCTTAATGTTTTAGGTTTAGCGAAGTCCCCTTAAAAAGGGGACAACGCTTAATGTTTTCAGTTTAGCGCCGTCCCTGTAAGGGACGAGCACCCTAACTTCCTAATCAGCGAAATACCTTAATGTTT
>JBAZMA010000002.1:0-221037 GCA_041649995.1 Candidatus Omnitrophota bacterium | reverse complement strand
TGTTCCTCCTGATCTCTACAGATTTCACCCTTACACCAGGAGTTCCATTCTCCTCTCCCACACTCAAGCCCGATAGTTTGGAAAGCAGTTCTGCGATTAAGCCGCAGGATTTCACTCCCCACTTGTCAGGCCGCCTACCTGCCCTTTACACCCAATAAATCCGAGTAACGCTCGCCACCTCCGTATTACCGCGGCTGCTGGCCCCGTTCAACTTCAACGGTTTGGACTATATCATCATCCACTTTCGTGGAGTCTCGCGTGTAGTCTCTGAGGACTCTCTGCTTTCGCAGGTTGCCTGCTGATTGTTTCACAAAGATCCATTTCTGGACGCAGCCTATGTGAAGTGTTCCAGCATATAGCGAGATTTTCTCACAGCGCATTACTGCTCTGTCTCCGCACCTTTAAACTACCATCTGTAATCAATATGTCTCATCCCCGCTTTCACGGGATTTCACCATATTATTACATCTTGGTGTTCAACACGGAGTTGGCCGTGGCTTCTTCTCCCGGTACCGTCAGTCCTTGACACTATTCGTATCAAGGATGTTCTTTCCGGTCGAAAGAGGTTTACAATCCTAAGACCTTCATCCCTCACGCGGCGTCGCATAGTCAGGGTTTCCCCCATTGCTAAAGATTCTCGACTGCAGCCTCCCGTAGGAGTCTGGACAGTGTCTCAGTTCCAGTGTGGCTAAACATCCTCTCAGACTAGCTACCCGTCTTTGCCTTGGTAGGCCATTACCCTACCAACAAGCTGATAGGCCGCGAGCTCCTCCCTGGATAACAGGCCCGCCTTTCGGCAGGTCCCCGCCTTTTACTACGTCCCCATGAGAGGTCGTAGTCATATCTGTCATTACCCCAAATTTCTCTGGGCTATTCCAGTTCCAAGGGCAGATTACTCACGTGTTACTCACCCGTTTGCCGCTAACCCGAAACATCGCACAAGCCTTCCTTGCGGTCAGCCTATGTTTTGCATCGGGTTCGCTCGACTTGCATGCCTAATCCACGCCGCCAGCGTTCACTCTGAGCCAGGATCAAACTCTCCGAATAAAACGGTTGTTGATCTTTCGATCAACGACATCTTGGCTATTTAGTCAAAGAACAAAGAAGCCCTCGCGTCAAACGCGTGGTACTTCAAGGAAATTTTTGTGCGGGCAACAAAAAAGGCACCATCGAGACGATGCCTTTATGCTATCCGCATCTCGACAAACAGATTTTTTAAGTCCCTCTGAAGAAGGATTTTCTGTTGGTCTTCAAATTTCTTGTCATCCAGAATTTTTAAAGATAACTACTCACCCCTCCAGGGTGCAGAAATGTATTATACAGGGGTGGGGACTGGTGTCAAGGAATATTTTACTATTTTTTTTAAAGAACGTAACTCTAGTGTAATTAAAGGGTTAAGCTTTGCGTGAAATCAGGACTTTCACGAAACTTCTTTTGGCCACCTGAATCAGATATTCCCCGGGATTTTTCAGTTCATGGGCGATCGAGGCGACTTTTTCCCCGTTCACTTTGACAGCCCCCTGCTGAATGAGCCGCCTGAATTCATTTTTGGTATTGTTCGTATACAAAAGATCAACGCCATAATCCAAAAGCTGGAGGATCGCAATGCCCTCGCCTTCCGCGCAAATTTTCTTAACAGGAATATTCTTCGGAAGACTTTTGTCCTTAAACACCGCTTCAAATTCTTTGCGCGCGTCCCGGGCTGCGCCCAAACCGTGATAATGCGTAATGATCAAAGACGCCAGTTTCATTTTCGCGTCGCGCGGATGAACCGGCTTCAAAGACTCCATGTCTTCATCCGTGAGCAACTCGTAATAACGCAACATCAGCTCATCGCTGATCGACATAATTTTTCCGAATATCTCTCCGGGCTTTTCATTGATGCCGATATAATTGCCCAAAGATTTCGACATCTTGTTCGTGCCGTCCGTGCCTTCCAAAAGCGGCATCGTAATGACCGCCTGGGGCATTTGATTGTATTCTCTCTGGAGTTCGCGGCCGACGAGCAGGTTGAATTTCTGGTCTGTCCCTCCCAGCTCGACGTCGGCTCCAAGGACCACGGAATCATAGCCCTGGATCAAAGGATACATAAACTCCAAAATGCTGATAGGCCTGTTCTCCCTGAACCTCTTGGAAAAATCATCCCGCTCCAGCATGCGCGCGACCGTGTATTTACTGGACAGACCTATGACGTCCTGAAACTTCATGCGCTCATACCACCGGCTGTTAAAAACCACCCGCGTGCGGCGGGCGTCAAGGATCTTGAAGATCTGATTCTTGTATGTCCTGGCATTTTTTAGGACCTCTTCCCTGGACAACTGCCTGCGCACCTCGGAAACACCGGAAGGATCGCCGATACGTCCCGTAAAATCCCCGATCAGAAAATAGACGATATGTCCCAGGTCCTGGAACGCTTTGAGCTTGCGCAAAAGAACCGTGTGACCCAGATGAATATCCGGTGCCGTGGGATCAAAACCGGCCTTGATCTTCAGGGGCTTACCCGTCTTTTCCGACCAGCGCAGCCGGGCAGCCAACTCTTCTTCCGAGATGATCTCGCTCGTGCCGCGTTTTATGATCTTGAGCTGTTCTTTGATATCCATAAACTCCTTAAAGGCCAGAAATCAGAAGTCCGAAGGCCGAAAGTTTTTTTCATAACTTCCGTCTTCGGACATCCGCCTGCAAACTCGTCGTTTAACCCGCCAATCCCAGGCCGATCCGCATCTGCTCCACATCGACCTTGATGATCTTGACATTGATCTTGTCGCCGATATTGATTTTCTCGAACTCTTCCTTGGGGATCTCGTTCATATAGAGAAGCCCCTCGTAATCATTGTCAAACCGGACGAAGACGCCGAAGTTATTCTTCGACGTAACCTCTCCCTCCCTGACCGTGCCGATCGGATAGTCCTGGGCGATCTTCGACCAGGGGTTTTCCAGCACCTGCTTGTACCCAAGCGAGATCTTTTTATTCTGAGCGTCTACAGAAAGAACCATCGTGTCGATCTTCTGGCCTTTTTTCAAAAGCTCCTGGGGATTCATGACCCGGCGCGTCCAGGACATATCGGAAACATGAATCATACCGTCCAGATTGCCGTCCAACTCCACAAAGGCCCCGAAATCCGTAAAACCGCTCACCTTCCCGGAAACCTTGGAACCGACAGGGAATTTGGCTTCCGCTTCCAGCCAGGGATTGCCTTCCAATTGCTTTATGCTCAAAGAAATCCTGCGATTATCTTTATCAATGGTCAGGACCTGGACTTCAACCATGTCCCCGACCGCGAACATTTCCTGGGTATTGATGTTCCTCTTTTGCCAGGAGATCTCCGAGACATGAATCAGGCCTTCAATGCCTTTCTCCAATTCAACAAAGACTCCATAAGGAACGATATTGACGACCTTCCCCTTGATCCTTGTGCCCACCGGAAATCTCTGGGCAACGTCGGTCCAGGGATCCGCCATGCGTTGTTTTAAACCCAAGGAGACCTTGCAGGTCTCTTTGTTCATGTTCAGAATCGTCACTTCGATGCGGTCACCCACGGCCACCAATTCTGACGGATGGGAAATACGCGACCAGCTCATGTCCGTGATATGCAGAAGCCCGTCCACTCCGCCCAGATCAATGAAGGCGCCGAAATCCGTGATATTTTTAACAATACCACTGATGACGTCGCCGACCTTGTGGGCCTCCCAGAAACGCGCGCGGCTATCTTCCTTTTCCTTGGCCACGGCTTCTTTGCGGGAAACGATCAGACTCTTGCGAAGCGTATTGATCTTGATAATCTTGAATTTGAAAGAATGGCCGACGGTATCTCTTTCGCTGATATTGCGGAACATGGCGAGACTGGCCGGGAGAAAACCTTCCAGGCCATAAACGTCGACAATGAAACCACCCTTGACTTTCTTGCGGACAAAACCCTCAATGAGATCGCCTTCCTTGAAACCCTGATTAATCTTATCCCAGCCATGGAGGCGCCTGGCCTTATCGCGGGACAAGACGATCATGCCGTTGTCATCTTCAATGGAATCCACATAGACCTCTACCTCCTGGCCTTCGGCCAGATCGGCGTGACCTGTGAATTCTTCGCGGGCAACCGCCCCTTCGGACTTATAGCCCACGTCAACGAGCACGTCTTTAGGGCCTAAACGGACGATCTTGCCCTTGACGACCTCGCCTTCCTTGATCTCCCTGAAACTCTGTTCATAGAGACTTGTTAAAGTGTCATTTTTTTGTTCAGCCACAAAAACTTCCCCCTTTATCGTGTATTAAATAGCGCGATGTACACAGCGTCTATTTTCGCAGGAAAAACGTCTTGATGGGCGCCCGGACAATGAAGCCGGGGGGCCTATTTCTATTCCTGACGCAGAGAATAATTATCCCCTAAATAGATTATTTGTCAAGTAAAAATCCAAACGGGCCTTAACGGGACATTTTGGCCTGCTGCCTGGCTTTGAGCTCGCTGATCCTGTCCATCACCTTCCGGCTGACCTCCTCATCCGATAAACCACCGGAAAAAGGAAAAAAGGGCTCGCCGAAAGTTACCTTAATATGGGCGGAATGGAATCTCTTCCCTGTTTTCGGAAGGGCCCTGTCCGTTCCTTCCACATAGGCAGGAACCACAGGGACGCCGCTTTTGCGCATGAGAAAACCAACGCCCGTGCGCGGTTGTCCCAGAGTCCCCCCGACCGTCCTTGTTCCCTCAGGGAATAAAAAAATCCCCTTCCCGGTCTTCAAAAGCTTCAAGGCCTTCTTGAGGGCCGCCACATCCGCGGAATTCCTTTTTAAAGGGAAGGCGTGCACGGAACGCAATATGCATGCGAAGATCCCCTTGAACAAACTGTCCTTAGCCATGAAATACAGGCCCCTGGGACAGGCCACTCCGAATGCCACGGGATCAAGATAGCTGACATGGTTTCCCGCGAGAATAAAACCGCCCCGGGCCGGGACATGCCCGGCGTCCTCCACTTTCAAGTGAAAGAACAGTCTCAAGAATAACCAGCACAAAAATCTTCCGGGCCAGAAGAACATCGGGGAAAAATCCTTTCAAAAACCAAAAATAAAAAATCAGCCTTGCTGATACTGGATGCGCTTGTTCACCATCTCGTTGCCAAGTCTGATAAGGTCTTTTGCCCTCTTGAGACTTTTGGCTTCTGAATAAACCCGCATCTTGGGTTCTGTGCCGGAGGCGCGAAACATCAACCAGCTCTCATCCTCGCAAATCAGCTTTGTCCCGTCATAATCCTTGACCTTGACCACCTTTTTTCCCAGCAGGGAATCCACACAAAGGCTTTTCATGTCCAGGGTATAATTCTTGGATTTCAACTTCATGTCGCTGCGCAGATAATAATACCGGCCATACGTCCGTTCCATCTTCTCCAGGATGCCCGCGATCTTCTTTTTGCGATGGATCATCATTTCCACCAGCATCAGCCCGGCCAATGTTCCGTCGCGCTCAGGGATATAATTTTTCAGGCCCATTCCGCCGGCCTCTTCCCCGCCCACAAGGATATTCTTTGTTTCCATGAGATTGGAAATATATTTAAACCCGACAGGAGTTTCGTGCAAATCCAGGGCCAGGTCTTCGGCGATATGTTCAAGCATCGTCGTGCCCGCGATGGTCGTAACGATATCGCCCGTCCATTTTTTATCCTCGCGAAGATGCAAAGCCAGGAGCCCCAGAATCTTCTGGGGAGGAATATATTCTCCCCTGGAATCCACGGCCGCGATCCTGTCGGCGTCTCCGTCCAGGATCAATCCGATATCGTGTTTGCCTTCCTTCATGCGGGCGATGATCTTTTGCACGTTCTCCTCCACGGGTTCGGGCCCGCGGCCTTCAAAGGAGGGATTCACTTCCTGACGCATCAATTCCAGACGGATACCGGTGCCTTTCAAAACCTCGGCAATAAAGCTGTTGCCGCTGCCGTGCATGACATCCATCAACACCCTGTAACGCGCGTCCTTAAAAGCCTTGCGGTCGATATAAGAACGCAGGAAAGCGACGTATTCCCTGGAAATATCCGCGATTTTTATGGAACCGTCCTTGACAGCCTCATCCAGCCTCTTGCTTTTTGTCTCGGCAACGCCGATCAAAGACTCCACCTTGCGCGTGACGCTGACATCCGCCGCGCCGCCGGCGGCATTTTTGATCTTGTAGCCGTTGAATTCCGGAGGATTGTGGCTGGCGGTGATCATGATACCCAGGTCAAGATTCCTGTTTTTGACGGCAAAACTCAACGCGGGTGTCGGCACGGCCCTGTCAGAAAGAATGACCTCCATGCCATTGGCCGCCAGAACCTCGGCTGTTGCCTGAGCGAATTTATCGGACAAAAATCTGGTGTCATATCCGACGCATACTCCGGTCTTTTTTCCCGGGGCATTTTGAAAATCCTGCTTAAGGTATTCGGCCGTGGCCTGGGCCACCTTTTTAAGGTTCACAAAGGTGAAATCGTCGGCGATAACCGCCCTCCATCCGTCTGTCCCGAACTTGATGATCCTGCCTGCTTCATTCGTCATTTTTCAATCTCCTTATGGCCTCTTTCATGTCTGCGGCTCCGAATACATAGGTCCCGGCGGCAAGACAATTAGCGCCCCTGCGAATAACGTCTTTGGCTGTTGCGTCCGTAATTCCTCCATCCACTTCGATATCCCCTTCAAAAATCTGGCGTAAGTCAAAAATCTTGGGCAGGACGGCCGGCATAAAAGCCTGTCCGCCGAAACCCGGATTTACACTCATGATCAGCACCCAGTCCAGCCTTTCCAGTAATTCCTTGATCTCCAAAAGAGAGGTTGAAGGATTGATCGCGACAGCCGGCCGGACACGAAGGCTTTTAAGTTTTTCAACCAGCTCGTGCGCCTTCTTGATCCGGATATGACGCGTTTTCCCGAGAGCTTCGATATGAAAACTGATGATATCCGAACCGCTTTTGGCGAAAGGGGCGATATAGTCCTGCGGATTTTCGATCATCAGATGCGAATGAATGGGGAGTTTTGTCTTGGCCCGAAGAGAAGCGACAACCGCGGGTCCAATGGTGATATTAGGCACGAAATGGCCGTCCATAACGTCCACATGCAGAAAATCGGCGCCCGCGCTTTCCGCGCGCGCGACTTCGCCGGCCAGATTCGAAAAATCAGCGGCGAGAATGGAAGGCCCTATTTTGATCTTCATCACAGCTCCTTATCACGCGGTCTTTAAAAACATCCCTACAGGTACAACCGGTGTTTCTCGATATATCTGACGACCGAATACGGCGTCAGGTAACGGATAGAAAGTTTTTTCCGGACCAGCTTACGCAGCAACGATGAAGAAATATCGACCTGCGCCACGAGAATTTTGATAAAAGGTCTGCCGCTGAGACGCTTGCCGTATCCGGGCCTCCTGGCCAAGACGAACCTGGCCATCCGGTATATTTCATCCACGTTTTTCCAGGTGGGGATCTCCGAAACCAAATCTGAACCGCAAATGAAAAAAAGCGACGCCTTGGGATAAAGGGCCTTGACCTGCCTGAGCGTATCGACCGTATACGAAGTCCCCTGCCGCCTGATCTCGATATCGGAGACGTCAAAATACCGGTTATAGCGGGTCGCCAGAGCCAGCATCTGCAAACGGTGGCGCGCGCCGATAACCGACCGGCTGCTTTTGTGCGGCGGCAGGAACGCCGGGACGAAAATAACCTTGTCCAGCCCCATCTGCACCCTCACCTGTTCCGCGAGGATCAGATGGCCGAAATGAACAGGATTAAAGGTGCCGCCGAGAATCCCTATTTTCATAATACCGCCCGCAGACCACTTAGAAAAAACACCGGTCGTTTTTGCCCATTGACAAGGCTTTATTCCCTGACCTGCCCGTTCCCGCGAATCTCATACTTATAGGTGGTCAACTCTTCCAGGCCCATAGGACCTCTGGCGTGCAGGCGATCCGTGCTGATACCGATCTCAGCGCCAAAACCGAATTGATATCCGTCCGTAAAACGGGTGGAGGCGTTCACATACACGCACGCGGAATCTACCGCCCTCAGGAAAAACTCTGCGGTTTCTTCGTCGGAGGTAATGATAGCATCCGAATGGGAAGAGCCATAGCGGTTAATATGTCGAACTGCCTCTGCGGCATCCTTGACAATCTTGACCGCCAGGATCAAATCCAGATATTCTTCGCTCCAGTCGGATTCTGAAGCTCTTGCGACTCTTTTGACGACCTTGCGGGCCCGCGCATCGGCGCGTATTTCGACGCCAGCCGCCTGCAGGGCTTCCACCATAAGGGGCAGAAAGCGCGCGGCGATATCCTCGTGCACCAGCAATTTTTCCACCGCGTTGCAGACCGAAGGCCTCTGAACCTTCGCGTTCAGGACAATTTTCTTGGCCATTTCCAGATCCGCCTTCGCGTCCACAAAAATATGACAGACCCCCTTGTAATGCTTGATCACCGGGATCTTCGATTTATTCCGGACCTCGAGGATCAGGGATTCTCCGCCGCGCGGCATCACAAGGTCGATCAACCGGTCCATTTGCAAAAGAATATCCACGGCCTTGCGTTCTGCGGAATCGACCAGGCACACCGTTCCGCGCGGCAATCCATGACGTTTGAAAACTTTTTGCAGCGCGTCAAAAATGGCCCTGTTCGAAAACGCCGCCGCGCTGCCGCCTCGCAGGATAACCGCGTTGCCGGATTTAAAACACAGGCCAGCGCAATCCGAGGTCACGTTCGGACGGGATTCATAAATAATCAGGATGACCCCGATAGGCACGCGCACCTTGGCAATCAAGAGCCCGTTCGGCCTGCTCCAGGCCCTGATCTGCGAGCCTACGGGATCTTCGAGTTTAGCGATCTCTCTCATCGATTCCGACATCTCGCCGATCTTCTGGCCGTTGAGCGCCAACCGGTCAACGAAAGCCTTGGAAAGGCCTTTTGAAGCCGCGTTGCGCAAATCCTTCTTGTTCGCGCCAAGGATCTCGTCGGCATGATCCAAAAGCGCTGAACTCATATCGATCAAAACCTCATTTTTTTTTCGGCTGGACAAACCAGACAAGACCCGGGAGGCTTCTTTCGCCTGCCAGGCTGTTTTGTTCAAATCGCGTTCCAGCAAAGTCCGTGTTTTCTTTTCCATAACTTATCCTAAAATCACAAGATGATCCCTGTGAACAACCTCTCTGGAAAACCTCTTTTGCTTGCTACGCTCAATCTCCAGGGACGAATAATTGACTTTTCCCCTGGCAAAGCCCGCGCCCTGACAATCGATGATTTCAACGATATCCCCCGCCTTGAAATGCCCCTCCACGGCGGTTATTCCCGGGGCCAACAGGCTTTTGCAATTCTGGACGAGCGCTTTTTTTGCGCCCTCATCTACCATGATCCTGCCTTTGACCTGCGCTTCAAATTCAATCCAGTGCTTCTTCGATCCGTCGGATTTTACGGCCAGAAAACGGGTGCCGTCAAAATGATCGTAGGCCTTCGCCTTGAAATCAATGTTCAAAACCTCTTTCTGGCCGCTGGCGATAATGGTCGGAACGCCGGCGGTCGTCGCGATCACGGCCGCGGTAATTTTCGTCGACATCCCGCCGACGCAGGAATTCTTGTCCGTGCCGCAGGCGATCGAATGGATTTCAGGACCGATCTCTTCAACCTCTTTTATGATCTCTCCCCTGGTCCCCTTCCGGGAATCGTAGTGACGATACAAACCGTCGATATCCGTCAGGATCAAAAGCCCGTCGGCTTCCACGGCTGCGGCCACACTTGCCGAAAGCGTATCATTATCTCCAAATTTGATCTCTTCCGTCGAAATCGCGTCATTCTCATTGATGACGGGGACAACGCCGTGATAGAGGAGTTTGTTGATCGTATTGCGGGCATTGAGATATCGCTTGCGGTCATGAAAATCCTCGCGGGTGATGAGGATCTGCGCGCACGTAAGTTCGTATTTGGCGAATTCACAGGCATAGGCCTGCATCAGCAGGCTTTGTCCGACGGCGGCAGCGGCCTGAAGCTCAGGAAGCGCGGAGGGCCGTCTGGAAAATCCCAGGACACAAAGGCCGCTGGCAACGGCTCCTGACGTGACAAGGATAACACTTTTGCCCTGACGGATAAAATTCGCGACATGAGAGACAATACGGGAGAGATGCTCGGGGACAATCACCATGCGGCCGCCGGTCAGAATGCTGGAGCCGACCTTAACGACAATTTTTTCTGAGGTTTTTGACGATTTCTTCAAGCAGCTTCTCCAGTCCCTGGCCCGTTACGGCGGAAACAGGAATGATTTTCTTGCCGTATCGCGCTTCAAAGGCCTTCAGGTTGCTCTTGGCCGGTTCCAGGTCCATCTTATTGGCGACAACAATCTGCTTCTTCTCCGCCAGCTCGTTTGAAAATGCCTCCAGCTCCTCATTGATGACCCGGTAATCCTCGCAGGGATCGCGGCCGTCCACGCCGGCCATATCCACAAGGTGCACGAGAATCTTTGTGCGTTCCACGTGCTTTAAAAACCTGTCCCCCAGGCCCTTGCCTTTATGCGCGCCTTCGATGAGTCCCGGAATATCGGCAATAATAAAATTTTCATCAGTATCTACGGGAGCCACGACCCCCAGGGTCGGCGCTTTTGTGGTAAAAGGATAACTGGCAATCTTGGGGGTGGCATTGGAAATTTTGGAAATCAAGGTCGATTTTCCCGCGTTCGGATAACCGATGATGCCGACATCGGCGATCAGTTTCAGGTTGAAACCGAGATCTTTTTCCTCTCCCGGTTCCCCGTGTTCGGCATCCTGGCGGCGGCTGTTCCCCCGGCCGCCTTTCCCGCCCCGGGCCACGATGATTTCCATCCCGTGCCGATCCATATCCCGGATCAGGCAATCGGCGGTCAGATCCGTAACGACGGTTCCGACCGGAACGCGGATGAAGCAATCTGCGCCCCTGGCGCCTGTTTTATCGCTGCTGGACCCGTTTGTTCCGGCCTGGGCCTTAAAATGTCTCTGGAACTGAAAATCCAGCAGGGTATAGATGCTTTTGTCCGCCTTCAGGACAACATCCCCTCCGTCTCCCCCGTCCCCGCCGTTCGGTTTGCCGTGCTCCACACGCGTATCGCGAAAATAGCTTTGGCAGCCATTTCCTCCGTTGCCGGCCTTGATATGAATTTTCGCTGTGTCAATAAACATGAGGATCCAAAAAAAAATCCGGACGTTTGCCATCGCGGCAAGAATTAAGCGGAGATATCCGTAATCTTTACGGTTGTCAGATCCTGCCTGTGACCATGGATCCTGCGGGAACTCTTGCGACGCCGGTATTTGAAAGACGTGCTCTTGGGGCCGCGCGTCTGCCCAACCACTTCGGCCTTCACCTTCGCCCCTTTGAGGAACGGTTGGCCGACGGAAATCTTTTCTCCATCGCACAATATCAGCACCTCATCGAATGTCACGGACTTCTTCTGTTCCAGGCATTCCACGGACAAAACATCTCCAGCGCTGACCTTGTACTGTTTTCCCCCTGTTTGAATCACTGCGTACATGGCGTCTCCTTAATTTCTCCCTTTGAAGGAATTAACCCGATGCGTAGCTTGGAAAATCTCCTGTAAAAGCTGCAAACAGAATTTTCCAAGATGCAAACGCAAGGAGTTGCGTTAATTTTACAGAACTATTGTAATGACAAGGCTTTTTGAGTAAAAAATGATCTCTGTCTGCCTGAAAGACGTTTAATATAGCATACAG
The DNA here is from genome assembly GCA_041649995.1 of Candidatus Omnitrophota bacterium. Taxonomy (GTDB): domain Bacteria; phylum Omnitrophota; class Gorgyraeia; order Velamenicoccales; family Velamenicoccaceae; genus JBAZMA01. Next base: position 209,354 of record JBAZMA010000002.1, on the reverse strand, counting down.
GCGCTGAATTCGTCAATCTTTACTTACGAAGCCTACTTAGCTGATCTGGACCTTTTCAATGTGAAATGCCGCGTTTCCCTTGACCTCCACCCTGACCCCGAACCTGCGGCAAAGCCCCCTGAGGGCCTGAAAATTCTCATTATTGAGGCTGGCGGCGACCTCCGGATGCACTTCGATCGTGATCTTCCTGACCTTGTTATTCAGCACAAAGGTCTTCATCTCCCGCATCGCGACAAGGGCGATCGAAAACGCGGATTTGACCTTGCCCTTGGCCTGGCAGTAAGGGCAATCCTTATAGGAAATGCTTTCTAAGGTCCGATGTGTCCTCTCCCGGGTCATCTGGATCAGCCCCAGCTTTGAAATCCCCAGGACGTCCGTTTTGGCGCGGTCATTGCCAAGCGCCGATTTGAAGACATTGATCAAGTCCCTGCGGTGCCTCTCTTCCATCATATCGATAAAATCAATGACAATGATGCCACCCACGTCCCGCAGCCTCAGCTGGCGCGCGATCTCCCTGGCAGACTCGCAATTCACGGAAAAGGCCATCTGTTCCTGGGAAATATTCTTCTTGCGGAATTTCCCGGAGTTCACGTCGATGACGGTCAATCCCTCCGTCGGCTCAATGACAACATACGCCCCGCTGCGCAAAAAAACCTTATTGGAATAAAGCTTTTCGATCTCCTGTTCGATCCCTTTTTTTTCAAAGAGAGAGGTTTTCTCCTTATAGAGCTTCACGATATTGCTCAAACGGCCCATATAAGATCTCACAAACCTCAGGACACGCTTGAATTCGTCTTTGGAATCCACCCAGATCGAATCGATCTCTTCATTGAAATAATCCCTGAGCATTCGCAGGGCCAGATCATAATCCTCATAGATCAGGAAAGGCGCCTCGCGCTTTTGGCTGGCTTTTTCGATACGCTCCCAAAGCCTCAGAAGCAGATAGAAATCCCTCTGGACCTCTTTTTCCGTAGCGCCCCAGGCCACAGTCCGCACGATCACACCCATGTGTTCAGGGACTTTCAGACCTGACAAAACGGCTCTTAATCTCTGCCGCTCGGCATCATCGGAAATCTTCTTGGAGACCCCGAAATGTTTTTCAAAAGGCATCAAAACCAGATAGCGGCCGGGGATGCTGATATGCGTCGTCAAACGAGCGCCCTTGGTCCCAAAAGGCTCCTTGGTGATCTGAACGATCAGCTCCTGGCCCTCTTTGAGAGGCGCGTTTTCAGGGCGCTTGCCGTTCCCTTCTTTCAGTTCGACGCCTTCCTCTTCCATAGCCAAAGCCAGGGTATCGTTCAGATAAAGAAAACCGTTCTTCTCCATGCCCACGTTGACGAAAGCCGCGCCGACCGAAGGGACAATGGTCTCTACGCGGCCCTTATAGATATTTCCCAGGATCGTGCGGTCCTGCGGACGCTCGACAAAATAGTTCTCCAGCTTTCCATCCTCCAGGATCGCGACCCTTTTCTCCTGCTGCTCATGATTGATCAGTATTTCTTTCTTTTTCACTTTTATCCTCCTCACAAATTCTCAATCTTTTTCGGTCTACTTTAGAAAGCCTGATACGTTTCAAAAGGCGTGTCACTTTTTCAAGCATTCCCGCCTTTAGAACCCGTAAATCTCATCCCGCTGAGCAGAACTCCTTCGGGCAGCTCCGCCTGCCACCTCTGTCTCAAGGACTCCTCTTCCCAGCGTTCTTTCAAAATGATCTCGCCTGTCTGGCCTTGCGCCTCCAGACCCAGTTTTAACGCGTGGTGCAATTTGATCTTCAGGTGCCGGTGGAATCCCTCGGTCAGGGCCACGGGCAACTGCGCCCTGCGGGCGGCCCTTCCCAAAAGCCGCAGCAGATCCAGATGGGAAATATAAATCATCCGCTCTGCTTTTCCATACTGAAAAAAATATCCGTACTCCATGGCTTCCTTCTAAACAAAGACCCCGCAACGCCTTTTTAAACAAAAGGCATGATGTGCGGGGTCTTTTGCGTCTTTTTTGATGGATCGACTCGGGCCAACAGGATTACAGCCTGGCGGGAGCGGCCTTGCGGAAACCAAGGCTCTGTTCCAGGGTGGAAATCTGTTCGCTCGTCAATTCTCTGTCGTCGATGATGTGGGCCGTGATGAAAATCAAAAGTTCGATCTTTTCCGTATCGACAGTCGTTCTCTCAAAAATCTTACCGACAAAAGGGATCTTCCTTAAAAAAGGAACGCCCTGCACACTTTCATTTTTTACGTCTTTGATCAACCCGCCGATGACGACCGTCTCTCCGGTTTTCATCAAGACCTGCGTCTGGGCCTCACGGGTTGTGATGCGCGGATACTTGCTTTCAATCAGGGTCCCTTCGCTGGTCACGGCGGGATGAATGATCATATTGATATAATCTTTTGTCCTGCCGCTGACCTGCGGGATCACATTGAGCTGGATACCGATATCCTTATAGGCTTCCAGGGACACATCGACGGTCGTTGACGTGTCTGAACTCTTGGTCGTCGATACGATGGGGAACTGCTCTCCGACCAGGATCGTCGCTTCCTGATTGTCCAAAGTTAAAATGCTGGGGGCTGAAAGGACATTGGTGGCCACATTCTCCTCCAAGGCATGGAGAATGACCTCGAACTTCGATCCATTCAGCTTTTGAAACACGAAATTCAAGCCCGTATTGGCCGCGGTGATTGTCGAGGCCTGCGGCGCGAAAGCCGCGGGCGTAATCCCCACTCCTCCATAAGAATGCCCTCCTGCCGACAGGTCTTGCGTGATGACGTCCGGAAAAACAGTCGTGCTGGAGGCGGAGCCCGCGCCGCCGGTGGCGAAGTCCACGCCGATATCCCTGAGCTTGTTAAGGCTGACCTCAACGATCCTGGTTTCGATAAGGATCTGTTTTGGTTTGACGTCGATGGAATTTAAAATCTCCCTGATGCGGTCCATGACCGGTGGAATATCGGAAACGATCAAGGTCTTGGATCTGCTCGTGGAACCCGTGGTCCTGGATTTCTTTTCAGAAAAGGCTCCGCCAAAACCCCAACCGGCCTGCCCTGTTATCTCCAGAATCGTCACCTTGCCGCGGGGAGACAACTGCGGCTCGATGGCCTTTTGCGCGTCCATCGCGTCGATATAATGCAGAACGATGACCTCCGTGACGACCGGCTGGACCTGGGCCAAGTCCTGCTCCATCTTCCTCTGGGCCGTTAATTTTTCCAGAGGAGCCACCATAATGATATTCCCCTGCTTATCATAGGCATACCCGTAGGTCTTCAGGATGACATCCAGCGCTTTTTCCCACGGCACGTCCGTGATACGCACGTTGACCGTACCGGCCACCTCCGGACTGGCCACGATATTCACGCCGCTCTTGTAAGAAATGACTTTCAGGACATCACGGATATTGGCTTCCTTGAAATCCAGGGTGATGGAATCCTCTTTCACGACAGCCGGGACCTGCGCCAGAGGCGCGACCTCCGTCACCTGTGTCGGCAGAGCGGATTCTACCGGTGCCTTGGTATCCTGCTCCGTCCGGATCTCGGCGTTGATGTATTCCTGCTGCCCCGCTACATGGGTTGATCCGCAAAAGAGAAAAATAATCGCTAGAAAAATCCCGAAGTTGATTGTCCCCCTCATTTATTCCTCCCTTCGCAATTCCATTTCGACTTTCTGATTATCCTTAATCACAACAATCTTGGCCGGCTCTATACGGCTGATGACCGCATCGCCCACTTTTTCGCCGACCTTGCGAAGCTCTCCGTTAATGATGGCCATCGACTCTCCCCTGGGGTCATACATGATCCCCTCCAGGCGAAGAGCGGATTCTTCCTCCGGCTCCAGATTGATCAGATATCCAGCCGCTGAAACCAGAGGAACGAAAGGATCCCTTTTTCCTTCAGGCTTATAGGAATAAGCGCCCTTTTGGGCAAAGCCGGTTTCCGGCGCCAAAAACATGCCGGCAAACAATAACCCCGATAACAGGCACTTCCCGCGTCCCTTCATCATGATATTTTTTATATTCTACCCTTTTCGAACCACAACTTCAACTATCATTGTAATAATTTGCCGCACAAAATCCTGCTCATCGGTCCTGATCTCAACGCTCCTGATATCAAAAAACTGGGGGGCATTCTCCAGCAAAGCCACAAATCTGCCAAGCTGATGAAAACCGCTCCTGGCCGTCAAGCTGATTTTCTGGCGGAAAATCCTCTCCTCGCCGTTTTTGCCTTTAACGGTCAAGGCCTTCAACAGGGCCTGGGGGTCTGATACCGGGCTGATCCTGAGGATCTTGACGCTGCTGACATCGGCGAACTTGGAAATCGCCTCCAGCAGCGCCGGCATGCTTCCTTCCGAGGGGATCTGCGATTCAAGCACCGCCTGCTCTACGCTCAAATCCTCCAGGCGCTTCTCATAGGTAGGGGCGAACTTGATATCGGTGGAAGCCGTTTGATATTCTGTCTTGAGTTTCCGGGCTTCAACGATGGAGCGGCCGATCTGCGACAGTTGTCCGCGAAGAAGAAAAACCGCGTCCAGAAAAAACAGACAGACGGCAATGCCGATAATGGCCTTCGGGTTGTTCTTGATATTCCTGAAAAACTGGAAAAGTTCTTCGTTTGAGGGTGTCTTCATTTTTTAAACTCCCCCTGCAAAACATAGTCCACGACATCATAGGTCTTGATCGACCTGCGCTGAACCGAGGCGAGCTCGATCTTGGTGAAAGCGGCTTCAAAAGTCTTGTTCGCCTTCAAGCCCTGCAGGAAACGCCCAATGATCGTCATCTCGTTCTGCGACAAAGACACAACGGTCCCCTGGAGGATCATCCCTTCATTGGACAGGGAAAATCTTTCCATCCAAAGGCCCTTGGGCACGCTCTCGCTCAAACCCGACAAAAGTTCCGTCAAGCTGAACCTGCGGGACAAGGCGGTTTTCAGAGCATTCACGCGCTCCTCGCCGGCCTTCACATCGTTCTTCGCTTTTACGGCATCCTTGGCCTCTGAGGAAATTTTGTTCAGATTCGCCCTCAGGGCCGTCACCTGGATCTTTTTCGCGGACACCAGGCCGAACAGAAGAATGTGAAGCAGGACAAGCACTGCCGCCCCTATCAACAGATACGTCTTATAGGGCAAGACGATCTTCTTTTCGGCCTTCCTCATCTGTCTGGGAAGCAGATTGATCGCGATCATTTTTCCGTCCTCAAAGCCAGCCCCAGCGAGACAGCCAGAAGATCAGCCTCCGCCTTGAAGGCCTCGGCGTCTATAGAGGCGGCCAGTTTCAGCCGATCCGTAAAATCCATTTTTTCGACATCCACAGCCAGGGCGTGTTCCAGATATTCCCGCAGCCCTCTGAGACGGCTTGTCCCGCCCGTCATAAAAACCTTATCCACAGACCTGTTCCCCCGGGATTCAAAATAATCCAAAGACACGCGGATTTCCGAAGCCAGATTGCCGAGAACAGGTTCCATAGCCGACTGCACGGCCTCCTCTTTCAGGCCGGGTGTAAATTTAAGGGCTTCCGCTTCCGTCATGTCTATTTCCAAAACTTCTGAAATCTTTTTGGTCAAATCCTCCCCGCCGATAAAAATATCGCGGCTCAGGAAGGGCCGCCCTTCGACCAGGATATTCATGTTGCTGTTGGAACGACCTATATTGATGACGGCGTAACACGCCGGCAGGGATTGCTTCCCCACGATCTCGGTGTAAAAATTGGCCAGGGCCAGGGCATCCAGGTCCAGGGCCTTGACCTTCAGGCTTAACTCCTGGGCCAAAGCGGCCTTGCGCCCAACAAGGTCATTTTTGGCCGCCGCGATCAAAATGCTGGTCTTGGCCTTGTCTTTCATTTCCCCGGCCACGGCGTAATCCGTCGAAACTTCAGCCAAAGGAAACGGGACATATTTCTCGATCTCGAATTTCATGGAAGATTCCAACTCAGCCTTACTCATCAAAGGGAGTTCCACATAACGGGAAACCACACCCTGGCCGCTGAGCGACAGGACACACACCTCTTCCTGCGAAGCCCCGCTTTTTTTTATGGCCCTGCTGACCGTGTCGCGAACATTCTTCTGATCGATCTTTTCGACCGCGTATCCCAAAAGGACAAAAGGCTGTTTGTCTGTATCCAGGCGCGCGATCTTAACCGAATCCGTTCCGATATCCAGGCCCAGAAGGCCTCCGGCCGGCTCGGCTTCCGGGATCCCCTGACGCAAAAGGCCCTGGACGGCCTTAAGGCCTTTGGCGAACTGTTCTTTAAGATAACCGCTGTCTATGACCTGTTTCTTCATCACTCGATCTCTCTCCAGCTGATCATCTGTGCCACTCCGCTGGCCCCGAGGCCGTTGATCATGCTCTCGACGGCATCCATGAAAAAGCCATTATACGATATCGTCGCGTTTCCATTCAAGTCGGAATCCGTTCCGGACCATACGCCGCCGTCGACATTCAAATTTCCGCCGCCGCCGTTGACCCTGAATTTCCCCGTCGTGTAAATACACCCTGCGACCTGGCCATTGCCGTTAATGGTCGTATCCGAGGTATCCTCGGGATCCGTCAACACATTGCCCACAACGAGGAAGAACCCTCCGATGGTCCCGATATCCCCGTTGAGCACCATATCCCCTTCCACATACACCACATTCGGGGTACCGGTCGCCGGATCGGCCGGATCCGTGGGAGCAGAAAACCAGAAACTGGAAGGATAGGAATCCTTGTTTTTCTGGACCTGGGACAACCGCGCCGCGTCGTAGAGATTCCCCTGGCTGACTGCGATGGCGCGCAGGACCATAAAGTCGAATTGCGCCAGCGGCGAAACATTGGCGTCCTGCGTGACGGTTCCGTTGACATTGCCGGAATTGTCCACGCTGTTGGCGTAAATAATGTCCCCTGTCACGGAATAACTGGTTCCGTTAAAATCAATATCGTGGGAAGAATAAATAGCGTAATCATAAAAGTTAGGAGGCGTCTGTTTCCTGATAATCGCCTCGATCCTGCGCTGGGCGCGGGCGTCGGCTTTGGAAGGAATATACCCCCTGGCATCAATAGAACGCCTGGTGGAAGACAGAACGGTCACGACCGTCTCATATTCTCCCCGGCCAAGGGCCACAGGAGCGCCGCTGCCGGAATAGTTGAAATTGTCGTCCAGTTCCCGGATGGTCCTGTCCACCCCGGCTTCCGCCAGATAAAAGGCCTCCAGCCTTTCCCTGGAAATATCCATAAGCTTCCTGTCGCTGACGATCCGGCTGAAAAAAAGAGTTCCCAGGATCAGAAGCACGGCCAGCACGAGATAAGACGCGACAAGGATCGAACCCCTTTTGCCTTTAAATCTTTTGCTCAGTCTCTTGAACATAAGCCCCTCTCTCGCCCTTAATTCCTCAGCATCACAGACGTCGACAGACTCTCCGTCAAGGTCCTGTTAAACTGATCCTGTTTCTGGGCGGTCAAATTTATCTGGACCACACGGGATAATCCCGCCTGCCGCTGAAAAGTCATATTCGCGATATGATTGGCCAGGACCCTGACGCTTGCGCCTTCTGTCCGCAGGATCTGACCGGAAGACAGGGAATAATTGATCGGATTCGCGCTCCAGTTAACGGCTCCGCCCGACAGAACTCCGCGCGACACATTAAAAGACAAAGACGGACACAGGGTCCCGCTGGAAGGACAGGAAATCTGTATTTCAGAGCTCTGCGGCAAATCCGTCAACATCTGGCCCAGGGCCTTCCTGAGTTCCTGCTGGAGGGTGATCTGCGCGTCCACGGAATACCAGGTGCGGCGGCCGGAAGACAGCATCATCAGCAAAGCCCCCATGACGATCGTTGAAATAAAAAAAACAACAAGGCCTTCCAGCAGGGTAAAACCTCTTTTTTCCATCAGCCTTATTCGATCGGGTCGTCTCATCTTTGCGACATGAGGGTTGTCACCTGCACGGGAGAATCCAGGATGCCGTTGCCGTTGGCATCGGAAAAGACCAATGCACCGGAACTCTCCTGACATTCCCCGATGATCCTGTCGTTCTTCTGTTTCCAGCAGACACCCGCGTCCACACGCAACAGAGAAGCATTGGAATTATTGATCACAACATATCCCAGGCTTTGGTTGGCGGCCATTTGAGGAACCTGGAAAACATGCCCATTGTATGTGCCATAAACGCTGGTAAAAGCGATCCCCCTCATATTTTCCAGGACAGCCTTGGTCTCTACCAGCGCCATGTGCGTGTTTCTCGTTGTCTCTGCCAGTTCAAAACAGGCGACATAGGTGGCCAGAAGCCCTACGAGAACGACCACGACAATACCGCAGACAATCATGAGTTCCAAAAGGGTAAAACCGCCGGATTTTTTGATCTTCTTTAAGGAAGGAATATTCATAAAGTCTTTATTATTAATATAATACTATCTTAATGTTTTACAAACAAAAGTCAATGAAATTCATGCCCTTTTAAAAAAATCAGGGTGTTAAAAAAGGTCTTTTGAAGGGAGATGAGAACGACGGGTCATAAAAAAAGCGGCTGCCGTAAAGCAGCCGCTTTTTTTTCAACTCCAACTGTTATTCGATCGGTGTGCCGCTGGAGGAGTTTCCAACTCTGACAACTCCGGATTGATCGACGTAGAATGAACGCACGCCGGTCACGTTTGCTGTCTGAGGTGTGCCGACAACACTGTACGTGTTGCCGCCGCCCGCGATCGTGAACGTGTAACCCGACTTGTTGCCGCCCGCGAGGACGGAATCAATATAAGGCGGATTAGACGCATTCAGACTGGTCAAGGCGCTTGGATAAGCCGGAGGCGATTGCGCGGCGCGATAAGACTCCATGGCTGTGCTCAGAGTCCTCATAGCCGCGATGGCTGTGGCCTCATTAGCGCTTAATCTTGCCCTCAGAAGGTTCGGAATCGCGATCGCTGCCAATAAAACAATGATGGCGACAACGATCATGATTTCTACAAGCGTAAAACCTTTTTTTGAACGCATTTGCTTCTTTCCCCCTTTCCTGGCTCAGATTGACCTTACGCTTATTTCTCAAAAAGTAAAACTATGCCTGGTATTTGAAGCGCAAAGCCTGCCAATGATTTACAGTAATTTTACCCCACCTCCTTTCCTTTAGTCAATAAAAATTTTTGATATAAAAAATGGCTTAAACCGTCCCTCAAAAAGGGCAACAAATAAAAAACCTATTCCCTTCTTGCGCGAGATTCTGGGAATAGGAGCACGTGAAAACTTCATTTCGGCAGCCGGCTGCCATCGCTTATGAGATACGATCAGGCCCTATAGCTTTGTGCCCCACTCTTTCGAACCTCTCTTTAGAAGAGGCCCTGCCTTCGGCAGGATGGTTTACCTTTTTCGTTTAGCTTAACAAAAGTATAACATGAATTGATGGGATTTCAAGCCGGGATGGGCGTATGGCTAAGGGCATATGGCAAGAAAAGAAATCAGAAGGCTGAGGGACGAAACCAGTCGACAGGCCACGGGCCAGGAGTCCACAGAAACCGAAGGACGAAAGCACGAAGGACGAAAGCAGTCCACAGGCCACGGGCCACAGAAACCGAGCGACGAAAGCACGAAGAGCAATTAAGAATGAAGAATGGGCTTAGAGCGTATGGCTAAGGGCTTATGGCAAAAACGAAGCCGGAAGCCAGAAATCGGAACGGAAATCTGACGTCTGAATTCAGAAGTCCGAAATCAGAAGACCGAAATCAGAAGACCGAAAATCAAAGTTCAATTCTTCATTCTTAATTCTTAATTTTTAATTGTTTCTATGATTTCGGGTTTGGGATTTGGAAATTAGGCCAGGCTGACAACTGATAGGTCGGAAGTGAGAAGAGACCGAAGATAAAGCGCAAAGGACGTTTATCTGATGAGTTCGGTGATCTTAAAGATCGGCATAAAGAGGGCGATGACAATGCCGCCGATGATAATGCCGAGAAACCCGATGACCAGCGGTTCGATCATGGAGGTGAGGCCTGAAACCGCGGCGTCCACCTGTTCGTCGTAGAAGTCCGCGATCTTGGTGAGCATCTTCTCCAGCTGGCCGGTTTGTTCCCCCACGGATATCATCCGCACGACCATGGGCGGAAAAACGCCGCTCTTGGACAGAGGCTCTGCGATAGGCTCGCCTTCACGGATGGACGTGCGCGCGTTGGCCACGGTTTCCTCCACCACCATGTTCCCGGAAGTCTTGCCGACAATATCCAGGGCGTTGAGAATAGGCACGCCGCTTTTGACCAGTGTTGAAAGAGTTCGTGAAAATTTGGCGACAACGACTTTGCGCATCAGGGGGCCGAACACAGGCACGCGCAGGGTCAGCGCGTCGAACTGATACCGCCCTTTCGGCGTGTTGATATACTTTTTTCCGGCGAACACAAGGGCCACGACGGCCCCGACAACAAATGGAAAAAACCGCCGCAGCGTGTCTGAGATCAAGATCAGGATCTGCGTGGGCAACGGCAAGGTCCCGCCCAAAGAAGCGAATATGCCTTTGAATGTGGGCACGACCTTAACAAGAAGGACGATGGTGATCAAAACGGCCATGCTGACAACAACAGCCGGATAAACCAGGGAAGATTTCACTTTTCTCTGCAGGGCGCTGGATTTCTCCAGATAGCTGGCCAGCCTGTCTAAGATCTCATCCAGGAGTCCGGAGGTCTCCCCCGCCCTGACCATGTTGACGTAGAGATTGGAGAAAATCCTGGGATGTTTTCCCAGGGCTTCATGAAGACTGGAACCGCTCTCGATATCTTCCTTGATCTGCAGCGTCACACCGGAAAGAATCTTGCTTTCCGCCTGCTCGCTCAATATTCCCAGGGCCTGCACCAGCGTGATGCCGCTTTCCACCATCGTGGCCAGCTGACGCGAGAAAATAACGAGGTCGTCGAGTTTGACCCCGCTCTCGGCCACTTTTTTGCGGGCGCGCTCTTCTTTGACGGAAATAACAATAAGGCTGCGTTTGTGCAGGGCGGCAATGGCGTCATGCTCGGTAGCCGCTTCGATCACGCCCGACATCCGCAGGCCTTGATTGTCCTTGCCGACGTATCCGTATAAGCCCATGCGCTTCTCTCTTTGTTTTAAGAAAAACTTTCAACCACTTTCAAAAAAGCTTCCACCGCTTTGGGATCAAACTGAGTCCCTGAATTCCTGCGGATCTCCTCGATCGCTTCATGCGTGGTCAAGCCGACCTTGCGGTAAGGCCTTGCCGAAACCATGGCGTCGTAACTGTCTGCCACGGCCATGATCCTGGCGCCCAGGGGGATCTGTTCTCCCGACAGGCCGTCCGGATAGCCCTTGCCGTCCCATCGTTCGTGATGATGCTTGACAATATCGATGACGTGGTCCAGGAACTTCAGAGGTTCCAGGATCTGGGCCCCCTTTTCCGCATGAAGCCTGATCTCGCCGACTTCCGTTTCCGTCAAAGCCGAAGGTTTGCTGAGCACGCTGTCATGGACGCCGATTTTTCCGAGGTCATGAAGCTGGCAGGCGTCCTTTATATCGTTGATATAGAGCGCGTCGACCTTCATTTCCCGCGCAATGGCTTCGGCATAACGCGTGACGTTGTCGGAATGGGAAAAGGTGTAATGATCTCTGGCATCAATGGCGTGCGCCAGGGCCTTGATCGTGCGCATATATGTCTCTTTCAGGTCTTCATAAAGCCGCGTGAGGTTCTTGGTGCTCTCTTCAATACGCTTGGCCAGCAGCAGATTCTGTTTTTGAAGGGAGATATTGCGCTCTTCAATACCCTTGAGCGACCGGCTGTTATTCACAACGAACTTACGGATCTCAAAGGCCTGTTTGGTCTTGAAATAAACCTCGTCCGAACGCAAAGGCTTGTAAAGATAATCCGTCGCCCCTAAAATAAGCGCCTCCTGGACAAGATTGGCCTGGTCCTGATAACTCATCAGGACGACCCCGACGGATTCGTCCTTATTGCGGAACTCGCGCACCAGATAGCGCACATCCAGGTCTTTGAGCCCGAGTTCCACGAAGACAAGGCCGGGATTCTCCTGTTCAAAAAACTGCAGCCCCAGCCTCGCGGACAAAGCCACGATGGCCTGGAAACCGCGCGTCGTTAAAGCCGTCTTGATCAGCGCGCAGCAGGATTCATCCGTATCGATCACTAAAACTTTAGGTCCGTTCATGGTTAGACATATATTATACAGGATTCTTCATCTGATAAAAATACTTATTCTTCAGTCGTCGCCCTCAAAGCCTCTTCAAGCGTTGTCATGCCCCTTGTCACCAAAAGCATGGCATCGTCCCTCAAGGTCTTCATGCCTTTTTCGTTCAGGGCGAATTCCTTGATCTCTCCGGAAGAAGCCCTGCGAATGATCAGGTTCCGGATGGAATCGTCAATCATCAGGACTTCGTGGATGCCGATGCGTTCAAAATAACCGGACTGGTTGCAATACGCGCAGCCTTTTCCGTGAAAGAATGTCGGTTTTTCTCCCGGCGCAATGACCCGGTCCAATCCCAGCTTCTTCCAGGACTCTTTCGGAATATCCGCGGGTTCCTTGCATCGCGGACAGACCCGGCGGCAGAGGCGCTTGGCCGAGGTCACGATAAGGCTGGAGGCCACAAGAAAAGGCTCGATGCCCATGTCGATCAGCCGGGTAATGGCACCTACCGCGTCATTGGTATGCAGCGTGGACAGAACGACCTGCCCGGTCAAAGACGCCTTGATCGCGATATCCGCGGTCTCGGAATCCCTGATCTCCCCCACCATGACCACATCCGGGCTTTGCCGCAGCACAGACCGCAAACCCGAAGCAAAGGTGAGGCCGATCTCAGGCCTGGCCGCGATCTGCGTGATGCCCTCCACCTGATACTCGACGGGGTCTTCGATGGTCACGATATTGGATTCCGGCCTGTTCAATTTGTTAAGAATCGAATAAAGGGTCGTTGATTTTCCGCACCCCGTAGGCCCGGTGATAAGGATCATTCCATAAGGCTTTGTGACCGCTTCCTCAAAAAGCCGGCGCGGCTCTTCCGTCATGCCTAAGGAATCGAAACCCAGCGATAATTTCGACTTATCCAGCGTCCTGAGGACGAATTTCTGGCCGAACGTCGTCGGAAGAGCCGAGACGCGAAAATCAATTTCACGGTCCTTGAGCTTGACCTTGAACCGGCCGTCCTGCGGCAGCCGGGCCTCGGTGATGTCGAGGCCTGAGATGATCTTCAGACGCGCCAGGACGGCGTTTTGATTTTTCCGGGGAAGCCTGAAAACATCGTAGAGGTGGCCGTCGATGCGGTAACGCACGCGCAGGTCATGCTCGGAGGGTTCGATATGGATATCGGAAGCGCGCTTCTTTAACGCCTCCGTCAGCATCAAATCCACGATCTTGACGATGGGGGCCTTTTCGCTTTCCTCAACGACCGCGCCCAGCTCGATCGTGCCGTCCATCTTGACAACCTCTACGTCCCCGCCCTTCTCCTGTTCTTCCAGGACGCTGGTCATATCATCTTCCGGGGACATGCCCTTAAAAAATTTATCCAGCGCCTTGATAATGTCTTTTTCGCCCGCCAGGACCACGTCGATATCAAAGCCTGTTACGGCCTTGAGGTCGTCGAGAGCGAAAATATTCAAAGGGTCGCTCATCGCCACGCTCAGGACATTGCCGATCTTGGACAAAGGGACAACCTTGTACTGGCGGGCCATCTTCTCCGGAAGCAGCTGGATCACCTGCGGATCGATCTTATACTTGCCCAACTCCAGATAAGGGATGAAAAGCTCTTTGGAAAGGACGGCTATCAATTCCTTTTCCTTCACATACCCCTGCCGGATCAGGATATCCCTGAGATTTTCACCGCTCTGGGCCTGGAGTTTTTCAGCCTTCTCCAGGTCCTGAGGCGATAATAATTTGGCCGCCAGGAGAGCGTCCGTTAATCGTTTTTTTAGGGTTGCCATTGTTTTGTCTTTCCACACACCAGGAGTTCAAGAATTCGGACTGCCAGCTACTGGCTTAATTTCCAAATCCCAAACCCCAAATCATAGAAACAATTAAAAATTAAGAATTGAACTTTGATTTTCGGTCTTCTGATTTCGGATTTCTGAATTCTGTCTTCTGCTTTTGCTATAAGCCCTTAGCCATACGCTCTAAGCCCATTTTTAATTGTTTTTTCGTCCTTCGTGCTTTCGTGCTTTCGTCCATCGGTACGTCCCCACGTCCTAGCATTCGAAGGATGCGAACGTCCTCACGGTCATCGTCCCTCGTCCATCAGCCTTCCGACTTCCGACTTCTGATTTCGTTTTTGCCTCCCTCATCGGCTATCGGTCAATCGCCTCATCCGGCGCCGTTACGCGCAAAACCTCTTCCAGGGAAGTGAGCCCTTCCATGGCTTTTTTCAGCCCGTTTTCACGCAGGGTTCTCATGCCCTCTTTTCGCGCCATGGCCTTGATCTGCGATTCCTGCGCCCTGTTGATGATCAGTTCGCGGACAGCCGGGGTCAGGGCCAGCACCTCGCCGATAACGGTGCGGCCGGAGTACCCGATATTAAAACACCGCTTGCATCCCTTGCCGCGGTAAAAATTCGAATCCTTTTCCGCCCCGCAAAGACCGAGGGTTTTGGCCAGGGAAGCATCCACTTGATAACTCTCCTTGCAGGACTCACAGACCTTGCGTACAAGACGCTGGTTCAAAATACAGATGATGGAGGAAGTGATCAGAAAAGGTTCGACGCCCATATTGACCAGGCGCACGATGGTGCCCGCGGCCGTTGTCGTATGGAGCGTGCTCAAGACCAAATGCCCGGTCAGGGCGCTTTTGATAGCGATATCCACAGTCTCAAAATCCCTGATCTCTCCCACCATGATCGTGTCCGGGTCCTGCCGCAGAATAGAACGCAGACAACTGGCAAACGTCAGGCCGATCTCCGGCCTCACGCTCACCTGGTTAATGCCTTCCAGCTGGTATTCCACCGGGTCTTCGACGGTAATAATATTGTCTTCCGGCGTATCGACATATTTAAGGACGGAATAGAGCGTGGTCGTCTTCCCGGAGCCCGTGGGTCCGCACACCAGGATCATGCCATGGGGTTTGTCGGCGGCCTCTTTGAGCGTGGCGAGCGTCGCGGCGTCGAATCCCAAACGGTCGAGATCCAGAGTGGCCATGCTCTTGTCCAGGATACGCAGGGCCGCCTTCTCGCCGAAAAAAGACGGCAGGATGGATACGCGGAAATCGACAAAACGGTCCTGGATACGGACCTTAAAACGGCCATCCTGGGGGAGCCGATGCTCGGCGATATCGAGTTCCGACATGACCTTGATGCGCGAAACAATGGGCTCATGAAATTTCAAAGGCGGCCCTTCGATCTCGCGCAACATTCCATCGACACGCACGCGGACGCGCATAGAGCGCTCCCAGGGTTCCAGCAAAATGTCGCTGGCATTCATCTCGATGGCCTTCTCCAAAAGCAGGTTGGTGATCTTGATGACAGGCGCCTCTTTGGTCAGCCGCACCAGCTCCTGCGTGTCCGGCATGCCCTCCTGCGTGGCGCGCACGACCTCAATGTCCATATCCGAAATGTCTTTGATGATCTCATCGATGACCTGCGTGGCGGGCTGTTCATAATGGCGCTCGATCGTCAGCAGGATCTCCCGCTGCTCGGCGATAATGGGGTTGATCTCATAGCCCGTCAACGTCTTGACATCGTCGATGGCAAAGACGTTCAAGGGGTCGGCCATGGCCACGGTCAGGCTCTTTCCCATCTTGGCGAGGGGAATGATCTGATAATGTTTGGCCATCTCCTTGGGGATGAGTTTGATGATTTCCGGATCGATTTTGAAACGGGCGAGCGAGATGGGAGGAAACCCCAGGCCTTCGCTCAAGGCCAGAAGAAGATCCTTTTCACTGATCAGATTCAGTTTGACGAGACAATCGCTTAATTTTCCGCCATGCTCTTTCTGGACCTGGAGCGCGAGCTTCAGGTCATCCTCGGAAATAAGCTTGTTCTTGATCAGGATCTCCTGCAGGCGTTCTCTTAAAGAACCCATCGGGATTTTCCTATAGATTTTGGGGTCAGAGATGACAAGGTGGCGTCCACGGCTGCGCGCATAAAATATGAGGGAAATTTCTTAGAACTCAATGGCGGAATTTTATTTTTCAAAGCCATTCAACCTACTTTTTAACATAACTCCTCTCGATGGCCTTTTTGATGTCTGTCCCCGTGCTCACGAACGCCTGGACAACGCAATGCGTGATCGTTTCCACATCTTCAATGGCCTGCGTATTGAGAGGGTTGGACATAGCGACCGTAAGATTATTGCCGATCTTGTCGATCGGGATCAGACAGTATTGCCGGGCGACCTGTTCAGGGACGATCCGGGAAACCTCCGCGTCGATATCGTAATTGTTCAAAGGCAGGTACGGATAGCCGTATTGCGCGGTCAGGACCTGCGCGATATCCTCCTCGCGCGAGAACCCGAGATGGACGAGGATTTCGCCGATCAAGCCGCCGTTGACCCTCTGATATTCCAGGGCCTTCTGAAGCTGTTCAGGAGAGATGATCTTTCTCTCGATCAAAAGCTCGCCCAGTTGCTTTGTGGTAACCCGTTTTAATGATGCCATCTTATGCCTTTGGTCCCGCGGTCCTGACCCCGGCGATCTCCAGGGCCTTCTGCAGCAGGACGGCCGCGTCAGCCCCGTCAATCGGATTTTCCACGACGCTCAGGTTAAAGGCCAGCCGTTTTCGCTGGTCGGCGTCCTGAAGGGTCTGCGTTAACTTCTCCTTGATCTGCTCGGCGATATGTTCGGCCTGCCGTTTGTTCTTCTGAGGAAAAACAATACAGAAAATGCCTTCTTCCAGGCGGGCGGCCCTGTCGATCTCGCGCACAAAAGCCTTCAGCAAAGAGGCGACCTTGACCAAGGCTTCATCCGCCGCCGCGTCCCCGAAATTCTGCCGGAAGAAAACGACATTCGAAAGGGCTACGACGACCAGGGAACAGGGCTGCTGCAGGGAAATCGCCCGAAGGATCTCCTCTTCAAAACGCATGATGACATACCGCTTGTTGAACAGGCCGGTCAAAGCATCCTTGACTTCCAGGTCCTTGACCTTGTGAGACAGAAAATCATTTTCCACGGCGATGGAAAGCTGTTTGGCGAAAATGCTGAGCAACTCCACATCATCGTTGGTATAGCGGAATTTTTCCAGCTGATTGCCGATAATGCAGATCCCATGCGGCTTGCCCTGGACCAAGACCGGATAAATCAGAAGATTGCGCGCGTCGAGAATCTTCAGGAGCTCTTCGGCGACCCCTCCCTGCACGGCCTCATCGACTTTCAAAAACGGCTTGGACGCGGCGAGCAGGTGATAAAGAAGGCCGCTGTTGGAGCTCATCATCAGGCCGGCAACAACCTCGTCGGAAACCCCGTATTGCGCCGCGACATCGAACCCGTCCTGTTTTTTAAAAATAAGGACCGCCAAAGACGACTGCGCCATCTGGGCCAGCTTTGAGATTGTGACGTCAAAAACATCCTTAAGATGGGCGCTTTTTGTGATAAGGTTGCTGATCTGCAACAGGCCGTTCAAGGCGATAACCTGCCGGTTGATCTGCAGATTGATCTCCTTGGTCCTCTCGCCGTAGATCTTGAGCTCGTCCATATTGCTCTTGATCCGCTGGGTGAGTTGATTCAAGGACTGTCCCAGTTCTCCGATCTCGTCCTCTCTGGAAATATTGATCTGATGGCTTAACTCGCCGTTGGCGATCACCTTGACTTCAGAATTGATTTCGATAATGGGATCAATAATGCGTTTGATGACGATAAAGCCCAGGATCGACAACAGGACGATCGTAACGATAATGATCAATAGAAAATTTCTGGGAAGAACGCTGGGAAAAACAAAATTCAGGAGGGCCAGGATCGGGATGATGGACATGAGGCAGAAGGCGATGATCAGCTGAGGCCTCAGGGACCGGGATGAAATGGACAGCTTCTTTGCAATATTTTTCGCCATGGCTCTCTCCATCTTCCGCTACTCTTTAAGGACAGCGATTGCCGTAA
Source organism: Candidatus Omnitrophota bacterium (assembly GCA_041649995.1). Classification (GTDB taxonomy): domain Bacteria; phylum Omnitrophota; class Gorgyraeia; order Velamenicoccales; family Velamenicoccaceae; genus JBAZMA01. Next base: position 191,401 of record JBAZMA010000002.1, on the reverse strand, counting down.
CTTTCGATAAGCTATACATTAACATAATTTGCGGGGAACGTCAACGTTTTTGGTCGGCTCGCCGGTCAAAAAAACGCTCTTTTTCGCGGGCAGGCCCGTATCAATCAAAGCCCAGGGCAGGTCCTCCTCATTGGACCGTTCTGCCGTAAAATCCTCCGCGCGCAAACCCGCCCTGTCCAAAGCCTGTTCCCATAACCGCGGGTTAAAATGCTCATCCCAGGCGTCAAAACGCGCGCCGGCCGTAAAAGCGTTTTCAATGACATCCGCGCATCTTCTGTCCCCCCTGGCCAAAACACCCTCAACACGGCTCATCCGGGGATCATGGAATTTCAAATGAATAAACCCGCGCGCGGACCCAAGAGTTTTTTTCAAAAATGCCTGCTTGGCCTGGAGTTCAAAAGGAGGACACGCGGCTGAGCGCTGGAAGGGCGTATGAGGCTTAGGGACAAAATTGGAGATCGTAACATTGAGCCGGGCGGGATGGCCGTCGAATTCCTTTTTGAGTCGCGAGAGGGCCAGGCAGAAGGAAATAATTTCCTTTAAGTCCTCCTCCGTTTCCGTCGGCAAACCGATCATGAAATACAGCTTCAGGGACTTGTAGCCCGACGCGAAGGCCTGACGGGCGGAATCCATGATATCCTCCAGCCGCAAGGCCTTGCCCAGGATATCCCTGAGCCTCTGACTGCCGGCCTCCGGGGCAAACGTCAAAGTCGTCTTCCTCATGCTGGAAAAAACCTGCGAGAGGTCTCCGACCACGGTTTTGGCGCGTAAAGACGGCAGGGAAATGCTGACCCCCTTGTCCTTGAATTCCTCAAACAGGGCGCCGACGATCTCGGCGAGCTGAGGATGGTCGGAACTTGATAACGACAACAAAGAGATCTCTTCATATCCTGTCATCCGGTAGAGTTTGCGGATCAGGGAAAGGACTTTTTCTTTCTTCAGGATCCTCAAGGGATAAAAAGCGGCATAAGCCTGGCAAAAACGGCACCCATGCGGGCAGCCTCTCATGATCTCAATACTGAGCCGGTCATGGACAATCTCGATATAAGGCAGGATCCAATAGGAAAAGTCCATGGCGCGGTCCAGCCGGCGCACAAATCTTTTTAAGATCCTGGAAGGCGCCCCCGGGACAACGGGCTGCAAGGCCGTTCCCGCCGACGCCTTTTCATAAAAAGCGGGAACATAGACACCCTTGATTCGCGAAAGGACCTTCAGAATCCCCGGCTTGTCAACCTTTCTCCTCTTGCAGACATCATATTTCCTGAGCAATTCCAGGACAGCCTCTTCCGCTTCGCCGATGACAAAAACATCGATAAACGGGGCCATGGGTTCCGGATTAAGACAACACACACCTCCGGCAATGACCAGGGGCCAGGACCCATGGAACCGGTCTGAGGCCCGCAAAGGGATGCCGCTCAACGCGAGAATATTCAGGACATTTGAATAACTGAGTTCATATTGCAGGGAAAAACCGAGGACATCAAATGACTTCACAGGGACCTGGGATTCGAGGGAAAACAACGGGATTGCCCGGCTTTTTAACAACGCCTCCATATCCACCCAGGGACTGAATGTCCTTTCGGCGGCGAACGAAGATTGCTTGTTGATCACATCGTAGAGGATCCTCAGGCCGAGATGGCTCATGCCGATCTCATAAACATCCGGAAAAGCCAGGCAGACCTTGACAGCGGCCCTGGCCAGGTCTTTGCGCGCGCAGCCCCTCTCCCCGCCGATGTAACGGGCGGGTTTCAAGACGGAAAGCAGCGCTTCTTTGTCGAGGGCGAGTTGTGACATGGGTTAGCTTATGCGTATGGCTCATAGCTTATGGCTAAGAGCATAGGGCAAAAACAGTACAAAAAATAGGGTCTAGGGACTAGGGGCTATTACTGACTGACTCAATTTCCAAATCTCAATCATAGAAACAATTAAAAATTAAGAATGAAGAATTGAACCTTGATCAATGGACGGTGTCTTCGACCTTCGGTCTTCTGACTTCGGTCCTCTGATTTCGGACTTCTGAATTCAGACGTCAGATTTCCGAATTCCGATTTCTGGCTTCCGGCTTCGTTTTTGCCATAAGCTATTCGCTATACGCTATAAGCTCATTCTTAATTCTTCATTTTTCATTCTTAATTGCTCTTCGTGCTTTCGTCCATCGGTACGTCCCCACGTCCTCACGGTCATCGTCCCTCGGTTTCTGTGGCCCGTGGCCTGTGGACTGCTTTCGTCCTTCGTGCTTTCGTCCTTCGGAACGTCCTCACGTTATTTCTGCCTGGCAATGCTCAATACGATTCCAATCGCCGCCATGTTAATGACCAAAGACGATCCGCCGTAACTCATAAACGGCAGGGGCAGGCCGACCACAGGGCACATGCCAATATTCATGGCAAGATTGATAAAAGCGTGGAAAAAAATAAGGGCGGCCACGCCCGCGGCCAGAAGACGGCCGTAAAGGTCACGCGACATATCCGAGACCCGCAAAATCATGATCACAAGCAAGGCATAAAGAACGACCAGGACCAGGCTTCCCAAAAACCCCCATTCCTCCCCCCAGACGGAAAATATGAAATCCGTATGCCTCTCGGCCAGGAAATTGAGCTGGCTTTGCGTGCCGCTCATCCAGCCTTTTCCGAAAAGACGCCCGGAGCCGATGGCGATCTTGGACTGAATGATCGTGTATCCGGCGCCCAAAGGGTCGGAGTTGGGATTCAGGAAAACCATCAGGCGGGATTTCTGATAGTCCTTCAAGAAATGCCAGAAGACCGGCATGAATGCCCCGGCTGCCAGAATCAGGCCAGCCAAATACCTCACGCGAATGCCGGCCAGGAAAGCGATCGATAAAAAAATAAACAGATACACGACAGCCGTGCCGAGGTCAGGCTGCAGAAGGACCAGAGCCACAGGCAGCAATGTCAGCGACAAAGGCGCGAGCAAACCTCTGGAAACCCCGGCAGACCCCAAATCCGCCTGAAGGTCCTGCGGCCCCTTAGAACTGAAATACTGCGCCAGGACAAGGATCAGGGCGAATTTTCCTATTTCCGAAGGCTGAAAAGAAAATTCGCCCAAAGAAATCCATCGCTGAGCCCCCATAATGGCGCGGCCTGAAAAAAGAACCTGGGCCAGGGTCGCCACGCTCAGGACATAGAGCGGGATCGAACTCCAGCGCAGCTTTCTGTAATCCTGCAACGCCACCAAGGCCATGACGCCCAGGCCGACGCCCATCCACAAGAGCTGCTTGACGAAAATGTCCTGCTTGGCGAAGATGCCCTTTTGATGGCAGCTGCTGTAAAGACAGATGATGCCGAACGCCAAAAACAAAAAAAGGATGAGCACAATGATTTTTTGCGGCCGCGAGGACATCACAGCTTCCCCCTCCTCTGCCCTTCTTCCAAAAGCTCACGGGCCAGCCCTACGGCGTAATGGCTTGTCCCCGCGTTTTCCAAAAGGACACAAAAGGCGTATCGCGGCGAGCGCAGCGGGAAAAAACCCGCCACCCATCCGTGAGATTCGCTTCCCTGCACCTGGGCCGTGCCTGTCTTGGCGCAGATCTCAAGGCCGGCGATATTCAGCGCGTGGGCCGTTCCGCTCGCCAGAGAAACCGGGCCGCGTAAGGATTGGCGCAATAATTCCAGGTGACGGGCGTCCATTTTCAGAGGACGCCTTAGCGGTTCTCCCAGGTCCTCTCCCCCGGCCTTGGCGCAAAGGCGCGGCTGGACCAAAAACCCCGTGGCGATAGAGGCCATCATGCGCGTCAATTGAAGGGGCGTTGTCAGGACAAAACCCTGGCCAATGGAAAAGTTTGCCGTGTCTCCGTCGTACCATCCTTCCCTCTTTGCCAGACGCTTCCACATCCGGCTTGGAATAAAACCGGATGCCTCCGCCGGCAGATCAATGCCCGTGGCAGAAGCAAGGCCGAATTCCTGCGCCGTGCGCGCCATTTGATCAGGGCCCGCCGATAACCCCATCCGATAAAAATAAATATCGCACGAATGGGCCATGGCCGCCCTGAAATCCTGTGTTCCATGGACATCCCAGCATTTGAAAAAACGATTGCCGACTTTCATCTGTCCATGGCAAAGAAAAGATGTCGACGGGGTCCACTGCTTATCGGTCCTCATGGCCGCTTCGACCGTCACCACCTTAAAGATCGATCCCGGCGGGAACTGACCGCTGACAGCCCGGTTAAAAAGCGGAGCGTCCTCGGAATTCAAATAATAATTCAAGGCATGGCGGTCGGTCCGCGTCACAAAAACATTCGGATCGAACGCCGGTGAACTGCTCAATACGACGACATCGCCGGTGTCAACGTCCATCACGACCACGGCCCCCCTTTTTCCTTCCAGGAGCCGGTCGGAAACCTGCTGGAGCTCCAGGTCAATGGTCAACGTCACATCCTCGCCGGCGACAGGAGGCTTGTATCCCAAAAGCCTCACCTGACGGCCTCTGTTGTCCACCTCGATCTGCCGCCCTCCCTTTTCCCCCCGCATAACAAGATCCAGCCGTTCCTCAATACCGCTGTAGCCTACGCGGTCCTTGATATCATATCCGTAATCCTTGAGTCTTGTGATGCGGCTTTTGTCGATCTCCCCCATATAGCCCAGGACATGGGCAGCCGTCTTCGCAAAAGGATAAATCCGGCGGCTGTTCAATTCAACGGCCACACCCGGCAAATCCAGTTTTTCCTCCTCCAGCCGGATGGCCATGATTTTCGTCACGCCTTCGGCGATGAGAACAGGCGTAAAAGGGTTCAGATACCCCCTGTCATAGCGCCGTTCAATCTCGCGCGCGTCCAGAGAAAGGATCCGGCCCAGCTCGGCAAACACGGATGTCCTGTCCTTTAATTCCTGCGGGATGATCACCGCGTCAAAAGACAGGGCATTATCCACGATCAAGGCGCCTGTGCGGTCAAAGACGCGTCCGCGATAAGGTTCTTCCGGGATCAGCCGGATCGTATTCCTGAGGGCCAATTCATGATACCGCCCCCCTTTAACCAACTGAACGACCAGCAGGCCGGCGGTCAGGATGGAGAAGCACGCAAGAAGGCTCAGGGTGTAGATTCGGGTGCGCATTTTTTTAGAAACAGGGAAACAGGGTACGCCAGAAGCGCCGTGCCGCAGGCTTCAAGAAAAGTCCTTCCTAAAAACAAAAAGGAATACGGCATCATCCGGCCGGAGGAGAACAAGGCCAGAAAAAAAGCGATGTGATTGTTCAGGATCTGTCCCAGAAAGACCAGGGGATAAATGAACAGCCGGTTAGGCCGATAGATGATGCGCGACAGAAAGGCGGCGGCAAAGGCACAGGCCAGATAAGAGATCATAAAAACACCAAACCCGCTCATAGCGGTCAAATCCTGCCAGAACCCGCACCAGAGGGCGTAGCAGACAAACGGCTTGGTTTCCAGATAATGAAAAAATGTAAAGATCAGGACCAGGGCCAGCAAGGGATCGAACAGAAGCCACGGGTGAGGCAAAAACTGATGGAAAGCGTATTCCAGGATCACCAGGGCCGGGGCCGCGAGGAATTTAATCATTTTTGAATGAAGTCACGATCAGAACGTAATCCAGGCAGGCAAGGTTCACCTCCGGCTCTATGATCGCGAATTTGCTCAAACCGCTGGATTCCATACCCACCAGCTTGACACGGCCTATGGGAATATTTTCCGGATACGTCATATTCAAACCGCTGGTCGCGACCATGTCCCCTTCCGCGATATCACTGTCAGGATCCAGAAAACGCAATTTGCAGCGGCCGTCAAGGCTTCCTGAAACCAGACCCTGTTCCCCGGTCCGGACATTTATGGCCGGAACAGCCAGATCGGGATCATTGAGCAGGATGGCCCTGGAGGCGTATTGCCCGATCTCAAGCACGCGCCCTGCCAGGCCGGCGGAGGTCATAACGGGGTCGTCCTTGCTGATTCCGTTCGTGCGTCCGCGGTCTAAAATAAGATAAGTCCCGAATAATCCGAAATCCCTGCCGATGACAGAGGCCGCAACCGTGCGAAATTCCGCCCTGCCCTTCAAATCCAAAAGATCCCTGAGCCGCGTGTTCTCCTGCTCAAGCGCGTCTTTCTCAAAAAGAGATCCTTTGAGTCTCTGATTCTCCTTCTCGAGGGCCTTATTTTCCCAATAGTTCTTATGGAAAAAAATAAAGGCCCGGAATTCCTGGCCAAGAATTCCAAGCCCTGAAAGGGGCACACGGGCCGTATCGGAAAATGTGGAACGCAGGTAAGAGGGAAAGCGCTGAAATGAAAAAAAGACAAGGACCAAAAACAGGAGGGCAAAAACGGAATATTGTATCAGTTTTCTTTTGGCGAGAAACACATCGGCTCTGTCTTTAAAGAGGCTTCCGCGAAAAAACGGTTATATGCCTTCGGTTCTTGTCACGACCGTCACATCGCGCAGATAACGGCTCTCCAGCTCCAGGATCTTGCCGGTGCCCAAGGCCACAGCCGTCACAGGGTCCTCGGCGATATGCACGGGAAGACCGGTTTCTTCAGCGATGATCCGGTCCAGGCTTCTCAACTGCGAACCGCCCCCCGCCAGGACAATGCCCCTGTCGATCAAATCCGCGGCAAGCTCCGGAGGTGTCCTCTCCAGGGCGATCTTCGTCAAATCCACAATGGCCCGGACAGGCTCGGCGATAGCGTCACGGATCTCTTCTGACGTAATCGTCACCATTTTCGGCAAACCGGCGACCAGGTCCCTTCCCCGGACTTCCAGGCTCAACTCCTCTTCCAGGGGATAGGCGGAACCGACCTTGATCTTGATATCTTCGGCCGTCCTTTCACCAATCATCAAATTGTAATTCTTTTTAAGATATTCCACGATCGCCACGTCCAACTCATCGCCCGCGATCCGTATCGACTTGGAAAACACGACGCCTGAAAGGGAGATGACCGCTACTTCCGTCGTCCCGCCGCCGACATCCACGATCATATTTCCGGCAGGTTCATGGATCGGAAGGCCGACACCGATGGCCGCGGCCAAAGGCTCTTCCACCAGATGGACCTCCCTGGCCCCCGCGCGCAGCGCGGAGTCCCGGACAGCCCTGCGCTCCACTTCCGTAATACCGGAGGGGATCGCGATGACCATGCGGGGAGAAACCAAAACGCGCCTTCTATGGATCTTCTTTATGAAATATCGCAGCATGGCTTCGGTGATGTCGAAATCCGCGATGACGCCGTCTTTCATCGGCCGGATAGCCAGGATATTTCCCGGGGTACGGCCCAGCATCTTCTTGGCCTCATCGCCCACAGCCAGAACCCTGTTGACGGTCGCGCCTTTTTTCAAAGCCACGACAGAAGGCTCGCACAGGACAATTCCCTCGTTTTTAACATAAACAAGGGTCGTGGCCGTGCCCAAATCAATACCCATATCATTGGAAAACAAACCGGATAGGTAATTAAAGGTCTTTCTGGGGAACATTGATAAAATAGACATGAATTTTATGGGGTTAGAGGTTTGTTTTCGATTTGTTAAATATTAGCAAAGCGCCACCCCGCTGTCAATATATATATGAGGCGACTTGACGCCATACGTTTTTTTAAAACAGAACGCAAAGTCTTTACCGGACAAGAAGATGTTCAAAAACAGACAAAAACTCCGGAAACGATTTCCTTGCGCAGGAAATATCGTCCAACACAGAGTCCTTCTGGCCGGTCAAGGCAGCGACAAACATGCTCATGGCTGTCCTGTGGTCCCCGAAACTCTTAAAATGCCCTGCCTGAAGCCGGCCCGAGCCCTGGATATGAATATCCTCTCTTTTGCCGGATCTTTTCACCGAGACCGTTCCCCCGGCCCTTAAGAGATTCCAAGTCATGGAATGGATGCGATCCGTCTCCTTGACGCGAAGCTCTTCTATGCCCTCGATGACGGTTTTTCCGCGGGCCAGGACCGCGGCCACCATAAGAACCGGGAGTTCATCAATCAGGCTCGCGACCTCCCCGCAAGGTATGCGACAACCGCGCAAAGGACTGGCCAGGACTTCCAGGTCTGCCACAGGCTCATATCCGTTTTTTTTGTTCTTCAAACGGATCTGGCCGCCCATGCGCTGCAAAACACGCACCGCGCCCATGCGCGTGGGATTAACACCCACCCGCTTCAGTAAAATTCTGGAACCGGGGAGCAGAAGCGCGGCGACGATAAAAAACGCCGCGCTGGAAATATCCCCGGGAATGTCCATAAGGCCTGGACTTCTTAAAGGTCCCCCCTGAATTTCCGCCTGCCCTCTGCCGAACCGGATGTTCGCGCCAAAAAATTTCAGCATCCGTTCCGTATGGTCGCGGGAAACACGCGCCGACTCCAGGACCCTGGTTTTTCCTTCGGCAAAAAGTCCGGCAAAAAGAATGGCGGACTTAACCTGGGCGCTGGCAACCTGCTGTTGCCAGGAAATCCCGCGAAGGCTTGAAGGGAAAATGCGCACGGGCAGAAATAACTGCCTGTCTTTCGTCCTGGCCCGGATCAAAGCCCCCATCCGGCGCAAAGGAGCGATCACGCGCGCCATGGGCCTGCGCGACAAGGAAGGGGCTCCTGTCAATTCGGAAAGAAACGGCTGACCAGCCAAAATCCCCATAAGAACACGCGCGCTGGTGCCGGATTCCCCCATATTCAAGATTCCATCCGCCGAAGCAAGCCTTCCTTTTGAAACAAGAGAAACCTCGCCTTTGGCCGGATTTTTTTTGATCCGCACACCGAGGGACTTTAAAGCGGACAGCGTTGTCAGGCAGTCTTCGGAAAATTGAAAATGACGGATAAGCGTGCGGCCGGGGCTTAACGCGGCAAGGATGGCGGCGCGGTGAGAAATGGATTTATCGCCGGGGAGAATGACCGTTCCCCGGAGTTTGCGGCAAGGTCTTATTTTTAAAGGTTTCATTAAGGAAAAATTATATCATGAAACCTGCCTGCCCGCCACTGCTTCCGCCCCTTGTCCTTCTGATTTCTGAACTCGGTCTTCGGATGTCTGATTTCACTGTTTTTTACGCGGCGCTTCGAGATTGATGTCAGGCGTGGCTTTTTTTAAGTCTTCGGGCAGAGGTGAAGAAAATTTCATAAATTCTTTTGTCGTGGGATGTTCGAATCCGAGGTCTTTGGCGTGAAGCGCCAGGCGGGGAAAATTTTTCTTGCGGCCGTAAACAGGGTCTCCCAGGATGGGGTGGCCCAGATAAGACAGATGCACGCGCAACTGATGCGTGCGCCCCGTCTGAGGAAAAAGCTCAAGGGCCGTATAGTCCTGATATCTTTTCAGCACGCGGTAGAACGTGTTCGCCTCTTTCGCGTCTTCGGCAAAGCTGACCGACATCTTTTTTCTGTCCACAACGTGCCTCTTGATGGGGACATCGACAACCCCCTCGTCAAAGGAGATCAACCCCTCGACAAGCGCGATATACCGGCGCTCGATCGTATGCTGCTTAAACTGTTTGGCTAAGGAAAAATGGGCCTTGTTGTTCTTGGCCGCGACCATGACGCCTGAGGTGTCTTTGTCCAGCCGATGGACGATCCCCGGCCTCAGGGCGCTCACTTCGGAAAGTTCCCCGCAATGATGCAGCAGCGCGTGAACCAGGGTATGGAATTCGTTGCCGGCCCCGGGATGAACGACCATACCGGCGGGCTTGTCAACGACGATCAAGTCGTCGTCTTCATGCAGGATAGTCAGCGGAATATCTTCAGGCTCCAGGCCCTTCTTCTCCTGAATCAAAGTTTCCCACTGGAGCTCATCCTCCGGTTTGAGTTTATAATGAGGCTTGACCTTTTGGCCGTTGACCAGGACCTTTCCCTCAAGGATCCAGTCCTTGACAAAGGTCCGGGAGAAATCCGGCTCCATTTGTGTCAGATAAACATCCAAACGGACATTCTCGCCATCTTCGCCGATCACACAGGATCTCAAGGGATGCCTCTGGCTTTCTATAAGATCAGGACCTAAACGGTTTTTTTGGGGAAAACGACGGGGCAAGCGCGAAGACAAGAACCCCTGCCGCGAAAATCGCCAGGCAGATCCATTGGTAAAAACTCAAAGAGAAATAAAACGGTCTCACGTCGCCCCGGAAAAATTCCAGCAGAAAACGCTGCAGGGCCGCGAGCATCAGATAGGCGGCAAAGACACGGCCGTCTCTCTGCGGAGGCAGGATTTTGAGGATCACGAACACGATCAGAAGAGTGAAGGAATCCAGGATCTGGGAAGGAAACAGCGTCTCTCCATGGACAGGGAAAAAGATCCCGTGAGCGGACGGATGGCCGTAGCAGCATCCGTTGTAAAAACAACCGATACGGCCTATGGCCTGCCCCAGGGCCAGATAAGGCGCGCAAAGATCGATGACGGGCAGGACCGCAAGCCGTTTGACCTTCAAAAAAATAATTCCGCCGGTCAGGGCGCCGATAAAACCGCCGAACCAGATCAGGCCGCCATGCTGAAGTTTGACGATCTCCAGGGGGTCCCGGAGAAATTCCGGTAAATTCAGGGCCACATACAACAGGCGCGCGCCGATAATACCCGTTACAAGAAGAAAAACCGTAAAAACGCTGATAGTCTCAGAGGGCATACCCCTGCGTTCGGCCTCCCTGGTGATCAGCCAGCTGGCCGCAAGGAATGCCACGGCCACAAGAAGGCCGTAGGTATAAATCGTCAGGAAATGACACGTAAAAAGCACGGGCTTCATGCAACGGCCTTTCTCGGCGGAAAACAAATTTTGAAGAACAGGATGATGCCTCCGGCCGTTATGGCCGAATCAGCCAGATTAAAGACGGGCCAAATCCGAAAATCCAGAAAATCGATCACATAAGAATATCGCAGGCGGTCCAAGAGATTACCGCAGCCCCCTCCGACAATCAATCCGAAGGCGGCCAAAAACCAGCCGTCCAGCGGTCCGGAAAAAAATTTGGAAAACCACCGGCTGTTATTCAAAAGCGCGAAAATGGCGCCGACACACAAAATCGTCACGAGCGCCAAAAGGAATGTCCCGTTCTTGAACAGGCCGAATGCCGCCCCGGTATTATGAACGAGGGTCAGATGAAAAATGTCCGGCACGACAGGGTAGCTGCCGATGGAGGATAAATGCGCTTCGGCGGCCGCTTTTGTCAGGCGGTCAAAGGCGAATACGGCGGCACCGATCAAAAACACCTGGAGAGTGGGCATGGGCGGAAAGAGCGTAAAGCAGAAAACCCCTGGCTCTTTGTTCGCAAGCCAGCGTCCTTAAAAACCCTAGCGGGTCTCCCTGCTCTGCTGGCATTTCAGGCAGAGTTTCGCGTAAGGCACGGCTTTAAGCCGGATCTTGGATATGGGCTTTTTGCAGGATTCACAGAAGCCAAACGTCCCTTCCTGGATTTTCTGAAGGGAGTAATTGATCTCCATAAGAACGCCGCGCTCTTTGGACGCCAGTCCGAGAGAAAATTCCCGGTCATAGTTATCTGTCGCGACGTCTGCCATGTGAAAGGTGTATCCGGAGATATCCCCTGAGGCGTCCTTCTGGGATTTCTTGAGCGTCTCTTCAGAAATGTGGGAAATATCGCCTGCGATCTCTTCGCGTTTCTCTAAAAGGAGTTTTTTGTACAACTCCGTTGTTTTCTTGTCCATTTTTTTTGGTTTCACGAGCGACCTCCTCGAACATCCGGGGTGAACAGCTTTGGATTTCTCATCCTTCCTTAAGAAGATGCTCAATTATATATTGATTTAAAATAAATGGCAATCTTTTTTTACTGCCTGTTTTCGTGTTTTTGAAAAGGGGCGAAACGGGTATGAAGATTCGGGGTCATCAAAGGGAAAGAACCGCTTCCACGCACCGGCCGCACAAGCCGGGATAGCGGGCATCCTCATCCACATCTTTGGAATAATTCCAGCATCGGCCGCACTTCTTTCCTTCCGCCCTGAAAACAGAAACCTCCAGGGGCTCTTTGAGGCCTTCTTCCAGCACGATTACGGTCTCCGAAACGATAAACAGGAAACGCAGCTGTCCCTTGTATCGGTCAAAGACCTTAAAAGCCCCGGGATCCTTGAGCCGAAGGACAAGACGGGCTTCCAGGGAACTGCCGATCTCTCCCTGGGCGCGCCTTTCCTCCAGTGCCTTGAGCACATTGGGCCTTAGCCTGAGAATAAACTCCAGGTCCGAAAGCTCCTCAAGGCCGATCACGTGCTCCGCGCGCAGCTGCGGCCATCCGGAAAGATGGACACTTGGGGCCTCATCGCTTGCGCGGCGCTTCATGCACGCGTAAATCTCTTCCGAGGTAAAAGGCATGACGGGCGCCAGGACCCTGACCAACACCTGGAGGATTTCATAAAGCGCTGTTTGCGCCGACCGCCGTTGGACCGTGGAACGGCCCGCCGTATACAGCCTGTCTTTTAGGATATCCAGATAGACCGAAGACATCTCCTCGTTGCAAAAGGCGAAGATCCTCTGAAAAACGTGATAGAAGGCATACTCGTCGTATCCCCGGGTCACCTCGTCCAAAAACATCTTCAGCCTGGCGAGGGCCCACCGGTCGATATCCAGCATCTTTTCGCCGGGCAGGCCGTCTGTGTCCGGATCAAAATCATTCAGGTTCCCCAGAAGAAAACGCGCGGTATTGCGGATCTTGCGATAAGCGTCCGCCACGAATGCCAGGATCCCTTTGGAAACACGCACATCTTCCTTGTAATCGCTTGATAACACCCACAGGCGGAGGATATCGGCGCCGAATTCCTTGATGATCTCCTGAGGGGAAACGACGTTCCCCAAAGATTTGGACATCTTGCGGCCCTCCCCGTCGACAACAAATCCATGGGTCAGGACCGAGCGAAAAGGCGGCTGTCCATCGATGCCCATCGAGGCGATCAGGGACGCCTGGAACCAGCCCCGATGCTGATCCGAGCCTTCCAAATAAAGATCCGCAGGCAATTTGGCCAAAGGCGCGTTTTTCAGAACGGCCTGATGGCTGACGCCCGAATCAAACCAGACGTCGAGAATATCGGTCGAAGGCTCAAAATCCTGCGAACCGCAAACGCAGGCCAAGCCCGCGGGAATGAACTCTTTGACATCCTTCTGGAACCATATATCGGACCCCTCCGTAGCGACACGCTCAGCCAGCGCGGCGATCAAACGGCTGTCTAAAATCTGGTGCCCGCATTTGCGGCAGATAACGGCCGGGATCGGCACGCCCCAGTAACGCTGACGGGACAAACACCAGTCCGGCCTGTTTTCAACCATGGCCATGATACGCTCCTGACCGGAAGCCGGTATCCACGCCACATCCCTGCGGATGGCGCATTTCATTTTTTCCCGCAAGGCCTGATGATCGATCTTCAGGAACCACTGATGTGTGGCGCGGAAGATCAGCGGCTGTTTGCATCGCCAGCAATGAGGATAAGTGTGCCGCATTTTTTCGGCGGACAAAAGCGCGCCGAGGCCCTCTAATTTCTGAATAATGCCCGCATTCGCGTCAAAGACGCGCTGGCCGGAAAATTCACCGGCGCTTGGGTCAAACCGACCCCGTTCATCCACAGGCATGATCACATCCAGCTTGTATTTCATGCCCGTCATAAAATCTTCCTGGCCGTGGCCGGGCGCCGTATGCACGCACCCGGAACCGTCCTGTCGTGAAACATAATCCGCCAGGACCACTGTCCCCTGCCGGATGCCGAAAGGATGTTCGTAACTCAATCCCTCAAGCTCCCGGCCCTTGAATTGTTTCTCGATGGAATATTCATCGATATGAAATTTTTCCTTTAAACCGGAGTTAAATAAGTCCAGCAGGACGATCAGGCGCTTTTCCCCGGAACGGATGAGCGCGTAATCAAAATCCGGGTGTACGGCCACAGCGACATTCGCCAGGAGAGTCCAGGGTGTCGTCGTCCAAATCACGACGGAGGTCCCTGAAGGAATCCCCCGCTTCAGGCTGCGCTCATCGTCCGTCAGGCTGAAAGCCACGAAGACCGAATCCGATTCATGGTCCGCGTATTCCACTTCCGCCTCCGCCAGGGCGGTTTCGCAGCGGAAACACCAATTCACGGGTTTTAATCCCCTGTACACATAACCCTTTTCCACCAGCTCCCCGAATGACCGAAGAATGGCATGTTCGTAGCCTTTATCCAGCGTCAGATAGGGATGCTCCCAGTCGCCGATGATGCCCAGCCGCTTGAACTCCTCTTTCTGGACAGCGACGTATTTCAGCGCATAGTCGTGCGCGAGTCTGCGGAAAGCGACCCTGTCCACCTGGTCCTTGTTTTTCTTGAGATCCTTGAACAGCTGGTGTTCGACGGGAAGGCCGTGACAGTCCCATCCGGGAACGTACGGCGCGTTATAACCGCGCAAGGTCTTGTATCTGACAATAACATCCTTGAGGATCTTGTTGAGGGCGTGGCCGATATGGATGAGGCCGTTGGCGTAAGGAGGACCGTCATGAAGGATAAAAAGCTCTTTCTCCCTGCAGGCCGAACGGATCTTTTCATAAAGGCCGGCCTCCTCCCAGGACGCCATCATCTTAGGCTCCCGCTGGCTGAGATTAGCCTTCATGGAAAAATCGGTCTGAGGCAGATTTAAAGTCGACTTGTATTCCATTTTCTAAAAACCTTTCTGAATTCTTAATTCATCATTCTCTTCTGCTCCAGCGATAAGCTAGCGCATGTATTTCCCAATGATCGGCGACAGGTCTTTCTTGACCTTTGCGGAGACGGCCTTTTTGTCGGTCACGATCGCGTATTTCAACGCATCCCCGCAGGCGCATCCGCCTGGCGCTGTGCCAAGCCGGCCGATCACTTCCTTCATGAGTTTTTTGGAATTTTCGGCGTTACGGGTCAGATTCGCGATGACCATATCCACGGTCACGGGTTCTTCGGATTCATACCAGCAATCATAATCGGTGATCGCAGCCAAAGTCGCGTAGCACATCTCGGCTTCGCGCGCCAGGCGCGCCTCGGCCATATTGGTCATGCCGATAATATCCATGCCCCAGGACCGGTACAGGAGGGATTCCGCCTTGGTTGAAAAAGCGGGCCCTTCCATATTCAGGTACGTTCCCCCCTTATGCATCGTCAGGCCCAGGGATTTGCCCGTTTCATAAATGGAGCGCGTCAATTCCGGGCAGACCGGCTGGGCAAAACCCACATGGACAACAACACCCCCTTCAAAAAAAGTCATTTTGCGGCCGCTATTGGTCCTGTCAACGAATTGATCAGGAAGGACAAAATCCAAAGGCTTGAGTTCTTTTTTAAGGGAACCGCACGCCGAAACAGAGACCAGCCGGTCCACACCCAGTTTTTTCATGCCGAAAATATTGGCCCGGTAATTGATCTCTGAAGGACTGATAGAATGATCGCGGCCATGACGGGGCAAAAAAACAACCTTTGTCCCGTCGATCTCACCAACCCTGAACGCGTCGGAAGGTTCTCCAAAAGGTGTTTTAACACGCACCTCCTTCAGGGAGCCGATATTTTCCATCTTATAGATGCCGCTGCCTCCGATGATACCGATCTTTCCCATGCCTATCCTTTCTGGATTAACTCCGAACGCCTGGACCTATGGAAAATCCGATGCGCGGCCTTTCCGCGGCAAAGTGTCTTATCAACCCTTATCTTCGCCCAGTTCCCTGGCTCTCTGAAACGCGGCCCGTATAGCCGCGGACAAGGCCATAGGCGTCTTAGGCTGCGACTCAAGAACCTTCAAACCGGCTTCCGTCGTACCGCCCTTGGAAGCGACCCGCTTGATCAGGGTCTCTCTATCAAAATTTAAGGAAAGACTTTTGCGGGTGCCAAGAACCGTTCCCCTGGCGAGGATTGCGGCGGCTTTCCTCTCCAGGCCGAAGCTCAAAGCCTCCTGCAAAAACGTCTTTTCCAGGGCATCCTCTTTCACCTCATCCATCAAATAGGCCACAAAAGCGGGACCGCTGCCGGAAATAGCCGTAACAGCGTCTATCAACCCTTCAGGAACAATAACACTTTCCCCGATAGCATCAAACATCTCGACGGCCAGACCGAGATCTTCCGGAGAAATATTCCGGCCGGGGGCCAGGGCTGTAACGCTTTGGGCGATCAAGGCATTTAAATTAGGCATGGCGCGCAAAACCCGCGTCTTGGGGCCGGCAAGGCGGGCCTCCAGATAAGCGAGGGACACTCCGGCGGCGATAGAAATAATCAGGCTCCCGGAAACATCTTTTAACGGGGTAAGGACATCTTCGCAATCCTGCGGCTTGACGGCGATCAGGATCACGTTCGAACAAAGTTTCAAATCCTCAAGGCTCTTGGCGGAAACCACGCCCAAACCGCGCGCCAGACCATCCTGCCTCTTTTTGTCCTTATCGAAAACACATATCTTCCCAAAGATATTCTTTTTGGAAAGATTGGCGGCAAGGGCTGAGCCCATGTTCCCGCATCCGATCAACCCCATGTTCAATGTGTCCGTCATGGCCTCCCTTGGGTGAAAATCGCGCGTCCCAGGCGCACCATATTGGCGCCTTCCTCCACAGCCACTTCAAAATCATCCGACATACCCATAGACAGAAATTCCAACGCCTTGTTTGAGGCCCGCTCCAGTTTCTCTTTCAAAAGACGCAACCCTCTGAACACCGGCCGCGCGCTCTGAGGATCAACAGCCATCGGAGCCACAGTCATCAGGCCGCGCACGCGCACGTATCGCAGGCCGCAGACCGCCTCAAACTCCGTCTCCAGGGTTTGCGGAGAAAATCCAAATTTGCTTTTTTCCTGTGAAACATTGACCTCAAGCAGCATATCCTGGACTTTTCCAAGACGCAAAGCCTGTTTGTCGATCTCCCGCGCCAGCTTCAAACTGTCAACGGAATGAATCAGGTCGAACATCCCGACGGCCTGGCCGGCCTTATTGGTCTGTAGATGCCCGATCATATGACGGATCAAACGCAGGCCTTTGCCGGACGCATACGCCTGGAGAGCGGAATGTTTTTCCAAAGCCTCCTGGACTCTGTTGTCCCCAAAATCCAGGATTCCCGCCTCCACCGCCTGACAGATATCCTTAACAGGCACGTTTTTGGTCACCGCAATCAACGTCACGCGCCTGTCCGGGCAGCCTGCCCTGGCCAGGGCCTCATGGATTCGCCCCTGACACTCCAGGATATTGTTTTCTATCATTTGAATACAGGGTAAATTAACACAAAACTTTGTGAGTGTCAACGAGTTGGGACTTATGAACCTTAGTAACACAACAGAATCAGTCCGCAGGCCACAATCCATATTCCATAGAAACCGAGGGACGATGACCGTGAGGACGTTCGCATCCTTCGAATGCTAGGACGTGGGGACGTGCCGATGGACGAAAACACGAAGGACGAGATAGTCCCTAGACCATAGTCCATGGTCCACAGAACCGAAGACGAAAGCACGAAAGCACGAAGGACGAAAGACAATTAAGAATGAAAAATGAAGAATGGGCTTAGAGCGTATGGCTAAGGGCTTATGGCAAAAACGAAGCTGGAAGCCAGAAATCGGAATTCGGAAATCTGACGTCTGAATTCAGAAGTCCGAAATCAGAGGACCGAAGTCAGAAGACCGAAGGTCGAAGACACCGCCCATTGATCAAGGTTCAATTCTTCATTCTTAATTCTTAATTGTTTTTATGCTTTGGGCTTGAGATTTACTAAGCTAGAAGTAATCGTGATAGAGGTCGGCCAGATAATCCCCGAGCTTGCGCCATGGGGCCTTATCCTGGGCCTGGGAAGGAAAGCTCCTGCGCCGGTGGTCCTCCAGCTGCATTTCAAGTAATCCGACGGCAGAGGCATACAGGGGGGCTTGAGAGAGAGAAGTCTGGTTCAGGCTTCGAGGCAGGCCTAAACGGACCGGCATGCCCAGGGCGCGTTCCATCTTTTCCAAAAGGCCTTCCTGGAGGCTCAAGCCTCCAACGACAACAACCTTGTAAGACAAAACACGCTCCAGTCCGCTTTCGGCAATACGGCTTTTGAGCGTTTCCAGGAACTTTTCTATTTCTGGCGCAATCACGCCCGCGAGTTCGGCCTTCTTAACGCTGCGATAAACATTATCCGAGCGGACCAGGACTTCTTCGGAGCCGGCCTCCTCCGAGGTCAGCTCCAGAGAATTCCTTTTCAGTTCGTCGGCGGCCTCCAGGGACAAACCGCAGAATTGAGAAACGATCTCGGAAATATTCCTGCCTCCAAAAGACAGGATGCTCATATGCCGGGCGACGTCTTCTTTATACACCAGGACGCCTGTCAGCGTTTCGCCGATATCCACGAGCACGACGCCCTTTTCCCTCTCCTCAGGCGTCAGGACCGCATGGGCCGCCGCGATCCCCGCGTATACGCAATTTTCAACATCACATCCGGCCTGTTCCACGGCCCGGACAATGTTCTCGACATGCGAGGCCGCAGCCGTAACGAGCAAAAGATCCTCTTCAAGCTTACGCCCATGAAGACCCACGGGATTAAGGGTCATATTGTGCCGGTCGATGGAATACCCTTGAGGATACTGGTGCAAAAGATATTCATCCAGCTCCAGGCCCAGGGTCTTTGTCTGCTGGTTCAATCGTCCGACATCCCTCTTGGTAATACAGCGCATTCCGTGCTCCGCGAGGGCCACGGCGGCCACGCTGTGGCGAGCCTGGATATAATTGCCGTTAATGCTCACGGACACGCGAGGAATCTTCTGACCGCAGCGCGTTTCCATTTTTCCGAGAGCCCGGCGGATCGTTTCCGAAAAAAGGGCCAGGTCATTGACGACCCCCTTAAAGATCCCCTTGGCCGGAGAAGATTCTATGAGGATGTTGCCCAGGCCTTCCTGGCCGCCGATAACGGCAAAGGCGACGGTCAATTTATGAGAACCGACATCCAGGGCGCAAAACGAATTCTTTCCGGGCACCTTCACGCTCTTCAACAGACGCATGTTCATTCCTTATTTTTTGGAATCCTTGGTCGCCACAACGGGTTCGCGGGGGCGCAGATCAATGTATTTGATTCGACCCCTGTCTTCGGAAATTGTCTTGAGAATCGCCGGCAATAACGCGATCCGGCTGTCGAAATTCCTGTCTCCGACCTTGACCTCGATATGATCCGGCGCCAGATCAAAGGACAACTCGTTCGGATCAGCCGCGTTGATACTTTCGACTTCCACAGGCGCGCCGGAAATAGAATGCCGGATCCGGGAAGAATGCATCTTGATGATCTTGGCCAAAAGCAGGGGTTTGTGCAGACCCCTGGAAGGGTACGGCGACCCCGTTTTCAATGACCCCGCAGGGCCTGCCACGCCGGTCAAAAGCGGCAAAGAAGGCGCGGGGCCATGGCTGACACCCACAATCACGCCGTTGGCATCCAGCAGATAGGATGGGTCACCTTTAACCCAGGCCACCGGAAGCCGCTCCCTGGCGACGATCAAAAGCTGGGATGGAAGGATCCGGCTGACGCTCACGCTGTAGAAATTCGGAAAACGCCTCTTGATCCTGGAGGCCAGATCCGCGGCATCGACGCGAAAAATATTGGACCCTACGACATCATCCCTGATCGAAGCCAGATAACGCTGATCGTTCAAGCCCTCCACGCGCAATTCCCGTATGCGAAAATAATGGGAGGTCGTCACGTATCCACAGACACCCTTGACAATCGCCAGGCTGGAAAGTCCGATCGCGGCCAGCGGAAGGATCACCAAAAGGAAAAAAGGCCAAAAATTATAAGTTTTCTTTTTCTTTGCCATAAATCGGTCTTTTCAAAACAGAACGCAGCGTAAACGCGGGGCCTTTCTCCGCCCTCCCCCTGTTTCAAATTTGATGAGCGCTTTTGAGCCCGGGCTGATACGCCATTTCCACCAGCCGCCAGCATAATTCAGGAAAATTCATTCCCGCGGCAGCGGCCGCTTTTGGAAAAAGGCTTGTTTCCGTCATTCCGGGTATGGTATTAACCTCAAGAATATAGGGTGTCTTACCCCTGACGATCATATCTACGCGCGATTGATGGCGGCAGCCCAGGGCGCGATAAGCGGCTACCGCGTCCGCCTGGATCCTGGCGGACAAGGACGCTTCCAGCGGCGCGGGGACCACATATTCCGTCAAGCCCTTCTGATATTTGGCTTCGTAATCAAAAAATCCTTTTTTAGGCCTGATCTCGACAATGGGCAGAGCCTGCCCGTCCAGTACCGAAACCGTCACTTCCGTGCCGTCCAGGAATTCCTCCATCAAGACCCGCGGCCCCCAGCGGAACGCCTCTTTCAGGGCAAGCGGCAAATCCCCGCTTTTTTTCACAAAAGTGATGCCGATGCTGGACCCCTCAGCCGCCGGTTTCACGACGCGCGGAAAACGGCCCCAACGGCAACGAAAAGGAATACCTCTGCCTTGTTCCAGAACGACACAGGAAGATACGCGCAGGCCCGCCCTGAGAAATAATCCGCGTGAAACGATTTTATCCATGGCCTTGCGGCTGGCCCCGGATTCAGGACCCGTGTAGGGAACGCCGATCTTTTCCAGTATTTCCTGCAGTCGTCCGTCCTCGCCGAAACCGCCATGCATAGCGACAAAAACAACATCCACGGGATGGCTGTTGAGAAGCCTGCGGATTTCTTCCTCTGTTTCCTTGCGGACATCCAGGGCGAAAACCGCAAGGTTCTTTTCCCGCAAGGCCTGAAAAACAGCGGCGCCTGATTTCAGGGAAATCTCTCTTTCCGAAGAGCATCCCCCCATCATGACACCGATGCGGCAGGAGCTAATTGACAATTTTTACCTCCGGATCAAGCATGATTTTGTAACGATTATACACGGTTTTCCGGATAATTTCCATGAGCTTTATGACATCCCTGCAACTGGCCCCGCCTTTATTGACGATAAAATTCGCGTGTTTAACGCTGACAAAAGCCCCGCCCACGCCCAGGCCCTTAAGCCCGCAGGCGTCGATCAGCTGTCCGGCTGTTTTCCCCTCTCCGGGATTCTTAAAAAAACTTCCCGCGCTGGGAAAGGACAGGTCCTGAAAGCGCCGCCGGTTGTCCAGGATCTGCCGGATACGCGAACGGATGATATCCCGCTTTCCTTTTTTAAGTTTCAGCGTTGCGCCCAAAACAATGTAAGCCCCCAGGCAAGACCCTCGATAGGTCAATCGCGCGGCTTTGCGCGGTATGCGCAGAATCTCGCCCCTGCGGTTCACAACGGTTAAGGATTCGAGGATATCTTTCATCTCGCGATAAGTCCCGGCATCCCGGCTGTCAGTCCTGGCCCCGGCATTCATGGCCACGGCCCCTCCCAGGGTTCCGGGAATCCCGGCCAAAAACTCATGCCCCGTAAAGCCCAGTTCCGTCAATAACCGGACCAGAACGGAAAGTTTTAAGCCCCCTCCCGCTTCGACCCGTTTTCCCTGCACATCCAGACGGCAGAAATCCGGCCTCCCAAGGCGGACAAACAACTTTTTGACAGGTCCGTCCTTGACGAGCAGATTGCTTCCGCAACCCACGGGAAAAACAGGGATATCGCGGGAAATGGATTTCAAAAAAAAGGACAATTCCGCCCGGTCTTTCGGCTCATACCAGCCGGCGGCCTTTCCACCGATCTTAAGCGTGGTGTGGGCCGCCAGAACGCACCCTGTCTTCACTTTACCTTTGAAGGCGTTTGGCAAATTCATCGCTGACCTTTGTGATATCCCCGGCGCCCAGGAAAAGGACGAGGTCGTTTGTCCGGACCCGGGACAAAACCTCCTCCACGAGGCCGTCTCTTGGCGAATAGGTGACAGGAACAGAAAGCTCCTGCCTGACTTTTTGGGTGAGGGCGCCGGCTGTCACGCCCTCCAAAGGGTCCTCGCCGGCACCGTAGATGTCGGTAATAAACAATTCGTCGCAGTGGAGAAAGCTTTTGGAGAACCTCTCCAGCAGAAGACGGGTCCGGCTGAAACGATGCGGCTGAAAAACGACGACCACGCGGCCGCGGCCGCATAACTTTGCCGAAGAAATGGTGGCCTCGATCTCCGTAGGATGATGGGCGTAATCATCCACGACGCAGATGTCTTTGGTCTCATACTTGATCTGAAAACGCCGCTCCACACCCTTGAATTCCCGCAACGCCCTCTGGATTACGCCAAAATCAAGGCCCAGCTCCCTTCCCAGGGCCGCGATAGCCAGGGCGTTGGACACATTGTGCCTGCCGATAAGGCTCATGGAAACCGGTCCGACAACATCGTCGCCAAAAACGCAATCAAAAGAAAGGCGGCAGGCGGCGAAAGAAATATTCCTGGCGCAGACCTCGCCCCCCTGGCCGTAAGAGACAGACCGCGCCCCGCTTTTAAGGACAATGTCTGAGAGAACGCGGTCTTCGGAACAATAGATCACGCAACCCTGCGGCTTTGTCTGCCCGGCAAATGTCTCGAAAGCCTTCAAAAGATTCTCATACGTCCCGTAATGATCCAGATGTTCCTGATCGATGTTGGTGATCAGCGAATAGGTCGGTTCGTAACACAAAAAGGTTCCGTCGCTTTCATCCGCCTCCGCCACAAAATACGGGCTGTCCCCGAACTTCATATTATCTCCGTCTTCCCTCAGGATGCCCCCCACGGCGACCGTGGGATTCAGGCCGGCCGTCAGAAGCAATTTGGCCGCCATAGACGACGTCGTGGTCTTTCCATGAGCCCCCGTAACGGTAATGACGGTTTTATCCTGCATAAGGTCGCTCAAAAATTCAGCCCTGCGGATAACAGGGATCCCCCGGCGCAAGGCCTCCCGGCGTTCCGGGTTGTCCGGGCGTATGGCCGAGGAATAAACAACAAGGGCGCACCCCTGGACATATTCGGCCTGATGACCGATATGGATCCGCGCGCCCAGGCCGGAAAGTTTGTCGGTGACCGCCGACCGCCTTACGTCTGAACCGGACACCTTATATCCATACTTTAAGGCCAATTGAGCGAGGCCGCTGACGCCAATGCCGCCTATGCCGATAAAATGGACCTCTTGGCCCTCTGTGAGCTGCGCGTTCATAACACCGTCCCGCTTGTCTGCCGCATTTTTTGCTTCAAAGAATTTTCCCAATACGTTCCCAAATCCGCGGTGCTGCGGATTTCAAAATAGGCATAGGCCAGGGCGCTATCGAAAGGAAGGCCCTCGCGGATCTTGCGGAATAAATAACCGAATTTATCCACGCCGTATTTTTCAATAAGAAAATTCACGACGGAAACGGCTTCCGCGTAAAACAGGGAAACATCCGTCAACGGGGACTGGAGAGAAGCCGAATCCATGAGGGAAAGCTGTTCTAAGGGGATAAAAGTCTTGGAAGCCATGGCATCCAGGACTTTCTTTTGGGCGCCATAGCGCTTGGCCTGTTCCAGATAGGAGGCAATCCCTTCCTCGAACCATAAGGGAACGCGCCGGGAACCGATAGCCTCCCGCAACACAATGTGTCCGATCTCATGAGGCAGGAGAGAATCAAAAAAACCCGATTCTCTCGGAAAGGTCCATATGGTTTTCTGATCATAGGCCGCGACCCCGCCGGACCAGGAAGGCTGGCCTGTTTCCCTGATATAGGTCTCCTGGTCTGGATAAAGATAGATCTTGGCCCGCTTGTCCCATGTCCAATAATCATGCCGCACCAACCCCAGCTTCTGAGTCAGTTCGTTATAATAACGTTCCATGTGATCCAGGACCGTGCGGACAAAATCAGAAGAAACGCTCTTGTCGTAATAGACAATGAAATGCGTGCTCTTCTCCTCCTTGAAATCGTAGGCCCCGACCGGGCCGGCGGCCGAAAAAAACAATAGCGCGGCCATAAGAATGAGGGGTATCGTATTCAAAATTTTCATGGGATGACATCCATCAGCGTCGTTTCCTGCGCGTTCTCTTCCAATGAGCGCGCCAGGGCGGACATGGTTTTGCGCCTCATGGGATCGTCCAAAAAAATATTCAAAAGACCGTTCAAAACAGAAGGATTCAGGCGCTTTTCCTCCACCATTAATGCCGCTCCCTTCTCAGCCAGGACCTTCGCGTTTTCCACCTGATGTCCCCCGGCATAGGGATAAGGCACCAGAATCGACGGAAGCCCGAAAAGAATGATCTCCTGGACGCTTCCGGCGCCTGAACGAGCCACAATAAGATCCGCCGCCGAGTAAGCGCAATCCATCCGCGAAAGAAAGGCAAAGACTTTGGCCTGAGCGTTCATCTCCTGATAGGCCTTGCGGACCTCAGACTCGTCCTGTCGGCCCGCCAGATGGATGACCTGGATACGCGCTCTGTTTTGATTCATCTTCAGGGCTTCGACGAATGTCTCGTTGAGGCGGCGGCTCCCCTGACTGCCGCCGGCGACCAGGACCGTAAAATACCCATCCGGCAAACCCAGAGAAGCCAGGGCCTGCCTGCGGTCCTGACGGACCATCCCCTTGCGCACAGGGTAACGGGCCAGAACAACCTTTCTGTTATTTCTGCCGAAGGCAGTCTGAGTCCTGGAAAAAGAAACAACGATCCTGTCCGCCCAGAACGAAAGAAACCTGTTGGCCCTTCCCAAAGAGACGTTCTGTTCATGGATTACGACAAAGGCCCCTGCCAGGCGGCCCAGCACGACAAAAGGCACCGTCATGTAACCCCCAAAGCCGATGACCGCATCCGGCTTCTCTTTCCATAAAATGCCGGCGGTTTTCAAAAACAGCCGCAAGATCCCCATGGGGCTGCGCCGCGTGTGCCAAATTCGCGTGTCAACACCGGGAGAAAGAAATTCTTCCAGGCCATGGCTCTTGGCCGTGACAAAAATGACCTTCACGGGCCGGGCGCTCTCTTCGACCTGCTGACAAAAGGCCACAGCCGGAAAGATATGGCCTCCGCTCTGACCCGCCACGACCATAATTGTCCGGATCGCCGGTCCCTTCATAGAAGCGTCTCCCCCGATTTTGAAACATTCAACAAAAGACCGACGGCCATCATATAAAAAACAAGCGCGGAGCCCCCGTAGCTGATGAAAGGCAGAGGCAGCCCTTTCGTAGGCAGAGAACCGATGGAAACGCCGATATTAACAACGGCGGAAAAAGCGACCAGGGTCAAAATACCGATCCCCATGAGTTTGCCGAAAGGATCTGACACGCGGCGGATAACCCTGGCCATCTGCCAGATCAGGAATACAAACAACAGGATGACGGCGACAGAACCCAGAAGTCCCAATTCTTCGGCAATGATGGAAAAAATAAAATCCGTATGCGCGGCGGGCAGATAAAAAAGCTTCTGACGGCTCTGACCCAGCCCAACGCCGAACAGCCCTCCCGAAGCCAGCGCGATCTGAGACTGGATGATCTGAAAACCGGAACCTTGCGGATCCATCCAAGGATTCAGGAACGCCAGGATCCTGGAGCGGCGGTAAGGAACACTGAAAACCAGAAGATAAAGGAAGGGGAGGGCCAAAAAAAGGCTCGCCAGTATATGGCTGGTCCTCAATCCGGAAACAAAAAGCATGACAAAAGTCAGAACCACCAGGGCCACCGCCGTGCCGAGGTCGGGCTGAAGAAGGGTCAAAAGCGTGATCGCGCCAAGGGTCAGCATGGGCGGCACAAAACCCTGCCAGAAATTTTTCAAATACCGGGCCTTGCGAACGATAAAATCCGCCAGATAAACGATCAAAGCGAGCTTTACGAACTCGGTAGGCTGATAATTAAATCCGAAGACATGAAGCCAGCGCTTGGCGCCCCCCACTTCCCTGGAAATGCCGGGAACCAGGACCAGGACCAGGGGAATGACGGACAGAAGAAGCAAAGGCTTGGCCCATCGCCGAAGGGCGTGGTAATCCATCGCCATGGCCACGCTCATACCGATAAAACCGAACAAGACGTACAAAAGCTGTTTCTTCAAAAGCCCGTAGCTCTGGCCGCTGGATTGCCAGACCGGAATGGAACTGGCGCTGTAAATCATCACGACGCCGATGCTGATCAGAATCAGCATGGTGACAAAAATGGAAATCCTCGCGCTTCGCATGGGAGCCTAAACGGGTCTCAAGGTGAACAAAAAACAGGTCACAAACCGGCAACGATCTCTTTAAAAGTCCGGCCGCGATGTTCGTAATCCGTGAACATATCGAAACTTTTGCACATGGGAGAGAACAGAACGCAATCGCCGCTTTCGGCCTGCGTCCGGGCCAGACGCACGGCTTCCGGAAAAGACGAAACCGTCTCAAACGGCACCGCCCCTTTCCAGGCCAGGGCAATGCGGGAAGCGGCCTCTCCCACCAGGACAGCGAATTTGACCTTTTGACCGATGAGCTGGACGATGGAAGAAAAATCGCTCCCTTTGTCCCGGCCTCCCGCGATCAGGATCACGGGTTTTTTCATATTGTTTAAGGCCCAGACGGTCGAATCGATATTCGTGGCCTTGGAGTCATTGATAAACGTGACCCCATTTAAGTCCCGGACGAATTCCAGACGGTGCTCCACTCCTTTGAAATCGCGGAAAACAGACAGGACGGTCTTGCGTTCGACGTCCAGTGCGCGGGCCGCGGCCAAAACAGCCTGCTGGTTCTGATTCATCCCCGCGTCCTCCACGCCGGCCTTTCCGAAAAAAAGGACCCGGGAACGCGCCTGTCCTGCCGCTTTTTTGAGGGCTTCATCCGTCTCATTCAGGATAAGCCAGTCGTCTTTCGTCTGATTCATAAAAATGCGCTTCTTGGCGTTCAGGTATTCCTCCACGCTTTTATAGCGGTCCAAATGGTCGGGTGTCATGTTCAGGATGAGGGCCACTCGGGGTTTAAAAGAACGGATGAACTCCAGCTGAAACGAGCTGACCTCCAGAGACACATAATCCCCCTCTTTCATTTCAACGACCTTCGAAGAAAAAGGCGTGCCGATATTCCCCAGGGCGTAACAGGTCCTCCCCGCAGATTTCAGGATCTCCGCGATCAAGGTCGTCGTGGTTGTTTTTCCGTTGGTCCCCGAAACGGCAATGACAGTCGCCCGGCAAACGCTCCAGGCCAATTCAATCTCGCTGATGACGGGAATGCCTGCCTGCCCGGCCCAGGCCACGGGCGCCGAGTCAGGCCTGACCCCGGGACTCAAAACCATGACATCGCATCCCTCCACACAATCCCGCGTGTGGCCTGCGAGCTCCACGCCCATCCCTTCCTTTTTCAAATCGCGCGAAAGTTTGACGAGCTCAGGGGAACTTTTTTCTTCCGTGACAAACACCCTGGCGCCCAAAGAACACAACAACCTGGAAGCAGCAACGCCGCTTCTGGCCAGGCCCACGACCGTCACCTTCTTATTTTTATAGGACATCATCGGAGCTTCAGGGTTGTCAGCGTGAACAGGGCCAGGATCGCCGCGACGATCCAGAACCGGACGATGACCTTGGATTCAGACCATCCCAGCATTTGAAAATGATGATGCAGAGGCGCCATTTTGAAAATGCGTTTTTTTCTCAGTTTAAAAGACGCGACCTGAAGGATCACCGATAAGGCCTCGATCACAAAAATCCCGCCTACGATCACCAGGAGCAGCTCTTTCTTGATCAGGATCGCGATGAGACCCAGGGAGCCTCCCAGCGCCAGCGATCCGACGTCCCCCATAAAAACAGAAGCCGGATGGCAGTTAAACCATAGAAATCCGAGGCAGGCTCCGATCATCGAAGCGCAAAGGATCGTCAATTCCCCGGTCCCCTCGATATAGGGGATCAACAGGTACTGACTGAAGCGCAAGTGACCGCTCAAATAGGTCAGGATGCCGAAAGAGAAGGCCACCATGAGCACGCAGCCTGTCGCGAGGCCGTCGAGGCCGTCGGTCAGATTCACCGCGTTGGACGTGCCCACAATGATCAAAACCACCAGAAATATATAAAAAACCCCCAGCTCCAGCGACACGCTCTTCAAAAACGGGACATCGACACTGGTCGAGATTTCCGGATTCAGGTAAATCAGGGCCCCGGCGACAAAACCCAGCGACAATTGCCCCGCCAGCTTGGCCCTGGCGCTTAATCCCTTGGAACGCTTCATCTTCAATTTGATATAATCGTCGGTGAAACCGACAAGGCCCAGCCAGAGAAGAGCCAGCACGCAGAGAAGGACATAGCCGTTGGTGACGTCCGCCCATAAAATCGTCGAAACAATGATGGAGGCGACCATCATCAACCCCCCCATGGTGGGAGTCCCCTGTTTGTGATGATGGAGATCGTAAAGGCCGTTGACCTCCTGTTTCTGCCGAACATGCTCGCAGACCTTCAGGCTGGCCAGCTGTTTGATGATCCTGTCGCCAAAGATCAGGCAGAAGAAAAACGTGGTGATGGCCGCCATGGCGGAACGAAACGTGATGTACTTGAAAATATTGAACAAAGGAAAGAAGTCCTTGAGCGGATACAGCAGGTTGTAAAGCATCTATTCCCTCTCCTTCAGAAAGGCGACGATCCTCTCCATCTTCATGGACCGCGACCCCTTGATCAAAAGGACATCCCCCGGCCTGACTTGGGCGGACAGGAATTCCACGGCCCGCGGGCAGTCGTCGCAATGGACCACGGCCTCGGTACGCATGCCGTTTTTTCGCGCGCTTTCCGAGGTCCATTTGGAAAAAGTCCCCATGGTCACCAGGACATCGATGGGTTTTTTGGAAATATAGTTGCCGAAATACGAATGAAATTCCTGAGACTTGGCGCCCAGCTCCATCATATCCCCCATGACCAGGATCCGGCGGCCGGAGGAAGGCTGGCGGCAAAGGACATCGATGGCCTGCTTGAGCGACTGAGGATTGGAATTATAGGAATCGTCGATAACAACGCAATTCTTGAGCTTGATCTCCTTGAGCCGCATTTCCGGAGAATCGAAGGTGCGGATCTTTTCCCGGATGACGCCGATATCCACCCCGAACAGCAGACCGCAGCCGATGGCCGCCATGGCATTGCTGACATTGTGCAGGGCGTAATGCCTCAGCTGCAGGACATGAGCGTTATTGACGAGAAAAGAGATGCCTTCCGGGGAATAATTGATTTCCGTCGCGTTGAATTCGCAGTCCCTGTTAATGCCGTAAAAAAACAGGGGCCGCGTCTTGATCCGGCTTAAAGAAGAAAGGGCGATATCCGATTTATTCAGGAGGGCGATGGCCGGAGGGCTCAGCTGCCGGACGAGCTCGATCTTTTCCTTATAAACCCCTTTGAGATTCTCCAGGAACTCCAGGTGGGCCGGGCCGATGTTGGTGATAATGCCCACATTCGGCTTGGCGATCTGGGCCAGATGACGGATCTCTCCCTTATGGTTTGTCCCCAGTTCTATGACGCAGATATCGTGACGGGAATGAATGCTCAGGAGGGTCAAAGGCACGCCGATAAGATTGTTCTGCGTCCCCTTGTTTTTGTGAACTTCATATTTGCCGGACAACACCCAGGCGACCATCTCTTTGGTGGTCGTCTTTCCGCTGCTGCCCGTAATGGCGATCACGGGAATGTCGAACCGCTCGCGGTGGTAACGGGCCAGGCTGCCCAGGGCGAACACCGTGTTAGGGACCAGGACAGACGCCGCAACCCTGGATTTCACCGGGGCCTTTTTGGGGTCTGAGAAAATAACGCACCCGGCCCCCTTGGCCAGGGCCTGGGCGATGTAATCATGGCCGTCGAAATTCTCTCCGCGGATGGCCAGGAAGATCTCTTTGGGCTTGATGGTGCGACTATCGATGGAAACGCCCGCGTAGCGGCCCTTAAACGTCCCCTCGCACAATTGCCCCCCTGTCGCCTCGACGATCTCTTTTAAGCTAAACATCGTTCTTCAGAACCCGCCTCACAGCATCCCTGTCGTCAAACGGGAGGACCTGTTCCCCGACGATCTGGGACGTCTCATGCCCTTTGCCGGCCACCAGGACAATATCACCCGGCAAGGCCATCTCCACAGCCCTGGAAATGGCCTTAAACCTGTCCAGTTCGATCTCAAAGTTATTTTTTGCGATGCCCGAAACGATCTGCTCGGCGATCGCCTTCGGGTCTTCGCTGCGAGGATTATCGGAAGTGATCAGGCAGACATCGGAGAGCATGCTGGCCACCCGTCCCATCTTGGGCCTTTTGCCCCGGTCGCGGTCCCCTCCGCAGCCAAACACGGTGATGATTCTGCCATTATGGGCAATCGCGCGCAAAGATTCAAGAACATTTTTCAAAGCGTCGTCGGTATGAGCGTAATCCACGAAAATTTCAATCCCCG
The DNA here is from genome assembly GCA_041649995.1 of Candidatus Omnitrophota bacterium. GTDB lineage: Bacteria > Omnitrophota > Gorgyraeia > Velamenicoccales > Velamenicoccaceae > JBAZMA01. The sequence continues at coordinate 161,370 of JBAZMA010000002.1, read as the reverse complement.
AAGAAGAAGGAATCCTCTCGAGGCGTCCGGGCACGCACGCCAGGGATTCTATGCCCGCGCGGATATGTTGGCGGCTCACTCCAAGACTAAAAGCCAGGGCCGCGGCCGCCAGCACATTGTAGATATTATGGACTCCTATGAGCGCGCTTTGGACCTCAAAACCCTCTCCCGCGACGCCCTCGAGGAAAATGCGCGTTCCACCCGCGGACAGGGAATATCGCGAAGCCGTCACATCCGCTCCCGGCTGCAAACCGTACGTCAGGACGCGGCGCGGACACAAGGATATCATCTTTTTCCCGTAATCATCGTCCCTGTTGATAACGGCGCATCCGGCATCCGTCAGATGTTCCAAAAACAGCCTGGCCTTGGCCCTGAAATACTCATCGAAATTCTTATGATAGTCCAGGTGGTCCTGGGTGAGATTGGTGAAAACGGCGGCGCTGAAAGGAACGCCCAGGATCCTTCCCTGATGGAGGGCGTGGGAAGAAACTTCCATCACAACATATTCATCGCCGGCATCGGCCATATCCCGGAAAATCTCACGCAGCTCCAGGCTCCCGGGCGTCGTGTTCTTCAACGGCAGGTTCTCCCGGCGAATCTGCTGCCCGATCGTCCCGATCAATCCACAGGAACGGCCGGCGGCATCCAGAATGCTTTTGGCCAGATAAGTCACCGACGTCTTGCCGTTGGTGCCGGTCACTCCCGCGATTTTCAAACGCCGGCAGGGATAACCAAAGAAGCGTTCCCCCAGCGCCACAAGGGCCCGGCGGGAGTCCTTGACGACGATAAATGCGGCATTTGGAAACTCATCCGGAGAAGGAAGAAAACGTTCATCCTCCAGGACAACGGCTTGAGCCCCGCGCTCCAGGGCCTGCCGGATAAACGCGTGACCGTCCTGCCCGGCTCCGCGCTCGGCGACAAAGAGATATCCGGGCCGGACTTGCCGGGAATCAGAGGAAATCCCGTGGAAAGATGAGCCCTGCCCGCTCCCGCGAACGGCCTTGACCTCCAATGCCCTGACCGCGTCTTTAATATCCATCAGCTTTGGCTGAATAAATGGTTTCATTCTCTCTGGCCATTTGTCTGTATTTCAAAACGTCTTCGGCGATAGCCTTGAAGGCCGGGGCAGAGACCACGCCCCCATAGTAATAGGGCCGGGGCTCATCGACGATCACCACAATCGCGATTTCGGGGTTTTCCACAGGAGCAAATCCGATGAAAGAAGCCATGAACTTGGAATGCGAATAAGTCCCGTTGGCCTCCACTTTTTGGGCCGTCCCCGTCTTTCCTCCGAAACGATAGAACTTGGATCGCGCCATTTTTCCGGTCCCTGTTTCCACCGCGGCCGCCAGGATCCCTTTCATGGCGGCTGCCGTCTGCGCGGAAACGACCCTGCGGACTTCCTCGGGTCCGTATTCCTTGATGATCTCTCCCTGCTTATCAATGACGGCGCGCACGACAAAAGGTCTCATATAAACTCCGTCATTGGCCAAAGCCGAAATCGCCCCGGCCAGCTGCAAGGCGGTCACACACACTTCTTGTCCGATCGGAATAGCGCCGATGGATGTTTTGGACCAAACGGAAACGGGCTTGACGACACCGGGCACCTCCCCGGCCATCCCCGCGTTTGTCACGGCGCCAAATCCGAAATTTTTCGCGTACTTATAGACCGTCGCGGGCCCGAGCTTCTGGGCGATCTTGGTCGTGCCGATATTGCTGGACTGGGAGATAACTTCCAGGAAACTCAAGGACCCGTAAGGATGAACATCGTGCAGGGTATGGTTGGCCACGCGATATTCCCCGTTCTCGCAGAAAATCTTGTCCTCCAGGGAAAACTTTCCTTCCTCCAGAGCCGCGGAAGCCGTCACGATCTTAAAAACAGACCCTGGTTCAAAATAATCAGTGACGACCCTGTTGCGCCGGGAATCGATCGGCTCCTGAGAAGGTTTGTTGAGGTCATAGTCCGGACGATTGACCAGGGCCAGGATCTCGCCTGTCCTGACATCCAGGACAACAGCCATCGCTCCCTTGGCGCGATATTTCTGAAAGACCTTGTCCACCTCCCGCTCGGCGATATACTGCACAACTTCGTCAATCGTCAGCACAAGGGAATATCCGTCCACCGGAGGCTGCAGGGAATCGGAAATGGCCAGGTCGTTCTGGCGGGCATCCCTGAGCACAAACGTCCATCCGGGAGTTCCCTTGAGATAGGAGTCAAACCTTAATTCCAGACCGTCCAAACCCGTGTTGTCCAATCCCGCGAAACCGATCAACGGACTGGCCAATCTTGAGTGAGGATAAGACCGCCGGCTTTCTTTGATAAAGTAGAGCCCGTCCAAATCCTGGGCACGGACCTTTTCCATCACAGCCCAATCCAGCTTGCGGGCCAGCCAGACGAACTGCTTGGGCCGGGAGAGCCTCTCCCTGACAAAGCTTTCATCCAGGCCCAGAAGTTCGCGCAACTGGCGCGCCACGGCCGCGACATCCTTGATCTGGGGAGGGACCCCATAAAGCGAAAAAGTGGCCACATTAACAGCCATGGGTCTCATGTGCCGGTCAAGGATGGCCCCGCGTTTGGGCTCCAGCTCTATATAATAGGTATGCTGTTTGGCGGCGAGTTTTTGGAGAAAAGAAGAGCGGAATAACCGGAAGGAAACAAGCTGGATCAAAAAGAGAACAAGTAATCCCAGGAAGAGAACAAGAACAACCGCGAATCTCGAGGATTTGATTTTAAGAAACACTTCTTGGCCGGGGAGATGCTAAGGGGAATCCGTGCTGCCCTTGAAAAGGAATTCCCGTAAGATCACTTGATGGTCTTCGCTTCAGCCTGACGATCCGCAAAGAATCCGAGCTTGGCGAGCCGTTGAAAAACGGAAAATCTGTTTTTTGACGCTGCCGCGTAAGCGGTCTTCGGCGCGGGCGCCGGCGTCAACTTCACCAGCTTGTAGCTTTGCGCCATTTCAAATTCATTATTATGCAAAAAAAGGCTTTTGTCCAGATGTAATGGGGATTCCAGGCTGGAAAGAGTGAATTCCAGAGAGGTTTTCTTGTCGCGCATGGCCTCCAGCACATGCTCGGCCCTGTTGATCCTATAGCCCAGCTTCACGATTTCCGTCTGTTGAGCGACATAAAAAAGGCTCAACACGGTCGCCATAATCGTATAGAAAACACAGCGGGAGGTCCTCATTTGAGCCTTTCTATGACCCTCATCCGCGCGCTGCGGCTGCGCGGGTTTTCGCGGACCTCTTCTTCCGAAGGCCGCCAAACTTTTTTGAACAAAAGCCGGTACCGCTCCGTCTTGACAAGCTCGCGGAAATTCTCCTTGACGATCTTGTCTTCCAGGGAATGGAACGAGATCACGCAAATGCGTCCCCCTCTATTCAGATAAAGGGCCGCTTTTTTCAAGGCTTCCTCCAGGGAATCGAGCTCCCTGTTGACGGCAATACGCAAGGCCTGAAAAGACCGCGTCGCCGGATGGATCCTGTGAAAACGGAATTTGGAAGGAAGGGCCTTGACGATGATATCGGAAAGCTCTTTGGTTGAGGTGATCGGCGAATGCTGACGCGCGCGGACGATAGCGCGCGCGATCCTCCTGGAGAATCTCTCCTGCCCGAACTTCCAGAGGATGGAGGCGATTTCTTCTTCGGTGAGATTATTCAGAAGGTCGTAGGCGGAAATAAATCCGGTCCTGTCCATGCGCATGTCCAGGGGGCCTTCGGCGCGAATGCTAAATCCCCTCTGCGGGCTGTCCATCTGATAAGAAGAAATGCCCAAATCGAACAAAAAGGAATCCACGCCTTCGATCCCCAGCCGGTCAAGCACCTTGTCCAGGTTACGGAAATCCTCGTGTTCAAAATCGCAGGCAAGCGGCGAAGAGCGCAGGGTATTTTTGGCTTCGTCCAGAGACTCCTCATCCTTGTCGATCACCACAAGGCGGCCGCGCGTCCCCAGTTCCCTGGCCAGGCTCAAAGAATGCCCGCCCATCCCGGCCGTGGCATCGACAATGGTCATGCCGCTTTTTGGCTCGAGGAACTTAAGGACTTCCTGTAACATAACCGGCTTATGAAGCGGCTCCTGCATGGCTTCATCGCCTCCCTTTGTCTGGACACAACTGTCCAGCACACCGATGCTTCCATTATGACGAGACCACATGCTTAAAAGGTCTCCTTCTTTTCCTAATAGAACAACTTGAGGATCCGCGAAACGGACATGAACCTCGGGTTAAGCACGACAACGCCCGTCCTGCATCCGAAAATATCGGCTGCCTTCGACCACACCACCCGGCCCAGGAGCTTCAGGGGACCGAATCCGTCTGGAATTTCGACGGCGATTTCAAATATCGTGCCGGGGGAAAAGGCGCGCGATGTGGATAATCCCATGCCTGATCCGCTGATGTCCTTGACTACGGCCTCCAGGCGTTCCCCCGTATTGACGTTCTTGATCTGCGTCTTAACATCATAAAGAGGATTACGATAAAAAATCCTGTTATCGCTTTTCACGGCGCCCGGCAAAGAACAGATTCCCGCAGACTGTGTTTTCATTGTCCTCCCTCCTCCATAGGAATAATCCGATATGAGTCCCTAAAGATTCTCGATCAGCTTTTCCGCCGTCTCTTCGAAGGAATCCAGATTGGAACGGTAGAATTCGCTCCAGGATTCTTTGGACCAGATTTCCACGCGGTTGGAAACACCGATAATCACAACGTCCCTTTTGATCTGCGCGAAATCTTTCAGATAAGCGGGCAAAAGAATACGTCCCTGCTTGTCGGGAACAACCTCGATGGCGCCCGAAAAATACAGACGGTTGAACCTGCGGGAATCCTGGCGCGTAAAAGGCATCGATTTGAATTTCGATTCCACCGAACGCCATTCCTCCTCGGAAAACATGAAAAGACATTTATCCAGCCCGCGGGTCAGATAAAACTTCTCGACAAAATGGGTCTTGGCCACTTCACGGATCCGTGACGGGAGAATCAGCCGCCCCTTATTGTCTATGGAATGATCGTACTCGCCGTAAAACATATCAACCACTTCCCTCCACTTTCTTCCACACTGTAGTCAAAGTATAGAAAAATTAGCCTTCCTTGTCAAGAAATATTCTTAACAATATTATATAAAATTATTGTCCTTCAACAGGTTGGGGTATAATTCCAGGGAACCTCGTCCTGTAGGGGCTACAGGAGGCGGAATTTGACTCAAGCTTAGGCCAAAACGTTGAAAAGAAGATAAAGTGGAGGGAAAAAGTATGCGGCGCTTTAAAAGGGGACGATCGCGGGCCGGGGAGCGGGCGAAGAAGAAAGAATGCGTTCGACTCTTTTGATATCGTCAACAATCTGCCGGCTCAAAGACGCGGCGTCCGGAAATGTCCGGTCATCCCGGATCTTTCGCACAAACCGCACCTCCAGCGTGCGGCCGTAGAAATTCCGGCGGGTATGAAGCGCGAATATTTCCACATGACGGCGGTGCAGCATTTTATGAAAGGTGGGTTTTGTCCCCAGATACGCGGCGGCTGGAAAAATTTTTTTGCCCAAAAAGGCCCAGGCCGCGTAAATCCCGTCGGGAACGAGGACCTCATGCTCAGGGGAGATATTGGCCGTGGGAAAACCCAGGAGGCGCCCCCTTCCCTCCCCCCGGATCACGCGCCCCAGAAGTGACACGGGCCTGCCTAGAAATTTCCGGGCCCGTCCCAGCTGCCCGGAACAGATGAGCCTGCGCACCAAAGTGCTGCTGACCGTGTCCCCGTCGATCACCAGGGGCTTGAGAACATGAAGCGAAAACCCCTTCTCCCGGGATTTCTTTTTTAAAAAATCGACGTCTCCACGCGCGCGGAGGCCGAAAACAAAATCTTCGCCGACATATAAGGAAACCATACCCATCCGGCGCAAAAGAATATTCTCGACAAAACGTTCAGGCGTAACAGAGGCCAGGGAGCGGTTGAATTTCAGAACATAACATGTTTTGATGCCGGCTTCCGCGATATAGTGCAGCTTATGTTTCAACGACATGACATGAGGCGTCTTTTCCGCCCTGTCTAAAAGATGGGACGGATGCACCGAAAACGTCACGACCGCGCTGTTGAGATTCTTTCGCGCCGCCTCAGCGGCCACGCGGCGTAAAACAAACTGGTGCCCGCGATGGACGCCGTCGAAAACGCCGATGGTCACGACAGCCGGCCGCCGTGCCTGTTCAGGGATGCGTCCAAGCCCGTAAATGATGTTCATCGATCTCCTCAAGAGGGATGGCTTCCTCGATCAAAAAAGGGCCCAGCTGCATACGGCGGATGCGGGAAATAACGCCTCCAACGCCCAGGATCTCTCCGATCTCCTCGCCCAGGCGGCGGACATAGGTCCCCTTGGAACATTTGACGTAAAAATCAACCTCAGGCAATTCCATCCGCAGGATATTCAATTCATAGATCCGGATCGCGCGGGCCTTCCTCTCTACTTCAATCCCGCGCCGCGCCAGTTCATAAAGCCTGCGCCCCTTGTGTTTGATCGCCGAAACCATGGGCGGCACCTGCTGTCGTTCTCCGACAAAAGACGCGAAGACATCGCGCACCTGGGCCTGAGTGATCCGCGAAGTGTCTTTTTCGCTCAGGATTTTTCCCTGGCAGTCACCGGTGGAAGTGATCACCCCCAGCCGCAGAGTCGCCTCATAGGCCTTGTCAAAATGCACGAACTTTGAAAAAAGTTTTGTCGCGCCGCCCACCAGGAGCACAAGGACCCCGGTCGCCACCGGATCCAGGGTACCGCTGTGCCCCACGCGCTTGGTTTTGAGTTTTTTGCGGACAACGTCGACGATATCATGAGAAGTCATGCCGGCCGGCTTGTCAATGATGAGGATGCCTTCTTTCATGCGCGTCTCCCCGCTGCCGAAACCGCCGCGGCCACGACTTTCGCCACGACCCCTTTAAGGCTGCCTTTGAGCGTGCATCCGCTGGCTTTCGGATGCCCTCCCCCGCCGAAAGTCTGGGCGAGCTTATTAACGTCGAGGCGTCCCCGCGAACGGAGATTAACGCGGACTTCCCCCTTGGCGACCTCTTTGAAAAGCAGGGCGGCCTCAGCCCCCTTCACCGCCCGGGTAAACCGGATCAATTCATCGGTCTGCTGCTCCAGGGCAGGGTACTTTCGCAGAAGCGACACCGGCACTTCCACCCAGGCGACCGCGCCTGTCGGATCTTTCCTCATGTTCCCGGCTACCCTGCCGATGGCCTTCATGGTTTCAAAGGAAAAATTCTCGTAGAGCTTCTGATTGATGCCGTGAATATCAATCCCGTGTTTCATCAGGTCCGCCGCCGCTTCATGGGTATAGGCGGTCGTCGAGGCGTAGCGGAAAGACCCGGTATCGGAAAGAAGGCCGGTATAAAGCAAAATGGCCTCCTTGCGGCCGATGGGTTTCTTCAAAGCCCTAAAAAGGGTATAGATCATTTCGCAGGCTGAGGAAGCTTTGGGTTCCACCCAATTCACGCTGCCGAACCGTCCGTTGCTGACGTGATGATCGATATTGATCAGGGGTTTGCCGGCTTTCAGTCCCTGTTTCAGCTTTCCGATGCGCGAGGCGTCCGAGCAATCAACAAGGACAGCCGCGTCGTAGGCGGGATATGTCCTGGCCTTGCGGATGGTCCTGACGCCCGGTAAGAACAGGTATTCCTCAGGCGGATCGTCGTCATTAACGACAAGGACTTTTTTTCCCAGCTGCCTCAGGAGGCTGGCGACGGCAAGTTCCGCGCCAAGGGCATCGCCCTCCAGATGGATATGCGCGGAAACAACAAAAACCTTATGCTCTTTTTTTAGGAGTTCTTCGACGAGCCTTTTGGGGACCACTCTTTCTCCTCTCGTTATCATTCTCCTGATCCTGCTGTTTAATGGCTTCCAGCTGCTGCTCGATCATGATGCTGTATTCGGCCGAATGGTCCGGCTTGAAATCGATTTCCGGAACGAACCGCAGGCCCAAAGACTCCCCCAGGACGCGGCGGATATAGCCGGCCGCGTGTTTCAATCCTTTCAGCGTCTCCTCCCACTGCGCCTCATCTCCATACACGCTGAAAAAAATCCGCGCGAACCTCAAATCAGGCGTCATATCCACGCGGGTAATCGTCGTAAAACCCAGGCGCGGATCCTGGATATCTTCCTGCAAGGTCTTGCTGACGACCTTTTTGATCTCATGGGCCACCTTATCTTTTCTATTCATGTCCCCTGTCTCCTCTAGGATGCCTCTGACTCGTTGGATTTCCCTTGCCGATAAACATTCTTTCCCCTTAAAAAAAACTTCCCTCAAAGCCGTCTTTGGGCAAAGGACAGTTCTTCTTCCTTGTTCTTGACCTTACCGTCGAGCTTGGCGAACAAAAGCCGTTCAAGGACCTTTTTGAACAGGGGGCCCGGTTTCGCGCCCATCTGCACAAGGTCCTCGCCCCGGACATGGAGCCTCACCCCGTTATAAAACAGAAGAAAATCACGGATCCTTCTGCGCGAGCGCGCGGATTTTGTCAGGGCGAAAATCAACATGATCACTTCATAACTCAAGGGCGCCAGCAGCCTGTAAACGCGGCTGGGCCTCAGGGAAGCGGCGGACAATAATCTATCGACCCGCCTGCCGTGCTTTTTGAAAGACAACATCCGCAGGCTCTCCCCTTTATGAAAAGCGTATGAGAAAATCACATCCTTGAGCCTGCGCGTGGGAAGACAGCTGAAAAACAGACACATGAACATCACATAAACTTCCAGGCGGCGATGGCCGGGACAATTCGCCTCGAACCATTGCGCGGCCTTCCTGACTTTTTGGCCCTGCGCCTCCCAGCCTTTGGCGCAGGAAAAAGACGGCGCGATAAAAGAAAATCCGCAAAGGGCCTCCAGCCTCCTGAGGGCCTTCCAGGGCCTCTCTTCGCCGAAGATCAGGATCAGCTCGTCCCTGAGACGGTGCTTTTGAACACACAACAGCATTTTGTCCCTGACGGCCCGGCGCAGGGACTTAAGGGTCTGCTCCTCCAGCCGGAAACAAAACCTCTGTTCAAACCGCACGGCCCTCAAAATGCGCGTCGGGTCATCCACAAAGCTCAAGGAATGCAGGATCCTGACCTTCCCGTTTTTCAGATCGGTGAGACCGCCGTAAAAATCAAATGTCTCGCCGTAAGAAGACCTGTTGATACTGATGGCCATGGCGTTGATCGTGAAATCCCGGCGGGAAAGGTCGTCCTTGATCTGCCCCTGGGAAACAACCGGCAAGGCCCCGGGCTTCTCGTATGTTTCCTTGCGCGCGGAGGCGACATCCGCCTTGAACCCGTCGCATCCGTGGAGGGTGGCGGTCCCGAAACGCCTGTGCGTGACGGCCTTCAGGGATAAACGGCGCGCGCATTCCTGGGCGAAAAAGATGCCCTCCCCTTCCACGACCAGGTCCACATCAAAATTCGGGACGTCCAGATACAGATCCCTGACAAAACCTCCGACGACATAAACGTTCATTTTCAATTCATCCGCGAACTCACCGGCCTGCCGGATAAAATTGGACATGGGCTCAGGCAGCTTTCGCAAGGCCTTCGTCAGCATGAACTACCCCCTCGGATGGAACATTTTATGGATCGAACGCAAACGATTCCTGTTGACGTGCGTATAGATCTGCGTCGTGGAAATATTGGCATGTCCCAGCATCTCCTGCACGGAACGCAGGTCCGCCCCCCGCTCCAGAAGATGGGTGGCGAAGGAGTGCCGCAGGATGTGCGGCCGGATGGGCTTTTTGATACGCGCCTGTTTCGCGTAGGCCTTGATCAGTTTCCACAGGGATATCCGCGAAATACGCTTGCCCGAACGATTCAGAAAAAGCTCGGGAACCGGAGCCTTGGCGAATTCCGGCCGCGCCTTTTCCCTGTAACGGATGATGGCGGCCGACGCCTTGCTCCCTAAAGGAATAATTCTTTCTTTTCTGCCTTTGCCCATGCAACGGACAAAACCGATCTCCGTGTTGACATCCGCGGTTTTGACGCCGGAGACCTCCGAAACACGCATCCCGGTCGCGTACATGATCTCCAGGATGGCCCTGTCCCTGATCCCCTGCCTGGTCTTAAGGTCAGGCGCCTCGACAAGGCGCTGCGCTTCATCGCAATCCAGGATATCGGGGATCTTTTTCCAAAGCTTGGGCGAATCGATATAACTGGAGACGTCGCCCTTGATCAGTTTTTCCCGGGAAAGGAACCGGTAGAACATCCGAAGCGCAGCCAGGCTGCGGGCGATCGAATTCACAGACAACCCTTTATCCTTTTGATAAAGCATGAAATCGCGTATATCCTCGCGCGTCGAACCCGCGATATCCTTTTTGGCCATAGCCTCCAGGAACTTCAGATAGGCCCCCAAGTCCCGGCCGTAGGCGGCGATGGTATTTTTTGAAAGCCCGCGCTCCACGCTCAGATAATCCAGAAAAATTGGGAGAAACTTATCCATATTTTGATTACCGGCTGCCAAGTTCCCTGCCGATCGTGGTGTGGGGCCCGTGTCCCGGATAGACAACCGTCTCGGAAGGAAGCGCGGCCAGGCGTTTCAAAGACGCCTCCATCTGCCGGGCGCTGGCGCCGGGAAAATCCGTGCGTCCTATCCCATGACGAAAAAGGGTGTCTCCGGAAAACAGACAGCCATGCCCGTAAAGACAAAGACAGCCCCTGGTGTGGCCCGGCGTATGAAGGACTTCAAAATCCAGTTCCGCCAGGGTAAGATGGTCTGCGTCCGCCAACAGACGCTGTGGAACGACCGGTTCAAAATCGCCGAAGAAAAAAGACATGGCATTCTTTGCCGGGTCCGATACCATCTGCGCGTCCAGCTCGTGAATATAAACGGGAAGTCCCAGGGCCTTATCGGCCTTGATATGATCGATATGGCCGTGCGTATTGACGATAAAACTCGGCCGCAACCCATTCTGCTCAAGGCATGTCTTGATCTGCCCCGCGTCATCCGCCGGATCAATGACAAAGGCCTGCCCGTCCTTGGCGGACACAATATAACAATTCGTCTGAAGCTCTCCTAAGACGAGGGTCAATACCTTCATGCCGGATCGGGCTTAAGATGATTTTTCATGTCTGTCGGGTCGAACTGCCTGTTCACAGAGCTTAAAATGCGTTCCGCCGTGTAGCGAAAACGCATGGCTTCGGCCTGAGGCAGTCCGGGAACGGCCTGAATGCGGCTCATGAGCGCTTCGGACTGCTGAATATAGGCCGCCAGGGATTTGGCCTTATCCTCCAAAAGGTATGTTGACATCTTTTTGAGGTTGATGAGAGCCTGATCCATGCAATCCACGACTTTTTTATGCGAAGCCCTGTCGTTTAAGGCCGTCACGAGTTCCTGGTTCCAGGCTTTCCAGTATGTGAAATACTGTCTGTACAAAACATGGTTGGGAAAGGGGTGGGCGCTGTAATCCCTGGGCGTAATGATCATCGCTTCCCGGGATTGAGGTGTTTTGCGTTTGCGGATAAATTTTTTCCTGAGTGTTTCGCACCCCGCCGAGGATACGATAAACGCGACAACAAGCACCACAGAAAGATATTTTTTTAACATGGATTCCCCCCTTAATCCCGCTCTGACTGGATTCCCTCCTCTCCCCCTGACCTTATTGGACATAGGAAATATGGAGGCGCACTCTCATATTTTTCAAAAATGTTATCTTCGGCTACCCTAGCCCCGCCATCTTCCTGAAAGCCTTTTCATCGAGAATCGCGACATGAAGTTTTTCAGCTTTGGCCCGCTTGGAACCAGGTTCTTTTCCCGAAACAACAAAACTGGTTTTTTTGCTCACCGAAGAAGACGCGCGACCCCCCAGGGACTTAACCAGATCTTCGGCCTCCGGCCGGCTCATCCCTTCCAGCTCCCCGGTAAACACGAACGTCTTGCCGGCAAAGACCGCAGAGGCGCCGCGTCTTTTGGGTTCTTCCATATTAAGCCCGGCTTCTTTAAGCTTACGGATCAGCACCCCTGTTTCCTTGTGCCGGAAAAATTCATAAACGGACCTGGCGATCGCCTCGCCGATCTCTGGAATATTGACCAATCGCTCCAACGACGCTCCCCGGAGAGATTCCATGGTCCTGAAATTCTCCGCCAAAAGTTCGGCCGCCTTTTCTCCCACATGCCTGATGCCTAAAGCGAACAACAGGCGCGATAAGGGCCTTTTCCTGCTCTCCTGGATCCCCTGATAAAGGTTACGCGCTTTTTTTTCCTTAAAAAGCTCCAGCCGCAGAAAATCATCCTCCTTGAGTCCATAGATATCCGCGAAATCCCTGACCATGCCGTTTCGCGCGAGCTGCTGGACAACAGTCTCTCCCATTCCTTCAATGTCCATGGCCGAGCGGGAGGCGAAATGGCTCAATCGCCTTTCCACCTGGGCGGGGCACAAGGCATTGATACAGCGATAGGCGACCTCTTCCTCTTTCTCCTTGACCACGTCAGCGCCGCAGGAAGGGCATTGGCGGGGAGGCGGATATGTCGCGTCCTTTCCTTTATGATCGCAGGAAACAACTTTGATGACCTTGGGGATCACATCCCCGGCCCGTTCCAGAAGGACACGGTCTCCGGGATGGACTCCGAGCCGCGCGATCTCGTCAAAATTGTGAAGCGTCGCGTTGCTGATCGTGACGCCCGCGCAGGGCACGGGTTCAAGTTCGGCAACAGGGGTCAAAACTCCCGTGCGACCCACATTAACGCAAATCCGCAAAACTTTGGTCGTAGCCTGTTGAGCGGGAAACTTAAAAGCCATGGCCCAGCGGGGACTCTTGAGAGTCGAACCGAGCCGTCGCTGCTGCTTTAGGCTGTTGACCTTGACGACAATCCCGTCAATTTCGTAATCCAGGGTCAGGCGCTTCTCCTGCCACTGCCGGCAAAAATCCAGAACGTCTTTAAGACCGGCGCAAAGCCTGGTGTGTGGATTGACGGGGATGCCCCAGGACTTGACTTTCGTCAAAAAATCTTTTTGAGAACCAAAAGAGCCCGGTTTGCATTCGCCCAGGGAATGCGCGAAAAAAAGAAGCTTTCGGCGCGCGACGATCCTGGGATCCAGTGTTTTCAGGGTCCCTGCCGTGGCATTCCGGGGATTGGCGAATATCGGTTCCGTTTTTTCCGACCGCTCCCGGTTCATGGCCAGAAAATCCTGGCGGGACATGAAAACCTCCCCCCTGATCTCGATCAAGGAAGGCGACGGACCCTTCAAGGCCAGGGGGATGGCGCGGATCGTCCTGATATTTGAAGTCACATCCTCCCCCGTCTCGCCGTCCCCGCGCAGGGCCCCGACACTCAAAGAACCGTTCTCATAAATCAGGTTCACGCTGACGCCATCGATCTTAAGTTCCGCCAGGTATGAAACCGTTTCGTCCGGCCCGAGACCTTTTTTGACACGGTCATTCCAATCGCGGACTTCTTCGAAAGAATACGTGTTGTCCAGGGAAACCATCTTCCTGTGATGGCGGATAGTGCGAAAACCCGGAACAGGTTCTCCTCCCACACGGCGGGTCGGAGAATCCGGCGTCACAAACTCAGGATATTTGTCTTCCAATTCCCTGAGCCTGCCCAGAAGCGCATCATACTCGCTGTCGGAGATCTCAGGCTGATCCAGGACATAATACCGTTCTTCATGATGCCTGATCTGCTCGCGTAATTTTTCGATGTCTCTCTTGACGTCCATAGGCATCTTCTTGCGGGCCTTTAATACCCGCTGAACAAACGGGCGGCCAAGGCTTCAGGAAGACCGGCGGCCCTGATCTTGCTTGCGGCTGCTTCCACGTCATACTCCAGGCGACGGAATTCAACCGCGCCTTCGCCGGTGTCGAGAACGCACACGCAGGCCCGCGGATCGCCGTCGCGCGGCTGGCCCACGCTGCCGACATTGACGATCCAGCGCTCATTTTCCCTGTAAACGAATTTTCCCCTGCCGGGTTTGTAGGAAACGCCTGCGGGGTTTTCCACAAAAATTCCCGGCTGATGGAGGTGGCCCACAAAACAGATCTTCTGCCGAAGGCAATAAAAAGTCTTTGCCGCCTGATGGGCGTCCGTCATATAATCAAACTCCTCCGGGCGCGCCAGGGTCCCGTGAACCAGGCACAGATCTTCCTCCTGAACCTCGCGGACAAGGGGCAAATGGTCCAGAAAAATTTTCTCGTCCCCGCTTAACCGCGCCCCGCTCCATTCCACAGCCGCCCTGGCCGACTCGTTGAAATAGGCCGTGGACAGCCGCCCGGAAACCGCCCAGTCATGATTTCCGGCGACCATGACGGGATCAAGGGCCCTCAGCCTGCCTATACAAAGAGACGGATCCGCGCCATACCCCACAATATCACCGGCAAAAAAATACCGGCTGATATCCGATCTGCTCAAATCATCCAAAACAGCATTCAATGCCTCGAGATTCGCATGAACATCTGAAAAAATGGCAAATTTCATGTCTTTAAAATCTGATCTCAAAAGTCTTGAAGGCGTCGGTGGCAGGCTGCCAGTCAGCGGCCGTATCGGAAATATAGCCGGAGAATCTGTCCTCCAGGCGTTCCAAATATGTCTTGAGGTCCCGTTCCTCCGCTTCCGCGGAAATTTCCACTTCACCGGAACCCAGGTTTCTCACCCATCCCTTTATGTTGCCATCACGCGCCAGGGCTTCGGCCGTATAACGAAAACCAACACCCTGGACCCGGCCCCGGAATATCACATGCAAATTCTTGTTCATGGAGCCTCCCGGCGCTCAACCCCGCCTGATGAAGCCGGCCTCTCCCCCGTTCCATAGCCCTAAGCCCTTGCGAAACCGGCCCTGCTTTCAGAAAACAAGGGAGAAAATGAAAAGGCGGGAAATAGGGCAGGCGAAAAACAAATGCTCGCTTGAGTGCCTCCAAATTTTCCCTTATCGGGAAAAATTGTCGGGGAGGGAATTTCTCCTCACCCGGTCAGGCATTCGCCTGACCGCCTTCCCCCGCACCTTACTGTTGAAAAAACTTTTCTTTTTGTCAGCACTGCGCTCGCTACGGCCCTTGTCGGGCCGTTAGACGCTCGCTCTAGTGCCTCCAAATTTTCCCTTATCGGGAAAATTTGTCGGGGAGGTGGGATTTGAACCCACGACTTCAACGTCCCGAACGTTGCGCTCTAGCCAAGCTGAGCCACTCCCCGAAATCTCATCCCTCAATCGGTATCTCACCCCGCCCTTCGACATTTCGATACTTTTAAAGAAGAGAGGCTCGGATATTCACTTTTTCGTCACAGAAAACCTGTTAGAAGGTTTTATTTTAACACAAAGCCAAACCCTTGACAACCATGACCATCCCCGTCACCCCTCTTTGGAGCCGGCATAAGCGAACTTCCGCATCATATCGGTTTCGACATTGACCAGGCTCCCGGACGCCTTCCTGCCCAGGGTCGTCACCGCCGCCGTGTGAGGGATCAGACCGACAGAAAAACATCCGCTCTTTTTTTCTGAAACCGTCAGACTGACGCCGTCCACCGCCACGGATCCCTTCAGAAAAATGTTTTTCAGCAAAAAAGGCTTAACACTGATCGACACGAGCCATTGGCCTTTAAAAATTTTCTTCGAACGGATGACGCCGACGCCATCCACATGTCCGCTGACCATATGGCCTCCAAACCTGCTGTCAGCCTTCATGGCCCTTTCCATGTTCACCCGCGAACCCACTCTTAAGGTTTTTAAGGTTGTCTGAGCGAGGGTCGAGGGCATAATGTCAAAAGCGAGCCTTTGCCTGCCGGCCTCTACAACCGTCAAGCATACGCCATCAAGGCTGATGCTATCGCCTATCCGCGTATCCAGAGAAACAAGCCCGGCCTCAACCGTCAGGCGCGTGCAGCCCGCTTTTTGACGAACGGCAGACACCCTTCCCATCTCTTCGATAATTCCCGTAAACATAGGCTAAAAACGGTAACTCAACCGCCCCTCGATCAGAATATCCCCGCCGATCCGCTTGATCGTCATATCTTTTAAACGGGCGCCTTGGCGTGGAAAACGCGCTCCCCGGCCTCCAATGCCGCCTAAAGCCTCCCGCCCGCCCATCAGGCTCGGCGCCAGATAAAACATGACTTTATCCGCCAGTTTTTCATCCAGGAACGAACCCGCCAGAGAGGCCCCTCCCTCTACCAGAAGATTACGGATCTCCCGCCGCCCCAGTTCACCCAACAACGCCTTGAGACTCACGCGGCCGTTCCGGCCCGGAACACGAAGAACAGTCACCCCGCGTCCGCGCAAAATCTTTTCTTTTTTCAGGTCGGTCCGGTTCACCGCGATGATGACAGACTGTTTTGTCTTCAACAATCTCGCCGACAGGGGCAGCTTCAGGGAAGAATCGACGATGACTTTTGTCAGGCGATTTCCGGAAACGCCTTCCAGCCGCGGATCATCTTTCAGGACCGTATGAATACCGACCATGATGGCGTCAAAAGACCCTCTCATTCTTCGGGCGTAGGCGCGGCTTAAGGCTGAGGTCATCCACTTGGAATGGCCGGCCGCCGTGGCTGTTTTTCCATCCAGGGAAGCCGCCACTTTCAAGGTCACCAGCGGCCTTCTCTTGTTCATGGAACAAAAAAAAGGCTCATTGAGCCTTTGGACTTCATCCTGATAAAATCCTTCAAACACCCTGACCCCGGCTGAACGCAATTTACGGATACTCTTCCCCCTGGTCATGGGATTGGGGTCGCGAACGCCGATATAGACTTCCGAAACGCCGGATGAAACAACGGCATCCACGCACGGCGGCGTCCGACCTTTATGAAAACAAGGCTCAAAGGTGCAGAATAACGCCGCGCCCCTGGCTTTAACGCCTGCCTGTCTCAAGGCCAGGACCTCGGCATGAGGCAGCCCTGCCCTGCGGTGATAGCCTTCCCCGACCACCCTCCCGTCCTTGACCACGACCGCGCCGACAAGGGGGTTAGGAAAAGTCCTGCCTGAAGCCCTCACCGCCATATCCAGGGCCAGACGCATATATTTTTTTACGAGCCGAGCCTGCATTTTGCTTCTTTAAGTCTCTCCACATACTCGTAGGGAAGGCGGACACGTCCGATTTTGGCCTCCTGCTTGGCCTCGCCGTGGCAATCAGAGCCGCCGGTCACCAAAAGCCCGAATTTTTCCGCGAGTTTCACGTATTCGCTCTGCTGAAAATCGCTGTGTTCCGTGTAGAGCGCCTCAATGCCCATGATCCCCGCCTTCACGAAATCCTCGATCAAAAACTTCTGCGGCAAAAGATATGGATGGGCCAGAACGGGGATTCCTCCGACGCGTCTGATCCAGGCGATCGCCTCTTTCGGCGGCATTTTAAATTTTGCCACGTAGGCCGGGCCCTTATCGCCGATAAAACGGCTGAAGGCTTCGCCGGTATTAGCGACATATCCCTTATGGACCAGGACCCTGGCGACGTGAAGACGGCCCACGCTCCCTTCACCGGCCAGCCTGAAGATCTCTTCAGGTTCCACAGGCATCTTCAATCGAGTCAATTTCTGGCAGATGGAATGGATCCGCCTGATCCTGACCTCCTGCATTTCTTTGAGCATGCCCAGAAAAGCCTCATCGGTAAAATCGATGAGATACCCCAGGATATGAATCTCGGAACCCGTGAGCTCAGCCGTCAGTTCGATGCCTGAGACGATCTCAAGGCGCTCTCCGGCGGCCAGCATGGCGGGCGCGATGCCGCTGATATTATCATGGTCCGTGATAGAAATGCAGGACAGACCCGCTGTCAGGGCCTCTTCCACGATCCTCTGCGGCGAAAATGTCCCGTCGGAAAAACAGGTATGGACATGAAGGTCAGCGAACCTCATGGGCCTCCGGTTACGGTTTGGTCTTATTGATCTTATCCAGGATGCCGTTAACGAATTTCCCTGATTCCAGGTCGCCGAATTTCTTGGCGAGTTCAACGGCTTCGTTGATCGCGACTTTAGGGGGGATATCCGGCCGGTAAAGCAGTTCGAAGGCCGCCAGGCGCAGGACATTCCTGTCCACGGTCGCCATGCGCTCGATCTGCCAGTTTGTGGCGTATTCGGAAATCTTGCCGTCAAGCTCTTCCAGTTTGGCGCTGATATCCCTGACAAGCTGAACGGCGAATGTTTTAACGGAAGCCTCTTCCTCGGCCGCGTGGAGTTCAAAAAAATCCTGCGCCAAGTCGGCCGTGCTGACCCCGCTGACATCCGACTGATACAATAGTTGCAAAACAAGTTCCCGGGCTTTTGTCCGTTTGCGCATTTTTTTTAGCTGTTTTGACGAAAAGAAAAAAGGGTGAAACTCTCAAACAAAGTTCGCCTTGATCCCGTTGGAGGGCGTTCCGCGGTATTTTTGCGAAAAAAGATAACCCTTATATTATATCCAGCAAGTTAACCATTTCAATAGCATTTAAAGCCGCGTCCCGGCCCTTATTACCGCCTTTTGTTCCGGCCCTCTCCACCGCCTGTTCCATCGTATCGGCCGTAATGACGCCGAAGATCACAGGAATACCGGTTTGCATGGATACCTGCGCGACGCCTTTAGCGGCTTCGCTGGCGATAAAATCAAAATGCGGCGTATCTCCGCGAATGACGGTCCCCAGACAGACAATCGCGTCAAACTTCTTTGCCTTAGCCAGGCGCATGGCGACAGACGGAATCTCAAAAGCGCCCGGGACCCAGGCGATTTCGATCTCGGCTTCTTTCGCGCCGTGCCTTTTCAAGGTATCGCAGCATCCTTCCAGCAGGGCTTTTGTCACAAAATCATTGAAGCGCGACACAACGATGCCAAACCGCTTGGCCTTAACAACCAGGTTTCCTTCATAAACTTTAGCCATCTTCCCGCCTCCTGTTTTTTGGGATTTGGAATTTGAAAGTTTCACTCTAACCAATGCCCCAATTTCTCTTTTTTTGTCTTCAGGTATCTTCGGTTCGCTTCCGACCGTTCTGTATGAATAGCGACCCGTTCGGCGATATGCAATCCATGCCCTTCCAGTCCAACGATCTTACGCGGATTATTCGTCAACAGGCGGATTTTCTTAACTCCCAGGTCTGTTAAGATCTGCGCTCCGATCCCGTAATCGCGCAGGTCAGGGGCAAAGCCCAGAGCCTCATTGGCCTCGACCGTGTCCAGGCCGCTATCCTGCAGGGCGTACGCTTTAAGTTTATTGGCCAGCCCTATGCCCCGCCCCTCCTGTTTCATGTAAAGGATGATGCCTTTTTTTTCGGCAGCCACGCGCTCCATGGCTGTTTTTAACTGGGCTCCGCAATCACAGCGCATCGAGCCGAAAACATCCCCGGTCAGGCATTCCGAATGGACGCGGACAAGGACCGTTTCGTTCTCGGCGGCCGGCTCCTCCAGGCCCATGCAAAGCGCCAGATGGTTCGTTTTGTCCAGGAGGGATTCATAAAGGACCATCCGAAATTCCCCAAACGCCGTTGGGAGTTTTGTTTCAGCGACCCTCTGGATCAGGATCTCCTTCCTGCGGCGGTATTCAATGAGGCTTTCAATAGAGCACATCTTAAGGCCGTGCTTTTTCGAAAAATCGACCAGATCGGGAAGCCGGGCCATGGTCCCGTCTTCATTCATGATCTCACAGATGACGCCGGCCGGATAAAGGCCCGCAAGTCTGGCCAGATCCACAGAAGCTTCCGTATGTCCCGCCCTGACCAAGACGCCGCCTTTGCGGGCGCGCAAAGGAAACATATGGCCCGGCCTGGCGAAATCCAGGGGCCTGGCCCCGGATGAGATCAGCTTGGAAATGGTGCGCGCCCTGTCCTGAGCGGAAATCCCTGTTGTCACGCCCTCTTTGGCATCCACCGACACCATCCAGGCCGTAGAATAAGGATCAGCAGAGGCCTTTTCAACGCGCGGGACCATGGGAAAAATATCCAGTTCACTCAGCCTCTCTTCCTCCATGGGAACGCACAAAAGTCCCCGTCCGAATTTGGTCATGAAGTTAATGTGTTCGCTCGAGGCAAACTGCGCCGCCATGACAAGGTCGCCTTCATTCTCGCGATCCTCGTCATCAACCACGATCACCATCCGGCCTTTTTTTAAATCTTCCAGAATTTCTTCTATCGGTTGAAGGTTCATCGTATAACTCCTAAAAAAATATTCGGCTCAAAACCTTTAAGGCGGAGGGCCTAATTCGGGCAATAACTTAGCTTCTCCGCCTACGGCTACCGGCTCGCTAAGTTATGCTTCTTGCTCACCCCGATCACCTGGAAGCTGCGCAAATTTCTTGCGAAATTTGCTTGCAGGTGACGGGGTTAATTCGGGCAATAACTTAGCTTCTCCGCCTACGGCTACCGGCTCGCTAAGTTATGCCCTCATTAAAAAACCCGAAGTCGCAGCTACAGACTTCGGGATAAAAGGTTCCTCGAAAAAAAACCTCTCTTCAATCTTCTCTCATCTAGGCTTTACTATTGGCCCAAGGTTTTCACTTGGTCTGCCTCAAGCGTATCGCCTGGCTTGAGGCTCGCAGGCTCTCTTGCGCTTTCGCGAAGATCACTGCCAGCCGGGACTTTCACCCTGCCACCCAAAATGTTATTTCAGGGGCTTTTTATCCCGAAGATCGGTCTTTAATATATCATTTAGCCCTGAATTGTCAAGGCCTTAATTTTGGTGTATAATTGAAACCCATGACAGAAAAAGGGATCGCCAGGTTATTGCGGAAAAGAAAGCTCACCATCGCCGTTGCCGAATCCTGCACAGGCGGCCTTATCTCTTCCTCTCTAACCGATATCCCCGGCAGTTCCGGTTACATGGCCGGCGGCGTTATCGTTTACTCCAACAGGGCCAAAACAAGACTTCTGTCCGTGCCCGCGGATGTGATTTTGAAATATGGGGCGGTGTCGGAGCAGACGGCGCTGGCCATGGCCCGCAACGTGCGTCGCCTTTTTAAAACCGATATCGGGCTCTCCGTGACGGGCGTTGCCGGCCCCGGAGGAGGCAGCGCGCTGAAGCCCGTAGGCACTGTCTTTATCTCCATCAGCCTCAAAAATCAGGCCTATTTCAAAAAATTCCACTTCCGGGGGACGCGCCGGAAAATCAAGAAACGTTCCCAATACGCCGCCTTTGAACTCCTCAAAGAATGTCTGAACTAAAACGCCTTTTTATCGCCGTTGCCCTCCCCGGTGACGTCAGGCAATACCTCAAAACCGTGCGCGAAAAACTTGAAAAAACGGGCGCGGACGCCAAATGGGTGGACCCATCCCAAATTCATCTGACGCTGAAATTTCTCGGCTCAACTCCACAGGAAAAAATCCCGGCCATTCTGGCCATAGGCAAACAAGCCTGTGAAGGCATCCCCCGGATTCCCGTGACCTTAGGCACCCTGGGTGGATTTCCCTCCCTCAATGCCCCCCGTGTCCTCTGGGTGAACCTTAATGACCCCGGGGATTTTCTCATCAGCATCGCCGCACATCTGGAAAATGGCCTCGAAGGACTCGGATTTGAAAAAGAACAAAGGCCTTTTCAAACCCACATGACTCTGGCCAGGATCCGTTCGCAAAAAAACCGCCTGACCCTGGTCCAGGCGGCGATTGACCTTCAGAAAACCTTAAAAGCCCTGCCATTTGCCGTTGATAATATCACGTTGTTTGAAAGCCGTTTGAGCCCGAAAGGGCCGGCTTATCTTGCGATCGAACGGATTTCCCTGGGGGAGATAAGTTCATCGCCTTCCGGCTAGGGCGCGCTTCGCAGGACCCAGGAGAGGACGATATCGGCCTCTTTGGCAGCCGCGACCATGACGCGCGGGGCGCACGGCGGACATTCCCTTGTGGCTTCCGAGAGGCCGTCTCCGACAACAAACACATTCTCTTTCAACTGACGGATGATCAAGGCATCGCTATTTCCCCAACCGGCGAGGCCTGAGGCAGTCACGAAAAGTTTGCGCGTATCCCAGAAAACCTCCGCGAGCATCTTTTTACATTCGGGGCGGTCAAAGGCTTCGACAACCGCGTCACATCCGGAAAAAATCTTTCCCGCGTTGACCTCCGTGATCTTCTCATCAACCAGCGTCAGCTCCAGGTCGGGATTGATCCTCAAAAGGTTCGCCCCCAGGGCCTGCGTCTTGGGCAGGCCGAGCTGGTCGGAAAAATACCATTGCCGGTTCAAATTTCCGACGGCCACCGTGTCGAAGTCACAAAGCGTCAGAAGCCGGAATCCGCTGCGGGCCAAAGCGGCGGCGCAATTGGAGCCAAGCCCGCCCAATCCCGCGACGCCGACGCGCGTCTTCTGAATTTTTTTAAACCGCACCACGCCGAAAAAATCAACCAACGCTTTTTCAAAATCGTTCATAGGGGCTGCCAGTCTTTCAATACGGCCTGATAGCCTTTTTCGGCAATCATGCGCTTGATATCTTCCACGGAACTCTTATCCTGGATCTCAAACTGACCCTCGGTTTTTTCTCCGGACCCGTATCCGCCCACCTGGGTGCTGGAGCCGGCTGACATTCTCGTGACCCCGAGGCCGATCAGGCGACGGCGGAAATCATAAGGTTCCCGTGTGGAGATGGCCAGGGGCCCTTGCGGCAGAAACAGCCTCAGCGCCAGCATCATCTGGACGAATTCCCTGTCGCTGACAGTCCTGCCTTCAAAAACAATCCCCTCGTGTCTTTTGAGCCTCGGAAGGGAAATCCCCGTCTCGACGTCCGGATAGCAATGCTGCAGCCAGCGCGCGTGCCGGCCCAGGAAAAATATTTCCCTGCGCAAATCCCCCAACCCCAGCAACGCGCCGATATTCACCTGTCTAAGGCCTGCCCGGCATCCCCGCTCGGGGCCTTCCAGGCGAAAACGATAATCCCGCTTTGGCCCGGATACGTGCAGCGCGGCGTAAAGCTTTTCATCGTATGTTTCCTGGTAAAGGGTCAGGCCATCGACGCCGCAAGCGGCTAGCTGGCGGTATTCCTCCGTCTCCAGAGGATAAATCTCGACGCTGATCGATGAAAAAATGGTTTTCAGGAAACCCACGCATTCCTGGATATAAGACAAGGGCGAATGCGACCGGGAATCGCCGGTCAAAAGAAGGAGGTGCTGGATGCCCATGCCGCGGATCTGGCCGGCTTCGCGCTTAAGCTCCTCCAGGCTCAGTGTTTTCCGACGGATCATGTTTTTGCGGTTAAACCCGCAATACAGGCATTCATTATCGCAATAATTGGAAAGATAAAGCGGCGCGTACAGTGAGATAACCCTGCCAAAATGGCGTATGGTCAACTCCCGGGCTTTTTGAGCCATGGATTCCAGGAAAGGAAGCGCGGATTCGGACAAAAGAGATAAAAAATCCGCCTCGCTCAATGTCTCTTTTTCAAGAACACCGGGAATATCGCAAGGCCGCCCTTCTTCAGGCACGGCCCTCGTCATGACCTCGTAAAAACTCGTTTTCATAAAAGGGAATCAGTGAAGAAAACCCGTCAAAGGAGAGGATGCCTCAGGGTTGTCGCGCGAGGGGCTGATGCCTGCCCTGTAGGCAAGGCGTCCGGCTTCCACGGCGAGCGCGAATGCGCGCGCCGTGGCCGCAGGGTCAGGGGAAACCGCGACGGCCGTATTGGACAAAACGGCCGCAGCCCCCAGTTCCATAGCCTCAGCCGCGTGAGAAGGCCGGCCGATGCCGGCATCCACGATCACAGGGACGTTTAAGGATTCAACCAGGATACGGATCATGTCCCTTGTCAGGACGCCCTTGTTCGTGCCGATAGGCGCGCCGAGAGGCATGACGGAAGCAACGCCCGCGTCCTGCAGTCTTTTCGCGTCGGAAAGATCCGGGTTCATGTAGGGCATGACGACAAAACCTTCAGAGGCAAGCTGGCGGGCGGCCTTGATCGTCTCCGCATTATCAGGCAGCAGATAACGCTGATCCGCGATCACTTCAATCTTAACCCAGGGCCCGCAACCCATGGCCCGTCCCAGATGCGCGATACGCACAGCCTCCTCGGCATTCCTGGCCCCGGACGTATTGACCATGACAAGACAGCCCTTAGGGATAAAACCGAGGATATTCTCCTGCTCTTGCGTGGGGTCAATCCGCCTGAGGGCGACCGTCACGACGTGAGCGCCCGACGCCTCGATGGAATCGCGCATCAAGGGGTAGGAGGAAAATTTTCCTGTTCCCAGAAAAAACCGGCTCCTGATCTGCGTCCCCGCGATGATCAAAGGATCGTTCATCTCAGCCCCCTCCCACGAATGAAAGGAGCTCAACACGGTCGTTCTCCGTCAGGCAAACGGCTTCCCAAAGACGTGAAGCCGCCAGGATGCGGCCGTTATACTCCACGACGACTCGCTGTCCGTCGATCTTCATGGTCTTTAAAAAATCAGACAGGGAGGTTCCCGCCGCCACATCCATCTCTTTGCCGTTCAAACACACGCGCATGGATTCATTCCTCTGTTGAAAAATAAAAAAACCCTCAGGCCTCCAAGGGCATAAGGGCAAATCCGTTCTCTTCCCTTCGCCCGCGTTTCAGGCGGGCGTCCCGTGATTAAAGGACGCTGGCATTATCCAGTGCAGGTTCTTCGGGTCATCCGCTTACGGAACTCTCAGGCCGTTTTTCACGACCTCCCCTTTATGTTTGTCAAATATCGGCCGCGCCCTTTCAACAGGGGCGCTCTTTTTAACTCTATTCCAGGAAAGACAGGATCTCGGATTTCGAAGAAAGGACAAATTTGATATACTTCCCGGAGAGGAACTTCAGGTCCGATTCCGCGATAAAATCCTCCGGGTTAGCGGTCGCCACGACCAGCTGATTGTTTTCCATCCGGATCGGAAAAACGCAATACTTGCGCAAGGCATCCATGGGAACGCTGGAAACGGCTTCAGGACTGATCTCCTGTTCGGAAAGCTTGACATAAGGGATACTGTATTGCCGGGAAAGCCCCTCCATGAGATCCATTTCCGTCACATAACCCTTATCAATCAGGATCTCACCCAGCGACTTCATGGAATTCTTTTGCTCATCCATGGCCACATGCAGCTGATCGAAGCTGATCAATCCTTTTTCGATCAGGAATTCCCCAAGCCTGGAACCATATTGGCGGGCCAGCGTGCTGTCGAGTTTTTCCTGAGTGGTGAAACCCAGCTCTACGATAATCGAGCCTAAGTATTTCTTTTCGCGCTTCTGGGTCTCCAGGGCTTCCACGACCTGCCTTTCGGTCAAAAGCCCGTTTTCAACAAGAAGTTCGCCTAATTTTTTTGGGATTTTTGCCATAAATTTTTATTCCGAAGCCAGGACGCGGTCAACTTCTTCTTTCGTCGTTAAACCCTGCTCGATCAAAGGCGCGATCGACTGCGAGAACGGGATCATGCCCTGCGAGGCGGCCGCTTCGCGCAACGCGTTAGAGGAAGCCCTTTCCAGGATCAGATGGCGCACCGAATCGGTGATCCTTAAAACCTCGAAAATCCCCGTGCGTCTTTTATATCCCGTGTTCGCGCATTGCATGCAACCCTTGCCTTTGCAGATTTTGCACAAGAGCCTCACCAGGCGCTGGGAAATGACGCCGGTCAGGGCTGTCGCCAGGAAGAAAGGCTCAACCCCCATATCCAGAAGACGGATGATCGTGTTGATCGCGTCGCGCGCATGCAGCGTTGAAAAAAGCATGGAACCCGCCAGGGCGGCCTGGAGCGCCGTGCGGACAGTTTCAACGTCCCTGATCTCACCCACGGCGATGATGTTAGGATCCTGCCGCATGATCGCGCGGAGGCCTGAAACAAAGGTCATTCCGAATTCATGATCAACCTGGATCTGGTTGATCCCCACAAACTTGACCTCAACAGGGTCTTCAATCGTGCAAATATTCTTCTCCCGGGCGTAGATGTGCTTTAGGACAGAATACAGCGTCGTCGTTTTTCCGGAGCCGGTAGGCCCGCTGACGACCACGAACCCTTCCGGCTTATAGATCATGCCGTCCAAGGCCTGCTGGATCTCCTTGGCCATCCCCAGGTCGTCGAGATTCATGCAGTATTTATTGCGGTCCATGAGCCTCATGACGAGCTTCTCGCCCATGATCGTAGGCATGGTCGCCACGCGGATGTCGTATTCGGTATTCTCAAACAGAAATGTAAAGCGGCCGTCCTGTTCCCTTCTTCTTTTCGTGGGGTCCATGGTCGCCATGGTCTTTATCGCGTTGACCAAAGAGCCCAATTTTGTCTTTTCATGGGTCACCCGGTCAATGTCCTTCAGGATGCCGTCAATCCTGAAACGCACGACCATCTCCTCTCCCCCTTTATCCAGGAGAGGTTCCCAGTGGATATCCGTGGCGCGCTCTTTAATGCCCCGTCGGATAAAATTATAGATCATGTCCAGCGTTTCCTGCCGGACTTCCTGCCTTCGTTCCGTCACCCGATCTCCTTCAAAGGCCATAGGACGTTAACTCCTTGTAACTTCTTATTCTAACCAAAAGCAATTTTCAGGGCAAGCTGTTTTTTAAATGAGGGCGTCCGTCCTTGAATTTCGGACCATTTTTTGAAACGCAAAAACGAGGAACGTCCCGCTACGATCCCTGATAAAAACAGGCCAAAACGCGCAACAAAAGGTTCGCGTAAACTCCGCACACCAGGTCATCAAGCATGATCCCGGCGCTCCCAGGGACCTTTTCCAGCCTCCTGGCGGGAAAAGGCTTAACGATATCAAGCAGCCTGTAGAGAATGAATCCCAGAACGAAGAACAACAAAGAAGGCCTGATGCCCCAAAAAACGAGGAAAATACCGGCCACTTCATCGATCACAACGGGCTTGGCGTCTTTTTTTCCAAAGATCGCGGAAGCGGGGCCGGCCAAAAGAAAACCGGCCAAGGCCAGCGACGCAAAAACGGCCAGATGTCCGATCCCGCCCTCAGGCCCTAATGCCAGATACAGAAGAAGTCCGGCGAGACTGCCCCATGTCCCCGGAAACCAGGGCATCTCCCCAAAAAAGAAAAACGTTCCCGCCAGCTTGGTCAAAAGCCTTTTCATAATGTCTTTATCAGCTTACGGTTGCGCCACACAAAGGCCGCCCCGGAATAAACCGTCAACAGGAGGGCCGAGATCATCATGACCCATATTCCCGCGCGAAAAGCCTCTTCATAGCGGCGGTCCCAAAAGGAAAAATAATAGCCCGATTCTTTCAGCAGGATGAAAAGCATGATGAGGCTGATGGCCCCCATCTGAGAAACAGTTTTGTGCTTGCCGGCGTTTTCAGCCGCCAGGACAACCCCCCGGCGAAGGGCGAAGATCCTTAAACCTGTCACAAAAAATTCCCTGGCCATGATGACGGCAACCATCCATGCGGGAATGAGCTGAAGCTGAACGAATGTTAAGAATAATCCCAGGACCAGGATCTTGTCCGCCAAAGGATCCATGATTTTTCCAAAATCCGAGATCAGTCCTTTTCTTCTGGCCAGCCATCCGTCGGCCAAATCCGTCAGGCAAGCGGCGACGAACAGGACAAAAGCGGCGCAGGAGGCCATGAAATTCCCCACAAACAGCAACCCCATAATGACAAAGGTTATCACGATCCGTGAAAGCGTCAGGTAATTAGGAAGATTCACAGGGCCTCTCCGGTAAGGTCATATTCGTAAGAATCCGTCACACGGCACCGGACCATCGAGCCCGGCGCGAGTTTTCTTGACGACTTGAGCGTCAGGACACCATCGACTTCAGGCGCGTCCCAGGCCGTCCTTGCCAAAAATATTGTACCATCCCCTGTCTTTTCATCAACGAGAACATCGATGACGCTGCCCACCTTCCTTTTCAACATCTGCGCGGAAATTTCTCTCTGAAGCCGCATGAGTTCGTCGTAACGCCGCGCCTTCTCCCTGTCGGGAACCTGTTTTTTCAAAAGATAGGCCGCGGTCCCCTCCTCCCTCGAATAAGGGAAAACACCCACTTTGTCCAGCTTCGCCTCGCGGACAAAATCCAGCAGTTCGCGGAACTCTCTGTCCGTCTCCGAAGGAAAACCCGCGATAAAAGTCGTTCGCAAGGCCGCGCCCGGCAGAGACAGCCGCAGGCGGGCGATCAAACGCAAAATATCCTTTGTCTTCATTTGGCGGCCCATGAGTTTTAAGATTCGTTCATGAATATGCTGCAGGGGGATATCCAGGTAAGGACAGATCCTTTTTTCTTTCGCCATAAGATCAATCAACTCATCCGTCACCCTGCGCGGATGCAGATACAGAAGCCTGATCCAGGGGATGGAGGTTTCTTTGAGGAGTTTTTTCAAAAGCCGGACCAGCGGAAGCCCTGATCGACGCGCGGGCCTGTCAAAGCCGAAAAGGGTGATGTCCTGCCCGATGATATTCAATTCCTTGACGCCCTGCCCTTCCAGAAACCCGGCTTCTTCAACAATCCCGCTGACCCGGCGGCTCCTCAAGGTTCCCTTGATCATAGGGATGGCGCAAAACGTGCATCGGTTACTGCATCCTTCGGAAATCTTCAGATAGGCCGAATGCCGGGGAGTCAATCTCAGAGCGTCCGGCTCAAAATCCCGCCTGTCCTTGAAATCCGCGGTCATTCCCAAAATTGTCACGTCCTCCAGGTCCCGCCGCAATTCAGCTTCATAGCGTTTGGCCAGGCAACCCAAAACGATGACGCGCAAAACCTTCTCCCCTGCCCGCTTTTGCCCGCGCAACTCCTGAATACAACGCAAGGACTCTTCTTTGGCCTCCTGAGTGAAAGCGCAGGTATTGACCAGAACGAGTTCCGCCCTGTCCAGAGAACAGGCAATAGCGCCGCGTTTCCGGGCGGCCTGGAGGAATACTTCCGAATCCACGGTATTACGGCTGCAGCCAAGGCTGACAACAGCCGTCCGCTTGCCGCCAAAATCGAGGCTTTCAAAAGGGTTTTTAACAAAAGAAGGCATTCGAACACGCGGTTGTATTCTGGATGATTCTAAGGCAAGGAAGGGATGGGCCGGTTAAAGAAAAGCGGGGTCCGCGGCCTTTATTTTTCGACCGTCAGGCCTTCCCGCGTGACAACGACCTGTTTGAGGGCCTGGCCGGGCCGGCCGATCTTTTCCAGGATGCGGCCGTTCAATTCCAGTTCCACTCCGCCGGCGTCCCCGATCATCATTTCAATCTTTTGATTGGCGGTCCAGCTTTCGGCGGCCCCGCGGTTCAGGATATTCTGAAAAGCAGTGCGTCCGTCCACTTTAACCTGGAGCCAGGTCTTTGTTTTGGCGCGGACCACAAGGACAACCTTCTCCTTGGCCACGCCGGCCTTGGCCGAAGCCTGGCTCTTGGCTTTTCCGGAAACGGCATTTTTCTTGGTCGCCGCCAAAGCGTCTTTCTTAACGGGGGCCGGGGCTTTTTCTTTAACGGCAACAGCAGCCGCCGGCCGCGCGGGGCGCCGGGCAAACATGCTCCTGATAGCTCTGAACCCAAAAAAAACAAGGACGATCAGGACAAGGATAATAAAGACCCTGCGGTCAATCCCTCTGACAGCCGAGGCCAGCCGCGCCAACAGGTCTGTTCCGCCGGCTCCGGAAGCCTCCCGCGAGGCTTCGGGAATAATCACTTTCTGAGAGGTTTTTTTCTGCCCCTGGCCTGCGGATTGGAAACGTTCCATGACCTCTTCCTTGCTCACGCCCAGGAATTCCGCGTAAAGCTTAAAGAAACCTTTGGCATAAACAGGGCTGATGGAAGAATAATCGTCGGATTCAAGGCTTTTCAAGACAGACAAATGGATATGGGTCGCCTTGACAGCTTCTTCCAGGGAAATATTCTTAGATTCGCGGGCTTCCTTGAGCAAAGCCCCGGCGGATTTCAGAGGTTTATTTTCCGACATCTTCGCACCCCTTTTTTCTGCTCAACAAGATCAGGTTGACGCCTCACTCGAGCGTTCCTTGGCCATCTGTTCTTTTAACCATTGCTCACGGTCGATCAGGATATCCCTGGGTTTGCTGCCGCAATAAGGGCCGACCAGACCTTCCTGTTCCATCATGTCGATGAGTCGGGCGGCGCGGGTATAGCCCAGCCGCAAGCGCCTCTGGATGATGGACACGGAGGCCTGGCCTGTTTCTATCACGAGCTTGCGCGCCGGCTCGTATAATTCGTCCTTTTCCATCGAGCCGCCCTGCAAAGCCTGTTCCTGCTGTTTTAAAATTGTTTCGTCATAAACAGGGTCCGCCTGTTTTTTAATAAACTCAAGCACCTTCTCGATTTCCGCGTCCTTAACATAGGAACTCTGCGCCCGCTGGGGCTTGGACTTGCCCGGTTCAAGAAAAAGAAGATCTCCCCTGCCCAGAAGTTTGTCCGCTCCGTTCATATCAAGGACGGTTCGCGAATCGACCTTGGAAGCGACCTTGAAAGAGATCCTGGCGGGAAAATTCGCTTTGATGACGCCGGTAATAACATCGACCGAAGGCCTTTGGGTTGCCAGAACCAGATGGATGCCGACGGCCCTGGACAACTGCGCCAGACGCGCGATGGCGCTTTCAACCGTGTCACGGACAACCATCATCAGGTCTGCCAGCTCGTCGATAATAACGACAATGTAAGGAAGCTTCTGCCGCCGCTGATTATAAGCCTCAATGTTGCGCACACCCTCTTTGGCCAAAAGCTGATAACGCTCATCCATCTCCGAAGTGACCCAGGCCAGGGCCGTGGCGACTTTCTTGGGGTCTGTGACGACCGGGCAGAGCATATGGGGCAGGCCGTTGTAAGGGGCCAGTTCCACCATCTTGGGGTCAACCATTAAAAATTTCACGTCATTGGGCGTTGCATTGAATAAAATCGACATGATGATGCCGTTAACGCAAACAGTCTTGCCGGACCCCGTGGTCCCGGCAATCAAAAGATGCGGCATGGATCCCAGGTCCGCGACAATGGGTTTGCCGGCCGTGTCCTTGCCGATGGCAAGGGTCAACTTGGACTTCTCCGACCGGAATTCATCCGTGGCCAGGACCTCCCGGAGAAACACCATGCTGGTCTGGATATTAGGGACCTCAACGCCGACCCTGTCCTTGCCCGGAATCGGCGCTTCGATCCGCACCGAAGGCGCTTTCATGGCCATCGCGATATCGTCGGAAAGACTGACAATCCTCTGGATTTTTACGCCGGGGGCGGGCTCAAGCTCATAACGCGTGATCACCGGGCCGCGCTCAATATCGGCGACACGGACGCTGATGCCAAAATCCCCGAGGGTATCTTCCAGCACCTTGGCATGCTCGGTCAGGTCTTCCTTCATTTGACGCACAGACACCGGAGGCGGAGATTCCAGCAGGTCCAAAGACGGCAGGATGTAATCTTCCTCGGAAACTTCCCGGATCGGCTCTTTATCCTTGCCGCCGTTGGCCGGCGAGGGTTTAGCGATCTTGATAACGGGCGAAGCCGCGGCGTCCCGGACAGACCTGTTTTCCGCGTCTTCCAAGCCCTTGGGCTCCGGCCTTGAGGCGGGCGCCTGTTTCAGACCGCCGACAGAGGCTCGCGGTTTCAAGGCGGGCTTTGCCTTTTCCTGTTTCCGGGCCCTTTGCTCCCGCGCCATCTTGAAACGCTCCAGCAACCGGTCAAAAAATGTGGCGAAGAAAGGAAGAACCAGGATCTCGCCGATCAGCGGCAAAGACAGCAGACCCAGCATGAATAACAGGACATAAGCCCCCGCCCTGCCGAAATAATGGACGAGAAAATCGGAGAAAACCAGACCTACGATCCCGCCGCGGGTGAACCGCACCGTCGGATCCGTGGCGAGAAACATCGCCAAAAAAGACGACAGGGCCACGGCCAGGATCAAAATGCCCAGCAATTTGACGACATTGGTGCGGATTTCCTGCGCGCGGACGAATTTCAAACCCCAGAGGAAAAGAAAAACCGGGAAAAGGTATGACGCCCATCCGAACACAAAGAAGAAAAATCCGGACAGATAGGCGCCGAAGACATTGATCAGATTCCTGGGAGGAAAATTCGGATGAGACGTGTAGAACGAAAGGTCCGAGGAGTGATAGGAAAAAAAACTCAAGAAAATCAGGACAGTCAGGGCGAAAATGAATATCCCGATGATCTCAAGGACATGTTCTTTCTTCATCAAGTTGAGGGCTTGGCGTCGAGGCTCGTTATTGAGCCTTGGCCTGTTTCTTGCTTAAATTGATGCGGCCCAGCTCATCGATGCTGATGACCTTGACGGTGATCTCGTCGCCGAGTTTCACGGCGTCTTCGACGTTCTTGACATATTTCTCATCAAGTTCGGAAACATGACAAAGGCCTTCCTTATTCGGCAGGATCTCCACAAAGGCGCCGAAATTCATGATGCGCTTGACCTTGCCTTTGTAGATCTTGCCGATCTCGGCGTCCTCTGTCAGGCCCTTGATCATCTCAACCGCCCTTTGGGACGCGGCGCTGTCGGTGGAAGCCACAAGCACCGAACCGTCATCTTCCACATCAATCGAAACACCCGTCAATTCAATGATTTTGCGGATATTCTTGCCGCCGGGACCGATCAAATCACCGATACGGTCCTGGGCGATCTTGAGATGGAGGATGCGCGGGGCGTATTCAGACAGCTCGGCGCGCGGCTGAGCGAGAACCTCAGACATCTTCTCCAGAACAATGAGACGGGCGGCCTTGGAACGATCCAGGACTTCCTGAATCACTTCAAAACCAATGCCGTGGATCTTCAGATCCAGCTGAACCGCGACAATCCCTTTGCGGGTTCCGGCGATCTTAAAATCCATATCGCCATGATGATCTTCAAGCCCCGCGATATCCGTGAGAAGCAGATGCCTGGAACCATCCTGCACCAGACCCATGGCGATTCCGGCCACAGGATCCTTGATGGGAACACCGGCATCCATCAATGACAAAGATGCCGCGCAGACCGAAGCCATACTGGAAGACCCGTTGGATTCCAGGATCTCGGAAACCACGCGGACCGTATAAGGAAATTCTTCGGTTTTCGGCATCACGGCTTTCAATGATTTTTCCGCCAGGGCGCCATGGCCGATCTCGCGGCGTCCGGGCCCTCTCATGGGCTTAGTCTCTCCCACGGAAAACGGAGGAAACGTGTAATGAAGCATGAATTTTTTATAACTCTTGCCCTCCAGGGCCTCGATCATCTGTTCATCGGTCCGGGTGCCAAGCGTCGTCACCGCCAGACTCTGCGTCTGACCGCGGGTAAAGAGACCTGACCCGTGCGTCCTGGGCAACAGGCCCACTTCGCTATGGATCGAACGTATCTCGTCCAGCTTCCGGCCGTCCACACGGCGATTCTCCTGAATGGCGAGGCGGCGGATTTCCTCTTTTTCTATCACATCCAGACCGGCCTTGACATCATCGTCACAAACCTGCTCCTCATCCTTTTCCACGCAAAATTTCTCTATGGCCTCATCGTGAAGCTTTCGCACGGCCTCCATACGCTGATCTTTGTCGGCAATCGCGCAATTTTGCTTCACGCGCTCCTGATAAGCGGCCCTCAGGCTGTTGATAAGTCCGGAACTCACGCTGCAGTCTTTAAAGCTCAATTTCTTGGCGGGAGGACAGACCTTGAGCAGTTTCTCCTGCGCTTCGATAGAAACCTTCAGGTTCTGATGCGCCAGTTTTAAACCTTCCAGGATAACGGATTCCTCAAGGCTTTTCGCCTCGCCTTCGATCATGATCACTTTTTCTTTTGAACCGACCACAACGAGGTCTGCGTCCGCGGCTTCCCGCTGGGCGTAAGTAGGATTGATCACCCATTGGCCTTCAACTCTGCCCATACGGACAGCGCCGACAGGGCCGCCAAAAGGAATCGGGGAAATCATAAGGGCCGCGGAAGCTCCGATCACGGCCAGAATATCGGGATCGTTCTGTCCGTCGCTGGAAAGGACCAGGGCCACCACCTGCACATCGTTCCTCATGCCTTCGGGGAACAGAGGACGGATAGGCCTGTCGATCAGGCGGGAAACGAGAATCTCGCTTTCTGAAGGCCGGCCTTCACGCTTGAAGAACCCTCCGGGAATCCTGCCCGCGGAATAGGTCTTCTCCTGATACTCCACCATCAGGGGGAAGTAATCGATGCCTTCCCTGACGTCGCGCGAAACACAGGCCGTAACCAGGACCACGCTACCGCCCAACTGAATGGTAACGGCCCCGTCCGCCTGCTTGGCCATCTTGCCTGTCGATAAAATTATTTTCTCGTTCCCGAAAGGAACTTCCACCGTGTGAATTTTAGGATTCATAAAATTATTTTCTTAGCCCTAGCTTGGAAAGGAGCTCCTCATACTTTTTAGAGTCATGCTCTTTAAGGTATGAGAGCAATCGGCGGCGCGTACTGACCATCTTCAACAGACCCTGGCGGGAATGATGATCTTTCTTGTGAAGCTCAAAATGCCTGGAAAGATGATTGATGCGTTCCGTCAAAAGGGCGATCTGGACAAAGGCGGAACCCGTGTCTTTCTCATGCATCTTGTAATCGCTGATGATCTCTTTTTTTCTGTCGTTTTCTAACATCCGATTCCTTCCTCTCAAGCTAAAGGACCACCCCCCTTTCTAGGGGTGTCTTTTGCTTATCTTTGATAAGCTTTTTTCCTTATTAATTTTAATAGGTCAACAGTATACTGTAGCTCATTCTTGAAGTCAAGGTGTTTGTTTCCCATCAAATCGAGCCTCTTTTAAAGATCTCCTCCGCAGCCGCTATTCCCCGGCCGCGGCCGCCTCCCCGATCTCTGCGTCCAGGAAGGTGATCAGTTTTTCCATTTCCCGGGCCGTTTTATCGGAAACCAGCCGGCCGGCCACAACTTCCCTCTGCAGGGCGCGGACAGTCGCCACCAGCCTTCTTAAGGTCTTCTGGCGTCTTTCTTCGCGCGCCTTCTGAGGGTCTTCCTCCTCCCGAATGGAACGCAACCTCAGCCCGAGCTGCTTGGTCACCTCTTTACCTTCACAGCCTTCCTCAAAGACGCTTTTTTTAAATTCCTGGTAATCCTCTTGCGACAATTCCTGCCGCTTGGAAGCCAGGCGAAGCGCGTTAACGGCATCGAACGCCGGGATGGCCTTGGGATCGGCGGTTTCCCTGGCCTGAACCGACTTCAACCACTCCGGTTCGCTTTTTTCAAGAAAATAATAGGAATGCAGGAGTTTGCCGGCTGTCTGCTGATGGATGCCGACCTCGCTCTTGCAATAAGCCTCAAAGCTCATATAACCCCATTCCTTGTACATCTTGTCTTTGTAAACCGTATAAAGGATCTGGCCCAGGCTGATCCAGGACGATTTGAAATTCCTGGCGGCCTCCAGGACCTGAAAACGCAAAGACCCGGGTTCCAGGTCCTCCATCTTTTTTTCCAGGGTACGTATGGACTTGCTTTTCATTTCAGGCATGCGCAAACTCCTTTTTCAATAGGCTTATCTCTGAGGACCTGTTCGTATAACAAAAACATTCGGGCTAGTTCAAACCCTTCAATTCCTTCACAACAAATTTCCCGTCTTTCTGGATCAATTTCCCGTCAAAATAAACCTCACCGTCCCCTTTGAGCAGCTTCACCAGGTCCCAGTGAATGCTGGAACGGTTGCCGTTATCGGCGATCTTATACGCCTGTCCTGGGGTCAGGTGAATGGAACCTGAGATCTTCTCGTCGAAAAGGATGTTTTTGACGGGCTGGGTGATATTTTTGTTAAGGCCAAAGGCAAACTCGCCCACATAACGACTGCCCTGGTCGGTGTCCAGGATCTTCTGCAGTTCTTTCACAGAACCCTGACGGCAGGATGCCGAGACGATCCTGCCCTTTCTGAATTCAAAGCGGACGCCGTCAAATTCCTTCCCATGGTAAAAGCTGGGCGTGTTATACGTGATATATCCCTCGATAGAATCCCTGACGGGCGCCGTATAGACTTCCCCGTCCGGCATATTCCGCAGACCTTCGCTCTTTACGGCCGGGATCCCCTTCTTTGAAAAACGGATTTCTGTATCCGACGCGGTGATCCTGACCTCGCCGGCTTCGCGCACGAGCCGCCACAAATGCCCGATCTTACGGGCAAAAAGCGGCCAATCCATGTTGCAGGCGCGAAAATAGAAATCTTCAAAATCCTCCAGGCTCATCTTCGCGTCCTGCGCCAGGCCGACGGAAGGATAACGCGTGATGATCCACCGGCTGAAATCCACGCGCCTGTCGATGATCGGCCGCAGGACCTGCTGTCGCTTGACCATCTTCCCCAGGTCGATACCGGCAAAGGCCTGGGTATTTTCTGAGGCGTTGATGCCGATGTAAACGGTCGCCTTTTTCATGAATGCCAGGCGATGTGCCGGAAAATAGGACAGCTGTTCTTCATCCGCCAGCTCATAAAATTTCCGGCTGAGTTCTTCCGTTGAAAACTGATACTCCACGCAACGGGCCCTGTTCTTAAGACAAAGGCCGTAAATGGCCTCCACAAGGGGCAAGGCCCTGACACCGGCGAAATCGATCAGGACCACATCGTCCTTTTTCACCTTGGCCGAATAATTAACAAGGATATCCGCCAATGTTTCTATTCTCGGGTCGCGCATCGCGTCACTCTCCTTTTAAAAAGCTGGAAAAGCACAAGATTCAAAAACGCAAATTGACTTCTAGCTATGGCTTAATTTCCAAATCCCAAACTCCAAATCCCAAATAAACCCCAATTTCCAATATCCAATTGCTTTCGGATATGTCTTCTGCTTTTGCTATATGCCCTTCGCTCTTAGCCCTAAGCCAATTCTTCATTCTTAATTGTTTCTACGTTCCGCGTCCTCACGTTACTGTGGACCATCGACTGTCGACTGTTGACTGTTTCGTCCCTCGTCGGTTTCTGCTTACTGTGGCCTGTGGCCAGTGGACTGTGGCCTGATTCCGTCCCTCGTGCTTTCGTCCTTCGACCTTCCGACTTCAGATTTCTGATTTCATACTCTGAATTCAGACATCAGATTTCCGACATCCGACTTCTGACTTCGTTTTTGCTCTACGCCATGCGCCATAAGCCCATTCTTCATTCTTCATTTTTAATTCTTAATTGTTTTTTCGTCCTACGTCCTGACGTCCTAGTGAGCGAAGCGAGCGCACGTCCTCACGTTAACTGTGGCCCGTGGCCTGTCGACTGATTCCGTCCCTCGTGCTTTCGTCCATCATCCTTCGGTATATGTTATCTCTTAACCTCGGGTCTTGATTTCATGGAAAGACTGATACGCTTGAGCTCAGCATCTGTTTCCAAAACGCTGACGCGTACCACCTGTCCCACCTTTACCACTTCCGAAGGCTCTCGCACAAACTTGTCCGAAAGCTGGGAAATATGCACAAGCCCGTCCTGATGCACCCCGATATCGACAAAAGCGCCGAATCGGGTGACATTGGTAACAACGCCTTCCAGTTTCATGCCGGGCTTTAAATCCTTGATCTCCTTAATATCTTCCTTGAAGCTGGCATAGACAAAGCTCGATCGGGGATCGCGTGTCGGCTTCTTCAGCTCGGCCATGATGTCTTTGATCGTCAAATCCCCCGCCGCGCCCTGGACATAGTCCTTGGCCCGCAACCCGGACAGAAACTCCGGCCTGCGGATAACCTCCGCCAGGGGCTTATGAAGATCGGCGCACATCTTTTCAACAATAGGATAGCTCTCCGGATGGATGGCGGTATTATCCAGCGGATTGTCCGAATCGCGGATGCGCAGAAAACCGGCAGCCTGTTCAAAGGTTTTTTCGCCGAAATTGCTGACCTGCATCAATTCCTGACGGCTGCGGAAAGGGCCGCGCGACTGCCTTTGGCTGACGATGTCCCGCGCGGCGCGCGCGTTGATGCCGGAAACGCGGCTCAGGAGCTCCTTGGACGCCAGGTTCAGCTCGACCCCCACATAATTGACGCAGCTCTCGACCACATCTTCCAGCTTTTGTTTCAGTTTTTTCTGGTCAACGTCATGCTGATACTGCCCGACGCCGATGGATTTCGGGTCCAGCTTGACCAGTTCCGCCAAAGGATCCTGAAGCCTGCGTCCGATGCTGATGGCGCCGCGCACCGTCACGTCCTTATCCGGAAATTCCTCGGCCGCCAGGGGACTGGCCGAATAGATGGAAGCGCCGGATTCATTGACGATCACGCACAAAGGAAAAGGTTCCAGCGCGCCTTTGAGGCCGGCGAGGACCTGACGGACGAAAGCTTCTGTTTCACGGCCGGCCGTACCGTTGCCGATGGCGATCAACTCAATATGGTGGCGCCGGCACAAATCTTCCAGCACGCGCCCGGCCTCTTTTTTTTCATTCTGGGGAGGGTTGGGGAAAATCGTTTTGTATTCCAGGAAACCGCCTGTCGCGTCCAGGGCCACCACCTTGCACCCGGTCACAAATCCGGGATCCAGGGCCAAAACAGGCCGCATCCCCGCCGGAGGAGCCAGAAGAAGTTCACGCAGATTCTTCTCAAATATGGAAATAGCCACTTCATCCGCGGCTTCCTTGCACATGACGCGGACATCCGCGGACAAAGAGGCCCTCATCAGACGTTCATACGCGTCCTCGCAGGCAGCTTTGAGAAAATCCGAAACAGGGCCCGCGGCCACAAAGATTTCATTCCGGACAAGATAAGACAGAATCGCGTCCTTATCCACGACCAGCTGCATGGCCAGCACCTCTTCATTTTCCCCCC
This sequence comes from Candidatus Omnitrophota bacterium, assembly GCA_041649995.1. GTDB lineage: Bacteria > Omnitrophota > Gorgyraeia > Velamenicoccales > Velamenicoccaceae > JBAZMA01. The sequence goes on along the minus strand of JBAZMA010000002.1, from coordinate 122,938 downwards.
GCATAATGGCCAGAAGGTTATGGGAAGAGATATTCCTGACCGGCGCTTCGAAATTGTAATACATTTCAAATTTTGTCTTTTTCCCCTCGCAGCCCAGCCTGGGCCGGGACTTGAATACGCCGTTCTCAAAGAAAAATTTCCTGACAAAATCCCGCGATGAGGGCTTCTCGCTGATCTCTTCAGCCAGGATATCCGAGGCTCCGGCGAGGGCTTCCTGGGCGGTCAGGACCCCAAGCTGCGGATTAACAAAGGGGCCTGCCATGGCCGCGAGATCGGCGTGCGGGTCTTCCAGGGTCTTGACGGCATCAGCCAGGGCCTGGAGGCCTTTTTCCCTGGCGGCTGTAGCTCTGGTGCGGCGTTTAGGCTTAAACGGCAGATAGAGGTCTTCCAGTTCGACGGAAGAAAGACACTGTTCGACCTTGCCTTTGAGCTCAGGAGTCAGCTTATTCAACTCGGCAATGGTCTTTAGAACGGTCCCTTTGCGTTCTTCAAGAGCGACGAGATAGCTGAAACGTTCGGAGAAGGCCCTGAGCTTCACTTCGTCGCAGTTGCCGGTAACGTCCTTCCTGTACCGGGCGATAAAAGGCACCGTCGCTTTCTCGTGAAAAAGCTTCAGGATGTTGCGCGCGTGCTCCGCGGAAAGAGCGAATTCCTTCTCAAGGATGCGGGGGATATCCAGCATAATGTCCTGGTCAAGAGATAAAAAACAATTCCGTTAACAAACCGACTGATTCCCTATTCATGCCTTTTTGACAAAAGCTTCAGCCCTGTCTCTTTCTACTGCCGGCGGATCACCGTTACGCTGGTATCCATTTGGCCGTTATTCTTGGGCCTGACCAAATACACGTTTCCGTTCTGGTCGCTGAAATACATATCGATACCGGATACAGCCACCAGTTTGCCGTATTTGGCAGGCAGGGCCGGCCTGACCACACTCTCCCTGTAACCGCCTGACTCATCATCAAACTGAGCCCTTAACTCACCGGCAGCCCAGACAGACAGGACCCCGGTCAAAAAACCCATCGCCACATACATGATCTTTTTCAGCATGGCCGCCTCCTTCGCTTTTTAATACCCGGGATTCTTTGTCTCCCCGGGGTATTTAGAAATCTTCCCGCCCCTGTGTCTGCCTGGAACGCATCTGTTTCTTGCGTCCGTGCTTCTTCTTCCAGTCCAGAGTCCTGTTCTTTGAAGCCGCTGTCCTGCGCGTCGCCCTTCTCTGGATCGTGGGCCTTGATAATTCTTCGAGCCTGTGTTCCAGCCGCTCCAGCGCCAGGGCCTTGTTGGCGGCCAATGACCTTCGTTTCTGCGCGATAAACTTTAAACCCGTTGGGACATGGGTCAGGCGGACAGCCGTAAAACGTTTATTCTTATGCTGGCCGCCGGGGCCGGAACTCTTAAAAACCTCGATTTTGATATCTTTTGCCTTCATGATGGATGGCATTATACCTCGGCTATCAGGGTTCAGGCAACAGGCATTCCTATCGCCTGCCGTTCTCAGGCCTCCAGGCGCCGCATCGGCAGGCCGCTGACATTTCCCTTGACAAGCGACGCTCGTTCAGTATAATTTGATAATCTTTAAAGCGCAAAAGAACGAAAGAGGATGTTATGTCAAAAGTCTGTTTCATCTGCGAAAAACACAAGGTTGCCGGCGGTCACATAGCCAGGCGCGGTATGGCCAGGGCTAAAGGCGGCGCGGGCCGCAAGATCACCGGGCGTTCCCGAAGATTTTTCCATCCCAATGTCCACAAGATGAAAATCGTGGATTCCAAAGGCCGCGTGATATCCGAATACGTCTGCACGAAATGCCTGAAGGCCGGAAAAGTCCGCAAGGCTAAGTAAATCCCTTTATTCCAAGGCCTCTTATGGGCCAAAAAGACCACCTGTTTAAAGACAGATGGTCTTTTTTTACGATTCAGCCCTGCAAGGCATATCTTCAGGCTTCCGGCGAAGGCCGGATATCTTTGATCTCAAGCTGAATCGGAGTGTGGGCGTTCCATTCGTCCCAGCCCAGGCAATAGGCCAGGTCCAGCTTCGAGGACGCGCTGACAAGCCCGAAAAAATCGGCCATGCCGAACCCGATGGCCTCATAGGTCGCCTCACCGTCGCTGACCCAGAATTTCAGGGAATTCCTGCCGACCACAACAGGCTTGTTCTTCACGCAAAGGCCCAGGCTGGCAAAAACAGGTCTGCGATTGCCTTCCCCATAAGGGCTCAACAGATCGATCTTGCGCAAGAGGTCGCGGCTGACCAAAGAAAGCGGGATCTGCGCGTCTATGCCAAGCACAGGCGCCTGCCGGTTTTGTCCGAAACTCTTTCTGGCGATCTCATTAAGCAGGCGTCGAAATTCCGCGATATGCCTCCTGTCGATGGACAATCCGGCCGCGTATTTGTGGCCGCCATACTCCTTTAAATAATCCCCGCATTGCGCCAAGGCTTCATAGATATGGAAATTATGGGTGGACCTGGCCGAACCCCGGCCCGCGTCATCGTGAAGGGAGATAATCACCGCGGGCCTGTAATAACGGTCCACGATCTTGGAGGCGACAATGCCCAGAACGCCGGGATGCCAGTCTTCATGACAAAGGACAATAATAAAATCTTCCTGGAAATTCACGTCCTTTTCGATGAGTTCCACAGCCTGGGTCATGACTTTTTCTTCAACCCTCTGGCGCGCGCGGTTATGGTCGTTTAAGGCCTTGGCCAGCCGGTCGGCCTCAAGGCTGTCCTGAGCCAAAAGAAGATCCAGGGAAGCATGGGCGGAATCCATGCGGCCGCTGGCGTTGAGCCGGGGCGCGAGGACAAAACTGATGGAATGAGCGGAAAGCTTCTTTTCCTTAAGATTGAGCCCCGCGGCTTCCATGAGCGACGACAGCCCTTTGCGCTTGGTATGATTCAAGACGTCGAGCCCGTGCTTGACAATGATCCGGTTTTCTCCGCAGAGGGCGACAACGTCGGCCACCGTGCCCAGGGCCACCAGGTCCAGATATTCCCGGGCCTCTCCTCCCGTCAAAGCCTGAATAAGCTTGTAAACAAGGCCCACGCCTGCAAGGTCTTTGAATGGATACGGGCAATGAGACTGCTTAGGGTTCAAAATGGCCAGGGCGTCCGGCAGCCCGTCGGCCGGCGGCTCGTGATGGTCGATAATAATACAGTCTATTCCCGCTTCCTTGAGGGCCCCGGCTTCAGCGAAGGCCGTAATCCCGCAGTCTAAGGCGATAAACAAAGACGCGCCGAAAGCCCGGGCTTGCGAGACGGCCTGAGGATTCAATCCGTATCCATCCCGGATCCTGTGGGGAACATAGTGAATTGCCTCGCTGATCCCCATGGCCCTAAGCTCGCTTTCCAGAACGCAACACGAGGTCACGCCATCCACATCGAAATCCGTCGCAATAAAAACTTTTTCCTTTCTTTGGACCGCCTGCCTGATCCTTCCGACGGCTGCTTCCATGCCGTGCATCAGAAAAGGGTCGTGCATGTCCGAAAGTTCGGCGCGTAAAAACGATTCGGCTTCCCGGACATCGCTGAGGCCGCGGTTGATCAGGAGTTGAGCAAAGAGGCTGCTGGTGGCAAGGTCCCGGCTCAGGCGGTCCTTCAGGAAGATATCCGGCTCTTTGACAATCCAGGTTTTTTGCATATCAATACAGGGCAATGAGTTGATTGAGCGGCAGGTTGTTTTTTAAAACCAAAATAAAAAGGAATATCTAAGAGGAAGATGGCGCCGCTTTCAGGAGAGCGCGATCACATCCGTTCGGGGGCCGTCACTCCCAGGACAGTCAAACCATTGGCCAGGACATTCCTGACAGCGCGGATCAGAAACAGGCGGGCCGCGGTCAATCCCGTGTGCTCCGAAAGGACTTTGTGACGGTCATAAAAACGATGAAAGGAAGAAGCCAGCGATTGAAGATAAACGGTCATGGCATAAGGGTCCAGCTGGTTGGCGCACATCTGCAGGCAAAACGGATATTCCAGGATGGAACGCATCAGATCGCGCTCTTCAGGCTGGGCGAGCAAGGCCAGGTCGGCCTCCTCCATCTGTTCCATGGTCCCCGCGCTGTTTAAAATGCCGCAAATACGGGCGTGGGCGTACTGGACATAATAAACGGGGTTCTCCTGCGTCTGCTTTTTCGCCAGCTCCAGATCGAAATCCAGGTGGCTGTCCGTCTTTCGCATCAAAAAGAAAAAACGCCCCGCGTCCCTTCCGACCTCATTGAGCACTTCCGTCAAGGTCACATACTGCCCTTTTCTCGTTGACATGGGCACAGGGACCCCCTTGCGGAACAATGTGGCGAGCTGCACAATGATGACATCCATGGCGTCTTTATCGTGGCCCATGGCCTGGATCGCCGCCTTCATACGTGGAATATAACCATGATGGTCCGGCCCCCAGATATTGACCAGGCGTTCAAAACCCCTGCGGAATTTATCCTGATGATAGGCGATATCAGGCGCCAGGTACGTATAGGACCCGTCGGTTTTGCGCACGACCCTGTCCTTATCGTCCCCAAAAGCCGTGGATCTGAACCAGACGGCGCCCTGTTCCTCGTAAATATAACCCCTGGCCTTGAATTCCTCCAGGGCCTTCTCGATCATACCCGCCGAGGTCAGGGCCTTCTGGCTGTACCAGTTATCGAAACGGACACAAAAAGCGTCCAGCTCCCTGCGTATGATTTCCATGATCCGGCGTGTCCCGAACTCCATGAAAAATTCCTCTTTCTGGATATCTGAAAACGCCCTCAACCGCTCGCAGGCGGACTGATCCTCAAGGACCTCCCTGGCGAGGTCGATAATATACTCACCCTGATAGTATTCCTCAGGGAACACAATGCTTTTGCCTTCCAGCTCCTGATAGCGCAGGCCGATCGAACGTCCCAGGATACGGATCTGGTTGCCCTCGTCATTCAGGTAATACTCCCTGGTCACATCATAACCGGCCATCTCCAGGATATTGGCAAGGGCGTCTCCCACGGCCGCCTGGCGCGCGTGGGCCACCGATAAAGCCCCTGTGGGATTGGCGCTGACGAATTCCAGAAGCAGCTTGCGGCCTCCCGCCTCCTGCGTCCTGCCGAAATCCTTTGCCTGCTCGTTAACGGACCTCAGCAGGTCGTCATACACCCGGCGCGCCAGGAAAATATTGATAAAACCGGCCCCCTTGATCTCCAGGCCGGCGAAAAGATGCTGATGTTGGGATTCCTTCATGGATCCGACGATCAAAGCGGCAATCGCCTGAGGGCTTTTGCGCAGATGAGAGGAAAGCTTCATGGCGATACTACAAGAAAGATCCCCAAAGGTCTTATCTTTGGGGATCTCTAGAGTCACGCCGTTAAGGATCAATTCGGGGACAGGACCGGCAGAAGACGCCTGGAACGCCTTTTCGACGCCTTCCCTAAGGAGAGCTAGGAGTTGTTTTTCGACCTCTTGAAACATTGACTCTCTTGGCGTCCGCCCATAATCTGTCGAGCGCGTAATAGTCGCGGACGTCTTTAAAAAAAATGTGGATAACTATATCGGAATAATCCAATAGTATCCACATTCCTTCACGTTTACCTACTATGGATTTGAGCACCAACCCGTGCTTTTCGAATGTCTCTTCAATGAGATCGGCAATGGCCGCGGCCCGCCTTTGAGAAGCGGAACTGCAGATGACGAAATAATCGCAGAAATTCGCCACCTTCCTCATATCGAGAACAATCACATCTTCCGCTTTTCTCTCTTCAGCCAGCTTCGCGGCCAAGAGAGCCTTTTTTCGGGCTTCTATTGTCAAACCTCCTGTTAAAGCAACTGCCTCTCTGTCAATCCCTACCGCTCAAGCTTATTTATTGCCAAGGATCTTAAACATGGAAGTGCCGCAAGTCGAGCATTTCCCTTTCATGGCTTTGCGGCCATTCTTCATGGTCTGCTCTTTGGTATCCTTCATTTCTTTCTTGGCCTTGCACTTAACGCAATAACCTTCCATATTCTGCCTCCTGTTGTTATAGATGAAAATACCTTGATTATTATTACCATAACTCAAAAGTCATGTCAAATTGATTTTGGATCAAAGCTTCTCTGCCATCCCCCTGATGCGGTCTTGCAGGCCCGCGATCTGGGGCCCCAGCGCCGCAAGATGCAGGCGCCGCCAGGAAATGATCTCTTCGGAAACCCTGCGGACATCCAGGGCCGTGATACGTTCGATCTGGCGCCTGATGTCCTCCTTGGTCTGCAAAAAGCCCGTATTCAGCATGGAATCCCCGATCCAAAGCATGTGCTCCATCGTATCATCCAGGGCCATCTCGGACTGGGCGATGAGAAAATCCTTGGCCCGCCTGAGTTCCCTGGGTCCGACCTTTTCCGTCCTGATCCTGTCGAGTTCGCGAAAAATGACCTTTACGGCTTCCAGTAAATTGCGCGTATCGATGCCCGCGTGGACAAAAAAGACCCCGGTATCCTTGAGCTTCTTGACATGCGTACCGATCTCATAGGCCAGCCCCTTCTTTTCCCTGACCTCATTGAAAAGGCGGCTGGACATATTACCGCCCAGGATCACATGGACCAGACCGAGGGCGAACCTGTCCTTGTGCGTACGGGAAAACGAAGGAAACCCCAAATGAAGGTGCGTCTGCTCGAATTCCTTGGAAATAAGCCGGATCTGCGGGCCTTTGTGGTGAGGGATGAACGGCTGGACAAGGCCAGGTTCTCCGCCGGCAAGGCGGCTGTAGGTTTTTTCAACGTGCTCTTCCAGGAGCTCCTCATCCAGGTTGCCGGCGCAGGCCACGACCATATTCATCGGCCGGTACCAGTTCTTGTGATAAGTCTCGATCTCAACGGGCTTCATGGCCTTGATCTTCTCCGAGGAACCGGCGATATTGCGCCCCAGGGGATGATCCGGCCAAAGAAGCTCATCGAAAACCTCCGCCACCTGGAATTGAGGGAGGTCTTTGTACATTTTGATCTCTTCGATGATGACGGTCCTCTCTTTCTCAATATCCTTCCGTTTCAAAACAGGATGAAGGACCATGTCGGAAAGGACCGTAAAAACTTTCCTGAGATGCCGGCCGAGAAATTTCGCGTAATAACAGGTATTCTCTTCGGAGGTAAAGGCGTTCAGGGCCCCGCCGATGCCTTCAATCGATTCCTTGATCTGGTCTCCCGTATACTTCTTTGAGCCTTTGAACAGCAAATGCTCCAGGAAATGGCTGATTCCGTTGATCTCAGGGGACTCGTTCCGGGAACCTGTGTTCACCCAAAAACCCAGGGCCACCGAGGAAACGCCTTCCATTTTCCGGTAGACCAGCTTCAAAGAATTGCCGTATTCGCGGATCTTATACATGGCTTCCTCTGAGATTCCCGATAAAAGCGCTGACACGGGCCACATAATCCCTGCGGGGGATGCCGTCTTTGATCTTCTTGACAACGGCGCTGCCCACGATGACCCCGTCACAATAAGGCGAAAGTTCCTGGACCTGACGGGCGGTCGAAACGCCAAAACCGACGCAAACAGGCAGAGACCCGGCGATTTTTTTCGTTTCCGCCAGCCTGGCCTTAAGATCGGCGGGCAGGGATTGCCGGACCCCTGTTACCCCGGCCAGCGAAACAAAATAAATGAAACCCCTGGCCTTGCGGATCAGGCGCCGCGCGCGGTCGGCCGGGGTCGTTGGCGCGACAAAAAAGATCACAGCCAGGCCCTGACGCGCGGCCTCGCGGAGAAAATCTCCTTCTTCTTCCGGCGGGAGATCGGGAATGATAACGCCGTCTAAGCCCGCGCGAGAAGCCTGGGAAATAAAGCGGTCCGGGCCATACTGCAAGACCGGATTAAAGTAAGTCATGGCCAAAAGGGGTATCTGCGTCTTTCTACGAAGGCGCCTGACCGAATCCAGGATTTTTTTCAGGGTCGTGCCTGTCTTGAGCGCTTCAAAAGACGACATCTGGATCACGGGGCCGTCTGCCACAGGGTCTGAGAAGGGAATCCCCAATTCGATCAGGTCCGCGCCGGCGCGTTCCATGGCCAGGACCAGTTCCTCTGTCGCGCCCAGGTCAGGATAACCGGCCGTCACAAAAGGAATCAGGGCTTTGCGGCCCTGTTTTTTCAATTTTCGGAAAACACTCTCAATGCGATTCATAATAAGTTCTGTAATGTGGCCACGTCCTTGTCCCCCCGGCCCGAAAGACAAACGATAACGACGTCATTCTTTTTAAGCCTTGGGGCCAGCTTGGGGAGAAAAGCGAGGGCATGGCTCGATTCAAGCGCCGGGATAATCCCTTCGGTCTTCGAAAGAAGACCGAAGGCCTCAATGGCCTCCTTGTCCGTCACAGAGGTGTATTGCGCGCGTCCTGTCTGACGGTAAAAAGAATGTTCGGGCCCGACGCCGGGATAATCAAGACCAGCGGCGACCGAATGCGCTGTTTTAACCTGGCCGTTCTTATCCTGCAGCAAAAAGCTTTTGGCCCCGTGAAGCACGCCGACCCGGCCGGCCACCAGCGTCGCGGAATGATGGCCCGTTTTCAAACCTAAGCCCGCGGCTTCAACGCCGAAAAAGCGCACCTTCTTGTCATCAAAAAACGGATGGAAAAGCCCCATGGCATTGCTTCCTCCCCCCACGCAGGCGACCAGGCAGGCCGGAAGCCTGCCTTCCGCGTCGAGGACCTGCCGCCTGGCTTCCCGGCCGATCACGGATTGAAAATCGCGGACCAGCATGGGATAGGGATGAGGGCCTCCCACAGATCCCAAAAGATAATAGGTGGTTTTGACATTCGCGACCCAGTCCCGGATCGCCTCCGACATCGCGTCCTTTAAAGTCTTAGAACCGGTTTCCACCGGCACAACCCGGGCGCCCAAAAGCCTCATGCGGTACACGTTCAGGGCCTGACGCTCCATGTCCTCAGTGCCCATATAAACATGGCACTCCAGACCAAAAAGCGCGCACACGGTTGCCGCGGCAACCCCATGCTGGCCCGCCCCCGTTTCCGCGACGACCCTCTTTTTTCCCATGCGGATGGCCAGCAAGGCCTGGCCCAGGGCGTTATTGATCTTGTGCGAACCCGTATGCAGCAGGTCTTCCCTCTTCAGGTAAATCTTCCCCCTGCCGAGGCAGGCGCTGAGATTCCTGCAATAATAGAGCGGAGTGGGCCTTCCGGCATACGTCTTTAAGTAAAGCGCCAGCTCCTTTTTAAAGGAGGGTTCTGCCGAAAAGACCTTATATGCCTTCTCCAATTCCCGCAAGGGCGTCATCAGCGTTTCCGGCATATACTGCCCGCCAAAAATACCGTAATGCCCTGTTCTGTCCGGTAAATGATGCTTCATTTTGCCTCAATATTCCCCGAAGGTTCTGGATTCCGGGGAAAAGACTTGCCTTCTTCGACAAGATCAGCGTATTTGAATTTAATGCTGGCGCGCGCCAGCTTCGCGAAAAGTTCCTGTTCTTGTTTTAAAAAAGGAGCGGGTTCGATGATCCTGGAAAACCCCTCCCATATGCCGAACCATCCCAGAGGCATCAGGATAATCCCCATAAGTTCTATGGCCAGCCGCTCCAACATGTGAAAATAGGTCAGCATGGTCAGGATAGACAAGGAAGAAACGCCTCCCAGGACAAAAATAACTCCTTTTCGGATCGCCGTGCTGACTTCCTTGGACACGGCAAGATGACGGAATTTAAAATACTGCTTCAGCCTTTTTGTGACCAGTTTTTCCGTCAGGTCATCTTTCATAAAGGCCGGCGTATAGATTGTAATGATAAAATTGCCGCGCTGGTTCTCGCGGTATCTTTTCTTGAGCTCTGAAAGAAAATCTTCGGACAGGATGCGTTGATCAATGGGGCTGGGATCGAAATCGGAAAAAACATCATCCCACGAATCGATGGCGATGGTGATTTCCTGGATATCCTTGATATGTCCTTCGATCTCGGCTGTTTTTTCAGGTTTTTCAGGCATGATGGACCTTAAGGTGAGACATTCTGGATGCAAGGGCTGGACCTGCCGGCCCTTTTTAAAAAGACCGGACAGGCAGAAAAAACAATATTCATACAGGAAACAACAACACGTTGTTTTCCGGAATTCACAAAATGCCCAGAGACGGAATCGAACCGCCGACGCAGGGATTTTCAGTCCCTCGCTCTACCGACTGAGCTATCTGGGCGAAAGGGTGCTTCTTATTTATTTGTAACAACTTGCGAAAACGTCAAAACTTCTTCTTTTTTGCCGGAAGCTCTGGTGTCCACCTGAGTGTCCATCAGATCATCCAATTTTGACGCCGCATGATGCAGGTGATCTTGAGAAAGATGCGCATAGCGCATTGTCATGTCCGGCTTCTTGTGCCGCAGGAGATTCTGGACCGTGTAGAGGCTTTCCCCTCTCATGACCAGGTGACTCGCGTAATGGTGCCGGCAATCATGAAAACGAAAGTCTTTTATACCAGATTTTTTACAGGCTGTAAAGAACGATTTGCGGATCTCTCCGTAAGGTTTCCCGGCATCATTGCAGAAGACATAAGGGCTTTCCGGGTGCTTGCGTTCCATGCGCCCGCGCAGGAGCATATCGCCCAAAACTTTCTTGACCGGCTCCGTCATGGGAACAGTGGCCGCCTCTCCGCTCTTGGATTGGCGGATAAAGATGAGGTTATTCTTAAAGTCCAGATCCCGCCATTTGAGGCTGAGGATCTCGCCCTTCCTCATGCCGGTGTTGAGGGCGACAATCAAGATCGGCCGAAGATGATCGCTCGCGTTTTCGATGAGCTTGTTCAACTGATCGCGCTCGAGATAACGCACGATCGCATTGTTCTCTTTGAAGAGCTTTACCCGCTTAACCGGGTTGTCCTGGGCCTTGCCCCACTCGATCGCCTTCGTGAACATGTGCTTTAAAAGCGCAAGCTCCCTGTTCACCGTGGCGACAGAGACAAAGCGCGGGATCTGTTTGCCATCAATTTCCCTGACCGTGACGATCTCTTTTGTCCGCTTTTCTTTGAATTCAGTCACGAGGAAAGGCGTGATCTCGCGCAGGGGACGATTGCCGAAGAATTTCAAGAGGATCCGCGAGCGGCGCTCATCGGATTTCCAGGAGCGTTTCGCGGCTTTGGAATGAAGGCGGAGGTAAATCTCTATAAGCTCGGCCAGTGTTGTTTTCGGCAGCTCTTTAATGTCGAGGTATTTATTCTCGGCTATCTCAACCCTGCGCTTCGCAAGGACCTGCTCGGCAAGCGCCCTGCTGGTCCCGATCTTCTCGCGCTTACGGCGCCCGCTATTCACATAATAGTCTATCCACCAGTTTTTGTCGATATCTAAAGCATGAGAGCAAACCGGGCAAGTCGTTCTTTTGTCGTCTTTGTCGAACGCGTATTTCTTCGGCTTCGTGGGCTGTGAACATTGTGGGCAAATCGCTATTCTATAAACTCCCATGACACGCCTCCTGACTACTGATTTACATTTACATCCACCTGAGGGGATACTGGACCAAGGTCCATATTAAAATAAACCCTTTTTGGCGTCGGCTCTCCGGAGACGATAAATTTTCTTTGAACATACTGTCCCGCTTGTGTTGGATTAGCTGTAATCCAAAAACCTTCCCACGAGCCTAAAAAACCATCATATTTTCTAACAATATGAGTTGATAGCGGTGTATCGCCAACATACTCGCTATTAATCTCAATTTTAGCGCCAGGAGGATCTGAAATAATTTCAGTCATTAACGTTGATTGATGTACAGGATCATTGGGTCCGCCTATGGTAGCGCATCCAGGTAGCAATATTAACGCAATCAATAGAATAGCAATCTTTCTCATTGCTCCCCCTTTTTACCGACCTGTTATCTTTTTGAGCTTCTCAACATCGGCCTGGCTCCAGTAGCGCTGATTGCTCATGGGATCACGCTTGGCCTTGGGAACCTTCCCGGCCGCTTCCCAACGATAATAGGTCCGGCGCGGGATGCCGAGAATCTTTTCAATGTCTTCCATGCGGAAATGTTTTTTCATTTTGCGCTCAGCGGTTTAATCGCCCAAAAAATATTCTTCATTCATTTTTTCTCTCTTGGGTGTAACTCTGTATGCATTTCTTTTAATTGTTTTTGTCTGACGAAAGTTACGAGAGAATTAATAGTTTCTTTCATTTCTTTTAAATCTTTTCTGAATTCATTTGCTTCTGATCTGTGCTTATTTTTTTCCTCTAATTCCTTTTTAAGTGTATCAAGCGACATCCTTTTTATGTCAATCTCAAAAGGTTCGTCTGCGAATTTCTCTATTATAAATCTTATTAACTTGCTAACATCCGTGCTTAGAATCTTACTTCTTTTTTGAAGTAACTCGTACATCCACACTGGAAGATTAATTGTATATTTGATACATTTTTCACCATAAATAGTAAGTACATCATTTTTCATTTTATCCTGCATGTCTTCATCTATTTTGTCTGACATTTTTGTCCCCCTGCTTTAATCATTCCTCTGCAAATCAGGCGCTTCCTCATAGAATCTACTTTTTTCTTCCAATTTATGATGACTGCATAAATATTTCATACAACTTTCATTATCCTTATTTGTCAATATCTGTCAATATTTATTTTCGAAGGGTGTTCGCCTGCTCTTTTTCCCAGAGGGCGATCTTCTGCCTATCGAAGCGCAGGATCTTCCCTCCGAAGCGCACGCAGGGAATCTTGTCCTGGAAGGTCCAGGAGTAGATCGTCCTCTTCTTGACGTTGAGGTATTCGGAGAGTTCGTTAATATCCAGATATCGCTTTTCCATAGATCAGTTAATCCGGCCAGACGTTGTGCTCTATTACAAAAAAGGCGCCCTCGTGAACATCGTCTTTAATCGCACCCAGCGCGGCCATGGCCAGGGCGATCATCAAATCAATTTTCTTCGTGCTTTTGCCTTTTACGATCCGAAAGCCCCGCGGCGTCTCCTGGGCCCTGGCGTTCTGCGCGTGTGCGCGCATGTCGGCGTCCTCATAAAGCAAAAGATTCTTACCTTTGATAAGATCAAAGAGATTCTGCCCCATCTCTGTAAGGTTGGCGACGGTCTGCGGAAACTCGACCATGTTGAGGCCTTCTTTCACCAGAGACATCCCGCTGCGGTGAAATTGGTAAGGATCGTAACGCGCTTCAATGATGTTGAATCTGTCTTTGAGCTCAAGCAGATATTTCTCAACCGTCTCTTCGATGTCGATGGGGTTCTCTTCAGTCGGAGCCCATTTCCGATGCGCCACAAGCATGATACGATTGTCCTTTTTGGCAACCGCGACGATTGCAGACGTGTCTGACTTCGTGCCGATATCCACGGCGGCAACAACACGCAGCTCCCGCGCCTTGTCTTCAATCAAGGGCCGGTGATCCACATCAACGCATTTATCCCAGTCCGCAATATCGATGAACTGATCCTCGCCTGAGGTCCAGCGGTTTTCATGTAGGCGTAAATATGTGTTCGGGCGCAGCCGCTCCTTCTGCGTGGCGAGGTATTCAGACGTGATCCACGAAGCCAGGTTCTCGTGCGTCCAGAAGAAGAACATCTTCGGGTCTTTTCCGGCCAGGCCTCTCTTGTAGAGCTCGAATAAGATCGTGTCTTCAGCGTAACCGGCATATGACGTAATAACAGTCATCGGTTCCTTGCGCGTGGGAACAGTCGTCAGCTCTTCATAAAACTTGCGGGCGTTGTCGGATTCCGTGTCCTCAAAGGACCAAAGCTCATCGAAAACAACGAGCGAGGGATTGCAGCCGGCCGCCGTCTTGTAGTTCTGCGCGATCACCCGGGCCACGGTCCCGGTGCGCGTGTTCTCGATGTAGTCGTCATTGATCCTGACATGCTGAAACTGGTGCCGGTTCATCTGTAAGCTCTTCTTGAGCTTGTCGAAGATGATCCAGGAGCTTTGCTCTTTGCTGTTGGCTGCCAAGATCAGCTCGCCATAGTCCTCGCCTTGGAAAAGGAAGTAATTCAGGATTGCCGCGGACAGCGAGCTCTTGCCGTTCTTCTTGGGCATGCCAAGGATCGCCAGGGTATGTTTTCTTAAGCCTGTAGTGGGGTCTATTGCAAAGAGCGGGGTTAGGATCTGGTCCTTCTGCCAGGGTTCAAGCACAATGGGCGCCTTGGTCTCTACAACGTAGAAATGATCAGAGAGGTAATTCACGATATCATGCTTGTAGCAGGGATCGAAAGGGTTGTCTTTCGGATCTCCTACCACTTCCTGTGTAAATATTGGCTTAGCATTCGGCATGCGTCCTCTTTTCAGATTCGCCAACTGGCGCGCTCTCGATTCCCTTGTCTTACCAAAATGACTTTTGTTCGTTCTCCAAGTAGCCATGACTATCCTTTCGGCGCTCCTAAAATAAGCCTGTTTTCGCAATTCTTAGGCACTTTTTGGACACCTGGGAATGGGCATCAGTAGGCAACAACATAGACTTGAATGAGTTAAGACGCCCGGAGCAGTGGACTGCTTATCCAAAGAAAGCATGCCGTCCTCCCTGTTCTCCGAGTTTTCCGAGTGCTCCCAATTTTTCAATTTTAAGCTGCACTTCAAAATCCACGGGCCTGGCTGAAAGTGGAAGGAGTAAACCCTCAGCCTTGACGAAGGTCCGGAGGAGGATCCTAAGCCAGTGATGCAGCCCGGTAATTTAATTCGTAGTGACATCGGTCTCCACAATGCCTTTTTTTTCTTCAAAACGCCCACTTGAGTGGGAAGATTCCAATTTAAAATTGCGAAGGCCACCTCCTACCCCTTTGCGGGCCGGATTCGTGCCAAAACGATATATAAACAAAGAACAGTCCTTTTGATCACATGCGCGAATTTCCCTGGCGCTTGCTTGGCATTCCAGGCACTTCCTTCTGATCGCGCGTAACGGCGTCAGTTTTCTTCTGCTCGCATAAAATAAGGGAGAATTGAAGTCAGGCATTTTCTTTGAGCTTTTCCACCTCTGCTGGATCATAGCCGTCTTTAATAAGGCGCGCCTTCAGGCGTTCCAGGGATCCTAAAGAATTCTTCAGCTCTTCAATGGTGGAATTACTAATATCTTTTAAAGACTTGACCGGCCGTTTTTCGGCCATCTTCTCTGTATTTATTGTCTTTTGTATAATGTCTTTAATGTCTTTTGTTGATGGGGAGGGCGAAATGACCCCCTTTTCTGACACCTTTTTGCCCCCTTTTCCGGGCGAATCTGCCCCCTTTTCCGGTGTCAAATGACCCCCTTTTCCCTCATCAATAAAAGGGGGCGAAATGACCCCCTTTTCTTCTTTGTCCCAAAGGTCAAAATCTTTCTGTATGGCATACTCGCAAACGTGCCCGCGGCCGGATTTCGCGGTTTTTGATATGATGCCCCGGCGTTCAAGATCGCGCAGCTCTTTCCTGATGTTCCTCTCGCAGATCCCTGTTGCATCGTAAAACTGGTTCCTGGAAATGGCATCGCGCTCTTTCTGCCAGCCATAGGTCTTTCTGAGAATCGCCCAGATGAGACGCCACTGGGTCCCGCTAATCTTGAGATGCGCAAAGGCTTCTGCCAGTCTGTTGGGAAGCTTAAAGAAGCCCTGGTCCTGTTGCTGATTGTTCATCTTTGCCTGAGCCTTGTTTTTAAGCTGCAATAGGCCTCCGCAAAGCCGCAGGCGTCCACATGGGCCTCTCTGCGCCAATAAGCTTCAATGAGCGCCGCGCAGGCCGAGCGGTCCGCAAAGACAAAGGTAGCCCTCGGGAACCCGCTCTCAACGCGCAGGAGTTTAAACCTTTCCAGGTAAAGCAGAGCTGCCTGGAACAGATCAGATGTTGAAAATTCGTTATTCTGAGGAATGTCCGGATTCATGGCAAGTCGTCATAATCATGGTCATAGGTAATTCAGCGGCCGCCCTTTGACGCCGCCTTTATTACGTCCGCAATGATCTGAAAATATTTGTTCTTGTTCTTCAGTAACTTGCTTTCAAGATATTTCGGCCCCGCGCTGGGTTCAGAAAACTTAAAGCCTATGCCCTCATGAAGCTTCGCGGCGTAGGGCGTATTGAAACCCACCCTGGCCGCGATTTTGCCCGGATCGATCGGCTCGCTGACCGTTTCTTCGGCCATGCCGGGCTTCCCCTGGTCCGATTTTGCTATCAGCTTGTTTTGAACGTGCACGCTCCCGGATCCGCGAAGCCAACCTTCTTTTATGGGGACAGTCGGAGGTTCCATGATGCAATCATTGAGCAATTGCATACCGGCCTGGGCCATGGCTTTTTCCGCGACTTCGGGGATGACCTCCCGGGCGATCCTGCGCAGGCCTTTTTCAAAATCAGAGAAATCAAGAGAAAAGCTTTTGCTCATCGCCGTACCACCTCTCTCTTGATGACGCCATAGCGCAGGGAGTTTTCATCGATGACGTTGACGATCACGCCCTTGCCCTCGCGACCCGACATCGCGCGTGCCACGGCTTCGGGGGTGATGAAATTGTGGATCTCGATCGTCATAGCCTCGTTCTTTCCGGCGTCATAGGCCGGGACGACTTGTTCGTTCGGATGGAGCTTATAAAATCCACCGGATGGGACGCGATCTATCCCGTCGGCATGCCCGAGGAAATAATTCGGAGGGGCAATCGGGACCGAGCCCATGCCCGCGACCTTGCCGAAAAGTCCACCAATGCCGCCGGTGAAAAAATTCAGCGCAGCAGCTAAAATTTGAGATGTAATGATCCCGGCGATGACGTCTCCGATTATTTTTAACGCCATATTGCCAAATTCAGCAAAGAACTCCTTCGCGCTGTCAAGCTGGCCTTTTAAAACTCCCTGAAAAAGATTGCTGAAGGCGCTCTGCATCCCTGAAGTCGTCTGCGTGACAATATTGCCCGCCATGGCTCCAAAATTCGTCAGATTATGCACGGCATCTTGAAGGGCATCGTGCCAACCCTCGGCAAAGGATTTTGAGGCCTCGAAAATTTTGTTCGGAATACTAAACTCCGTTGATCCTAATCCGGTAAATAGTCCTTTGACGGCGTTGATCTTCTGGGCGATGCCGTCCACAAAACCCGCCATGACGCCGTTGCTGCCGCTTGCTATATCCTGTAACCTGGCATTGATCCCTTCCAGTTGGACGAGAAGTGTCTCCTGCATCAGCTGCGTCAATTCCTGAATCTTCCGGGACCAGAGGCCGAACGGATCAGAAATCCTCAGGAATATATCAAGGGTCTGCCACATGGCCGCGGCGACTTTCGTCCATCCAGCCGCTATGTTCAGGGCCATTTTTTCAAGCCCGTTGAGCACCGGTGTAAGCCCGCCAATTTTCGTGATGGCATACACAACGCCGGCGAGAGCCGCCACCGTAAGAGCAATGCCGGGATGTGCGAGCGAAAATGCTATCAACGTGCCTGTGAGCTGCATGATCCGGCCGACAAGCAACCCCACTTTTGCCGCAAGATTTAACGCCAGGCCGCCGATTAGTGTCCAGGCTCCGGCGATCAAGGCCGTTTGCAAAATTGAATCCCTTAATGCCTGCGAAAGATTATTCCAGCGCTGAAAAAGCTCGGCCAAGATATTCGAGAATCGGTGCATCACCGGCACGAGGCTTTCAGCAACCGAAATTCTCATCTGCGTCGTGATTGAATTAAGACGCTCCATTTCAACCCTAACGCTGTTAGAATATTTCTCGGCCGACTTAAAAGCCAGGACAAGCGGCGCGACGATTCCGGTTCCCAGAAATGCGAGATTACGTCCGACTTCGCCAAGCTTTCGGCTCGATGCGGCGATGTTCTTTCCAAGGTCGCTAAACCCCTCGCTCAACCTCTGGGCCCTTTCCCTGGCTTGTTCGGCGATCCGATTTGAAAATCCCGATGTATCCAGGACTAAATGTCCAACGACATTACCGGCATCAAAAGCCATGTCAACTCCCTTCAAAAATTTGCTTTATGTCGGACTCTGTGCCGACCCGATCCAGGGCGCTTATCTCGACGGCGATCTCTTCAAAGGTGTCCGTGTCAAAAATTCGGACGTGGTCTTCGCCGCCATCGTGATTGAATTTTCGCTCAAGCATGAATTTCCCGACCTGAAGATTTGGATTTTTTCCCAGGTAATACGAAACACCAGGCCCGACCAGCTTTACTCCTTCCGGACGATCAGGGATGAGTTCGTTTTTCAGATCCTCATCGGTGAAGCCATCTCCCCCGGGAACGTGGATCAGATCATTTTTTTCGGGATTCATGTCTTCTTCGTCGCCGAGTACGCTGGTCATCTTAAACCTCCTCGATAAGCATTTGTTACAATGGTTCGGAGATCTTCCTGGTGTTTCATAATCTGAGCCAGGCGCGGATCATCGTCTTCAATTTTAGCTCTCTTTAGGAGTAGGTCGGCATATCTCTCAAGTGCAAGGGCACGCTTGGCTTCCAAACGATAAACCGCATAGATTTCCTCTGCGCGCTTATTCTCAATCTCCGCCAAACGCGCCTCTTCGTCTTGGCTCTTCTTCCACTTCTTGCCTTCATGACTTTCCAGCCATGCTTTTTCTTTTCGGGCCTTGCGCATTTGCTCAAGCCTCTCTGAAGCTCGCCTAATAATCCCTTGTAGCAGTCCCTCCTCTCCTTCCTTCGCCGCCTCGACTTCTTCGATCATCATTCCTTTAATTTCCGGCAATTCCTCTTTTTGCTCTGGCATGATTCTCCTCCTGGACATTTGCCGAAGGTTTTACTGTTTCGGCTTTTCGCTCGATGTTGAAGAAATTTCCTTCAAAATAAAATCGCAGATCTTTCCAGCCTTCACGAGATCAAGATCCTTAATTTCCTGGAAATCGGCATCCAGAAGGCATGCCAGTTGTTTGAGGAGAGCTTCCGGGTTATTCGGCGATTCCTTGGCAATCTTTTGAATGCGTGTAAGTTTTGCGGTAGTTATCTTAGGAGCATAGGTCTTCCCAAAAAGAACTACTTCGAGCTGTGGAATTTCGTCACAGTTAAGCTTCATCGTTTTCCTTTCCCGGCTTTATTAGGGCCGATTTTACAATTTTTTTGATAGATTTGTTTGTCTGCTGGCGTATTTTCTCGGATAAAGACCTTAAACAGCGCGCATTTTCCTGACCAATTTTCACGTTGATTTGAAAATGGAGTTTTTTGACTCTGAGGATCTCTTCAAGATCCTTGTTCGTGAATAGGCGATATCCCGCCCAGCTCCGATGTGGTTCCTTGATCAAAAATTGCTTAATCCATAATCGAATGGTCTGGGGAGATATGGCAGCCTTAGCTGCAACTTGTCCAATGGTCAATTTATTTTCCATATTGCCTCCTTTGCTTAAAAGCTTAAAACATTCTTATCTTTAAATCTAATTCAACAATTAATACAATTTTTGCCTTAATTTTCGCACCATAAAAAAATAAAACCCGGCGAGCGCCCTTTCGGACAGTAGCCGGGTACATTAACCCCTCGATAATCAAATCAACGATATTTCTTTATAGCATTCCAAATAGCACTTGTGGTGACAACGCGCTTCCCCCTAAAATTTTTCATCCGACCTTTTTCAGCATGAACCTGAAGTTGCTTGAGTATATTCCCATGTTTCTCTCCGCCTGCTTTCTTTTTATAATATTCTGCAGCAAGCGCCCGTCCAAAAATAGAATCACTTTTTCGGCCTCGCTTGGCGGGCGGTTCTGTTCTTTCGATCCCCAAAATGTCTGGGGGATTAACATCACAGTGCCGCCAAACCCAACCTTTTAATGCATAATATGCGACCTTCCAAGGCCGACGATCCGGCCCAATGTTCCGCCCTTTTTTCTGCCTTGGAGGAATAAAATCGTTATATTTCGGATTCGACAGATCTTTCTTTTTTATTCGTTTGGGCATAGTCTCCCCCTAAAACCGAACCTGTTCACATACCGGCCGCAGATCCTTGTCAAAGCCAATTGTGACGCGCTCAGAGCCCACCTCTGCAATTCTCTGCTGGATCTTCTTATAACTACGCCGACATTCTTTTTTTAACACATCCCAAAGTGCTGGCGTAATTTTCTTCGCAGGGATTAAATATTTAACTTCTCCATTAATGATGTTCATCTTCGCCCCCCTCTTTTGTCCAGATGCCTCTTCGATAATCAGCTTGATCTTTGACAGATCCTCATCAGAATAGAGCCGGTAACGATTCATCGGATGGATCCGCGGCCGCGGAAGTTTGCCTTTAGCTTCCCACCGGTCCCAGGTATTCCGAGCGACGCCCAACTTCTCGCGGGCCTGCTTTGCTGTGAAGAAACCTTTTTTCATGCTTTAGCTCCTTTCTATTCATTAACATACCCCAACATACCCCAGTTGTCAAGAAAAAAAGCCGGATAAAACTCGCGCCCCATCCGGTTAATTTACCGAACTTATAATTTAAAAGAGATTATTACTTTTTAGAAAGTAGAATATTTTAAGCCCGTAAAAAAATCCTTCCACGATCAGATAAATCAATGCAATGGTGCCCAAGATCAATAAAAACGATAAGGCTCTACGTAACCACGGCGGAAATTGTGGTGTTGGCAATGCTGTAACCTCAGTTGCAAATCCCTCGCTGTGGCGAATCCCGGCGTGAATCTGGTTGTAAAAAAGAGGTGGAAAGTAAAGATAAGCAATTGAAACCTGCTCATTTGGAACAAGGGTAGGAAAAACGATTTCTACTCCACCTCCGGGAAGATTTTCTTGACGATGTTCTACAACAGGGGAAACACGGAAAAAAGGCGGAAAGGCATTATTATTATGTCTAACGCGTATGTCTATTGCTGGTCTTTTGCCAACATTCTTTATGACAATTCCATGGGTGCGAATTGTCATTGGGGCTGTCGTAGGAGAGGCGGCTGGCAGATTAAATTCCTCGGCGTGGGTAAAATACGCAATTATTCTTGATTTTTGCTCAACGATACGATCAATGGCTATGCCTATGAAAAGAGCGATGACCGGAGCCGCATAAGCAGAAATTAAATTCCAATCAGTTCCCATGTCTCCCCCTTATTTAATATTGACTTCAAGAAAAGCTGGTGTCCACCTGGGTGTCCATACAAGATGATTTTTACCGGAAAATCATGTCATATCGTGACAAATCCTGCACAAAACAAAATGCCACTTTATCGACGATGAGCAAGCAAAGATGCGGGAAATAAACGAGTTGCGGAAACGGGCTGGATAGGATTTTCAGTCCCTCGCTCTACCGACTGAGCTATCTGGGCGCGAAAAATGAGAGTATCATTCTATCAAATTGCCTGTGGCTGTCAATATGAGAAATCAGGCGTCTGGCAACGGTTTCAGGCTTCTTAGCTACCGGCTTAATTTCCAAATCCCAAAGCCCAAATCATAGAAACAATTAAAAATTAAGAATTAAGAATGAAGAATTGAACTTGCTCAATGGAAGTCCATTCGACCTTCAGTCTTCTGATTTCTGAATTCGGATTTCGGTGCTTCAGACGTCAGATCTCCGACTTTCGAATTCCGACTTTTATCCAGTTTTTGCTCTATGCCCTTTGCTCTTAGCCCTAAGCCAATTCGTCCCTCGTGCTTTCGTCTTTCGGTGGACTGTGGCCCGTGGCCTGTCGACTGATTCCGTCCCTCGTACTTTCGTCCCTTGTCGGTTTCTGCTTGCTGTGGCCTGAGGCCAGTGGACTGTGGACTGGCTTCGTCCCTCGTGCTTTCGTCTTTCGGAACGTCCGCACGTCCTCACGTTAACTGTGGACCATGGACCGTGGTCTGTGGTCGACTTGCGGTCTCGTCCCTCGTGCTTTCGTTGCTTCGTCCTTCGGCGCGTCCTCACGATCATCATCCTTGCTTGGTTCCCCGGCATTAATTTTAAACCCCCACCTCAATTTAATGAAATGGGGGTTAAAATTAATGCCGGGAAAGGGAGTTGAACCCTTAAGCCCTTGCGGGCGTAGCGCCCTGAACGCTATGTGTTTGCCAATTTCACCATCCCGGCGGCAGAGCACAAAAAGTATAACGGTTGGCACCCGCTGTGTCAAATTCTTTCTGTCCTTACAGCCAAAGACCTAGAGCGTATTGATAAAATCGTCAAAATCCATCTGTTCGCCCATGCCTTGCTTGGTCGCGCGGATCCGTTCGCCGTGATAAGGGTGCGTCCGAAAGTACGATAAAGGCCTCGCCTCTTCTTTCTTCTGCCGCGCCCTGAGTTTCCTTAAAAATTTGATCATGCCCCTGGGATCATAACCAGCCCTTCGCGCGTAAACAGCACCCATCCTGTCCGCCAGCAGCTCATCCTCCCGGGAATAACCCATGAGAATTTGCAGATAAGCCACCTGGACGCCCTGGGCCGCCTGCGCGTTCTGCGTGACGCCCGCCAGCACCGTCAGCAAATTTAATCCCCAGATCGCCTGCAGGCGCTTGATGCTGTGCCGGGCCACGACATGCGCCACTTCATGCCCGACCACGGCAGCCAATTCATCGTCTGTTTCCGCCACCTTCATCAGATTCCTGAAAACATAGACATATCCGCCGGGAAGGGCCATGGCGTTCACAAGCTCCGGCTCCTTGGGGTCTTCAATGACGCGGAATCTGTAAGACAGTTCATGACGGTCGCTGGCCGTCGCGATCTTTTCGCCGATGCGGTTGAGCCGTTCGGTCAGCTCCGGGTCATCGATCACCTTGTAATTCTTTTCCACCTGCGCGGCCAGAGAATCCCCGATCGCCACTTCCTTGGGCGTCGAATACATCATGATATCCTGTTTGCTCGTCGCCAGGTTGTATTCCGTGGACAGGCATCCCTGAAGGAGAAACCCGCAGGCAAAGGCCAGCAAAGAGACGCCGAATTTTTTCAGAAGAACCCGCAGCCTGGCTAAGGGTAAACCCACCACATTGAAATAACAACCTTCGATCTTTCTGATAAAAAGACTGCCCAATCCCTGGATATCAAACCCGCCGGCCTTATCCAGCGGCGACACTTTTCGAAAATACCGCGCGATCTCCGCTTCCGTCAACGGTTCCATCTCAATACGCGTCTTTTCCACCTCAACCGCTTCTTTTCCGCTGGAGACGTCAATAACAGCCAGGCCCGTGTAGAGCGTATGAGGCCTGCGGGAAAGCTTCCTGAGCATCGCCTTGGCCTCATGCAAAGACGAGGGTTTTCCGAAAATGCGGCCTTCCTGCCAGACCAGCGTATCGCATCCGATGACAATGCCGCGCCTGACCTTTCGGGCGACATCCCTGGCTTTCAGAAGGGCATTCTCGGCCACGGTTTCAGACGGATGGCGGCCGGCCCCCTCCTTCTCCCTGACACCTGAAGGCACGATCTTAAAAACCAGGCCCAAATCCTTCAGGAGTTTTTGTCTGGCTTTTGATTTTGAAGCAAGTATGATAGGTTTCATTTTCAGGTCTCAGTTATCAGGCCACAGGTAACAGTGAACTTATAACGAATAGCTTATGACGTATAGCGTATGGCAAAAGAAAATTAGGGTCTAGGGGCTAGCTAGCCCCTAGCACCTAAATCATTCTTCATTCTTAATTCTTAATTGTTCTTCGACCTTCAGTCTTCTGATTTCGGACTTCAGACGTCAGATTTCCGACTTATGTCTTCTGCTTTTGCTATATGCCCTTCGCTCTTAGCCCTAAGCCAATTCTTCATTCTTCAAAGGCTCAACGCCGCGGCTTCACCGGCCGCGTATCCCGTCGAAAAAGCCGCCTGCAGGTTAAAACCTCCGCTGGAGGCCGCCAAATCCAGGACTTCGCCGCAAAAATATATTCCCGGCGCCAGGCGGGATTCCATCGTCTTGGGGTTGATCTCTTTAAGAGATACGCCCCCGCAGGTCACCATCGCCTCCTCCAAAGGTCTGGCCTTATGAACGCAAAATTCGAAGCTTTTCAGACGGACAACCAGGCGTTTGCGCTCCTGCTGGGTCACCTGATGACATTTTTTCTGGCCGTCCACATCCGCCTGTTCCAGGACAACATCAATCAGCCTCTGGGGCAGGAGCTCCTTGAAATAATTGCAGACCTTGGCGCTGGCGGCTGCAGGCAGTTCCATCTGCAGCTTTTTTCCCAACTGCTCTTCGGAAAGCCCGGGCTTGAGATCAACGCGGAGGCGGACCTGCGCCTTTTTGAGCCATTCGTTGATCAGGCCGCTGTGATCCAGGACCAACGGGCCCGACACGCCGAAATGAGTGAACAGCAATTCACCGACGGGAGTTTCCAGGCTTCGGGAACCGGAGGAAAAAGTGACGCGGATATTTTTTAATGTCAGGCCCTGGAGTTGACGGATGAAACGCTCCCCGGATTCAAGCGGCACCAGCCCTGCGGACAAAGGGACCACGCTATGGCCCAGTTCACGGGCGAACATCAGCCCATCACCCGTGGAACCGGTTTGAGGATAGGAGGCGCCTCCCGTGGCCACGATCACCTTTTCAGCCTTAAGAGTCTGTCCGTCTTCAAGAAAAACAAGCCAGGATCCCTCCTGCCGTTTGATCTGTTTGACGCGCTGCCCCTTGCGGACTTCGACCGAGAGCGTCTTCAAAGCCGTTTCCAAAACGGACAAGACGCTTGCGGAGGAGTCCGTGGAAGGGAATACGCGGCCCTGGCGTTCCGTTTTCATGCTCAATCCCCGTGCTTCAAAAAAAGCGATCAGGTCGGAGGCAAAAAAACGGCTGAAAACATTACGCAGGAAAACCCCGTTCCTGCCGAATCGTCCGCAGAAATCTTCTATGGAAGCGTCATTGGTGAGGTTGCAGCGGCCCTTCCCTGTCAGGCCGAGTTTCCGGCCAAGGCTGGTGTTTCGCTCCAGGATCCACGCGCAGGAAGGCTTGATCTCGCAAGCGCGAAGAGCCGCCATCATACCGGCGGGACCGCCTCCAATAACCAGGATAGGCTCAGACATATGTTCTCGTGAGGGATGATGCAAGGAAGGCTAACAGGCCATCTTTTTTCTTACGTCTTCGGAAAAAAACTCGCAGGCCGTAAAGATAGACACCAGGTCGCAGCCGAGCCGGGTGAGATTTTCTCTGGCGCCTTCGCCCCGGTCCACGATCACTATGGCTTTTCGGACAGACACACCGATTTTGCGGAGGACTTCAATGGAATCAACAAGAGAACCGCCTGTGGTCGCCACATCGTCGATCAAGACGACCTCATCTCCGGGCCGCAATTGCGGCCCCTCGACCTGAAGCATGCGGCCATGGCTTTTGGCCGATTTACGGATCAGAAAAGTATCGACCGGAGAGGCGTTTTGAAAACTGATGGCCGCTAAAGCCCCGACAATGGGGTCGGCGCCCAGCGTGGGCCCTCCAACGGCCTTGACCTTCCATGGGCGGACGATATCAAAAACAAGGCTTCCCACGAGATAAGCCCCTTTGGCGCTGAGCGTTACGGCCCTGGCGTCAATATAATAAGGACTGACCTTGCCGCTGGCCAGCTTGATCTCGCCTTCGTGATAGGCTTTCTCCCTGATCAGATCATAGAGCTTTATTCTGTTTTCGCTGTTCTCCATAGGCGCATATTTTAATAGCAAAGTCGCCGGCTGTCAAGCCATCCGGGTTTTTGACAAGGCTCGCGCGGCAATCCGATGAGACAGGAGATTGGCCTTTGACATTTTCTGACGAGAATGTTACGATATGTCCCATGTTCAAACGTTACGGCCAGGTATTATTGAACCTCCTTTTCCCCAGAAACTGCCATATTTGTTCTCAGCTTCTGTCAGGCCGCGTGGCAGGATTCGACAACCATCTCTGCTGGGACTGCTACTCTTCCATGAAGCGCTGCGCGCCTGTATCCTGCCGGCTGTGCGGCCTGCCTCTGGAAAATGAGCGCGAGAAACAGGAAAATATCTGCCGCGCCTGCCGCAAAAACACGCCTTCCTACGACAGACTCCTGTCCTGTTATCTTTATCAGGGAAACGTGCGCAAACTTATCCATCGGTTCAAATATGAGAACAGGCCTTATCTGGCAAAAACCATCGGCCGCTTGATCTTAAAAACCCTCCCCAAAGAATGGTTTTCGGGTTATGACGCGCTCGTGCCCGTCCCCCTGCATCCCGTCCGTCACCGTGAACGGGAATATAACCAGGCGGAACTGGTCTTAAACGTTCTGGCCCGGGCCGCGGGAAAACCGCTGGCCCCTGTCCTGCTCAGGAAAAAAAATACCAGGCCCTTATCGGAACTCAAGAAACAGGACCGCCTTCGCGCGCTCACCGGCGCTTTTGGGCTCGACCCAAAACAGGCCTCTTTGCTCCGCGGCAAGCGCGTCCTTTTGTTCGACGATATCGTAACCTCCGTTTCCACCGCGCGCCTGGCCTCCCATGTCCTCGCGTCACAGGCCGGCTGCCGATCGGTGAGCGTGCTGTCTTTTGCCAGGGGATGACCGATGAGGATCCTGCGTAATTATATTTTGAAGGAATTCCTGGGCGCCTTCCTTTTGGCCGTCTTTATCCTGACCTTCGTCATGCTGCTGGGCAACATGATCAAGCTGGCGGAACTCATCATCACCAAAGGGATATCCCTTTGGTCGGCGGGCAAACTTTTTTTGTACCTGATCCCGTTTCTTTTCAGTTTCATCCTGCCGGTCTCAACCCTGACGGCCGTCCTTTTGTCCATCGGACGCCTTTCCGGAGACAATGAGATCGTCGCCATCCGCTCCAGCGGCATCAGCCTGTTCAAGATCCTTTCGCCGGTCGTCATCGTCGGCATCGTCATGAGCCTATTCGCGGTCATCCTCAACAACGAGATCATCCCTGTCTCTCACTTCAAATCGCGCGAAACCCTGGTTGAAATCGGTTCCAAAAATCCGATGGCCGCGCTGGAAGCGGGCACCTTCATCACGGCCTTTGACCGGTTCATCATCTTCATCTACCGTATTGACGGCAACAAATTCTCCAACATCCGGATTTACGAACCCCAGGGGGAAAACAAGCCCCCGCGGACCATCATCGCCAAAAAGGGCGAATTCATCCTTCTGCCAGACAAAGAGATCCTGAAACTCAAGCTGATTGACGGGACATCCGACGAGATCAATCCCAGCGAACCGGAAAATTTCTACAAACTGAATTTCAAGACGTATTTCATGAATATCGATTTCAAAAAACAATCGGGCAAAGAAGTCAATAAAAAGGCCAAGGACATGACCTTAAAGGAACTGCGGGAGAAAATCAGCGAATTCCAGTCCCAGGGCATCGGCACCGCCCCGCTCCTGACGGAGATCTACAAACGCAGCACACTCGCGTTCTCCTGCCTTGTTTTTATTATTATCGGCGCCCCCTTTGCCATGATCACCCGGCGCAGGGAAAAATCGCTGAATTTCGGGTTCGCCTTCCTGATCATGGCGCTCTATTACCTGCTGCTGATCGGGTTTGAGACGTTAAGTTCCGAGGGAAAAATGGATCCCGCGCTGGCCATGAACATGCCTAACATCATCTTCGGCGTCCTGGGCCTCGGCCTCATGTATAAAACATGCTTATCCTAGACCGTTACCTTTTTTCTTCTTTTCTCAAGAGCTTCTTTTTCTGCCTTTTGGTATTCGTGTTCCTTTTCATCCTGATCGATATCTTCGGAAGCCTTCAGGAAATGCTGCGTAACCACCCCCCTGCCCTCAAAATCCTGGAACTCTACCTCTACTCCATCCCGGTTATTATCGGCCAGACTTCCCCCATAGCCTCGCTTCTGGCCACCCTGATCACGCTTGGGGCCATGAACCAGACGAACGAGATCATCGCGATGAGGTCTTCAGGCCAGAGCGTGTGGCACATGGTCCGCCCCATCGTTCTTTTCGGCCTGACCTTAAGCCTGGCGATTTTCGTAATGAATGAAACGGTCACGCCCTACGCGCAAAAAATGAGCAAATTCATCAAGCGGTATTACGTAGACAAGGCATTTGAATCCGCGCAGGATACGCCGCTGGAGAATGTGGCGATCTATGGCTACGACAACCGCCTTTTTTTCCTCAATAAACTTTATCCGAAAACAAATACCATCGAAGGTTTGACCATCCTGGAGCATGACGAAAACCAGAATGTGCGTTCCAAGGTCTATGCCGAGAAGGCCGTCTGGAGGAACAACCGCTGGGTCCTTTACCAGTGTTTTATCTATCACATGGGCGAAGGAAAGGTGCGGGGAGAACCTCTTTATTTCACGGACAAAGTCTACAGGATCGAAGAAACACCGGAAGATTTTCTGCGCCAGAACGTCCCCGTGGAAAGCATGAACGTGCGGGGCCTGACGAATTATATTTCCAGACTCCCGGAAGTCGGCGCCAAAAATACCATCATACGCTTAAAGGTCGACCTCTTTCAAAAAACATCCTTTCCTTTCACCAGTCTTGTCATTATCCTGCTGGGGATCCCCTCGGCCATCGTGGTGCGCAGGCGGGCCGTGGCCTTCTCCTCCATCGGGCTATGCCTGGCCATCAGCTTCCTGTTCTATGTCACATTCGCCGTCAGCACGGCCCTGGGCAAAGCCGGGGTTCTTCCGCCATTTCTTTCGGCCTGGATGAGCCAGCTCATCTTCGGCGGCGCCGCCCTCTACTTCATCAGAAACATTCCATAAAAAAACAGCCATAGCTTCCCTGGCTGCTGACTTCTGGTTTAATTTCCAAATCCCAATCCCAAATCATAGAAACAATTAAAAATTAAGAATTAAGAATGAAGAATTGAACTTTGATCAATGGACGGTGCCTTCTGTCTTCTGATTTCTGAATTCGGATTTCGGACTTCAGACGTCAGATTTCCGACTTATGTCTTCTGCTTTTGCTATATACCCTTCGCTCTTAGCCCTAAGCCGATTTCAATCTTTAACGTACTGCCTGATTTACTGATGGGTGTAAACGCGGGGAACGCGGGGAGAGATCCAGCAGACGACTTCATAGGGGATCGTGTGGCAAAGACGCGCTATTTCTTCTATGCGGATGATATGGCCCTTTTGCGAACCGGCTAAAACAACCTCATCCTCCAGCCGCACGTCCTTAAGATGGCCGATATCCACCATGGTCTGATCCATGCAGACCACGCCCACAACAGGGCAATATTTCCCGTGAATCAGGACGCGGCCCTTGTTGGAGAGGAGCCGGTTGTAACCGTCGCCATAACCGACCGGCAGAGTGGCGATGGTTGTGTCTTTTCCGGTGATATGCGTCCGGCCATAACTGATGGAACGGCCCCGGGCCACTTCTTTAAGATACACGACACGCGTTTTGAATGACAGGACAGCCTTTAGGTCTATTTTTTCCTGGACCCCGTCTTTCGGATACAGCCCGTAAACAGCCAGGCCGGGCCGCACAAGATTAAAATGGGCGTCCTTATACCCGACGACAGCCATCGTGTTGGCCGAATGCTTCAGGGGAATTCTGACGCCTTTGATCTCCAGCTTTGTGACCAGAGCGCAGAACATCGTGATCTGGGACCGGGTGAACGCCTCGTCTGAATCCGCGACGGGAAAATGGGTATAGAGCCCTTCGATAGACAGATGCGGCAGCCGGCAAAGCTTAAGAATAACCTCGTCCGCTTCGCTATGCCAGACCCCCAGCCGGCCCATGCCTGTGTCGATCTTGACATGGATGCGGGCCTTTTTCTTCAAACGGGACGCGACTCTATCCAAAAGCCTGGCCATGGGATAATCCGTAACCGTGGCGGTCACCTCATTCTCAACCATCGCTTCGGCGTCATTTTTCAGGAACGCGCCGAGATTCAGGACAGGCGAATGGATCAGGTTTTTTCTGAGAACCAGCGCTTCATCCAGGCTGGCAACGCCCAGATAATCCACTCCGCACTCCACCAGTTTGCGCGAAACTTCAACAATCCCGTGTCCGTAGGCATTGGCCTTGACAGCGGCCATGATTTTCGTCCCACGGGGAAGACTTCGTTTCAGGGCCCGATAATTATGGGCGACTGCCGCCAGGTTAATCTCCACCCACGTTTGCCTGTAAAACGGATTTTTTCTCATAGCCTTAGCAGGTCTTTTTAACCTGGCAATCGCGGGAATAAAGGTAAACGGCCCTCAAACCCTCGGCGTCCGTTTTTTCCCCCGCCCTCCAGGCCTCCAGCGCCAGACGGCTGATGCTTTCGGGCGTGGGATACCAAAGCGACTCTTCGAGCGCTGCGAATTTCCCTTTCAACTCTGCGCCGTATGTGCTGACCCCGTCACCCGCCACAACCGCGTCTGCCGGAATGCCGGAGGCCCAAACCGGGGCCGGAACCAGGGCCTCTCTCTTGAGGCCGACCATCTCTCCCTTCGCATTACGGCGGTACAAACGACTGTAGACATTGCCACGGCGGGCGTCGACGGCAACGGACACCGTTTTTGTGCCGGCGGTATCGGCATTATAGGCGATCGCCTCAAGGCTGGAAAAAGCAAGGACAGGCCTTGAAAACGCGAATGAAAAACCCTTGGCCACGCTTAATCCGATGCGCAAACCCGTAAAAGAACCCGGGCCTCTGCCGGCGGCAAAAGCGGTCATATCGCAAAGGTCAAACCCTGTTTTTTTCAGTCCCCGCCTGACCAGAAAAAAAAGGCCTTCTGATTGGCCTTTTTCAAACAAACGGCGTTCTCCCCAGAGAAGTTTTGAATTTTGAACAATGGAAACAACGGAATATCGCGTAGAGGTATCCAGGCAAAGAAGGATCATCGCAAAAGCTCTTTTATGGTCCTGCCCCGTTCCAGGTCTTCCGCCGTCGCCAGCATTCTCTCCAGGGCCATGACGAGATAGTTTTTTGAGAAAACCGTGGGGAAGGCCCTGTCGAACACGCCCCAGGGAAGGTTCAATTTGGGCAGATAAACAAGGTCATTCCTGTCGATTTTGGCGTAATGCGGCAAGCGGTTGATATTGTATTCAATGACCTCCTTCAACCGCATGCGGATATCCGGCAAAGGAAGAAATTCCCCCTTAATCCCGGAATAGACCGCGCCGATGGACACATCTCTTCCTTTATACGTTCCGCGCACGGTCTGCCCCAGCCGCGGCTGGGAAACCGTCTGACTGCCCAGGACCTCCCAGGCGGATTTCAGAAGGTGCGCCACGCCGAGTGAACTGCGGATCATCCAGGCGATGACAAGGCCGGCGAGAACGGCTCCACATGTGACCAGAAAATAAAACATAGCGTTTCAAGAGGTTAAGGTTTTTTTACCCTTGGTTTTCCAAAAAGATCCCTGGAGCCGGCGGTCCTCACGCGGATCGAGCGGCCGCTTTTTCCCGCAAAATCGAATTCCACCCGCGTATATCCCGCAGGAAGGGCGTTCTCCACCTTATCGGCCCACTCCACCACGCTGATCCCTTCCGTCTGAAGGAACTCATCCAATCCGGCCCTCAGAAAATCATCGTGAGAAGCCAGGCGGTAGACATCAAAGTGATACAAAGGAATGCGGGACGGATATATTTTCAGTATAACAAAGGTAGGACTGCACACATAAGCCTTTTTTTTGAAACCAAGACCCTGGGCCAGCCCTTTAACAAAGGTCGTTTTGCCGCTGCCTAAGTCCCCGACCAGGGCCAGGCAGTCTCCGGGCCGCAAATTAAGCGCCATCTTTTCAGCCAGGGCCATGGTCTGTCTCCAGGAGGCCGTCCGGAATGTCTTTGTCTTCATGCGAAATCCCCGCCTGTTTTTGAATCTTTCAAAAATGAGAGAATGAAGGTCCTGGAAGCCCCCTGACAACCCCATCCCTCCTCTGGAGCCGCACCCCCCTGAATTGATCGGTCAATACGCCCACAGGAATAAACCTCAAAGGAGGCCTCTGGGAAGAAGCGGCCGCGTTCAGCCGGCCGGCGTCTTTGGAGGAAAGAGCGAAGAGCAGCTCATAATCCTCCCCGTCCGTCAGGGCGCTTTTAAGGCCTGCGGCATCAGGATGAAGAGGGATCTTTTCTTCAAACAGGATAACGCCCAGACGGCAGGCCTCCGCAAGCCTGGAGGCATCCAACGCGAGCCCGTCTGAAAGATCGATCATGGCGCGCACCTTGAAATGAGCGGTCAGGAAACGGGCTTGTCTCACCCTGGGCTGGAAACAGAGATGCCGCCCCGATTGGGAACCGCCCAGGCGCCCTGTCACGAAAAGGACATCGCCTTTTCTGCCGCCGCCGCGCAATACAAGGCGTCGCTGTTCGACTTCACCAGCCAGAAAAACATCCACTACCAGCTTGTCGCTGCGGTTGGTATCGCCGCCGATAATGCTGATGCCGTAGCGCGACGCGCACTGTCTGAGCCCCGACATCAGGCGCCGCGCCTTCTCCTGAAAACCTTGGCGGGGGAAACCCGCCGATACCAAAGCGTACCTGGGCAGGCCGCCCATGGAAGCGATATCGCTGACCGAAACAGCCATGGCCTTATAACCGACTTTTTTAAGATCTTCACCTTTTTTAAAATGCACGCTCTCCGCAAGCATATCGACGGTGAATAGCCAGTATTTATTCCCCGGGCCCCTGACCACGGCAGTATCGTCCCCGATCCCCTTAACGACAGACGGATCCGTTATCTTCGCGCCCGAGGCCAGCGAGTGAATAAAACGGCATTCTTTAATGTTTCCCAGATAGCTGTCCATAGATCTTTTTCAGGTTGGCGCCGAAAGGCGTGCGGATCACGCCCCTCTCGGTCACAATCGCCGAAAGCAGGGAAGCGGGCGTTATGTCGAAAGATGGATTAAAAACATGAACGCCCTGGGGCGCGATGGGGCGCTTAAAATACAGGGAAACGACTTCTTCCCGGCCCCTCTGTTCGATGGGGATCTGACTTCCGTTTTTTAAGGTCAAATCCAGCGTCGAGACAGGAGCGACGCAATAAAAAGGGATTTTATGAAAACGGGCAAGCACAGCCAGGCTGTAAGTGCCGATCTTGTTAGCAAAATCTCCGTTGGAGGCGATCCGGTCCGCGCCCACGAAGATGCCCTGGATCTTACCGGCCCTCATCAGATCGGCCGCCATGTTGTCGCAGATCAACGTCACATCAATGCCGTTTTTGAGCAGCTCCCATGTCGTCAGTCTTGCGCCCTGTAACAGAGGACGGGTTTCGCAGGCGTAAACTTTGATTTTTTTCCCCTCCTCCCGGGCCCGGTAAAAAACACCCAAGGCCGTCCCGTATCCGCTGGTGGCCAGCCCGCCGGCATTACAGACCGTCATAAGCCCGCTTCCGCTTTTGACAAGGCTGGAGGCGTTACGGCTCATCTGGTAACACATCTGGATATCTTCCGTCCGGATATTTTCCGCCTCTTTTTTCAGGAGTTCCAGAAGCAGGGCCTTCGGGGATCCCTCGTGGATCCTGACGACGTTCATCATCCGGTTCAAGGCCCAGAAAAGATTGACGGCTGTCGGCCGGCTCGACGCCAGATACTGATGAAGCTTTTCAGCTTCTCTCAACAGCCCGGGCCATGCCTCGACCTTCGAACCCTTAAGCCCCAGCCAGAATCCCATGGCAGCCGCGATGCCGATCAAGGGCGCCCCCCTCACCTTAAGCTTCCTGATGGCCTTGCAGACCTGCTGGACATTCACGCAATCCTCGTAGATCAAAGCAACCGGAAGCCTGGTCTGGTCAATGATGCGAATATGGCCCTCTTCCCAGACAATGGGATTCACAAATACATTTTTCATATCCTATTCCTTTTGCAGTATTTCAGTGCCTTCGTCCATCGTCTCTCGGATCCCTGACTTCGGTTCTCACCTCGTCATCATCCTCAAGAAAAAGTTTTTTTTCACTTCAATCGCCTTATGCGGGCAGATCTCCTGGCAGCAAAGGCAAAAGATACATTTTGACTCATCGATGATCATGCGGCCGCCTTCCATTCGGCAGGCCTCGGCCGGACAACTTTGACGGCATTTTTGACACGCCCGGCAAAGGTCCTGGATCACGCACACCTTCATCCGCAGCATCTTTCTGGCAATGACAGCAGCCCAGTCAGGCATCCTGTTTAAAAAAGATGTCCTGGGCAGACGATAATCTTTGGCCACAAAAAACCGGATGTCTTCTCCTTTGATATCGATGTCGGAAAATGTTTCAGGAAACAGCCCTCTGCGCCCCGCCTCCCGGATAGTGGGAATATCCTCAGGGACAAGCCCCATAATAACAGCCAGGACAAAATCCA
Source organism: Candidatus Omnitrophota bacterium (assembly GCA_041649995.1). Classification (GTDB taxonomy): domain Bacteria; phylum Omnitrophota; class Gorgyraeia; order Velamenicoccales; family Velamenicoccaceae; genus JBAZMA01. The sequence continues at coordinate 89,053 of JBAZMA010000002.1, read as the reverse complement.
GGGCCAGGGCGTCTTGCGCCGCGGCCACCAGTTCCATCGGCCTGACCGTGCCGCAGGAACCGGGCCCCTCCCCTTCCATGGCCATGATTCCGTCCAAAATGGTCAGGTCGGGTTTACGGGATTCGTAAATATCCAGGAGGGCGCGGCTGAGTCCCGCGGGGCTGGGGAAATCCTTATGGATCTTCATCTTGTTCATTCCCACGACCAAGCCGAAAAGATTTTTCACACCGGCTGTCAAGATCGTATAACTGTGGGTCTTGAATTTCGGCACATTGATCAGGCGGTCTGTCTTTTCCAGCCATTCCGTCAACGGATAACCGGAGCGCATTTTGGGGACTGTGAAGGCGACCATTTCTATTCCCTCTTCCCGGCAAACCTTCTTCATGCCGGAAACTTCATACACTCTCTCCACGTCTTTTTTCTCACCCCACACGTTAGGGCCGTCGCCGCAGTAAATCCTGGAGGCCAGCGGCTTAAAAAGCCTGATCACCGCGCGAACCACCTCCGGATGCGTATCCACCCCCTCTTCAGGAAGAGCGTCTGTCAACAGATTGGGCTTGATCAAGACGCGATCGCCCTTGCGCGCAAACGCTTCCGGCCCGCCCAGGATGTCCACAGCCAAGCCAACGGCCTTTTCAACATCCTGCGTGTCGTAACGGGAACAACGGATCAATGAAACTTTGGACTTTTCCATAGAAATTTCAGGCTTTCAAATTTCCAATATCCAATTATTTTTGGATTTCTGACTTCAGGCTTCTGCTTTTGCTATATACCCTTCGCTCTTAGCCCTAAGCCAATTCTTCATTCTTAATTTTTAATTCTTAATTGTTTTTCGTCTCTCGTGCTTTCGGACTTCTGAAGTCAGATGTCAGATTTCCGAATTCTGTTTTTGCCATAAGCCCTTTGCCATACGCCATAAGCCTCTTCGTCCCACGTCCTCACGTTACTGTGGACGATCGACTGTCGACTGTTGACTGTTTCGTCCCTCGTCCTTCGTGTCTTCGTCCCTCGGTTTCTGCGCCTACGGCAATTTGAAAAAAGCCCTGGCTGCCTGCGTTGTCACCCGGCCCACTTCCTCGACACTTAATCCTTTGATTCGCGCGACGCATTCGGCCACCATAGCCACATTGGCAGGTTCATTGCGCTGGCCCCGTTTGCCCTCCGGAGGCAAAAACGGAGCGTCAGTTTCCAGAAACATCCTCTCCAGGGGAACTCTTTTGACCAAATCCCGCAAATTCTGGGCCTTCTTGTAAGTCACAGTTGCCGTGAAAGAAATATGAAAACCCATGGCCAGGCAGGCGTCCAGAAACTCCCTGTCTCCGGAAAAACAATGGATAACAGCTCCATGCGAAGGCGGGGCCTGCCTCAAGATCTTCAAGATTTCCTTTTCCGCCTGACGGCAATGGATCACAAGGGGTTTGGCAACCCGCGAAGCAAGCCCAAGAAAACGGATAAACACATCCTCCTGGACAAAGGGTAAAGACAAATTCCGGAAATAATCAAGACCGACCTCCCCGATGGCGACAACCTTATCCTGGCGGCTGAGTTCTTCGATCTCAAGAAAGGCCTTTTCATCGCAATCCTTGGCGTCATGAGGATGGATCCCCACGGTCGAAAAAATCCGGGGGAACTCGCGGCTCAACGACACCGAGCGGCGGCTTCCTTCCAGGCTGGAGCCGATATTAATGATCTCATCGACGCCCGCGCGACGGGCGGCCTCCAGGACGGCCGTCCTGTCCTGTTTGAATTCCGGAAAATCCAGATGACAGTGGGTATCGATGAGCATGGCTGACTAAAGACATGAAATCCGAAATCGGATGTCCGATATCCGAAAAAGACGGGCTTTTCGGACTTCCGACTTCTGACTTCGGACTTCTTGCGCTTCTATTCTTCTTCAATCCTGGGAAAGAGAGGATCTCCCTTGACCACATGGTCATCTTTGATCTGGGAAAGGATCTTTTGAGCTGTTTGCGGCATAAAAGGCTCAAGTTCCCCGGCCACACAACGGATCGCGGTAATCAGGACAGCCAGAAAATCTTCCAGGTCTTCCTGCCTGCCTTCCTTTTTCAGGTTCCAGGGTTTTGTCTCTTCCACGTATTTGTTGCAATTCCCGATGACGCTCCAGATCCCCTCGAGAGCGGCGATAAAATCCAGCCTTTCCAGACCCGCGTCCACAAGCGCCGGAAGTTTGTCAAGTTTCAACAAAATTTCCGAGGCCAGGGGGGATTTCAGCCTTTCCTTTTGAAGAGCGGGAACGCGGCCGTCAAAATATTTCTCAGCCATCGTCAGCGTCCGGAAAACAAGATTGCCGAGATCATTGGCGAGATCTCCGTTAAACCGCTGGATGAGAGACGCCCTGGAAAAAACGCCGTCCAGCCCGAAGGGAACGTCCCTGAGAAGAAAATACCGGTAAATGTCGATGCCGAATTCATCGATAAGGGCCAGGGGGTCGACGACATTGCCCCGGCTCTTGGACATCTTCTCCTGTCCCACCTGCCACCAGCCATGCGCGTAGATCCTCTTGGGAGGCTCCATGCCGACCGCGTGAAGCATGATAGGCCAAATGACGGCGTGCTGGCGCAGGATATCCTTGCCGATCAAATGAAGCGACGACGGCCAGAATTTTTCGAACCTCTCTTTTTCTCCCGGATACCCGAGCGCGGCGATGTAATTGATCAAGGCGTCAAACCAGACATACGTCACATGAGCGGGACTGAAGGGCAAAGGGATTCCCCAGCTCAAACGCGTTTTGGGCCGGGAAATACAAAGATCCGTCAGGGTATTCTCTTTCAGAAACGCCAGGACTTCGTTCCTTCGGGATTCAGGCTGAATAAAATCCGGGTGCTTGGCGATATGGCTGATGAGCCATTCCTGGTGGCGCGACAACTTGAAAAAATAATTCGTTTCCTTGATGCGTTCCACGGGCCTGCGGCAATCCGGGCAAAGGCCGGATTCCGCCTGTTTGTCCGTCCAGAAAACCTCGCAGGGGACGCAATAAAGGCCCTCGTATTCCCCCAGGCTCAACTCGCCTTTGTCCTGGAGCTCCTGGAGGAAATTCTGCACCGCCCGGATGTGCCGGGGTTCCGTCGTGCGGATAAAATCGTCGTAGCTGATCTCAAGCTTCTTCCAGGCTTCCCTGAACCGCGGAATGATGCCGTCGACGAATTCCTGCGGGGTCATGTTCTTCTCCTGGGCGGCGCGCACCACCTTTTGGCCGTGTTCATCCGTGCCCGTCAGAAAAAAAACGTCCCACCCGAGTTTCCTCTTATGCCGGCTCAAAACATCCGCGGCAATGGTGGTATAGGAATGCCCGATATGAGGCAGACCGTTGACGTAATAAATAGGCGTCGTTACATAAAAACTGTCCATGGTTTCACCCGGCATATTTTTGCCGCTCTTCTCCTGACAATACAAGCGCTTCTCTTTATGTTTTACGTTCGGGGGGAGGCGGGAGTTTCAACTCAACAAGCTTTCCGTCCTCCAAAAGCACGGAGGCCTTTCTCTTGAGGATATTGACGGACAGCACCTTCCCTTTGCCTTCCGGGGTTTCCACGCGCTCCCCTTCGCGGGGCATACCCTTGGACATCTCTTTATAGTGCTTATGCTCAAAAGACAAACAGCACATGAGACGGCCGCAGAGGCCGGAGATCTTGGGAGGATTCAAAGGCAGGTTCTGATCTTTGGCCATGCGGATTGTCACAGGCTCAAAATCCTTCAAAAACCGGCAACAGCACAATTCTTTCCCGCAAGGCCCGAACCCTCCGAGGATCTTGGCCTCGTCCCGCACGCCGATCTGCCGCAGCTCAATGCGCGCCTTGAAGATTTTGGCCAGGTCCTTGACCAGTTCGCGGAAATCCACGCGGCCTTCCGCGGTAAAATAAAAAAGGATCTTCGAGCGGTCAAACGCGTACTCGGCGCCGACCAGCTTCATGTCCAGCTTGTGTTCCTCGATCTTACGGCTGCAGGTGCCGGAGGCCTCCTGCGCCTTCTTGCGGTTCTCCTCAATCTGCTTTTTATCGGCATCCGTCGCGATCCGTAAAATCTTCTTCACGGATTCATCGACCTTTTCCGTCAAAACCGGGTCTGAAGAAATGAGCCCGTAATCGATCCCACGCTCGACTTCCACAATGACCTGGTCGCCGTTCTTGATCTGCAGGCCCTCGGCGCGGCCGCAGAAAATAGATCCCATTTCCCTTAATCTGATTTGCGCAATGACTTCCATAGTTCTGTATTGAGGCGCGCGAACGCCACCCTCCTGTTAACGTTATGCCTCAGGTCGGCTGCTGTATCCGCCACGGACCGCAGGGTCTCATCGATCTCCTCGGGCTTCAAGCCCCGGGCGGCGAGCATTATATCATCCTTCCTGTCGGCGTTTACGAAGTTTTTTTCCTCATCGTTCACTTTGGCCACCAAAAGGTCTCTCAACCAGCCGGCCAGCAAAAACAGGCCGGTATCAAACGACTCTTCCTGGGCTTTCTTCCCTTCAACAACGGGCATGCGTCCCTGAAGAAACCCTTCCAAAAACGCATCCCTCTTTTTGAAGATCTCCTCTTTGTGGAATTTTAAGGCTTTTTCCATGCATCCTTCCGAAAGACGGGCCAGATACCGGGCTTCTTCCCGGCCCATCCCGTAACGTTCCAATAAGATCGCCTGCAAAACAGCGTCTTTCAGGGGAGAAAAAACGATCCGCTGGCAGCGCGAGGCGATCGTCGGCAGAACGGATTTAAGGCTGTCTGCCAGAAGAATGATCACGGTGCCGGCCGAAGGCTCTTCCAAAGTCTTCAAAAGCGCGTTGGACGACTCCTCGTTAAGCGTTCCGGCCTCCGAGACAATCAGCGCCTTGCGCATGGATTCAAAGCCCTTCAGGGACAGCCTGCGGCAGGCCTCCCGCACGGCGTCAATCCGCGTGAACGCGCCGTCCGGCGAGAGAACCTGAATATCCGGGTGGCTGCCCGCCGCCGCTTTCCGGCAGGAAGGGCATTCATCGCAAGGTTCAACGTCGCCGGCGGAAACCGACTCGCAAAAAAGCAGCCTGGCAAAATTAAGAGCCGCGGCTGATTTTCCGACACCCGCGGGCCCCACGAATAAATAAGCGTGGCTGACCCGGTTCTGCCGGACTGCGGATTTCAGCAGGAAGACCGCTTTTTCCTGTCCGAGGATCTCTTTAAAAGACACTGGTCAACGATCTCCCTGATGCGTTGCTGCGTCCGGCTTATGTCCGGCTGGACGCGCACGATCTTGATCCTGGCCGGATCTTTTCTGGCCAGGGTAAAATACCCTTTTTTAACGCGCGCGTGAAAAGCTCCGGAACGCATTTCAATCCTGTCCGGGGCCCGCTCGTCGCGCAAATGCTGCCGGCTTTGCCAAAAATCCAAAAGAAGCGTGAGGTCCGGCCGCAGCCCCTGCGTGGCCAGGCGCCCGACATCGATGATCGCCCGGGTATCCATTCCGCAGCCGTACCCCTGATAAGCGATCGTTGAATCCTGGAACCGGTCGCAGAGGACAACAGCCCCTTTTTTTAGGGCGGGAGAAACCACCTCCGAAACCAACTGCGCGCGCGCCGCGGAATAAAGCAGCATCTCCGCCGCCAAAGACATCCCGTCGTTCTTCTTGTCCAGGAGCACGCGCCGGATCTTCTCTCCGATCGCCGTCGAACCAGGCTCCCGGATAAAGACCGTCTTGAAACCCCTGCCCTTGAGATAGCTTTCCAGCAGCCGCGCCTGCGTGCTTTTGCCGCTCTTTTCAGGGCCCTCAAACGTGATAAAAAAACCTTTCATCGGATCTTTTCCTTGTCATCCACCAGGATGCCGCGCGCCCGCAGGAAATCCCTGATTTCGTCCGCGCGTTTAAAATCCCTGTTCTGCCGGGCCCTCCGTCTTTCCTCGATCAACCGGTCCCTTTCTTCTTCGCTCATCGCCGGCGCGCCGGCTACCTGTTCCCTGGTCCGGATATTTTCATGGGCCTTCACTTCGATCATGGGAGCGGACGTAAAAGATACGCCTAAGACGAGCAGAAGCTCCTTGATCTTTCGGGCGGCCGCTGTTCCGGCGGCGTTCTTGTTGCCGAAGGAAACCATATCAAAAACAACAGCCAGGGCCTGGGCGGTATTGAAGTCATCGTCCATGACATCCATAAAACGCTTTTCAAAAACGGACCATTGACTCTCTTCCTTCACGCAAGCCTCTGCGCCGGCCCCCTCAGCCTTATCCAAAAATTCCTTGATCTTCTCATAGGCCTTCCTGGACTGATCCAGCCCTTCAAAGGTAAAATCCATGGCGGAACGGTAATGGGCGCCCAGGAAAAACAATTTAAGCACATCCGCGGGATATTTTTTTAAGACATCCTGGATCGTATAAAAATTGCCGAGGGATTTGGACATCTTGCGGCCTTCGATGGTTAAAAGGCCGTGATGGATCCAGTATTTGGCGAACGGTTTTCCCGTCAAGGCCTCTGCCTGGGCAATCTCATTTTCGTGATGAGGAAAGATGAGGTCGAGGCCGCCGGCGTGGATATCCAGCGTTTGCGTCTTCAAATAGCGCAGGCTCATCGTCGAACACTCGATATGCCAACCCGGCCTTCCCGGTCCCCAGGGGCTGGGCCAGCCCGGCTCCCCTTCCCTGGACTTCTTCCACAGGGCGAAATCCAGCGGATCACGCTTCTTTTCATCCTTCTCTATCCGCACAGCCGTCTGCATCTCATCCATGGTCTGGCCGGAAAGCCTGCCGTAATCCTTAAACGTCCTCACGGCGAAATAAACATCCCCGTCAACGGCGTAGGCGGACCCTTTGGCTATCAACTGCTGGATGTGTTCGACCATCGAAGGAATATTTTCCGTAGCCATGGGCTCGTGATCCGCCCGGGCGATCGAGAGCGCGTCCAGATCCCTTTCATAATTCCTGATGTAACGGGCGCGGATTTCCTCAAATGTCACGCCGTCCTGCCTGGCCCGGTTGATGATCTTATCATCGACGTCGGTGATATTGCGCACCAGCGTCACCTGAAAACCGCGGTATTGCAGGTATTTTTTGATCACATCGAAAATAAATAAACTGCGGGCGTGGCCCACGTGACAATCGTCATAAACCGTCACTCCGCAGGTATACATCCGCAGCTGCGGCGGAAAAAGAGGCCGCAATTCTTCCGTTTTTCGAGTGAGGGAGTTATAGACGTTGATCACCAAAGGCCCATTCCATGACAAAGGGGGATTAAGACTTTTTCTCCAGCTTCTTCAAACGCTCTTCGATGTCTTCCAAAGACTGCATCAGGGGATCCAGGACATGAATATGGTCCAGAAGCCTGTCGAGTTTCCTGCCGTCCTGTTTCGTGATATGCCCCGGCACGCCGACAACGGTCGAATGCGGCGGCACGTCCCTCAACACAACCGCGTTGGCGCCGATATAGGAATTCTCGCCGATCGTGATATTCCCGAGGATCTTTGCCCCCGTGCCGACGACGACATTGTCCCCGATATCCGGATGGCGCTTGCCCTTTTCTTTTCCGGTCCCGCCCAGGGTCACGCCCTGGTAAAGCGTCACATTCTTTCCCACCACAGACGTCTCTCCGATCACAACACCCATGCCGTGGTCAATGAAAAGCCCTCGGCCGATCCTGGCGCCCGGATGGATCTCTATGCCGGTCAGAAACCGGGCCGTCTGGGAAATCAGGCGGGGTAAAAACGGGATCCTGGCCGCGTATAAGCTATGGGAGACCCTGTAGAAAACCAGGGCGTGGAGGCCGGAATACAAAAGGACAACTTCCAGGTAATTGCGGGCCGCCGGGTCCCTTTCAAAAATAGCGTCCACCTCCCTCTTGAAAACAATCAGGACAAAAACAATCCAGACCAAAAGAAGGCTGATGAAACCCAGGATAATATTTAAAATGACGGACATGCGACCTCCTTAATCCTTTTTTTCGATCAGGGCCACCGCGTGCGCCGCGGCTCCTTCTTTGGCGCCGATAGACCCGAGTCCTTCCTGGGTTGTGGCCTTAATCGCGATGTCCGATACGGGGATTCCCAGGCAGGCGCTGATGCGTTTTTTCATTTCCGGGATATAAGGCGCTATTTTCGGTTCCTCCAGGATCACCATAACATCCGCGTTCACGACACGAAATCCCGCGCCCTGCAAAAGGCCTTTCACCTGTTCCAAAAGTTTCAGACCCGGGGCATCCTTAAAAGCCGGGTCCGAGGAAGGAAAATGGACCCCAATATCCGCCTCCCCCATCGCGCCCAGGAGCGCGTCGCAAAGAGCGTGCAGGATGATATCGGCATCCGAATGCCCGATAAGTCCGCGGGGATGGGGAATCTCAACCCCTCCCAGGAAAAGCCGCCTTCCGGAAGCGAAGCGGTGAATATCATATCCCAAGCCTATCCGCATCAACGACCTTTCTTACTCAAGGGCCTTGATCCCGATGATGGAATCGGCGAAAACGAGGTCTTCCTGCGTCGTGATCTTGATGTTGAAATAAGACCCCATCACGACATGGACCTTCTTGCCCATCAATTCCACCAGGGACGCGTCGTCAGGGACGCTTGTTTTGCCCGAACGCAAATACGCCTTCTGGAGCAATTCTCTCTCAAAAACCTGGGGCGTCTGAATTTCCCAAAGGCAATCCCGCCTGAGGGTCTCCTCCACTTCCATATGAGAGTTAATCCGCTTGATGGTCGATTTGACGGGAACACCGGCCACGGCCGCTCCGCAGATTTTAGCCTCCTCGATGACGCGGGTCACGCATCCCTCGTCCACAAACGGCCGCACGCCGTCATGGACCAGGACAAATTTTGTGCGGCTGTCGACGACCTCAAGACCGTTCCTGACGGATTCCCTGCGGGAAGCGCCGCCCTGGATCACACGGCTGACCTTTGTGAGGCCGTATTTCTTGACAAAAGCGCGCGCCTGCTGGAGGCCTTGCTCATGAAAGATCAAAACAATCTCATCCACCAGGGGATGGGATTGAAGGGCCTCGAGGGTAAAAACAATGACGGGCTTGGCCCTGATCTCCACCAAAGGCTTTGCCAGGTCAAGGTTCATTCTCGCCCCAAGCCCTGCCGCCGGCACAAGGGCCGTTATTTTGATTTCCTCCGTCATCCTCGGGGACTTTCCGGTTTGGCAAACACCATGCGGCCGGCCTGAGTCTGCAAAACAGAGGTCACCGTGACCTTAAGCGTCTGGCCGATAAACCTGCGGGCCTCTTCCACGACAACCATGGTCCCGTCATCCAGATAGGCGATCGCCTGGTTATGTTCCTTGCCTTCCTTGATCGGCTTGACATCCAGGGCCTCTCCGGGAAGGACAACGCTTTTGAGGGCGTTTGACAATTCATTGATATTCAGGACCTTGACGCCCTGAAGTTCCGAAATCCGGTTGAGATTGAAATCCACGGTGAAAATCTTGGCCTCCAGGAGCTTGGCCAGCTTGACAAGCTTGGCATCCACGTCGCGGGTATCGGCAAAATCCTCCTCGTGGACAACGAGATTGAACCGCGCGTCGCTGCGGATCAGATGAAGGATCTCCAGCCCCCTGCGGCCCCGCTGCCGCTTGATCGAATCCGCCGAATCGGCGATCGTCTGCAGTTCCTTGAGGACGAACCGGGGCACGACCAGCCTGGCTTCCACAAAAGAGGTCTTGAGGATATCCACCACGCGTCCGTCGATAATAGCGCTAGTGTCTAAAATGACGGTATCCGCCTTTTCATCCTGGCGGCGGAACTTGACGTAGGGAATGATCAGATTGAATTCATCCCTGCCCCGCAGGGCGATGGCCATGCCCAGATAAGCGAAGGTAAGGGTCAGGACATAGGCGGATATGTCGCGCATGGACTTATCCAGAGGAAAAAGGGCGAACAGGGCCGCGGTCATCATGCGTGAAATGACAAGCCCCAGGATCAGGCCGAAAACCGCGCTGGAAAGTCCGCGCACGGAGATGCCGCGCATGCCCGCTTCCAGAATAATGATCAAAAATCCGAACATAAAACCGCCGGCGGAAGCCCAAAAGATATTAAATCCGTTGGCCTCCCCGATCTGATAGCCGACAATCGTGCTGCAGATCAAAAAAAGGATCCGGATAAACAACATCGTCATATTCATTGGTTAACCTCTCTCCCCTCGGCCCCTAAGGGACCGAACGATAAATAATGATTTATGATGAAGACGCTAGCATTTCCCCCAAAGACTGCTTAAGGCTTCTTTGAGATCCGAGACGGAGACAAGCTTCATCTCCTTGTCTTTCCAGTCCTTGAGGGACTGATGATTGCTTTTGGGAAGTATGCACTTCTTGAACCCGAGTTTGTGCGCTTCGTTGACCCGCAGGATCACATTGGAAACACTGCGGACTTCCGAGGCCAGCCCCACCTCTCCCAGGACAACCGTATCATAAGGGATGATCCTGTCCTGGATGCTGGAGGCGACAGCCAGGCAGACGGCCAGATCAATGGCGGGATCGTCAAGCTTCATTCCTCCGACAACATTGAGAAAAATATCTTTATCGAAAAGCTTCAGGGCCAGGCGTTTTTCAAGCACGGCGGACAACAAGGTCAAACGATTCGGGTCGATGCCCTGCGCCTTGCGCCGCGTCAGACCGATATTCGCCTTGGAGACCAGGGCCTGGATTTCAACGAGAATAGGGCGGCTGCCCTCCAGCACGGGGACAACAACGCTTCCGGAAACTTCCTTCGGCCGTTCGGCCAGAAAAATCTCTGAAGGGTTCTTGACCTCCGCCAACCCTTTGGAATCCATTTCAAAAACACCGATTTCGTTGGTCGAACCAAATCTGTTCTTGATGGCCCTCAGGATGCGGTAACTCGAAAAACGCTCTCCTTCAAAATAAAGGACCGTATCCACGATATGTTCCAGCACGCGCGGGCCGGCGAGCGTGCCTTCCTTGGTCACGTGCCCGATCAAAAGCACCGAAATCCCCGTCTGTTTGGCGAGCTGGGTCAGGATACCGGCGCACTCACGCACCTGGCCCACACTGCCCGCGCTGGACTGCAACAGGGACGTATAGACGACCTGAATGGAATCGACGACGACCAGATCAGGCAGGAATTTTTTAACAGCCTCGACGATGGCCTCCAGGTCGGTGACGTTAACGATATAGAGGGTATCCAGGGAACCGCCGCCCAGGCGATCGGCGCGCATCTTGGTCTGTTCAACGGATTCTTCCCCGCTGACGTAAAGGATCTTCCTGCCGGAGGCCGCCAGTTTCTGGCACAGCTGCAGGGATATCGTCGACTTCCCGATTCCCGGATCTCCGCCCACAAGAACCACGGACCCGCGGACCACCCCGCCTCCCAGGACACGGTCAAGCTCATGGATGCGCGTCTGCATGCGTTCCTTTTCCCGGGAATCCACGCTATGGAGAAGGACAGGCTCGCGATAAGCGGCTACGGATGAAGACGTCCGGAAAACAGCTTCTTCCTCAACAAGGGAATTCCAGCTGGAACAATCCGGACAGCGCCCCATCCATTTCGGAGAGGAAAAACCGCAGTTCTGACAGACAAAGGCAGCTCTTGACTTGGCAAGTTTTGACATAATGGGCTGATTCCAAACCCGGGGCTAGCGGGGTTTGGGATTTTCTTTTTTATCTGACGTCTTTCGGCCGGTAGAGAAGTTTCCAGGGGTTTTTCTTCAAATCCGCGAACATCTCTTCCACGTCGTTATAAAGGCTTTCGTCCGTAAAGAGCTTGCCGACGGTGCCGCGCCCCTCGCGCATATCCTTCATCACGTTGTTCAATGTGTCCAGGGTGTCTTTGGTCGAAAGGGCGATGTCCTTGGCGAGATCGGTAACCTCCTGCACGCTTGTCGGATCCTCACCGACGAGCAGGCTGTCATGCACCAGGACCTTGTTGTAATCCTTGCCCGGGACGATCTCCAGATATTTTTCTCCTAAAAGTCCGAGGGTATTGACCCATGCGCGCGAATCCACCGGAATCTGGGCATCGCCTTCCACCCAGATGCGGATAAAAACCTGCGGCTTTCCCTCCGCGTTATGCGTGAGGCGGATCTCCTTGACCTCGCCCTTGTCCACGCCCGCGATGCGCACGGGCGCGCCCTGTTTGATCCCGTTGGCAAAACCAAAAAGGACACGGACCGAATAACCGCGGGTGGTCAATTTCAAATCACCGATCCGAAAGATGAACCACGTCAGGATCACCAGGCCTAAAAAAACAAAAATACCGACTTTGACTTCCAGCGACCTTGTTCTTTCTGCCATATGAGTTCTCCTTGATCCCGCCTTGAATGGGAGTTTTATGATAGATGCCTAAATACCCGCCTCAAACCAGTGAAGTCCGGCGTTATTCGATCCCTTTTAAAATAGAACTCTGCCCGTCCGTTATAGGTCCCTGGGCGGCGCCTGTTATGAACTGATGCACATAGGGATTATGCGAATACCGGATCTCATCCGGCGTGCCTTCGGCGATGATTTTGCCTTCGTACAGCATGGCAATACGGTCGGCGACCTTGTAGGCGCTTCTCATATCATGGGTGACGACAATAGAGGTCACCTTCAATTTATCATGAAGCTCATCGATCAAAAGATTAATGGCGTCGGCGGTAATGGGGTCAACGCCGGTGGTTGGTTCATCGTAAAGGATGATTTTCGGCCTTGTGCAAATGGCGCGCGCCAGGGCCACGCGCTTTCTCATGCCGCCGCTCAAGTCCGACGGCATGTAATTTTCGATCTTGTAAAGACCGACCAGCGCCAGGGACTCCTTCACCCTTTTGTCGATCTCCGCCTGACCGGCGCCCATGTGTTCACTCAAAACAAAACCCACATTTTCTCCCACGGTCAGAGAATCAAATAACGCGCCCCCCTGAAAGACCAGGCCGATCTCCCTGTGGAGGTCGCTCAAGGCCTTGCCGCGCAGGGCCAGAACATCTTTGCCCTCCACGCGCACCGAACCGCTGTCGGGCTCCAGGAGCCTGACGATATGCTTGAGCGTCACGCTCTTGCCCACGCCCGATCGCCCGATAATGACCTTGGTTTCACCTTCATCGACATTCAGGTTCATATGGTCCAGGACCTGTTTGCCTCCGAGATTTTTGGATACATCCGTTAATTCAATCATTGCCATTTGGAATTGACCCCGATTGACCGCCGCCTAAGAAACAGGCAGCGCCCTACTCCAGAAAGAAATAAAATAAAGCCGTAAAGAAACAGTCCGCGGCGATGATCATGATAAAGGTGTTCACCACGGAACGCGTCGTGGCCTTGCCCACGCCCTCGGCCCCGCCCCGGACATTCAAGCCTTCGTAACAGGCGATCAGGGCGATGAGCATGCCGAAAAATATGGTTTTGACCAAACCCGTCAGAAGGTCCTTATAAACCAGAGTCTGGAATGTCATGTTCATGTAAAGGCTGGAACGGATGCTCAGGCGATAGATGCCGATCAGGTATCCGCCGAAGATGCCGATGGCGTCGGCAAACAGCGTGAGGATGGGAAGCATGATCGTCAGGCTCAAGACCCTCGGAACAACCAGATATTTGATGGGGTTGGAACCCAGGGTGGCCAGCGCGTCGACCTGCTCGGTCACGGTCATGGTCCCCAGTTCCGCGGTGATCCCGGCGCCGCAGCGGCCGGCCACGATCAGGGCCGTAATGACCGGGCCTAATTCACGGGTCAGGGAGACCGCCACGATGCTGGCGATATAGATCTCACTCGACATCTTCTCCATGATATAGGCCGTTTGTAAAGCCAGGATGACGCCGATAAAAAAGGACACCAGCGAAACAATGGGCATGCTGTCGACGCCGATCTTTTTGGCCTGTTCAAAAATGCGGGCCGCGCCCCAGGGTCTTGTCGGGGTCAAAACCGCCGTCTGGAAACCAAGTTTGGAAACCCCTCCGAAAAGCCAGACAAAATCAAGGACCTTGCGGCCTATGACGCCATAAAAATTAGGGTTCAAAAGGAACATCCCGCCCCCTTACTTTTGTTCAAAAGAAAGCTCTTCCCTGTCTTTCTGTTTGCTGATATAGACCGTTGAACCTTCCTTGATGCGGCCCCCGATAATCTCTTCGGCCAGCGGATCCTCGATGTATCTCTGGATCGTCCTTTTCAAGGGACGGGCGCCGAAAACAGGATCAAACCCTTTTTCCATCAGAAATTCCTTGGCCTCCTGGGTCAGCATCAGAGAAACATTCTGCTCCCTGAGGCGGGACTGGACCTCGCTGGTCTCAATCTCGACGATTTTCATCAGGTCGATTTTCTCCAGGGGCCTGAACACGATGACATCGTCGATCCTGTTCAGGAACTCAGGCTTGAACGTCTTTTTGACTTCCTCCAGCAGGCGTTCTTTCATCTGCTGATAATTCATGTCGCTGGTTTGCGCCTTGAAACCCAAGGCCCCCTGCTTGCGCAGGATTTCAGCGCCCACGTTTGAGGTCATGATTATGATGCAGTTGCGAAAATCAACCTTGCGGCCGTAACTGTCCGTCAGGCGGCCGTCTTCGAGCACCTGCAGCAGGATATTGAAAACATCCGGGTGGGCCTTTTCGATCTCATCCAAAAGAATGACCGCATAAGCCCGGCGCCTGATCTTTTCGGTCAGCTGACCGCCCTCCTCGTAGCCGACGTAACCCGGAGGAGCTCCGACGAGGCGCGAGACGTTGAACTTCTCCATATACTCGGACATATCCAGCTGGATCAGGGCATTCTCATCCCCGAACATAAAATCTGCCAGGGCCCTGGCCAAAAGCGTTTTTCCGACACCCGTGGGGCCCAGGAAAATAAACGATCCGATCGGCCTGCGGGGATCCTTGATGCCGGCGCGGGAACGCCTGACCGAGCGTCCGATGACCTTAAGCGCCTCATCCTGTCCGACGACCCGCTTGCGCAGCTCCTCTTCGATCTTCAGCAGCTTCTCTCCCTCTTTCTGCTCCAGCCTGACGATGGGAATGCCGGTAATTTTGGAAACGATGGCCGCGATATCCTCTTCGGTGATCTGAGGGCGCGATTTGGCCCGCTCTTCCTGCCACTTCTTTTTTTCATCATCAAGCTTCTGCCTGGCCTGCCGCTCCTGGTCGCGCAAAGACGCGGCCTTCTCAAAATCCTGGTTCTTGATAAAGATCTCTTTCTCTTTCTTCAGTTCTTCGACGCTTTTCTCGAGTTCTTTGATATTCGGGGGAACGATCAGGGTTTCCAGGCGCGCGCGCGAACCCGATTCATCCAGAAGATCAATCGCCTTGTCCGGAAGGAAGCGGCCGCTGATATAACGGTCCGAGAATTTCGCGGCGGCCGCGATCGCCTCGTCAAGATATTGCACATTGTGGTGCCGTTCGTATTTTTCGCTCAAACCTTTGAGGATCTCGACCGTTTCATCCACGGTCGGGGGGTCCACCATGATCGTCTGGAAACGGCGCTCCAACGCCGCGTCTTTTTCGATATATTTCCTGTATTCATCGGGAGTGGTCGCGCCGATACACTGGATCTCCCCGCGGGACAGGGCGGGCTTAAGGATATTGGAGGCGTCGATCGCGCCTTCGGCCGCTCCGGCTCCGACCAGCATATGCAACTCATCGATGAAGATCATGACATCCCGGGAACGCTTGATCTCATCCATGACCGCCTTGATCCTCTCTTCGAACTGCCCGCGGTATTTCGTGCCGGCGATCATAAGAGCCAGATCCAAGGCCACGATACGCTTGTTCACCAAAACCTCAGGCACGTTGGACGCCACGATCTGCTGGGCCAGGCCTTCCACAATGGCTGTTTTCCCAACGCCGGCTTCTCCCAAAAGCACCGGATTATTCTTGGTCCTGCGGGCCAGGATCTGGATGACGCGCTCAATCTCGTCCTTGCGGCCGATGACGGGATCCAGCTTGTTTTCGCGAGCCAAAGCCGTCAGGTCCCTGCCAAAAGCGTCTAAAGCGGGTGTTTTGGATTTCGGCGCCTGCTGGGCCCCGAAACCGGGCGTCGCGGAACCCAAAAGCTCCATGATCTCGCTGCGCACGCGATTTAAGTCCAGACCCAGATTAAGCAGAACCTGCGAGGCCACACCTTCGCCCTCCCGGATCAAACCCAGAAGCAGATGCTCGGTGCCGATATAATTATGCCCCAAAGACCTGGCCTCCTCGGCGGAAAGTTCCAACGCCTTCTTCGAGCGGGGTGTGAAAGGCACATCGCCCTGGATCTGCGTGGACGGTCCGGGCTGAACCAGCTTTTCGACTTCAAGCCGGATGCTCTCCAGACTCAAACCCAATTTTTGAAGCACGGCCGCCGCCACGCCTTCGCCCTCCCGGATCAAACCCAGAAGCAGGTGCTCGGTGCCGATATAATCATGATTGAACCGCCTGGCTTCTTCCTTAGCCAGGACAATGACTTTTCTCGCTCTCTCGGTAAATCGATTAAACATGACTCCTCCAACGTTGGTGCCTAATCTAAAGACGGATGAATAAATGAATAGGCCTGTTTGTTCGGGACTATTGCGACTGGATCAGGCGGTCCCGGATGATCTGCGCCCTTTTGACATCGCGCTCGTTCGCGGACAATTTTTTGTTCTCAAGCTTTTGCAGGTGCGCCGGCTGCGTCAGGATAAACAATTCGTTGATCAGCCCGCGGTCGATATTCTTGACGAGCCCCAGATCCGCGCCGAGCCGAAGCATGCTCAACAGTTCGACCGTCTCTCCGCTGGAAATGATGTGCGCGTTTTTCAGGGTTCCATAGGAACGCCATATCCTGTCCTCCACCATTTCCCGGTGTTCGGCGATCAAAAGTTCCCTGGCCTTCTCCTCCTGGTCGATGATCTGCCTGATGACGCCCTTGATATTGCCCAGGATCTCCTCTTCTTTCAAGCCGAGCGAAACCTGGTTTGAGATCTGAAAAAAGTTACCCGAAGCCTGCGTCCCTTCGCCGTAAAGCCCCCGCGTCGTGAAACTGAGTTTGGCAATAGCCTCCAGGACGCGGTTGATCTGCCGCGACATGACCAAAGCCGGCAAATGCAGCATAATGGAACCGCGCATCCCCGTCCCCGTGTTCGTGGGACAGGCCGTCAGATATCCCCATTCGGGGCTGAATGCGTAAGGCATGATACCGGACAACTGGTTGTCGATGGAATTAATCACATCCCATGTTTTATCCAGGTCAAATCCGGATTCCATCACCTGGATGCGCAGATGGTCTTCCTCGTTGACCATGATGGCGATATCCTCGGTGGGGGTAAGGCAAAGCGCTTTCTGCGCCGCGCGCACCGCGTGCTCGTTGGACATCAGATGGCGTTCCACCAAAAACTGCTTGTCGATATTGTCCAGCTCGTCAAGCCGCAGATAGACGGCGTCTTTGAGCTCGCGGGTCCGCTCAAAAGCCCCTTTGCAGGACACAAGGACCTGTTCGCTCTGGTTCTTCTTGGCCCAATGAGGAAAAGGCGTCAACGCGAGATTGCGGGCCAGGCGGATCCTCGAAGAAATGACGATATCCGAATTGGGGCCCGTGCCTTTGAGCCAGCTGGAAACCTGATTAATAAAATCGCCGAGGTTCATCGAACTCCTGTTTCAACGCGAAATCAAAACGGCTTGTTTTAAGGTTTGGGGCCCGGTTTGTCTTCTTCGCTTTTGCTCTTCCTTTTCTTCTCGGCCTCCTTGATCGCGTCCCGCAGCCGCGCGGCCTCCTCAAACTCCTCGCGATCAATGGCCTCCTGAAGTTTGATCTTCAAATCCCCGATCCCGGCGGCCTTGGCCCTGCCGGCCCCTGATTCCTTGGAGGAAGAGACTATGACCGGAGATTTACCGACGTGCGCCGTGGCTCCATGGATACGCTTGAGGAGCGGACCGAGAAAACGGCTGAAAGCTCCATAGCATTCGCTGCAGCCCAGGCGACCGATCTTGCGAAAATCTTCATAGGTCAGGCCGCAAAAGGAACATTGCGTTGCGGCCTCGGTCTTCTCCTGGCCGCCGCCTATCTGTTTCGTGTAATCGACAAGGCCGGCCAGAAGGTCCGACAAGCCGAACTGCTGCTCCATCTGGACGCTCTTCTTCTTGGCGCACTCGTCGCACAGGTGAAGCTCGGTCATCTGGTCGTCGACGATTTCCGTCAGATGAACAGTCGCCTGATTTTTGTTGCAGATATTACACAGCATATCTCACCCCGTCCTTACGGGTCAGTTTTTTGAATTCGCGGATCAGGGCCTGGGTATATCTCCCCACGGTGCCGGAGGCGATCAAACGGCCGTCCATCATGACCACGGGCACGACCTCAGCGGCGGTCCCCGTCAAAAAAACCTCGTCGCTTGTGAAGAGATCAAACCGGGAGATCATGCGCTCCTGCGCCTGCAATCCGGCCTTGGAAGCCACGTCAAGGACCGCCTGGCGCGTGATCCCGTTAAGCACCCCGGCGGAAACCGGCGGCGTGATCAAAAGGCGTCCCTTGACCATAAAAATATTATCGCCCGTGCACTCCGTCACAAACCCATTCTGGTCCAGCATGATCGCCTCGGGCACACCCGCGTTGATGGCCTCGATCTTTCCCAGAATGTTGTTGAGATAATTCAGGGATTTGATCTGCGGATTCAGGGATTCCGGCGTGTTGCGGCGCGTCGCCACGGTCACGATCTTTAAACCTTTTTTATACACCTCCGCAGGATAAAGGGCGATCTTGCCGGCAATGATAAAAATGGTCGGTTTCACGCAATTCCTCGGATCCAGCCCCAGGTCGCCTTCCCCCCGCGTCACCACGAGACGGATATAAGCGTCCTTGAGCCTGTTGGCCTTCAGGGTGGCCAGGACCGCTTTTTCCATTTCCCTTTTGTCCAGAGGGATCACAAGGGAAATCCCCTGGGCTGAGGCGTAGAGACGTTCGATGTGCTCGGCGAGCTTAAAGACCAGCCCGTCATAAGACCGGATGCCTTCGAAGACCCCGTCCCCGTAAAGCAGGCCGTGGTCGAACACCGACACCCTGGCGTCTTCTTTTTTGATCATTTTCCCGTTAAAATAAATCACCATGAAAAAACCTCCAAGTTAAAATTCCGGCCCGGTTCGCCAAACCATATTTCAAACAATCCTGCCGTCGAAAATCTTAAGAACGCGATGCCCGCCTTTGGCCAATTCAGGGCTGTGTGTGACAAGGACGACGGTCATCTGTTTTTCCCGATTCAGCTGAAAAAGCATGTCCTGGATATGGCGCCCGGACTCAAAATCGAGGTTCCCTGTCGGCTCGTCGCACAGAAGGATCTCCGGATCGTTGATCAGGGCGCGGGCAACGGCCACACGCTGCTGCTCGCCTCCCGAGAGTTCCGAAGGCCTGTGCCTGAGTCTCTGGGACAACCCTAAAAATCCCAGCAGGTCTTGCGCTTTTTTGCGGATCTGGCCGCCGGAGGACTTCGCCGATTCGACCATGGCCGGCAGCATCACGTTTTCCAGGGCGGAAAATTCCCTCAAGAGATGGTAAAACTGGAAGACAAAACCGAATCTCCTGTTACGGACGCGGGCCTGGGACCGTTCTCCCAGCGCCGTCAAAGAAATCTCATCCAGGAGAACCTCGCCTTTGGTCGGAAAATCCAATCCCCCCAGGATATGCAAAAGCGTGGATTTCCCCGCACCGCTGGGACCGACAATGCTGAGCATCTCTCCCCGCTTGACCTCAAGGGAAACATCCTTGAGCACAGTCAGCTCTTTAGACCCCTGGCAATATGTTTTTTCCAGATGCGAACCTTTGAGCACTATTCGTACCTCAATGCCTCAGCCGGCACCAGGCGAGCGGCCTTAGAAGCGGGATAAATCGTTGCCAGAAAACAAATTAAAAGCGCTGAGCCCGCGATAACAGACACGTCCTGCCATCGCAAAGCCACGGGTAAACGGTCGATATAATAGATGTCCTGGGGGAGCTGAATGAACTGGTATTTTTTAAGCAAAAAACAAAGAATAACGCCTCCTATTATACCAGAAACTATCCCCGCCGCGCCAATAATTAAACCGCCCCAGGTAAAAATTTTCCGGATCGCGGCCTGGGAAACCCCAATGGCCTTCAAGATCCCTATGTCCTTGGTCTTTTCGACGACCATGACGATCAAAGTGCTGATAATATTGAAGCAGGCCACCAGCACGATCAAGGTGAGGATGATGAACATGGCCAGCTTCTCCAGGGCCAGGGCCGCGAAAAAATTCTTATTGATATCCATCCAGGTCCTGACATAGAGACCCGCGGGCAGGCCGCTCTCTAAAACCTTCTTGACCTGAGGGGCGCGGTAAGGGTCATCGAGCCGCACGCCCAATTGGGTCACGAGAGAACCCAGCCCGAAAAACTCCTGCGCGTCCTTAACGTTCAAAAAAGCCAGGTTAAGATCGTAATCATACATTCCGGTATGAAAAACGCCGCTGACCTTAAAAGGGGTATTCAAACCGACGACCGGAGAGGATAAGATGACCTCATCCCCTGTTTCCAGGCCCAGGACCACGGCCAATTCCCGCCCCACCATGATGCCGCGGGAAGGCAGGGAAATCGCCTCGCCTTCCACAAAAGCCCTGATGTTCGTCACCCGGGATTCGCTCGCCGGATCCACGCCTTTGAGGTTTAAGCTCAAAACCTTGTCTTTAAAATAGAGAAAGGCCTGGCCGCTGACATACGGGGCCACATCCTGAACGCCCGGAACAGACATGACCTTAGCCGTCAAATCCCGCGCCTGCACAATGCCCTCTTCGCTATGGATAATGATATGCGGATGGACGCCGATGATCTTGTCTTTGAGATCGTTGTCGAATCCGGTCATGACGGCGATCACGACGATCAAGGCCATGACGCCGATGGCGATGCCGAGGCAGGAAATCAAACCGATCACCGAGATAAACCGTTCCTTCTGCAGGGTGAGGAAATAACGGCGGCTGATGAAAAAAGGAAGACTCATTCCGGGTTCTCCGGGCCCTTTTCAGGCCTCAACAGCGGGAACAGGACCACGTCGCGAATGGACGGCTGGTCCAAAAAGAGCATACACATGCGGTCAATGCCTATCCCCAGCCCTCCGGTCGGAGGCATGCCGTATTCCAGGGCCTCCACGAAATCCTCATCCAGACAACGGGCTGTTTCAGCGCCCCCCTCCTGGATCTCGGCCAGCAGACGCGCTTTCTGTTCCAGGGGGTCGTTCAACTCGGAATAGGCGTTCGCCACCTCCATGCCCGCCATATACAACTCAAACCTCTCGGACAAAAGAGGGTTTTGAGGCTTGTTTTTGGCCAGAGGGCAAAGAATGCTGAAATAATCCGTAAAGAACACCGGCTGCGTGGGCGCGTCTTCGGTAAGGATCTCTTCGACCATGCGCACGATCTGCGAACGGGACAGCCTGTCCTCAACAGGCCTGCCCTTGGCCCTGAGCTTTTCCACCATGACCGACGTCTCATCCCCCGGGTCGATCCCGAACCGTTCTTTCACAGCCTCGGCAAAGGAACGCCTGGGCCAGGGCGGATTCAGGTTAATGGTATGGCCCTGATACTGGATCTCAAGCTTCCCCAGCACCTGCTTGGCAACCGTCGAAAAAATCTCTTCGGTAATCTTCATCATGTCCTCATAATCGCAATACGCGGCGTAGAGTTCCAGCATGGTAAATTCGGGATTATGGCGCGTCGAAACACCCTCATTCCGGAAACTTCTGTTGATCTCATAGATCTTTTCGAATCCCCCCACGATCAACCGTTTGAGATGCAATTCCGGCGCGATCCGCAAAAACAGGTCCATATCATATTCATTGTGATGCGTCTTAAAAGGCCGGCCCGCGGCCCCTCCGGGGATCAGATGCATCATAGGGGTTTCCACTTCCAGAAAACCCCTTTGATTCAAAAATTCCCGGATCGCGCTGACGATCCTGGAACGCAGGAAGAAAATCTCGCGGACCTCCGGAGTCGCGATAAGATCGATATAACGCTGACGGTAACGGATCTGGATGTCCTTCAAGCCATGCCATTTTTCAGGAAGCGGCCTTAAGGATTTGGACAAAAGCTTAAAGTCCATGACCTTAACGGTAGGCTCCCCTGTGTGTGTTTTGAAAGTTTCTCCGGATATGCCCACGATATCGCCGATATCCAGCTTATTAAAGAGCTCGAATGCCTGCTCGGAAAGGGGATCCTCCTTGCGGGCGTAAAGCTGGACCCGCGCTTCCTGATCGCGCAAATCGCAAAAACAGACCTTCCCGTGCTTCCTTTTGCCCATAAGACGCCCTGCCAAGCGCACGCTCTTGCCTTCTTCAAAAGATGCCAGCAGCTCTTTGACGGCGCAGGTTTTTTTAAATACCTGCCCAAAAGGCTGCATCCCCGCCTCCTTAAAAGCGGAAAGCTTTTCAACCCTCTGCTGCCTGAGATCATCCAGTTCCATGCGTGCTCCTTACGTCTGATTTTTCAAGGCTCATAACAATGTTAACTCTAAACAAAACAAGAAGTTATAAAAATCTGAGTTTTTATTATATCGAAGCCTGAGTTGGGTGTCAACGCCTATCTATATCCAGTCAGGCATCAGTTATCAGGCCTCAGCCAATAGGGATAAAATACAAAGGTTCAAAAGCCACAGAGAAAGGACGGCTAAGGCCGAAAGGGCAAGGTTAGCGGGGTTACGAACAGGCATAAGGTTTGTCAAAGTGCCTTGACCTAAAGCGACTCGTGAACCAATAAAAAAGGCCCCCGCCCAAGAGGCCGGGAGCCTTTTTGATTCGTAACTTTTCGATTACTTTCTCAAAAGAACTCTCTTTTTGGCCTTTTGGGCCTTAAAAAAAGAAACGGTGAACTCGATGGCCTTGTCCGTATCGAAATCCCGGCAGGAAAAAATGTTGATATAGGCGGAATTCCAATATTCGGAAAAATGGCCCGTGATCGCGCTGGTTTCGATGAACTGAAGCATGGAATAACCCGCCGTATGGGCCGCGTTATAGCCGAAATGAGGCAGCAGCGTCTTGCCGAATTTCTTCATCTTTAACAGCTTGCACAATTTGGTGGCGTATTCGGCCAGCAGCCTCTTGGAGCGGATCACGTGCGGATCGCATTTATAGAGGTCCAGAACAACTTCTAAACCGAAACTCCCCTCGCGAAACCCGGAGACTTTAGGCATCCTCTTACTTACCTCCATCAACTGTGAGATCCTGTTTTATCGACGGATCTCGGGGTTAAAAAAACTTCAGCGACCCTCTTTTTGCTCTTGAAAAAAAGAAAAGCCGCCATGTGCGAGTAATTATACAATCAGGGATAAGCCAATGCAAGAACTCTTTAAAAAAATCTCAAAGAAAGCCCCGGCTCCTGCCGGAAAAGCGAAAGCCTACTTCACGCGCACCGGTTCTGTCAGGGGCTTTGGGCGCTCTTGGATGGTTGTGGGAAGCCCCATCGGTCCTAAAAGATCAAGGAAAGGGTCAGGATCCAGCTCCTCCACATTGACCATGGTCCCGGGGTCCCAGATTCCTTTGGCGATCAGGATGGCGGCCGCGGCCGGAGGAACGCCGGCCGTATAAGAAATAGCCTGGGCCTCCACTTCCTTATAGCAATCCGCGTGGTCGCAAATATTATAAAGGAAAATCTCCCGTTTTTTTCCTGCCTTCTCTCCCCTCACATAATTCCCTATGCAGGTCTTCCCCGTATAATTCGGCGCCAGAGATGAAGGATCAGGCAAAAGGGCCTTCAAAACCTTGAGCGGCACGACCTCAAGGCCCTCGGCGGTCCTCACCGGCTTCTCGGACGTCAGACC
The DNA here is from genome assembly GCA_041649995.1 of Candidatus Omnitrophota bacterium. Lineage (GTDB taxonomy): Bacteria > Omnitrophota > Gorgyraeia > Velamenicoccales > Velamenicoccaceae > JBAZMA01. Next base: position 65,416 of record JBAZMA010000002.1, on the reverse strand, counting down.
CAGCCGGGTGAGCACGGTAAAGACATTGATATAATGGTCGCCAAATCCCATCCAGAAACGGATGCTGTTGGCGTCGATATTTTTAGACAGCGAGTGAAGTTCATCGTGACCGTTAAGATAAACCGGCTGAGATCCGACGACAGGAAAATCGTAGATCATCTTGACGGAATGGACCTTTTCCATCACCCACTTGCGGTCGATCCAGGTCCAGACCTTCTTGAATTCCCGGAAATTGATCTCAGGGTCGAAATTCGTGGCGAAATATTTCCCGTGGCTGCCGGCGTTGACATCGAGGATGTCGATCGTATCGATTTTGTCGAAATAATGCTTGAGGGCCAGGGCGCAGTAAGCGTTGACGACTCCGGGATCGAAACCGCAGCCCAAAATGGCTGTGAGGCCCTTTTGACGGCAGCGATCCTTGCGCTTCCATTCATAGTTGGCATACCAGGGCGGATCTTCGCAGACCTTGTCAGGCTCTTCATGGATAGCCGTGTCCATATAGGCCGCGCCCGTCTCAAGACAGGCCTCCAGCAAAGACATGTTGACATAGGCCTGCGCGAGGTTCACGACGATCTGCGAGCCCGTTTCGCGGATCAGCCGGACGGTGGAAGGAATATCCAGGGCATCGATGCTTCTTGAATAAAATTTCCCGCCCTTGTCCTTGATATGGTTTTTCCGCTTGACGCTCTCGATAATCGCGTCACACTTGCCGATAGTCCTGGAGGCGATACAGATATCGCCGAGAACATCATTGTTCTGCGCGCATTTGTGCGCCGCCACATGGGCCACGCCCCCGGCGCCTACGATCAAGACATTCTTTTTCATGGACAACCCTTTCGCTTACGAAAGACTGCTTTTAAAATCCTGATAGGAAAAACGCCTGACCACGTCCAGTCTCCCGCTCAGCCTTTTTACGACGATTGAAGGCATCTGAAGGCCGTTGAACCAGTTCTTCTTAACCATGGTATAGCCGGCGGCGTCGCTGAAACGGACGGTGCCGCCCACCTTGAGGGGGGCGCCGAATGCGTACGCCCCGAAAACATCTCCCGCCAGGCAGGAACGGCCCGCGATCACGTATTCATGCCGCCCCCCGTTTTTCGCCAGGTCCGCCTGTTCCCGATAAACCAGGAGGTCCAGCATATGGGCTTCCGTGGAAGCATCCACAATCGCGATATTTTTGCCCTCTCTTTTGACGATGTCCAGGACCGTTGTCACCAGCTCCGCCGCACCCGTCACGCTGGCCTCTCCGGGCTCCAGATAAATCTGCAGGCCGAAGCGGTCTGAAAATCTTTTCAGTGCGGCGCAAAAATCTCCGACAGGATAGCCCTCTTTAGTGAAATAAAGGCCGCCGCCCAGGCTCACCCATTCCAGCTTTTCAAGCCAGGGGCCGTAAACCCTGGCAATGCGCGAGAGATTCCGCGAAAAATTGTCAAAATCACCATTCTCGCAGTTGAAATGGAACAGGGCGCCGCTGATCAAGGGCAAGGCCCTGGCGAGGTCACGGGCGCCGCGCACCCCCAGCCTCGAATACCTGCGGCAGGGGTCTGCCAGGCCAAAATGGGAATAGCTGAACCCCGGATTGACCCTTAAGCCCACCTTTAACCCGCGGACTTCGCCTGAAAATCTTTCCAGCTGGGAGACGGAATTAAAGATGACCGTGCCGGCAAAAGGCCTCACGCTCAGAAGATCCTGACGGGAAAAGGCGACGCAATAGACATGCGTTTCCTTGCCGAATTTCTCATGGCCCAGCCTTGCTTCAAACGGGGAACTGGCGGTCGTTCCGTCCATATACTTTTTCATCAGGCCGAAAACGCTCCAGGCGGAAAAACATTTCAGGGCCAAAACGGACCTGGCCCCCGAACGCTCCCGGATGGACCGGATGACCTTCAGGTTTTTTAATAGCTTTTTCTCGTCGATGAGGTAATAAGGTGTCTGACAATTCATGGCGATAAAAAAACTTGATCGCGCGCCAGGAGACTTTTTAAAGGCCTTCGGGAACGGACCAAGTTATGCGGGAAGCGACCATTTTTCAGCATTTCCATCTCTTCGCGAGTCTCTCCTTAGGCCTTTCCTTGATGAGAAAAACGGAAAAGCCCTATTTTGTCGTCGGAATATTGAAAAGACGAAGGACCCGCCCAGAGGACGGGTCCGTCGCGTCTTGTGATGTTATCTTATACGATTTTATTTTCCGAATCAAGAAAATTCTTGATAAATTATAAAAAAATCGTCGGAAAAGCAGGATTCGTCTAAAATCACTTCAGCATGGCTTCCATATCCTGTTCCGGCGTCGTGATCAGCTTAAGGTCAAACTTCTCCTGCAGGACCTTAAAGACGCCGGGGGTCAAGAAGGCCGGCGGCGTGGGCCCGATACGCATGCCCTTGATATCCAACGACAGAAGCGTCAAGAGGATGGCCACGGCCTTCTGCTCATACCACGACAGAACAATCGACAATGGCAGCTGATTGACAGGAAGGCCGAATGCCTTACTGAGCGCCAGGGCGATTTGAATCAGGGAATACACGTCGTTGCATTGCCCGGCGTCCAACAGCCTGGGGATCCCGTCAATGGCCCCAAAGTCCATGTGATTGAAACGGTATTTTCCGCAGGCGGCCGTCAGGATCACGCAGTCTTTAGGCACCAGCTCGGCCAGACGCGTATAATAGTTCCTTCCGGGCTTGGCGCCGTCGCAACCGCCGATGACGAAAAAACGCCTGATCTTTCCCGCCTTGACGGCGGAGACGACCTTGTCGGCCAAACCAAGCACCGCGGTGTAATGGAACCCTGTGGAAACGGTTTTCCCGGATTGTTGGACGCAAGCCGGAAGCCTGAGGGCGGCTTCGATGACCTCGGAATAATCGCGATGCGGAATATGGCGGGCGCCTTCAACGCCGGCAATACCCGTCGTAAAGAGACGGCCCCGGTAGGAATCCTTCGGGATCATCACGCAATTCGTCGTCACCAGGATCGCTCCGGGAAACGCCTCGAATTCCTTTCTTTGCTCCTGCCAGGCCCCTCCGTAGTTGCCCGCCAGGTGCTTGAACTTCCTGAGCTGCGGATACCCGTGCGCGGCCAGCATCTCCCCGTGCGTGTACACATTGATCCCCTTGCCGTCCGTCTGTTTCAGGAGTTCATAGAGATCCAAAAGGTCATGCCCTGTCACAAGAATGCCTGGGCCAGGCCTTGTCCCCGTGGCCACCTCCGCCGGCCTGGGTTCTCCAAAATGTTTGACGTGCGCGTTATTGAGAAGCTCCATGACGCGCAGATTCGTGGACCCGCACTCCAGAACCAACCCCAAAAACCGGTTGAGATCAAAATCGACATTCGTCAGCGTGGAAAACAGGGCCTTGTGCGCGAAAGCGTCGACCGCCTCGTCCCTCTCTCCCAATTCCCTGGCGTGATAAGCATACGCGGCCACGCCCTTGAGCCCCAGGACCAGGGTATCCTGGAGGCTGGCGATATCCTCATTTTTCCCGCAGACACCCTTGACGGTGCACCCTGTGCCATTGGCTGTTTGCTCGCACTGATAACAAAACATGCTCATACCCGCTCCTTTCGTTTAAAAACAATCAAAAAGTAAACCTGAATTCCTTTTTTTAAACTCATTCCTGTCTGCTTTTATTTCTTCTCAATTCTTCACTCTTCATTCTTAATTCTTCATTGCTCTTTAATCTTTCCTTCTATGGTCACCGTGACATCATTGACAGGAAATTCTTTTCCCGCCTCGGCCATCGCCTCCTCCACGATCATTTTCAATCCAAAACAGCAGGGGACTTCCATATGGACCACGGTCACGGATTTCAAACGGTTCTCCCGGAAGATCTGCGCCAGTTTCTGGATAGAAAAAGCGCTGTCATCAAGCTTGGGGCAGGTGTTGATCAGGATTTTCCCCGCCAAAAGGCGGCTGTGAAAATCAGGACAGCTGAAACCCGCGCAATCAGCGGCAATAAGGACACAAGCGTCCTGAAAATAAGGCGCGTTGACAGGAACCAGCGCCAATTGCAGGGGCCAGTTCCCCAGCTCAGAAGGAGCGCTGCGTTCTTGCGACGGCCTGGGCCGCTCAGGCTTTCTTGTCACAGAAAAGGCCCGGGCCGAAGGACAGGCATGAGGGCGTCTCTGCTCAACAGCCTCTTCGTCAAAGGCCTCGGCGGGACGCTCAATGATGCGGATGGCATCCTGCGGACAATGCCCCAGGCAGGCGCCCAGCCCGTCGCAATAACGTTCTCCGACAAGCCTGGCCTTGCCGCCAATGATCCGTAAGGCCCCTTCCCGGCAATTGGGGACGCACTGTCCACAACCATTACATTTTTCTTCGTCGATTTCTATAATTTTGCGAGTAAATTTTGTTTGAGCGTTCATGGAAAACCTCCTTGATCTTGATTCAATTCTATCCCGGGAGGCGAAAGACATCCTTGACCTAAGTCAAGAGTTTGGAAAATAATTCCAAAGGGTGTAAGGGCTCAAAACTGAGAATGAAGGACGAGAGACGAAATCAGTCGAGGAGGCCATGGACCACAGTTAACGTGAGGACGTTCGCATCCTTCGGATGCTCGGACGTGAGAACGTGCGGACGTACTGAAAGACGAGAGACGAAGGCACGAAAAACAATTAAGAATTAAAAATTAAGAATGAAGAATTGAATGAAGCTCATTGGCTCATTAGCTGATTAGTTAAAACAATTAAAAATTAAGAATGTTTAGGCGTTAGGGTTCAGGTGCTAGGGGCTAGCTAGAACCTAAACCCTAGTCCCTAGGCTCTAAATTGCTTTTGGGTTTGGGATTTGGAAATTAAGTCAGTAAGTAACCCTAGTCCCTGGATTGCTTTTGCCATACGCGATACGCCATAAGCCATACGCTGGCGCAGGGGGATCTTGAATCAAAGGGATTCTCCGCTGCTGACGCGCTCGAGGCGGACGCGATCCAGGAGCTGGACCATTTTTTTGTGAAGCCGCAGGACGTTTTTTCTGGCGAATTTCCGGAAGATCCGGGAAAGTGTTTCAGGCGCAATACCGAGCGCCCGGGCCAATTCGTTTTTTCTGATGGCCAATTCAAAAGAATCGCTGCGGGAAGAAACAGCCGCGTCAAGAATATACTTGGCCACCCGGGCACCCGCGCTCTTCAAGGACAACTCTTCGACCAGGGTGTTAAAAAATCTCAGCTTTTCGCTCAAAGAGGCGAGGATGGAAAGCGTCAGGGAAAAATCTCTTTTCATTAGGTCCAGGAAATCGCGGCGGGGGACAAAAAGAAGGTCCGCGGGGCCCAGCGTCTGCGCGAAAGCGGGATATTTCTCCAGCCCGGCGAAAAGGACGGCTTCCGCCAGGGTCCCTCCTTCGGAAATAATGTGGAGGATCCTTTCCTCACCCGAGGGGGAAAGTTTGAAAACTTTGACGGAACCCCTCAAGACGATAAAAAAACCGGATGCCCTCTCCCCTTCCTGGAAGACGGTCCTGCGGCTATCATATGATTTCAACAGGGAAAAATTCCTGATCGCGCACAAATAGGCGGGATCAAGACGGCAAAAAAGAAAACTTTTCTGAAGGGACAGACAGGGACTCTTGACGGACATAAAATGACCTGGAGAAACTTACGGTCGGCTCGTATTGGTCTCGGCCGGGTCAAAAAGGCCCTTGAAGGCTTCAACGGCCCCCTGGGCGACGCCGGCGTCCAGTTTCTCAAAAACGGCGCCTGTTTCCGTCTTCAAAACAGAGGTAACGCTCTCTCTGAGGCCTGCGAGATCAACGTCCATCAGGTCCTTGACGCCGCTTTTCAACAACGATTGAACGACGATCAAACGCACAAGCTCCCTGGGATCATCGATATTTTCGAATTTTTTCTCCAGCTTCACGTCATAGATCTTGATGGCCGGAGGCCGGAAAGAATAATCCTTGAGGACCACCTTGTCCACCTTCAGCTTCAGCGTCTTTACCTTAATATTAGGCAATTTGGCCGGGCCTTCGTCTTTCGGTTTTAAGGCGATAACGCTGTCGCTCATACGGCCCACATTGGTAGACCCGTCGGCCCTCCTGATGACCTGAAATTCGCGGACATAAAGGGAAAACTCATCCAGATAATACTCGCCCTTAAGCACGCGGCCCAGGTCATAACGGGCCATGAACGAAGGCACGTCAAGAAAGAGCCTGTCTTCGAATTCCGCGGGGTTGTAGACCTTCATCCCTCCCGCTTCCACAACCCGCCCGCCCAGGCCCAGCCGCAGGGTTTCGATACTCACGGAAAAACCCGTCAAATGCTGCACGGCCCTGCCTATCGCGAACTTTACGATGGGTTCGCGAAAAACAACGACCGCAGCGACGGACAAAAGAACGACGATCAGAATAATGGCGATTATTTTCATGACGGTCCTTCCAGTCTTTTCTTCACCAGGTCGCTGACGGTCTTTCCATCCGCGCGGGCCTGCGTGCGGGCCATGACCTCTTTGATGACTTTGCCCATGTCCTTGATGGAAAAAGCCTGTGTCTCTTCCACCACCCTGTTTATGACAGCCTGCAATTCCTCCGCGGGCATTTCCTGCGGCAGATACCCTTTCAGGAGCCCAAGCTCCTTGTTTTCCTTCTCAACCAAATCCTGTCTGCCGCCCTTTTCAAACTGCGAGATGGAATCCTGTCTCTGCTTGATCAGCCTTTTGATGACGGCCAGAACATCGGGGTCATCCAGGACATCCTTCTTCTTATCGATCGCGGCATACTTGATTTCCGAACGCAGAAAACTCAAAGTCTGCGTGCGTATCTGATCTTTGGTCTTCATGGCTTCCTTAAAATCCGCCATGATCTTTTCTTCCAGCATGAGGACCTCTCTTTCCTAAAACTCGCAGATCAAAATCTTTTCTAAAATTAGAAATACAGGGACAGGCCGAGAAGATAAACGTCTCCGTCAATGCCGGCATTAGGGGATTTTATGGAGGCGTTGGAAACATGGCGACGCCTGTATTCCACATTCACAGCCAGGTCTTTTTTCAGGAAATATGTCAAGCCGGCGCCTCCCTGACTGATAAAATTAAATTGCGTGGACTGCTCGTAGGTGGAAAGAGTCATGTAATAAGGCCCGGAGCCGATCTCAATGAACGGAAACAATCGGGAGGTCAAAGGATAAGAATATTTCAAAAAGACGGAAGCCCCCAACTCCACGTTATCGCGGGGCGAATAAATCGTGCTGATAAAAGCTTCATACATGACCTCGAACATCCCTTTCGGAGACCAGCCGAACTTCTCCAGGAAAGGCTTGAGATCAAATCCGAATCGCATTCCCACGGGGATAGCTTCCAGATCGCCCTGGTATTTCAGCCCGGATTTGGTATAACCGGCGAACACGCCGACTTCCTGCAGCCACTTGCCGATCCCGTGCTCAGGCCGCTCTGCGGAAGCCGGGAGAGCGCCGGCCAGCATGCCGGTCAAGATCATCAATACCAGAGGGGTCCAAAAATGCTTATTGCCTTTCATCGCCTGCTCCTTTCTTAAAATAGGATAATAAAATCTCCTCGACATCGCGGACCAATGGAGGACTCATGGACGCCACCTCGATCTTCGTGCCTCCCCCCTCCCCCAGAGACGTAAAGAAAAGGCCGACCTGCGTCGTATCGACATACCCCTTAAAACCCATCGCGGCCAGATGATCCCCGTTTTTGTCCTCCAGATAAATTTTGGCGCCGCTATTCTTAAGCGCCTGTGCGGCCTGCCCGAAGGCCTTCTGCCGATCTTCCTGGACGATAACAACCCTGCCGTCAGCCCTGGCCTCTTCCAGATGCGCGATAGAACTTCCCCAAATGACTTTCGCGGTTTCCTGAAGGTGACTGCAACCTCCACAGGACAATACGGCAAAAAATAAAAACGCGGCGCTTATGGCGGGAATCATTCTCAATCCGTAAGGTGATGTCATGAGCGGTTCTTTTAACCTCCTCATTGCAAAGCCAAGACAGATATTCGGATATATTTCTGCATTATAACGTGTTTATGAAAAAATTCAATAATTCTAGTCCGCGTCAAAGCCAGGCCCATCTTTCGCCATCGGTGCACGAGACGGTCCGCATCTTCTTAAAGGAATCAGAAAAGAAATCCGACAAATCAAAAGGAAAAAAGCGGAGGGAATGAATCGCATGAAGATACGCTTCAAAGACATTCCTGTAAGGGTTGAAAAACAGGGAAAAAGGAGGGAAAGCCTGTTTAAACAATTGAAGAACCTGAAAGGGGCTGCCCGAAATTTATAAACGCCCGATCCATCAAGTGTTATTGAAGGCAACGCCCTTGCTTTCGATGTTCCCGGCATTCAGGAATTTTGTCCGCACGCCATCGACATCTTCGATAAAGATGCGGCAGAGGTAATTGATGACCTCGCTCACGTCGCGATTATGGGTATCGCAAATCGCCTTGATCGAATGTTCAATGTATTTCGGCGTACGGCAACCCAGAAAACCATCACAATGTTTCTTCTTAGGCATATGTGCCGCCCATTATATCCCCCCCGTTTTTGTTGAACAAGAATCTTTAATAATTTTCAAATAAAGCAAAAAACATATGTTTAACAAACCTGTTTCTGCCGCGGCCTCCCTCTCTGCGGTCCAAGGCGTCACCCCGCCTTTTAAGCGCGGATTTTTTAAAAGAAAAACACGCCGACATGCAAAAATCTTATCACATTAATGGAAAACATTGTTGACTGCTTTCGTCTATCTATTTACCATTTTCGCCGCCAGGGGATTTGGAATTGAAATTTTCTCCGCTTCTCTGCCCCTCTGGATGCTTTGATTCCGCGCGCTCCCCCGTTTTTGGCGGACATTTGAGAAATTTTGTGCGCACGCCGTTGTCATCCTGCACGAAGATCCTGCAGAGATAATTCATCACTTCGCTGACGTCCTTGTCGCTGGCATCGCAGATCGCCTTGATCGATTCCTCGATTTTCTTGGTCGTCCTGCATCCGAGAAAACCGTCACAGTGTTTTTTCTTACGCCTGACGCTTCCCATAGAGCCTCTCCTTAGTTGAAAGTTCTTAGGCCTCCCCAACTCTTTGGATTCGAATAACATATGTATAACAATAATACAATATTTCCTGTGTGAAAAGCAACCCCTTTTGATTATAATGCCTTTACAGACAAATCGAACCGCCGGAGCTCCATGATCTACGATCGTTTCCAAAAAGAGGCCATTGACCTGATTTCCCAGGGATCTTCGGTGATCGTTTCCGCGCCCACGGGCGCTGGAAAAACAGCGATCGCCGAGCATGTGCTCGACGAATGCATAGCGGACAACCAGGGCGTCATCTATACCGCCCCCATCAAGGCCCTCTCCAATCAGAAATACCGGGATTTCCGGAAAAAATATGGAGAACTTATCGGCATCGTCACCGGGGATGTTTCCATCAACCCCCACGCCCCTGTCCTCATCATGACGACTGAGATCTTCCGCAACAGGATCCTGGACGACCCCGGCTCTCTCAAAAAATATTCCTGGGTCATTTATGACGAGATTCACTACATCGACAACCCGGAGCGCGGAACCGTCTGGGAAGAGTCCTTGATCCTCCTGCCGGACCACATGAATTTCCTGGGCCTCTCCGCCACCATCCCCAACATCAAACTGTTCGCCTCCTGGCTGCAAAAAATACATCACAAGGATGTGCGTGTCGTCATTGAAAACCGGCGCCCCGTACCCTTGCACCTTTTTTTCCACTATCAGGATCGCGTCGTGGACAAAATAGACCTCACCCGCTCCTCCTATTTCGGCAGGCCTAACCGCCTCGACACCCTCCTGGGGCATATTGAACGCCAAAAGGGATTGCCGGCGATTTATTTCGCCTTCAGCCGCAGAAAAACAGAAGACCTGGCTTTTGAGCTGCGCGGCAGGAATTTCCTCAACAACGAGGAGGAAAAAAAGATCACAAATATCTTTCTTTCGCTTTGTGAAAAATACGGCTTGAGTCAGGACCCCAGCGCCCGGGAAATCCTGCCGCTCGTCCGCCGGGGCATCGCCTTCCATCACGCCGGCATGCTCCCCACGCTCAAAGAAGTCATTGAGCAGCTCTTTACCAGCCATCTGCTGAAACTGATCTTCACCACCGAAACATTCGCCCTGGGGATCAATATGCCCAGCCGCTCGGTCATTTTCGACGACCTGAGAAAAATTTACGGCCGCTACGCCCGCCATCTCAAGACCCGGGATTTTTACCAGATGGCCGGCCGGGCCGGCCGCAGGGGCATCGACACCGAAGGATTCGTCTACAGCCGCATCCATCCGACAAGGATCCGGCCTGAAGAAGTCAAAAGAATCGTCTACGGACCGCCCGAGGACGTCAAAAGCCAGTTCAACACCTCGTATGCCACGCTCCTGAACCTCTATCAGCAGCATGGGGACAGGCTCCGGGAAATCTATCCGCTCTCCCTGCATTTTTTTCAAAACCGGCCTCATGAACAAAAAGAGGCAGGCCGCCTCCTGGAAGCGAAGATCAAACTGCTCAAAGATATGGGGTTTTTAACGGCGCAGGGCTTAACGGAAAAAGGGAATTTCGCGAAGGCCATTTACGGCTATGAGCTCATCCTGTCGGAACTCTATGAGCAAAACGTCCTGGGGCCCATCGACGCTTACGAATTGGGCATGCTGGCGTCGGCCGCCGTCTTCGAACCCCGCAGAAATCAGCGGCCCCCGCTTCACCTCCCCGCCGCCTGCCGCGCGATCAAAAGATCCGGCGACAGGATCGGAGAATCCATCTGGATAAGGGAACAGAAGGCCAGGATCTATCCGGCATCCAAAAAACTCTGGTGGCACCTGTCGGCCTGCACCGAAGCCTGGATGAAAGGAGCGAATTTCGGAAAGATCACCTCGCTGACAGACACGGATGAAGGCGAAATCATCCGTTATTTCCGCATGGGCCTGCAGATTTTAAACGAGATCCTTGAGATCGAAGGGCTTCCGGAAGCTTTGAGAGGAAAAACCAGACAGGCCATCAGGCTGATCAACCGGGATGTCGTAGACGCGGAAAAACAACTGCGGGCGGATTAAGCGGGCTTGAACTCAAGCTTAAGGCAAAAAGACGCGGTCGCCGATGGCGATTCCGTATTCATCAACAAGGCCGGCCCTGGCTTCCAGGACGAATTTGGCCGGCGTATCGTTCTTGAAGATCGGAGGCGCCGGGGAATTCGAGGGCTGGGCGTCCCTGGCAATCGTCACGACCCTCCCTGAAGCGTCCATCCAGATGATATCGAGAGGGATCTTCATGTTCTTCATCCAGATCCCCCAGGTTCCCTCCTGAGGGAAAATGAACAGCATCCCTTCGTTCTGCGGCAAAAAATCCCTGCCCATCAATCCCTTCTGCCTCTCTTCATCCGTTCGGGCCAGCGTAACCCGCAGGCAGGCATCTTTGGCGAAACAAACCTCGGGTTTGACGGCGCGCGACGAAACAAGGAACACAAGCGCCAGGACCGCGAGGGCCAAAAGCCAAAGCCAGGGAAAACGTTTTTTAGCCCCGGCCCCCTGGGCAACAGGCTTGCCGGCGGCCGAAGGCCTGCGTTTGCGCGAGACAACCCGCACAAGCGTGTTCATCAGGTGTTCCGCCTGGTAAAAATTGCTCGATTTGTCGAAAAATCCGTTCACCCCCACCTTGTAAGCGTCGATGCTCTGGTCTTCGGAACCAAAAGCCGACAACATGATGACAGGAACATCGCCGGCGATCTCCTTGATGGCGCGCAGCGTCTCGATCCCCTCCTCGTGCGGCATCTGCAGATTCAGGAAAACAACGCCCGGTTTCTTTTCCCGGATCTTCTCCAGGGCCTCAGCGCCGGATGTCAGGGCCTCCACGCGGTAACCCTGGGATGTAAACCAGTATTTGATGGAATCCAGAAAATCCGATTCCTCATCGACGACCATAATGTAAAAATCGCCGTTTTTCTTTTTGATATTTTGCGGGGGATTTTTATGAAACACTTTTTTTCCCTCCATGGAATGCCCGGGGAATGATAAAGGTAAAAGTGCTGCCCTTGCCTTTCTCGCTTTCCACCCAGATAGCCCCTGCGTGGAGGCCGATAATCTCCTTGGCAATGGAGAGCCCCAGGCCTGTCCCGCCGGTGCCGACAGGCGAAACCAGACTGACCTGTTCGAATTTATTAAAGATCCTCTTGAAATCTTTCGGGTCGATCCCGATGCCGGAGTCACGGACCACCATCTCCACACACGGCTCTTCGCACACCCGCTCTTTGCGCGGCAGGCAATGGAGCGCGATCCTCACCTCTCCTTTTTTGGGCGTGAACTTCAAGGCATTGCCCAGAAGATTGACCAGGACCTGCACCATACGCTCCCGGTCCGCGCTCACCAGGACAGATTCCTTGGGAAGGTCGAGCTTCAGGCTGATGTCTTTATCGTTGATCCAGCTCAAAAGGGAGGTCTTGACCTCCTGAATGACCTTTCTGAAATCAAAAGAGGACGGCAGAAGGACCAGCTTCCCCGCTTCAAGCTTCGACATATCCAGAAGATCATTGATCAGGCTGTTGAGGCGGGCCAGGTTCAGCTTGGAAATCGTCAAAAATCTTTTCTGGTCTTCATTGACAGGACCCGTGACCCCGCTGTCGATCAACTCCAGGGATTTCTGGATCGCGACCACAGGCGTGCGCAGTTCGTGGGTCACCAGAGAAACGAATTGAGACTTGATTTCCTCGATCTGCTTCTCGTGCGTAATGTCGCTTAAGACCGATACCATGCCGATCGTATCGCCATCCTCGTTTTCGACGACGGCTGTTGAAGCCCGCAGGATCTTCTTGGTCGTTTCATCTTTGCTGTCGAGCTGGATCTCCTTGGTCAACTGACGCCCCTCTTCGGCCTCCACGTGTTTGGCCACGGCCAAAAGATGCTCATCCTTAAGGCTGGCCACGAGATGTTTGCCCAGGGATTCCTTGGATTTGCTGTCGAGGAGCTTTTCGGCGGCCGGGTTCATCATGAGGATGCGGCCCTCCCTGTCGACAACCACGACCCCTTCGGCGACGTGGCGCATGATGGCGTCCGTCCTCTCTTTTTCGTCCGCCAGCCGCTTGTTGAGCCTCACCAGCTCTTCGGTCGCCGCGCGCACCCTGTCTTCCAGCTCTTCTTCAAAATTTTCCGAAACGCGAAGCAGCCGGCTCAATTGCTTGCCGGAAACAGAAACATCCTCATCCCGCGACAATTCGGCTTTCAGGCCCGCGGTGAATTCCTCGGCCTTATCCGAAGGCAAGGAACGCGCGGTCATGTAAGCGGGGAGCTTCGCCAACAGCCTTTCCTGGTCCCTTTCATCGCTAAGCACCTTGACAGCCAGATCAACGGAAGGCCCGGCCGCGCTTTTCAGGGATAACGTCTGAAAAACCATGGCCATTTTTATTTCATCGCTGCAGACCGCGACCATTTCCCTGACCGTCGGAAATACCGCCTCCAGATTATTCTTCAAATAAGGGGCGAACATCCGCTCGATAAAACCCGAGGGATTTTTTTTCCGCTCCAGGACCAGGGGCGCCAGGCGCAGGGAAAACCATTCCGTAAATTTTTTTATGACGGAGTCAAAATTGCCGGTCTGCCGGGCGCTCTCCAGGACCGCCTGCGCCGTTTCTTCCGGGCTTGAATCGATGCTGTGAAAGACGGCTGCGGGAGTGGGGATCATCTCAGACACCCGGCCGGACAAAAAATCGGTCATCCGCTGCCTGACCTTATGGCCCTCTTCATCCAAAACCGGGCTCGGTTCCTCCCCGGGCCTTTGCGCCCGCACGAGGATATGTTCGCTGCCCTTTTGCAATATCTCGGGGGGCGGCTGGATGGAAGAAGCCAGCGCCTGCAGAAAATCAGCCAGTTCCCTGGAGGTGAGGCCCTGCTGGAAAACAACGGCGGATATCTTGAAACGCAGAAAACATGCGTAGATTTCCTGAAGGCCCGCGGTGTCAGGCGGGACAATTTCTTCATTGAGCTGGATATGATCTTCCCCCGGCCCCCTCACGAGGCTGATGCCTTCGCGCTCCTTAAGAATGGCATCCATAAGGGAAAAGAGGTTGTTAAATATCTCGCGGGACAGGGGGTGCTGGAGGGAATAGAAACAGAGACGCTTGTAAGCGAAGAATAAGGATTTGAAAACTTCTCTATATAAGGCGGATTTTTCAGACATAGGCTACGCTTTGCTCTATTTCTATCATAACCTCTCCGCCTTTAAATATCAAGCGGGCATATCTTGCTTCAAACGTCATAAACGGCCTAACTGACTCAATTTCCAAATCCCAAACCCAAATTTCTGACTTCCGACATCAGATTTCTGAATTCAGAGGTCCGATTTCCGATTTCAGACTTCTGACTTCTGATTTCAGACTTCCATCTTCTGTTTTTGCTATATGCCCTTCGCTCTTAGCCCTAAGCCAATTCTTCATTCTTAATTCTTAATTTTTAATTGTTCCTCGTCCTTCGTGCTTTCGTGCTTTCGTCCCTCGTCATTCAGTACATCCGCACGTCCTCACGTCCGAGCATCCGAAGCATGCGAACGTCCTCACGTTAACTGTGGCCTGTCGACTGTGAACTGATTCCGTCCCTCCTGCTTTCACTCCCCATGGTGGGTTCCCCCGGACAAAGGCTCCACATGGACAACCACATCGCTCACCCCGGGGAATTCCTTTTTGATCAAATCCTCGATCTTGACCGTCAAATCATGCGCCTGAACAAGAGACATGCGGTCATCCACCAGGACATGCAGGTCCATATAAATATCGTCCTGCCGGCCGCGCGTCCGGATATTATGGCACTTCTTGACTTCCGGGATATTCAGAACGACGGTCTCCACGGCTTTCACATCCATCACTGCCGTATCGCAGAGAACCGCCGAAGACCTTCTCAGGATGCCTACGCCGGAATAAGCGATGAAGCCGGCGATGACCATGGCCACAAGGGCATCCAGGATAGGAAACCCCATCTTGACCCCCACAAAAGCGACAGCCACCGAAAATGATGTCAACAGGTCGGCGCGCGTGTGCATGGAATCGGCGATAAGGATATCGCTTCCCAGCCTGCGCCCTTTGCGATACTCATAGAACATCACGGTCACGTTGATCAGCATGGTCATGCCCAGAACAACAAACCCCGCCAAATTCACCTGCGGATACTGGCGGCTTGACAAACGCTCCCACCCCGAATGGAGCAGGTGCGCGCAGACCAAAAAAAGCAGAAAAGCAATGGCCATGGAAGCCAGCGTTTCATATTTCTTGTGGCCGTAGGGATGATCCTTATCCTTCGGCTGGCAGGCGATCCGCATGCCGAGAAGCCCGACGATATTCGACGCTCCGTCGGCGAAAGAATGGTATCCGTCGGCGACCATGCCCGTGCTGTTGATCGCGTATCCAAAAACAAGCTTCAGGACGGCAACCAGCCAATTGAGCCCCAGGATGATCAGAAGCGTTCTTTTGACCTGGCTGGAATAAGATCCGGAACCGGAAAGAGGGAGATGCGCGTGTTCATGCATTTTAATCCACCGCCAATAAAAGGGCCATGACGACAACCCCCATGACTATAGACAATAGCTGCAGCATAGAACGCGAGAACCTGACTTCACGATGGAGCTCGGGGATCAGATCGGAACCGGCCAGATAAATAAAACCGCCGGCTGTCAGAGGCAGGGCGTAACTCGAAAAATGCCGGATGTGGGAACCGATCAAAAGCGCCAGGCACGCCCCCAGGACAGAAAGCAAAGCGCAGAGAAAATTCAAAGCCAGGGCCTTCCAGCGGCTCAAGCCTCCATTGACAAGAATGGCATAATCTCCGATCTCCTGGGGGATCTCGTGAAGGATCACGGCCAGGGTTGTCGCGATCCCTATGCCGAAACTTACCGAATAACTCGCGGCGATAATAATGCCGTCGATAAAATTATGGATTCCGTCACCGACCAGATTGAGCCAGACGACAGGCTGATTGTGAAGGTCGCAGACACCGGAATGGCAGTGGCGCCAGTAAATGAATTTTTCCAGGATAAAAAAGAGAAGGATGCCGCCGATGACGCCGAAGGAAATGACCAGGGGCGATTCGGCCTCACGGAAGGCCTCAGGAAGGATGTGGATGAAGACGTCGCCGAAAAGCGCGCCCACGGCAAAACTGACCAGAAAAATAAGTATTTTATTGAGCCGGGCCTGGTTGACAGCCAACGTCAGGACTCCGGCCAGAGAAATGAAACTCACTATCAAAACACTAACCAGAGAGTAAAACCATACGGCCATAAAACCCCTATTGTTAACGCGGATAAAAGGTTATAACTTTATCTAAGATTAGTGCAAGAAGGGTAACTTGTCAATTGATTCCAGCATCAGATTCGGTCTTCCGCCTTCCGACTTCTGATTTCTGTTCTTGCCATATGCCATTCGCCATACGCTATACGCGCCTTATAGCCCCATCTGACGAACGCGCATCACGAGAGGATCTTTCGGATCCAATTCCTCAGCCTTCTTCATGTAAGACTCATATCTTCCCCTGTCTCCCTGTTTCAGCCATACCTGGGCAAGCCGCGCGTAGGCATCCACAAAACAAGGGTCTGCCTGGATCGCCTGGCGCAAATAGGCGAGGCCCTTATCCACGTCTCCTCCGGCAATACCTGGAGCCAGGGCATAAAAAGATCCCAAACCGTAGAGCACTCCCGCCGAATGGGGTTGAAGGCTTTGAGCTTTCTTAAAATAACCCAGGACCTGCGTTCCCTGAAAAATTTTGGAAAAAATCCCGCCCTTATCGGCCAGGGTAGCCTTGGCCCCGCCGATGATCAAATAGGCTCTCGCGTAGTTCGACGAATCCACGGCCTGACGCCCCATGCCAAGGACCTTATTGGCCAGGCGGATGGCTCGCTCGTATTCCCCCTTGTCCAAAAGCATGTATCCCAGCGAAATGGGCGCCGGCGCGTACGAAGGATCGTCAAGGATAACAGCCTCCAGCATCTTCTCAGCTTCATCCAGTTCATGCCGTCGCCGCAAGACCTCTGCCTTTCCCCATCGGGCCTCGATACGGCCAGGCTCCATGCGCTCAAATAGATTCCAGGCTTCGCTGATCTTGTATTCATTCAAAAGGGCCAGACCCAGAAGATATAATGCCTCCTGGGAATCCGGCTCTTTCTCCTGGGCGGACCGGGCTTCTGCCAGGGTCATCGCATCAGCCTTTTCATGGAGTTCTTTCCACTCCAGGGCGTTTGCGACAGGGCACAGACAAAAAAACGCGATAAAAACAACGCATACCAGACTAAATTTGCGCACAGGACTCCTTTTCATAGATAAAAAAAATTAACTCTCAAAGTCCGAAATCAGAAGACAGAAGTCAGAAGTCTGAACAGAAATCCGATTGGAAGCCCCTAATCCCTAGCCTATTTCTGACGCCAATAAGCCACTCTATTTTGTAACTTTTTATGCTATACTAAAAAACATGAAAATCACTTTAGCAAAATCAGCCGGTTTCTGTTTCGGCGTAAGGCGGGCCATAACGATCGCCCTCAACACCGCGGCCAAAAACAGCAACGTCCGTATGTGCGGCGACATCGTCCACAACGAAGACGTGATCGCCTCCATTGAAAAGGCGGGCGTCCGACGCGTGCGTCATTTGCGGAAAAACCCCGGCCACTGCCTCTTGATCCGCGCCCATGGCGCCGCCTCCGCTTTCATCAGCCGCGCGCGCCGCTTCGGTTATAAAATCATCGATGCCACCTGCCCCATGGTCAAAGATATCCACAAGATCGCCCGCCGGATGGAAAAACAGGGACGGCGCATCATCATCATCGGCGACAAAGAACACGATGAAGTCAAAGGCATCCTGGGACAGCTCAAAACGGGCGGCATTGTCATCGAATCACGCCGCGGCATCTCCGGCAGGCTCAAGTCCGTCAAAAAAGCGGCCGTAGTTGTCCAGTCGACCCAAAACGAAGAAAAAGTCAACGCGATCCTGCGGGGCATCTCTTCCATAGTCCCCGATCTGAAATTTTTCAACACCGTCTGTTCTCCCACCAGACTCAAACAGACCGAGATCCGATGCCTGCCCCTGCTCAATGAAGCCATCGTCGTGATCGGCTCCAAAGGAAGCGCCAACACGCGCAGGCTTTTTGAAATTTCAAAGAAAATTAATCGGCGGACCTATTGGGTCGAATCGGAAAAAGATATCCGACCTCAATGGTTCAGGGCGATTTCTTCCGTCGGCATCACGGCCGGCGCCTCCACGCCCGACGAAACAACGCAAGGCGTCATCAGATTCCTCAAAGGCTTGCGCGCCTGACGCTAAAAACGTTTTTTATATTTCAAATAAACGGCCTGGTCATCAGGCTGGGTTTCCGAATTGGTCACGCTCTCGTCATATCCCCCGACATCGCCGCGGCCTTCCACAGAGAGATATTCCCCGACATCATAAATAACGCCCACCTTCTGTTTCACGGGTTCCTGCGGCCCGGCTGTCTCGGCCTGTTCTTGTTCAACGCCGTATGTCACCCTGGTCTTTGGCAGGATGGTCGTTTCGACCTCTACGCCTCTCTTCTGCCCGTTATAGACCAGATGGATATCGCTGATCCCGAGTTTTTGGGCCAATCCCTCAGGCCCCGAACCGAAAAACAGGAAGCTCAGGGCGTCCCGGACAACATCCATGGAAAGCTCACCTTTTCCCAGGGCCTCCTGAGTGCTCTGCCAGCTTTTCCCGGTCAAAAGCATGAGAATCAGCCTTTCCTGCGATCGGGGCGGGTCCGACGTCAATCTCAAGGCCGGTTCCCTGAATGTGCCCTTCAGGACGATATCGATCTTTGTTTTTTCAACGACCGAAGAAGCCCTCAAATTCATGCGGCTGGACTGAATATCCTTCTCCAGATAGACATTGCCGGTTTTGATTTCCATACGGCTTTTGGGCAGGCTTAGTTTTCCCGAATAAATATCCACCGATCCGGTCACAGCCCCCGCCTTTTCGGCCTTCACCTGAAATCCGACAGGGCAATCCCGGATGTTGAAATTCTTCCCGCTGAACTGCGAAAGAAATCCTTTTCCCCGCGCTTCCAGGCCCGATAGGCCCCCCTTCAAGCGGCACTCCAACCTTGAGACGATCCCATCAACGTCCTGAAATAAGCGATCGTCACCGGAAATCCTGCGGATGTCCCCCACTCTCACGCCGCTGGCGAAAACATCCCCTTCAAACACCTGATCCTGATACATGCCGTAGACCATGATCACGCCGCCATAAGGCAAAAGAAGCCGGCCGTTATAGACCTCCACGTTCAATCCTGTCAACCAGGGGACGCTAAAGTAAACATCCACCTTGCTGACCCTGAGCACAAAGCCATGAGGAAGCCTGTTGCAGGGCTTTCCCTTGATCTGGATATCGCGGATGGCGACGTGTTTCAACAAAGTCCCCCGCACCTCACCGACTGTGCAGGGAGACGATTCCGCCAGCAATGACAAGGCGCGACCCACAAGAAAACGGCTGCCCGTTTCCGTCCCCACCAGCACCCAGACGAAACCCAGCGGAAGAAGAACAAAAGCCAAAAAAACAACGGCCAAAATAAGAAGAGGTTTTCTTTTCATGATTTTTAACGGCAGAGGCAGGAAAACGGACACATCCGGCAGTAAGCGATCTCAGAGGGGTCTGCGGCAAAACCGGCGCGAGGGTCAAACAACTCATTCATCAAAACGTCAAGGGCCTGCAGATAATATGATACACTTTTCGCGCGCGCTTGACTATCGGCATTTTCCGAAAAAAGCAGTTTCAGCCCATCTTTGAGCGGATCCTTCAAAAGATACAAGCCCGCGTTCAGGAGCCCGCGCTCGCCTGCCTCCTGGACAAAATGCGCGTAAAGAGGCAGCTGGAAAGAACGGATATTCTGTTTGATTTCCCGGCGCGAGCTCAAGGCCCCTTTGATCTTCTCCGGCGAACGGGGCAGTTCCTCGGTAGAACCCGACTTGTAATCCAGGACCAGCACACTCCCGTCTTCCATCCTGTCGATACGGTCGATCCGGGCGTAAAAACGGCACCGACGCCCGGCCAGAGGGATTTGGGCTTCCACAGCCTTTTCGAGGGCAAGGATTTCCCGGACAGGCCTGGAGGCCTCCTTTTCCAGAAATCTCTCCATGCGAAAACGGATCACCTCTTTGGCCAAAAAAGCGTCGGGCCCCATCTTCCTGAGCAGTTCGGCCTCGAACTTTCGCTCCAGCAGGCCCAGGAATGTCTTGCGGAAATTCTCATCGACGCGCGGCGCGCGTCCCCGCCAGGGCAGGAAAGCCTCTTCCAGGAACGAATGCAGGAATGTTCCAATATCGGCGGGTTCCAATTCTTCGGCCACCTCGTCTTTCTCCTGAAGCCCCAGGACATACTGATAATAAAAACGCAGGGGGCATTTCATGTATGTATTGACGCTGGAGGCCGAAAAACGGTGATTCTCAAGAAGCCGGATATGCGCGGGCCTTTTCGCGGCGCGCCCCTGGGACGGCTCAACTTCAATGCGAAAAGCCGCGCGGGGGACAGGCACGGCGCCCATCTGCCGGGCCTCTTTTTCTTTTTCCCAAATCAGCGCTTCCAGAAAACGGCTTTTCTCGCGGTCATCCCGTTCCTGATAAAAAATATGCGCCCTCCGCGCGCTTGAGATCAGCCTCATGAACTGGTATCTCTGGATCTCTTCTTCTTTTTCCAGACGGTTCAATCCCAGCTGTGTCATGACGTCCCGCGGGATCAGCGGTTCATAAACCTGCAGTTTCGGCAGGACTGATTCATTGGCGTCCATGATATAGACATCCTCGAACCCCAGGGAGCGTGTTTCGAAAACACCCAGAATCTGCAGGCCCTTGAGCGGAGACCCTGAAAAAGAAATGAGCTCGGATGAGAGCCCGTTCTGGAATACCCGAAGGATCTCTTCCTGCGGAAAAGGCTCTTTCCTGAAAGACGCGGTCTTGAGATGGCGGTTCATGGCATAGAGCCGCTCCATAACCTTCAAATGGAGAGGGAATTTTTCCAGGGGGCTCCTGGACAAAAGCGTATCGAGGAAGCCTTCCAGCGCCTCTGAAAAATCCTCAAAACTGGAGATATTTTCCCAGCGCCCGAATATCAGCTCGTGTAACCGGCCAAAGATCTCCTCAAGATCCGCGCGCCGGACCTCCATATCCATCCCATGCAACAAGCGGGCCGCCTGGTCGAAGATCTCCTGTTCCCCGAGAAGGTCCTTGAATTCGATAAACAGGCTCCCGGCCAAAGGCCCCTTGATGGTCCCGGCCAGCGCCTCTTCAATCTTGTGGACCAGGACCCTGGTCATAGCGGCGTCGCCTGAAAACTTAAGGTTCTTGATCAAAGGGTGCCCCAGGAGTTTCAGGTAGTCCTTGACATAATACGACCGCCCCTGTCGCGTCTTCTGACAGCAGAACAAAAGTTCCAACAGAAAATAAAGAGAGCTCCTGGCTACCGGATAGCCCATCGAAACGTTGAAATCTCCGGCAAATGAGGCGATCTCAGACATCAGGGGAATGACGGCAGAGGTCTCCGGCAGGACCACAAGGCTGTTGGCAAGGTTTTTATTCTCCTGCAGGCTCTTGCGCAGCAGGCCGATCTGGGAATGAAGATCAAATCCCGCCCGCACCAGGATCTCTGTTTGAGAAGGCCTGGGCTCAGCCGGTTCTATGGGCGCACCGAAGACAGAGGAGAGCTCCGAGAGCACGCTCCAGTCTTTCCGGTCGCCCTGGAAATACAGCGTGGCCCTCCCCCTCTCCAGCAGGGAAGTCATCACGTTTTTTTCGGTCTTGTGCAGATAGAAAAAATTACAAAAGAGGACATGGTCAAAATCCTCCAGGCCCTCGCCCCCAACCCCGCGTCCGGCCAAAAGATAGACGAATCCGCGGCTGTATGTCTTTTCTTTCAGGAGAAGTTCATGAAAGGAATGCCGCAGGGTGTGGATATGGCCCAGAAGGGTGTTGATGCTCTCCGGCACGTCATAGCCGATCTGCGCGCTGGCCGCCACGTTCTCCAGCGCGGATTCTTCCAGGTCTTCTAAGTCCAGCTGCTCGATGAATCCCAGGATCTCCCGGGCCCATGGCAAAAAACGCCAGAATTCCGAACGGCCCTCCAAAACTTCAGGCGCCTCCCTCTGCGCCAGGCGGTAGATATGAAAACAGGCTTCCAGATCGTTGAGCCGCCCGAAAGCTCCCTGCCGCCCGGCCAGACGCTCCATAAATTCGTCGATGGAAAAAAACCTCGGAGAAAAACCGGCCTTGTTTGTGCGTTCCGCCAGGGCCTTCTGTAAAAAAAGCCTGGGCCGCATTCCGCCGAAAACGATGGCGAGCCTCGGCCAGGTATCCGGCGGGAAATGGGCCACGATATCATCCGCCAGCCTGTCAATAAAACGGTCCGCCAGGGAAAATGTGACAATACGGCTCATGCGACCTCCTCAAACGAGGCCGATTCCAAAAAAACCAGAAAGCCCCTGACGCGCCTGCCCGGATAAATATCCGCCATGACGGCCATGTATTCGCCCACCTGCGACCGGCCCGCCGCCTTTTCTTCCTCCGACAGCTTGTAATCAACGACCCAGCATTCCTTGTCATCCACCAGGATCCTGTCGACCCTGCGGCCGCGGCCGCGGCTGTCGAAACATTCCTGTTCGGCATAAAACTGCCGGCCCTCCAGATAGAAAAAACCGCGGCAGGACGGGGATTTCAAAAGGCCCAGGACTTTCTCGCGGCATCCTTCCACGTCTTCGAAAAACGGATAGGCCCTTCGGATCCCGGGCAGAGCGGCCTCAAGGGCGGCCTCAGGCGAAGTCCCGGTGAGATCGCCGATCGAAGAAAGCATTTTGTGGCAAACTTCCCCCTCCAGCAGGCGGTGGCGTTTCAAAAGGAGACGACCGTCGATAAACTCATCTTTCAAAAACTGTATCCAATCCTGGAAGGAGACGGCCGGGATTTCCTCCGCCGGTTCCCGGGCCTCTTGGGTTTGCGATAACGTCAGGGCCTCTCCGGCCTCAAAAGGCTCCGATCCCAAGAGAAGGCCGGCGGGGTTGGAGCCCCGCTTCCCGTTGGACAGGAAAAGATACATCTCCTCCCTGGCGCGCGTTAAGGCCACATACCAGGCGTCCAGCTCGTCGACAAAACAACGGCTGTATTCCTGCGCGTAAAGTTCGCTCAAAAATGGGGAAAATTTCCTGGATTTTTCGGACAAGCGCACCAGGCTCATCGAGCCATCCCGCGCGGAGGTCAAAACCGGCGGGACGCGCGCGCCCATAGACACAAAAGGAAGAATGACCACGGGAAACCCCAGGCCCTTGGCCTTATGAATGGTCAGGACCTTCACCGCCTCCGCGCGCGACGCGCGGACATAAAAAGGTTCTCCTTCCTCGCAGCGGAAAAACTCCAGGAAGGAAGACAGGTGCCCATAATCCTCTTCCTGCTCTTTGATCAACTCCAGGAATTTCATGAAAAAAGCCTGTTGTCCGGGAAAAGCCTCCAGACAGGCGAATTTGCGGTAGATGCTCACGACCAGCTCGTACAGGGGAACATAACCGACATTGCGGAAAAATTCCTCGATCAACTCCCAGCCCGCGGGAAATTCCCTGCGGAATTCCCTGTAATAATAGACGGTTTCCTTTTCGTCTTTTCCGCGGCGCAGGTTGAACACAAAATCATGAAGGCCCTCTTCTTTCAAACCGCTCGCCCGGGCGAACAACCGTCCGAGGATAAACGAAACAAAAGACAGGTTATCCACCGGGGACTGCAGGAAGGCCAGAAAAGAAACAAGCTCTTTGATCAGGCTGTTATTGCGGATATCCAGCGTCTTTTCCGATTCCACGGGGATCCCCTGTTCCATGAGCCATTCGGAGACCAGCTCGACCTCATCGTTCTCGCGGACCAGAACGGCCATCTCGTCGAAAGAGCGCCTGTGTTTTAATTCCTCAAGGAGGCCTGAAAACGCCTCTTTGACCGCTGCCGTCTTTTCCTCAAGCGAGGGCGCGTCCACGACCTTCAAACGCACATAGCCGCCGTCCGGAGAAGAGGCGATCTGGGACGCCTCTTCAAAAACCTTCAGAAGGGCCCCTTCATCCTCGACGCTCAAAGGGAATTTATCCCCGTAATTTTCCCTCATCAGCCCCAGGAAATTTTTCAGGTTTTGCGCCCCGAATACCCTGTTCGTAAAGCGGACGATTTCCGCGGCCGAACGGTAATTGTATTTCAAAAACTCGACTTCCGGATGAAAATCCGCCAGGTCCTGCCTGACGCTGTCGAACAGAGACACATCGCCTCCGCGGAACCGGTAGATAGCCTGTTTTTTGTCGCCCACGTAAAACAACGACCCGCCGACCGACAAGGCCTCTTCCACCATGCCGCGGAGGTTTTTCCACTGCAGCAGGCTGGTGTCCTGGAATTCATCGATCAGATAATCCTTAAGCCGCATGGCCAGGCGGTAATAAAGCTCAGGCACCGTGATCTTCTTCTGGTCAAAAAGGCCCTGGGCCTGGCGATTGAGTTCATCCAGATACATCACATCCTCTTTGGCGGAAAGCCGCGAGAAATCCTCAAAGACCTGGCGGTAGATTCCGATATAAGGACGGAAAACGAGAACAGCCTCGAGTTCCGCGCACTCGCGGATCTCGCGGCGCACATTCTCCCACAGGCCTTGGAGGCCGGGCGGGGGTTTCACCCCCTTCTTCAAAGGCGGTTCGCTCCGGGCAAAATAATCGGAGAGCTCCGACAAGGCGAATCCTGATGAGTGACGACGCAGGAAATCTTCAAACTTTGAAACAAAAAGCGCGTGCGTTCCTTCGGGCAATTTCGAACGCAAACGCCGCATGTTTTCCAGGACCACGCGCTTTTTAGCTGCCACGTCCGCCAAAGACCCGGCCGCCTCGAAGAACTCGCCCCCGTAGCGGTTGGCATCATGATAAAGATTGACGACCAGCTTCAGGATATCCTTTTTAGGAAACCACCCGGTCCGGTTTTCCAGATAGAGATATTGGTGAAGAAAATCCAGGAAAAGATCAAAGACAGGTTTTTCCGCCTGGGCGCGGGACAAAAGGGAATCCAGGCCGTAAACGAGGTGATCTTCAGGCTTTGTCTTGATCTTGAAATGAGCGGAGAGGCCGATGCGAAAAGCGCACCCGGAAAGGATGGCGTTGATGAAACTGTCGATGGTCTGGACCTGAAAAAAATTATAATTCTTCGTGATCTCATCCAAAAGAAGCAAGGCCCTCTGGCGCGCCTGCGGCCCTTTGACGGGAAGGCCTGACAAAAGGTCCTGTTGTTCGGCGTCATCCCGAAACCTGTCCAGGGCGATTTTTTTCAGCAAAAGAAGGATGCGCTCCTTCATTTCCAGGGAGGCTTTATTGCTGAATGTGATGGCGAGGATATTCTTTAACGGCAGAGCCCCGCGGTCGGCCTGCCCGGAGAACAAAAGCTCCACATAGCGTTTGGCTAAGGCGTAGGTTTTGCCTGAACCGGCGGACGCTTCAACAATGCGGACCTGGGGCAGGCGTTGTTTTCGGGGCTCTTGTATGGGCATAAGCTGGTAACAATTATAGACGCAACCGAAGCCGCGTCCAAGGGATTTTACTCAAAAACAGTCCGCCCGCCTCTGGGAGCATAAAAAAAGGCCCGGTTTTACACCGGGCCTCTTCGATCATTCATCAGGTGTTATATTTTGCTGACTTTTGTCGCCTGTTCACCCTTGGGGCCTTGTTCGATCTCGAACTCGACGTCCTGGCCTTCTTCCAGGGACTTGTATCCTTCGCCCTGGATGGCGCTGTAGTGAACGAAAACATCCTTACCGGACTCAGGAGTGATAAATCCGTAGCCCTTCTGATTGCTGAACCATTTCACTTTTCCTTTTGCCATTACTTACTACCCTCCTTTCTTGTGGAATTTTTGCCTAGAAAAGACAGGCCTTCCTCTATGCCTGATCATGTTCGAGGAAGAATTCGATAGTAAATAACAGCTAAGGATCAAGGGACCGCAAAACAAAACCCGCTTTATTTACTACTCTCACATGATGCGATGGATTCAATATTACGACGAGCGATTTTTTTTGTCAAGAAATTTGTCTGACCATCAGATACGCGGGCACCTTTTTCCCGAGGAAAAACTGCCAGTAACTCCGCTGCCCCTTATGGAGGACGGAAAATCCCAGTTTTTCAAAAAATTCCCTCGCCCCGTCGGACACCGTCGCCAGCCGAACGCCGGGAACTCCTTTTTCGGAAAGAGAACCCAGAAAGGCCCGGATCAGGCGGCTGCCCGCGCCCAAGCCCCGGCAGGGCGGTTTGCAATTGACGTGCAGGACAGCGGGAAAACGCACGCTCACGTCGGGCATCCAGAGCTCTCCCTTGATCCAGCTCGTCAGCAGCCCCCGCAGAAAAACCCTGCTTTTGGCGGAAGCAAACGCGGACCCGGTGAAGACCTCCCCCAGAATGCCGGGCAGGACTTTGCGGATGAAAAAACCGCGCAGACGGCGGCTGTCAAAGGTCCCCAAAAGATAACAGCACACTTCCCCACGGCGCTCAGCGACCCAGCAGGCGCCGGGATCGCCATCCGTAAAAGAGGAAACAAGCGCGTCGCACAAAAGTTCCTTATCGTCAAAGAAAGCCTCCGCAGGATTGCCCGCGAAAGCGGTTTCCCAGGCGATGGCCCGCACGGCGTCGCGGTCCTTCGGCGCGTAAGGCCTGATGATCCAATCATCCCCATCGCTCATTTTAGCGCTCCCTTTTCTGTTCGTTATTCTTCCAGAAGAAGACAATGCCAGGCGGTATTGTCAAAAGGAAGATCCTTCGTGCTGGCCTTGACCCGCGCCAGGACGCGGTCAGGTTCTCCCAGAAGGCGCAGAGGCACCCTGACGATCAAAGAATGTCCCTCGTAAGAGGCCTTGACGTCTTTCGTCCGGACCCTGAGGAGTTTGTCCCACACATGCACGCCCCGCATCCCGATCGAGATCCGGATTTTCGGCATCCCGGCGAATTCCGCCCGCGGGGAATAACCGCACAGATACAGAAAAATACCGAAATTCTTCTTAAATTTGTTGCGCAAAGCCAGGCGTACAAGCAGATCGTCGCCGTCTAAGGCATAGCTGAGCCGGCATGTCTGCGTTTTAGCCGCCCCCTCGCATCCGGCGTCGGGTTCCATCCGCACGTCCTGCCACCGCAAACTTCCCGGTTGTCTGGCCAGGCGGACAGCCGGATAATTCCCAAACAGTTCATTGCCTCTGGCAAAGCTGTAAAGATACGAAGGGGCGTAACGGATCTGGCTTCTGTAAAACGAGATCGCCTGCCTTTTGGTCCAGACTTCCTGTTCCGAAAGTTTCAGGTTCAGCCACCGTGAATCCGGAAAATCCAGAACCTTCGGAGGCTCCATCTTCAAGGCTGGCCGGAAACCGCGCGGCATGGGCCAGCCAACGACATGGACCAGATAGGGATAGACCTGGGGCGTCGCGATCTTTTCTTTCAGATCCCAGAGGGCGATATGAAGAAAAAGATTCAGGGCCCTGTGGTCGCGATTGGTATCCGCCGGATGGGACACGAGGATCCGGGTTGGCTCAAACGAAAGAAGGACCCGCTTAAGGTCACCGAGAATGCTTTGCCCCACATAGGGCGCGCCGCTGGAAAAACTGCTGGCATAAGGCACACGCGTGACGCGCGTCAACATGCTGCGGAAAGGTCTTTGCGCGTCCCAGTATTTCAGAAAGATCTCCAAGGTCCCGAAATCCGGATACCCCAGGAAAACAAGGTCTTCTTCTTTCAGGCCCAGGTATTTCATCGCGTTGAGGGCTTCCTTGCGTCTCAACTCCCCCATAGACACGAACGCCTTTTTTTTGAACACGATACGCTTTTCATAAACGATAAAAGACAGCTCATTATTGTCGCCGTTCGTGAAATAGACGATTTTGACGGGGATCCCCCGGCGGACGCAGTCCTGGATGACGCCGGAAGCCGCGATGGCCTCATCGTCGGGGTGCGGAGCCAGAATCAGGACCTTATCCTGGGAGGAGAATTCGGGAAAAGGCTCGATGTCCTGGCCGAAGGCGGACAGGACGGACAACAAAAGAAAAAAGAACACCGAAACAACACAGCGGCCCGACAACCCACGCAGAGGTGTTCTTTTCTTCATATTTTATCTTTAGGGGTTATGCGCACGATGTATTCGTCGCCGGCCACATAGAGTGTTTCATGGCTGAACCGCCCTCCCAGCAAGCGGTCCAGGTCCTTGACATAACCTTTGCGCAGGACGGCGTAGGTCACAGGCTCGCGGGAAAGAAACGAATGGAGCTTTTCCTCGGTATTAAGATATTCCACGGGGTGCGGGCTGAAATAACCCTTTCCGTTAATATCGATAACAGCCACCTCCCTGTCCGTATAATAACGGATGCCGCGGGCGTAAAATTTGGAGGAAAGGATCGTTCCGCGCGCCGGGGTATTCTCCTTGAGGTAACGCCCGGCTTCGGCGGAAGAAACGAACGCTTGGAAATGGGGCGACATCGCCAGGGAAAAACCCAACAGCAGCGGAAGCAGCGCGGCCAGAAGCCAGAAACTCGCCTTAAAAATCCGCCTGTAAGTCAGGACAAAAAATACGGCGAGATACACAACAAGAAACCCGGCGAAAATAAACACAGGCGCCGGATGAGTCACATAGGCCTGAAAGACAAAAGGCGCCGCCATCGAGACAACAGGCAACGACAGGCAAAAAATGCCGGTTGCCATAAAAGCCGGCCGCAGGGCGCGGGAATGGCCGGTTTTTTCCTCATCCGCCATCCAGCCTCCCGCCACCAGCGCCAGGGCGGGAAAAAACGGGAAAATATAACTGACAAGCTTGGAATGGGCCGACTGAAAAATGACGAACACAGCCGCGACCCACAAAAGAAGGAACAGATAAAAAGGTTCCCTGAACATGCGGCGGCGCAGCAGGGCCGCGAAACCCAGGACCAAAAATACGCTCCAGGGAAAAAGGCTCCCGATCGCCCCGAGCGGATAAAAATACCAGCTATCGGCTCCCGGATGCTCAGCTTCCACAACCCTGCGCCAATGGTCATTATAAAAAAATTCATGCGTGAAGGTTGTGCCGTAAGTTTTGGTCATGAACAGATACCAGGGCAATGCCAGGAGGCAAAAAACAGCCAGGCCCAAAACAAAGCCCCACCCCTTCAGGAATCTCCATTCCTTGCGGATCCCAAGGAACACGGCGATGACAGCCAGGGGGATCAACAGGCCCAGAGGGCCTTTTGTCAGGACGGCCAGGGCTGAAAAAACGAAAAACAGGACCCAGCCGGCCTGCCGCCTTTTTTCCAGCGAATATCCCCAATAAAAACAAAGCAGGGACAAAAGGATGAATACCGTGAATATCATATCCGTGAAAACGGTCCTGGCCAGCCCCATATAAAAGCCGCTGGACATCATAACAACCGATGACACAAGGGCTTTCCTCTCATCCTTAAATCCAACGAGTCCCAAGTAATAAATGGCGACAATGCCTATGGCGGCAAAAAAGGCGGGGAAAAAACGCGCGGAAAAAGGGTTGGC
The DNA here is from genome assembly GCA_041649995.1 of Candidatus Omnitrophota bacterium. GTDB lineage: Bacteria > Omnitrophota > Gorgyraeia > Velamenicoccales > Velamenicoccaceae > JBAZMA01. The sequence goes on along the minus strand of JBAZMA010000002.1, from coordinate 35,968 downwards.
TCCCCCAGCCTCAAAGGCCAGGCGCAAAAGCCAATAGGTCATGATCGGCTTTTCAAACTGAGGCTCACCGAACAGGTAGGGAGTCATCCAGCTGTCTTTTTGCATCATCTCGCGGGCTGTCTGCGAGTAAAAAACCTCATCCGGGTTCGTCAGGCTTAAAACAGAATTGCCCAGCATGAAAAAGACATAACACAAAGCCAAAAGAAAAAGAACGTGCTTAACGCGCCTGCGTCTTAAGATCATATTCTGCCCTCATTTTTAGAAGTTCGGTGACCGTGACAAATCTCCAGCCTTTTTCTTTAAGCCTCTCGATCAACCGCATGACGGCCAGGACCGTTTCGTCCCGGTCTCCGCCCTCCGTGCTAAACGCTCCGCCGCTGTCATGAAAAAGGATGATATCCCCCGGCCGCACGTGGCGCATCAGATACTTGATCATGTATTTATCGTCAAAAGTCACCCAATCCTTGGAATTCAGAGACCACAGAACCACTTCATACCCCATGGCCCTGAGCGCCTTCTTCTCCCCGCCTGTCAGCCACGCCTTGGGGGGGCGAAAATACCGCGTTTTGACGCCGGTCACGCTCTGGATGATCTCATCCGTGCGCCTGGTGTCATCTTTGAGCTTTCCAAGGCTGGAATAGAGCAGGAGATGATGGTCATAAGTATGATTGCCGATATCATGGCCTTCCTGTGCCACGCGCCTGGCCACATCGGGGTATTTTTCCACATGGGAACCCAGCATGAAAAAGGTGGCCTTGACGCCCGCGTCCCGGAGCACATCGAGGATCTTCGGAGTCCAGACAGGAGACGGCCCGTCGTCAAATGTCAGGGCCACGACTTTCTCATCGACGTTTTCGCGGTATATGGTCCCCTTGCGGACCAGGATGGCCTGGTCGAAGAAAATGACGAACAGGGCCATAAAAAACACGACGACCCCGGCGACGATCAACAATCGCGCCAGGGCCTTAAAAATAAACTTTCCCGTCGTTACAATCCTCTTTGGCATTGTTCATACTTTATCAAAACCTCAAAAACCGCACAACCTAAATTTTTAATATTCCGGGCATCTCTTTGGCTGCTTTTACGCTAAAGATACGCGGCTTTGACAACAGGCGCCAGAGTGGTAAAGCGTTTAAACTTTTGTTATACTTTATATAAGGAACCTTCCAGGGCAAAGGGAGAAGATGATGAAGAATACAGGATCAAAAGGCACGACCTTGGTCGAGATCATGATCGCGGCGCTGGTCTTCTCTCTGGCGCTTGGCGCCCTGTTGAACAGCCTGACCTCTATCGTTGATATCATCGATATCTCCAGGGACAAGACGCAGGCTGTCGTAGACACCAGAAACATGATGGAGCGCGTCCGCGCCACGCCCTTTGACACCCTCACCACGCGTTTTCCGAATGGCACGGTCAATGGTCCCCTCGCCAACCCTTATCAGGCGATCGTGGGAGGCGCCTATGCCCTGCGGGGGGAAAACATCACGGTCACCTACATCAATCTGACGTCCGACCCCCTGGAATTGACGGTCCGGCTGGGTTGGCTGAGCAAAAAAGGCACCCCGTTCCATATGGCGGCTTCGACTTTCAGGACCAGATAGGGGAACTTATGAAAAAACGCCCGGTTGGAAGAAAAGGATTCACCCTCATTGAAATCGTGATCTCTACGGCTATTTTGACCGGGATTCTTGCCATGGTGTATATGATCTACGGTTCCGGAAAAGACCTTTATGAAACCAAGATTTATCAGACGGATATGCAGGCCCAGGGCAGGCTGGCCATGGATGGCATGACGCGGGAACTCCGGCTCGCCACCAGGACCTCCACGCAAAATCCTTCGCCCAATGCCGTCATCCCCTCTTCGCCCAACAACAAACAGATCCATTTCTACCTTCCGCGGATGGCCAACGGTACGGCGGTCCTGGATACAGACGGAGACCTGGAATGGGACACGAACAATATGATCCGCTATCAGTATGTGCCGGGCCAGAAAGAGCTCAGGCGCAATGAAGGAGGAAATCCTGTTGTCCTGGCGCGTAATGTTACCGACGTCCAGTTCTTCGACACCGGCATCGATCCATCGCTGGGCCTGCAGGAGCTCAAGATCATCTTAAGCCTGACGCGGACCACTCCGCGCCAGAGGGTCATTAACTTAAACCTGACATCCATCGTGCGGTTAAGGAATTGAAGGCGGTGATCCAACCATGAACAGAAAAGGACAGGCCCTGATCGTTTCCTATCTCGTCGTCGTTTCTTTTCTTGTCTACGCGGCGAGCCTGCTGACAAAGGCCATTTCGGAACAGAACATCGCCGAACGCAGCCGCCTGACGGCGGAAACGTTTTATATGGCCGAAGGCGCCACGGAAGCCGCCATCGCCGCCTTCGCCGCGGATTTGGCCAATTTCGTCATTACCTCCGACACCCAGACCTATACGACCACGACGACGTTCGCCAGCCTCGGCAACGCCACGGTCAATTCCACGATCAGCCGGCTTGAACAGAATGAACGGCTGGTAACCGAGGGCGACACGAAGATCTATGTCTGCAACTATGAGATCGTCTCGACGGCATCGCATCCCTCCAACAGCGATATCACGGTCACGGTCCATCAGATCATCGCGCGCAGGCTCATCCCGACTTTCCAGCACGCGGTCTTCTATAACGACGACCTGGAGATCCTCCCCGGAGCCGCCATGACGCTCTCCGGACGCATCCATTCCAACGAGGATATCTACGTTCATTCCCGGGACACGCTCACCATCGACTCTTTCTATTTCCGCAGCGCCGGCGAAATCCTCAACAGGCGCAAGGACGATCCCGAAGATCCCATGGGGGGAACGGTCAATATCCGCGAAAACAAACCGGGCTCTCCTCAATATGAGGCCATGGACGGCCTGGACAGCTCTGACGCGGGGTGGCTGGCGGACTCAACCGAACGCTGGAACGGGACCGTGCAGAGCGCTTCCCACGGCGTCACAAATCTCACAACCCCCGCGGTGGGCTCTATCCAGCCTTCGGGTTATTACGCCTCGCGCGCCAACGTCGTCATTACGGACAACACCATTGTGAAAAACGGGGTCGCGCTTGCGGAAGGAACGGATTATCCGGCAGGCACCATCACCAGCACAACATCATTTTATAATAACCGGGAGGGTAAATACGTCAAGATGTCCAAAGTAGACCTGGAAAAACTTTCCGGACGTTCAGGAACCTGCGATGGCAGCGCCTGTCCCAACAATCTGCCCTCTAACGGCCTGATGTATGTGACCCGGACAGACGCGGGGTCTTTTGAACCAGGCGTGGAATTGGTGAACGGTTCTCAGATAGACCGCAATGCCGGGTTGACCGTGGTCTCCAACCAGCCTGTTTATGTCAAAGGCAATTACAACACGGTCAGCGAAAAGCCGACGGCCATCATCGCCGACGCCCTCAATCTTCTGTCCAACAACTGGAACGATTCCAACAGCACCTCCAGCGTCAATTCGCGTATCGCCAACGCGACGACCATCAACTGCGCTTTTGTGGCCGGCGTCGAGCCTTCCAGCGAAGGCAGTTACAACGGCGGTTTGGAAAACTACCCCCGGCTTCATGAAAAATGGTCGGGGACGGCCTTGACCATCAAAGGCTCATTTGTGGAACTCTGGGAAAGCCATGTTGCCTCCGGGGCATGGCAATATGGAGAACCCCAATATACGGCCCCGAACCGCAACTGGTCCTACAACACATCCTACAATACCCTGGCCAACCTCCCGCCGTTTACCCCGATGGCTGTGGAAGCGCGGCGCCTGGCCTGGTGGCAGGATTAGCTTTTTTTTGGAAGCACTTTAAGGCATAAAAAAACCCGCCGTTTTCACGGCGGGTTTATTCATGACGGGGATTAGACCTCTTTCCCTCGGATCAACAGATACAACAGAATAACCAGAATGACCGCGTGGAACTCAACACCGCCCATGGGATGGGTCTGGGACGGCAAAAAACTCCACTGACCCCAATGCTTGGTCAACGCCGCGCCCAGGATAACGGGCAAGATCAGAATACAGCCCAGACGGGTGATAATGCCGCGGCTCAGGTCGAGCCCGCCCAGGAGCACAAGGAAAGACCCCACTGTTTCACACAGGGCCACGATCACGGTCAGGGCCAAAGGCAGCGCGAGCATCGCGGCGGCGCCTTGAGGATCAAAAAATTTTCCAGAACCGTGGTAAAGAAATATGGAAGCCACTGCCAGGCGCAGCAGCCAATGCGCGTGTCTTTTTAAGATCATCATGTTTCACCTCTTCCTGCCCCTCCTGCTTCTTCTCATCAGACAAAAAATCATAAATAGGACAGGATCCTGTCCAAAAGCTCCTGCGAGGCCTCTTTATCTCCCGGCACTCCCACCCGCACGGCGATCCTGGTTTGTTTGCTTGTGACGGGCGTGATATCGATCCAGAACGGCCTTTCGAACTCCGTCTGCCCGACAAGCTGGATCACGCTGTCCTTGACCGTTTCTTTTGTCACGGTCATCCCCAGCGCCTTGGTCGCGGAACGGGAAGCCCTGTGCGACCGTTCCATGGTCGTATTGACATCTTCCATCAGCTTGCCGCCCAGCCAGGTCGCCGTTCCGGCGCCTCCGGCGGCCGCTCCCACGAGCGCCACGCACCCGTTCATTTGAACGACAAAAACAATCCCCAGTAATCCCATACAAATTTTTCTCAACATGGACTCTCCTTTCGGCGGCCAAAGTGGAAACAACCACCCTTAGAACCTGAAAAAGAAATTGATGAAGGGATCTTCGGATTTACGCGCCGCTTTTCTATAGGAATACCCGAGATAGAAAAAGGTCACGCCTGTAAAAATCAAAAGAGACGCTACGATCAGGGATAACAGCGGCGGATACATCGCGATCAGGATCCCGGCCAGAATGAAGATGATGCCGATCAGCATGACAACTCTCCTAAAGCCACTTCTTGCTCTTGAAATAATGCAGCATCGCCAGCGTCACCAGGAACATCAGGAGCAGGACGGCGGGATAACCCCATCTGAAGTTCAACTCCGGCATATAACGGAAATTCATGCCGTAAATACTGGCGATCAACGTCAAAGGCATCATGATGGTAGCGATGACGGTGAGGGTTTTCATGATCTCATTCAACCTGTTGGAGACGACCGACACATAGGCCTCCATGGCGCCCGTAATGATATCGCGCGACGTTCCCACGATATCGTTAAGACGGATGAGATTGTCATAGACATTGCGGAAATAGATCGCGTTGGAAGGCGCGACCATCTCAAAATCCCCCCGCGCGATAAGGCTTAAGACATCCGCCTGGGGCCCGATGGTGCGGCGCAAAGACATAACATCGTTCTTGAGGTAATAGATCTTTTTGAGCGTCTTTTGCGTGGGATCGGTGAACAATTCGTCGCTCACCTCGTCAACGAGGTTATCAAAATCATTGATGACGGGAAAATAGCTGTCCACGCAGGAATCCACGATGGCATACAAAAGCATATCCGCGCCCTGCATGATGATCGGCGACTGTTTCCGGATGCGGTCCTTACAGACAGACAAAGGCGTGACGGGCTGGGTGTGGCAGGTGATCAGGTAGTTGCGGCCCAGGCAGCAGTCAAGTTCCGTGGTCTTGATCTTTCCGCGCGGCTGGTTCTCGTGCGCCTCCAGCGAGAACATGACCAGGAAAAAATATTCCTGGAATTTCTCGATCTTCGTGCGCGCGTTGGGCATGATGAGGTCTTCGACGGTCAGGGGATGGAGATTGAACGCGGCCGTCAGGAGGTCCACATCCTCGTCATCGATGTCCGTAACATCCATCCACAAAAGATTGCGGTTGTCCTTCAACGCCTCGGCGATCTGCTGGGCGTTAAGATCTGTCTGCAATCCCTGTTCCGGATGGAATAAAAATACTTCCCGCATAAGCCCCCTTTGTGACGCTTGAAATCTTTTTTAGTTTAGTCTTAAAAAAAGACAAAGTCAACCGCTAAAGGAGAAAAGGCGCCGGCACGTCCCACGTCCTCACTTTTAGGGTCTAGGGTTTAGGTTCTAGCTAGCCCCCTTCTTCTGCCTTAATTTCCAAATTCCAAACCCCAAATCATAGAAACAATTAAAAATTAAGAATTAAGAATGAAGAATTGAAAAATCCAATTGAAGCGCCTTTTACTAAGCAGCTAATCAGCTAAAGAGCTACATTCGGCTTCGGTCTTCTGATTTCTGTCTTCTGCTTTTGCTATGCCCTTCGCTCTTAGCCATAAGCCCATTTCTTAATTGTTTTTCTATTGTCTCTTCCTACGAAAGAATAAGCTGCAGAAAATTGAACACATAGCCCGTGATGATGATGGCACCTGCCGTGATACCGAAGAAAACCAGGATCAACGGAAGGCGCATGGCCCTTCTCAACATAACGGCCTCCGGCAGGCTTAAGGCGGCAACAGCCATCATAAAAGCCAGCGCCGTCCCAAGGGGAATCCCTTTCTGGAAAAGGACGACGGCGATAGGGACAATGGCCGCGCAGCTGCCGTACATAGGCACGCCCAGAAACACGGCGATGGGCACGGAGAAAAAACCTGTCCTGGAGATGGCCGATTCAATAAGGCTCTGGGGTACATAATTATGGATAAACGCGCCGAGCCCCACGCCCGCCAGGACCCAAATCCAGATCTTACGGACAATACAAGCGGCCTCCGTCCATCCGAAGACAAGGCGGGACTCAAAAGTGCGGTAGGCCGGCTCAACAAGACAAGCCCTGCTTTCCCTGCGTTCAACGAGATCTCTCTCCAGATGTTTTTCAAAACCCATCTTCCCCAGGATATAACCCGTGGCCGTTCCCAGGGTGAGCCCGGAAAAAATGTAGAGCAGCGTGATCTTCCATCCGAAAAATCCCAGCATCAAAACCACAAGGTATTCATTGATGATCGGGGACGTGATCAAAAAGGAAAGCGCGACGCCCAGAGGAATACCCGCTTCCAAAAAACCGAAAAAGAAAGGAATCGAAGAACAGGAACAAAAGGGAGTAACGGCCCCGAACAACGATGCAAAAAAATATCCCGCCGCCCCCCTCTTATTCATCCACAGCCTGATCTTCTTCTGGGGCAGGTAAGTGCGCAAAACCCCGATCGCAAAGATCATCGTGAACAAAAGACAAAGGATCTTGACCGAGTCATAGATAAAAAAATGCAAGGCCTGCGTGGACGGCAGGCTCTTATCCAACCCCAAGAGACCATAAACCAGGCGGTCAACAAGTTCTAACAGCATGATTTCTTATCTCCCCCGCCCTGTTTTTGACAACAACAGGAAGATTTCGCTCTCTTTGCCAGCTTTTCATCCATGCGATCCAGCCATCTCTTCAAAAAACCCTTCTTCTCTTTCGAAATTCCCTTTTGATCCGACATAAAACCTCCTTTTCCCTCGAGCAAAATATGCTTTTGACTTTAATCTCTTTTATCACAAACTTTGCCGAATTCCTTTGTCGTGAGCTTCTTTCGGTCCTTGGCAACCACATCTTCATCTTCGAGCCAGCGGCAAACACACTCCAAAAGAGTTTTTCCCGGCCCCCGCGGCCTTCCAAGGCAATAGTACGTCCAGAAACCTTCCTGACGCCCCTGGACCAGCCCGGTGGCGCAAAGTTTTTTCAAATGGCGGGAAACGCTTGGCTGCGTCACGCCCAGGACAAAGGCCAGTTGGCAGACGCACATGCGCCTGTTTTCCAGAAGCTTTATGATCCTGATCCTGTTTTTGTCCGCCAGCGCCTTTAAAATCCGCTCGAGGCCCATCAACCCTCCCTAACAAATAACCATATTGTTATATAATTTTACCTCACGCAGCCCTCCCATGTCAACAACGGCCGAAAACGCAAAAAGAAGTCTGGCGGAATTCCAACAGGAAAAAACGGAGCCCGGCTATCGCGCTTTCAGGCTTCTTTGTTCTACACTGATTCTTCAACGAACCTCACCAAGGAGCCTGCCATGAAAAAAATCAATCTTTTGCTGTTTCTCTTCGCATTCGCCTTCGCGGCTTTTTCCACCCAGGCTTGGGCCGATGACCGGATGACGCAGAGCTGCCCCGCCATGATGGGACAGATGGACAAAAAGATGGACGCGGAAGATAAATTTTACTACAAAGCCCATTATCTGCTGGCGAACGCCGGCGAGATCGGCCTCAGCGATGAACAGATAAAATCCATCAAGCAGATTAAATTGCGCGTGAAAAAAAGCGCTGTCTTGAAGGAGGCGGAAATCAAAACACTCGGACTCGATCTCTTAGACGCCCTTGACAAAGACACCGTTGACATGAAAGCTATCGCCGAAATCATAGAGAAAAAATACGATCTTAAGAAACAGCGGACAAAAGAACTGATCAAAGGTTACGTGGACTTAAAAGGCGCGTTGACCAAGGACCAGGTTCAGAAGGTCAAGGAATCCTTAAAAGGGACGGGAAAAGGAAGGCGATCCATGGGCCAGGGTTTGATGCGCATGGAAGAACCGCCGGAAAAAGAAGACTAAAGCGGCCCAAAAGATGAAAAAAGCCCGCGGGAATTTTCTCGCGGGCTTTTTTGGGCATCACGATAAGAAGCTTTTAATAACCGCAGCGCCGGGATAACAGACAGGTCAAAAAATCTTCCAGAAATTTCCAGTAATAGACCAGAAACGAAAAAAAGAGGACGGCCATAACGGCGACTAGGAACGTCAGGACGACCTTGGAAAACCGGGAAAACCTGTTGCTCTGCCACAAAAGAGGCACAGCGGAAAACCCTGTCCACCACAATAAAAGCAGGACATACCAGCGCGAGCTGATGTCCAGGGTTTGCCTTCCATAACGGCAAAGCTGGTAGGCTTCCACCCCTGAAGGTATGGCCGTAACGGCATAAATGATAAACATCAAGACGCCTGAGACATAGGAATTTGAGAGAAGAAGCGTCAGGACGATGCCGGCGCTGATAAAAAGCAGGCTGACGGCCTTCTTGTATTTTTTGAGATACAGATGAGGCAATCCCGGAACAAAAGACAGCGCGAGAACAGCCAAAAGATCAAAGGTAGACTGTTTCATGAAGACTTTCTGCTTAATAAGGAAGGGTGTCAGTCTTCAGTTTTCCGATTTCCGAATTCTGAATTCGGAGTTCTGATTTCAGCCTTCGGACTTTTGACAACTGCTTCTGACTCCGCTTTTGCTATAAGCCATTTGCCATACGCCCTTCGCTCTTAGCCGTAAACCCATTCTTCATTCTTAATTGGTTCTTGAACTGTAGCCTATCGACCGTCGACTGTGGACTGGTTTCGTCCTTCGCGCTTTCGTGCCTTCGTCTCTCGTCTTTCAGTACGTCCGCACGTCCTCACGTCCGAGCATCCGAAGGATGCGAACGTCCTCACGTTAACTCTGGCGGTGGACTGTGGCCCGTGGCCTGTTGACTGATTCGTCCCTCGTGCTTTCGTCCCTCGGTTTCGATAAGCTATATGCCATACGCCCTTCGCTCTTAGCCGTAAACCCATTCTTCATTCTTCATTTTTAATTCTTAATTGTCTATCTCCCCTGTTCACACCTCTATGCCAAACACCTTGCGGATGAGAAGGCCGAAGGCAAAATTCACGGCGGCAATGCTGACGCTCAAACCGGCCATCTCCAGGAATCTCGCCTTAAAATTCAAACCCTTGGCCACGGAAATATAATAGGTGAAAAGAAAAACCACCAAAAGGGCGCCGCACACCACCCAGGCCAGGCAGAGATAGATATTCGTAAATAAAAAATAAGGCAGGATCAGGACAACAACCGTCAGCACGTAAGCCATGCCCGTATACAAGCTTGCCTTCAGCGGATTCTTGCCGGTGTCTTCGTGTTTAGTGGACAGGTATTCAGCGGCAGCCATAGACATGGAAGCCGCGATTCCGGTGATCAGCCCGACAATGGCGACCAGGCGCGTCTTCTGCAAGGCCAGGGTGAAACCCACCAGCGCCCCTGTTAATTCCACGAGCGCGTCATTCAATCCCAAAACCATGGACCCGGCATAAGCCAGGCGTTCCTCATCCAGCAATCCCAGCAATTGTATTTCATGCTCTTTTTCATCGCGGATGATCTCATCCATGCCGCTGGAAATCTCGCGCAACCGGTTATAATCCTCCTGGACAAGGTCTTCCCCGCTCTCCAGGAGCCTGAGGGCGAAATTCAAACCCAGGAGCCTGGCCAAAAACACATACCACCATACTTTCAGGGGATAAGGCCGGACATCCTGTCCTGAAAGGCTTTTAAAAAAATCGTGATGTTTGAGCTCATCTTCGGCAATTTTCTTTAATGTTTCCGCGTGCCGCCTGGCCCCGGAGTCTTTGATCAGGCGCCCATAGATCAGGTATTCCGAGAGCTCACCGCGCTGCGCTTTGATGACCTTCTGCCTGAATGCTTCTGTCAACATGCTTCCACCCCCCTTTGCCCGTCATTATACCAAAGAGAATAAAAAATTAAGAGTGAAGAATCGGCCTGCTAAATTTTTTAACAAAAAAACCCGGTCATTGCCGGGTGGTCTTGCCGATCATGTTTGCCCTAAAAGATTATGTATAGAATTTTATTCCCATCCGCAATTGCCATCCATTAAACGTGTCATCCCCGCCCTTGATCGTAAAGAGCCCTTCCGTATTCCCCGCGATCGTCCGGCTGAAAAAATATTCAAAACCCGCGCCCACCCTGCCGAAGCAGGTATCCTTGATGTTAAAAGTTTCATCGAATGTGCTGCTATGAACTCCACCTCCGGCAAAGACATAAGGGGCTGTATTTTCTATAGGGGCCCTGAACTGCACATCGGCGGACAACGTGTAGGAATCCGCCCCTCCCTCATAATCCGTCCCCAGCCCGCCTTCCACTTGGGCGGCAATATAACGGGACAGTCCAAAGGTAAAATTCAGGTTATGCTCCCAATCCGCGTCCTTGTCTTCATCCTTGCCTGTCACCCACGCCAGCCGGTATCCCATGCCTTTGCGAGAGGCAATATCGCTCAACTCCGAGGGCCAGGTCAAATGAACCACGGCGAAAATCAAAAGCACGGCGATAAAGAAAATCAGGGCATACCTCATGGGGCTCCAAAGGGTAATCATTCTCCTGCTATCTACACCCTTAAACCGCCGTTGTAAATTCCCGTTTTCCTCATTTTCTTGACTGTTTTCTCTCTGAATCAAGGAGCTTTTCAGGCGGGCGGATTCCGTGGTTCGCTCTCTGCGGGAGGTTTATCCCTGCGCAGGACGTTGATGAGCTTGACGAAGATAAAGATGGAAAACGCCAGGATCAGAAAGTTCACCAGGGCGTTGATGAATTCGCCGTAACGGATGGCCACTTCCGAGGATTCCCCAACCGCTTTTTTAAGGACAAATTTAAGGCTGCTGAAATTCGAACCGCTGACCAAAAGGCCGGCGGGAGGCATGATGACGTCATTGACCAGTGAATTGACGATTCTGCTGAAGGCAGCCCCTACCACAATGCCCACAGCCATATCCACGGCATTACCTTTAACCGCAAACTCTTTGAATTCTTTTAAAATAGACATGCCGAGCCTCCTTCTCAGGGATTGGGATTCATGCCTTTTATTGTAACACAAAGCCTTAAGCACTAATAAGACGTAAACTGAATTCAGTCAGGAGAATGGGAGAAACGGTCATTGATCCGGAAAAAGAAAATCATTAGCATGGGATCGTTTCCTGTTGTCATCCATCCTTTAGAACCTTCTAAAGAGCAAAGCGATTGATTTTAATCTCATTAACGAGGAGGAAGTCATGGCGGAAGAAGCTGTCATTCAAAGCGAACAAAATACGTGCTGCAGCCGCCTGTCCTGGGGGGCGATCTTTGCGGGGACCATCCTGGTCCTGCTCATTGAAATGGCATTGGCGCTTTTGGGTATGGGGATCGGCTTAGGAGCCATAAATCCAAGGGACCCTTCGCAAATGGCCGCGATCGGCGCGGGAACGGTTGTATGGTGGATCATCAGCGGACTCATTGCCCTTTTTATCGGCGGTATGGTCACAGGCCGCTTTTCCAGCGCCTGGACAAAATCAGAAGGCGGCATGCACGGCGTTATTGTCCTGGGCATGACGACGCTGATAAAAGTGGTCTTTTTGGCGACATCTCTGGGCGTGCTTTTAGCCGGAGGCATGGGCCTTATGGGCGCCGGGGCATCAGGCGCGGGCCAGGCTGTCTCCCAGGGCATCGAGCAATTTTCACCGGGTGGAAACATCAATGAAACGCTGGGACTCAATGAAACGCGGGAAGGCCAGACGCCAAAGAATATTCCGGAAATAACAAAAGCCGCCGGCGATCTTCTGCAAGACCCCACATCCCAGGTCAAAAAGGACAATCTCCTCTCTCTTCTGACGCGCAATACCACAATGACGCGTCCTCAGGCGGAAGAAAAAGTCAACAATCTTCTGCGGACCCGTGGCATGGTCGTGCAAAAAACCAGGGAACTCGGGGAAAAAGCCAAAGAAACGGCTGAAGGAGCGGGCGATGTCATGGGAAAAACAGCGATTGCCGGATTCTTTATGCTTTTGCTGGGAGCCGCGGCCGCCTACATGGGAGGCTTCATAGGCACGCCCCTTTACGAGGAAGAACCTATCACGCGCGCTTAAATAGTTCTAAAAGGATAAAAAAGCCCCTGCCTCATCGGGGCTTTTTTGCTTTCTCCAGGACGGCTCTTTTTTTACAAACTTTCTCAATCAACATGGAATTTTGCCACGATATCAACGATTACGGAATCATAGGGGACTGCCGCAGCGCCGCTCTTGTTTCTAACAACGGGTCAATGGACTGGCTCTGCTGGCCAAAATTCGACAGTCCCTCTTTTTTCGCGGCAATCCTCGATCCTGAAAAAGGCGGGCGCTGGAAGATAGCGCCGACCGGCAGCTGGCAAGCGCGGCAGAAATACAGGGAAAAAACCAATATCCTGCAGACCCTGTTTTCAAAAACCGGCGCGGCCGTCCGGCTGACGGATTTCATGCCCGCCCTGACGCTGGAACAGAAAAATTCGACCTTCCTGCCCGCGCATCAGATCATACGGCTTGTGGAATGCCTTTGCGGCGAGGCTGCAATTGAATGCGTTTTTGACCCCAGACCGGGCTATGGAACTCAAACTCTAACCCTGCAGGATAAGAAATTCATGGGGCTGCGGGCTGAAACACGCTTCGGGCTTTTAGCGCTTCAAACCAACGCGGCCCTTTCTGTTGCAAACGGGAAAGCCTCGGGGAATTTCTCTCTTAAAAAAGGACAAAAGGCGTGGTTTTCGCTGTCGCTGTCCGATGAGTATCCGGCCAGCCTTTCTCCCTACAAAGATGCCTGGTTTGAACAGTTGCTGCGGCGCACGGAAACCTGGTGGCAGGACTGGTCTTCAAAGATCTCCTATCGTGGAGAATTCGAATCGGCCGTCCTGCGCAGCGCCTTGGTCTTGAAACTTTTGTCATTCGCTCCTTCAGGCGCTATTGTCGCCTCCCCTACGACCTCGCTTCCTGAATGGCCTGGAGCCGGGTTAAACTGGGATTACCGCTACTGCTGGCTCAGGGACGCGTCCCTGACCACTCATGCCCTTCTTTCTATCGGATTTCTTGAAGAGGCGGAGGCCTTTGTGAGCTGGCTCCTGCATTCCACCCGCCTGACGCGCCCGTCTTTAAAGATCCTCTATGATGTTTACGGAAGATGGCCTTCCGAAGAGACGGAACTCAGGCATCTCTCGGGTTACAGAGGTTCAAAACCCGTGCGGATCGGAAACAAAGCGGCGGGACAACTTCAGCTGGATGTCTATGGTGAGGTCATCAATTCCACCTATGAGCTTCTCAACGGCAGGGAAAAATTGGACACGGAGATCAAGGAAATGCTGAATGATTTCGGCCGCTTTGTTTTGTCTCGCTGGAAAGAGCCGGACTCAGGAATATGGGAACACCGAGGCAGAACCAGGCATTACACGCATTCACTGCTGCTCTGCTGGACCGCGTTCGACAGGCTGCTTTCTTTTGAAAAAAAAGGGCTGCTGCGCCTGGAAAAAAAAGAAGCATATGAGAATGCCAGGAACGCGGTCAAAGACGTAATCGAAAACCAGGCCTGGAGCGAAAGCCGGCAAAGCTATGTCGCATCCCTGGAGAATCCGGATATTGATGCTAGCCTTCTGCTGATGCCATGGTATGGATTCCTCCCCTATGATTGCGACAGGATGAAGAAAACATTCTCAAGGATCAAGCGTGAACTGTCTTTCCAGGAAACTTATTTTTACAGGAATCACGACTATGAAGAAGGCAGTTTCAATGTCTGCGCGCTTTGGGCAGTGGATTTTCTGGCTAATGGCGGCGGAAGCTACGGGGACGCGGAATCAATTTTTCGACGGTTTCTTTTACACGGAAATGAAGTGGGGCTATTTGCCGAAGAATTCGATCCCAAAAGCCGCAGACAATTGGGAAATTTCCCCCTGGCATTCACTCATCTGGGGATCATTAACGCGGCCCTGGCGCTGGCCAATAACCGAAATAAACAGGAAAGGACCAAACCATGAATTACGCGGGGTGGCTTGTATGGGGTTTCGCGGGAACGATTGTGCTGACCATCCTGATGTCATTCAGTCAGGCTTTTCACATGACACGGATGAATATCCCCTATATCCTGGGAATGATCGTGACCCCGGACCGCGACCGCGCCAGGCTTGCCGGTATTTTCATGCATATGGCCAATGGTTGGATCCTCTCCCTATTGTACATCGCCGCTTTCCATCAATGGGACGGGCCTGCCTGGTGGAAAGGCGCGGTGATCGGTTTTACACACGCCTCTTTTCTCCTGGTCACCATGCCGATTTTCCCCAGCCTGCACCCCCGGATGGCGGATGAAACTTACGGCCCGACAGTCGTGCGCCAGCTTGAACCCCCGGGATTTCTGGCTTTGAATTACGGGATACAAACACCGGTTTCCATCATCCTTTCCCATATCGTTTTCGGGATCATCCTTGGCACTTTCTACAAAATGCCTTGAAAATGACTATGGACGATTTAACCGCCTTTTTCCTCAAACTTCATCCACGCCCAGATAAAAAAGGAGGATATTATGAAAGCTGTCGTCTATCACGGCGCCAGGGACGTGCGCATCGATGAAAAACCGATCCCAAAAATCCAGGATGGCGAAGACGTCATCCTTGAGGTCACGACAACGGCCATCTGCGGTTCCGACCTGCATCTTTACCATGGGAACGTGGAAGGGATGGAACCGGGACAAACGCTGGGCCATGAATTCATGGGAATCGTCAAAGACACGGGTATTGATGTGACAGAGGTCAAAATAGGAGACCGGGTGGTCATCCCTTTCAATATCAGCTGTGGAAAATGCTGGTATTGCCGTCATCAACTCTGGTCGCAATGCGACCGCTCGAATCCCAAAGGTCTGGGCGGAGGAGCCTTCGGCTATACGCAAAGCCTCGGCGGATATGACGGCGGCCAGGCGGAATATGTCCGGGTTCCCTTTGCCAACACCGAATGCCTCCGGGTACCGGATAATGTCAGCGATGAAAAAGCGGTTTTCCTTTCCGACATCCTTCCCACGGGATATTTCGGCACGGATATCGCCAATGTTAAACCAGGGGACGATGTCATTGTCTACGGCGCCGGGCCCGTAGGATATTTTGCCGTTATGAGCGCGTTTTTAAGGGGTGCTGCCATGGTCATTTCCGTGGACCGGGTTCCCGCGCGCCTTGAGAAAACCAGGGGTTTAGGGGCCGTGGCAGTTAATTTTGACCAACAGGATCCTCTGGAAGCCGTGAACGACTTGACGGAAGGAAAAGGCGGCATCTGCATTGACTGCGTGGGATACGAAGCCATCGGCCACGACCACAAGAGCGCCGCCGACGCCGGACTCAGGAATCCGGCCTATGCCAATGAATACCCGCTTCAGGTCTTTGAATGGATGGCCAAAACAGCCAGAAAATTCTCAACGCTGGGAATCCCGGGGGTTTACCTGAGCGCTTATGACGGCTTCCCACTGGGAGACCTCTTTCAGAAAGAACTGCAGATCCGCATGGGGCAGTGCCCTGTTAAAAACTACAACGAACAACTCATGCACCTGGTTGAAAAAGAAAGGATCGATCCCTCCGGCGTCATCAGCCATGTCATGAAACTGGAGGAAGCGCCCGCAGGCTATTCCCTTTTCGATCAAAAGGACGGATGCACCAAGGTGATCCTGCGTCCCTGATTCATCGGAGGAAAAACACCTTCCGCTTTCGGGCCCAAAAAAAGGCTCCGTTTTACAACGGGGCCTTTTTCTTTCTTTAAATTGACTCACTCTATATGAATTCTTCACTTTTGGGCGCAGGCGTGAATTGCGAAAGGTCCTGGATACCGGCAGACTCTTCCAGCTTTTTGACCTCGTCGACCATCTTCCCAAACCCCCCTTCCCCGAAAAGCCGCTTTTCTTCTTTTTCAAATTCCTCCCCCAGGGTTTCGTAATCTTCCGCGGAGACAATTTCGCGAAAAGCGGGGAACAAAACAGTATCTTCTCTGGCCTCATGGGGCCGATACATGCGGATATACTTCTGCAAGCCTTCGATCAGCTTGACCCTGTCTTCGGGAGAAAGGCTTCGCTCCCCTGTCAGCCGCAGGAGCTCATCAGTGACCCGCCGCCCCGCGTCATGCTGTTTTCTTAAAAGCGCGGCCAGTTCCTTATGCGGCCCGGCCTTTTCAAACAAGGGAAAAACATGGTCCTCTTCGAGCCTTTCATGGTAATCTTCGATGAATTTCCGGACGATCCTGGTGGCCCCGGCCAAAATCTCCACGGGATACTCCTCACCAGCCTTCAGCTTTACAACAGCGTCCTCGTAAATCAGCAGGAGCCTGCTGAGAAGGCCGTGTTCACGCATCAGATCCTCCGTCGCGGATACCGGGATGTTCGACTCCCCTGCTGCCGGGCGGCAAGAACAGGCGGCCAGAAATACAATCAAAAACAGACTTCTTAAGAGAGGCATTTTCAAGCTCCTTTCTGAGCTAAAAACACCCTTTTATTCTGGCATATTTTTCCCATCCCCAAAACAGCCTGCTTCCCCCAAACCTTGACGGTTTTCTGCGAAAAAATCCCCTCCGTTCAAGGCGCCAACAGATAAAATGCCTCATTGTTCCCTTCGGCTGCTTTCCTGTTTTTTTTGATTTGCTCAAGCAGGCGAAGATTGGACTTTTGACAAAGTTCATCGCCGCCTTCGCAGGGAAAGCCCTGAAGGGGAATAAGGATGCCTCCCACAGCATGCTCCTTGTTAAGCCTTTGGTAGGCGGACAGAGCCGCCTGTCCGGATTCCATGAAAAAAGGGACAAACAGCTTGTCCGTATACGCGCAAGGCCAGGGGTGGGTTGTTAAAATGGCGCCGGAAACAGGCAGGCGGTCCAGATATTGATACCGCGCGGCAAGAATTTCATTTCTGTCAAAGAGAGGCCCTTGCCCGGATGTCAGATCGGCCCTGAAATGGACGAACCTGAGGAATAAAAGCAGGCAAAAGACGGCCAACGCCAGGGCGCCAGGATGCCTGATCAGCTTTTTCACTTTCAGGGATTCAAAAAACCCCCAGAGCCCGTCCGAGGCAAAAACCGCAAAAATGGGAAAGATGACCTGCCAGTAACGCATTTCTTTATGCGGGATGAAGGCGAAATACATGAAGAACAGGACCGCGTACAAAAACCCCGTTTTTTCCTCAAACGTCCTGAGACGTCCCCTGGAAAAAAGGCTGATGAGCCTGGCGAAGGCGAAGATCAGTATGCCATGGTCCTTGACGGGCCCAAGGATATAAAATTCAAAAGAACCCAAAAAATCCCCCGTTACAACGCTGCTCTCAAACTGCCTGGCGTGGACAAGCGGCAGAAATAACGCCTGGAAAAAACCCGTTTGGGGCCGGCTGTAGGCCAGAAAATTGAAAATGAAATACGGCATGACGACGACCGCGAAAGACCCGAGCAGGACAAGGGCCTGCCTGAAAAAATCCCTGCCATCGCGGCGCCTTTCGAGAAAAAGGACGAGAAGAAAAACAACAAGGATCAGCCCTTGAGGAAATTTTGTGAGGAAACCAAGGCCGGCCAGGGCACCGGCCCATCCCGCCTTATTCTTCACAAAGGCGTAAAGCGCCAGCATGACAAAAAAGGTGGACGGGATCTCCGTGTAGAGGCGGTCTGAATAGAATAAAAAAAGCGGCGAGGTGATCAGGATGGCGGCGGCGAGCAGGCCTTTAAAAGGGCTGTAGATCGACCGGGCGACGCTGTAGGTAACAAGGATCAGGCCTGCGGAAAAGGCCGTCACAAGAAGGCGGCCGAATATCAAAGGAGACAACCCGGATTTCCAGAAGAACCCGAGAAAAAACGGCAGACCCAAAGGGCGAAAATCTTCAAACAGGCCGGCCTGGCCGAAAGAGAAAAGGTATTTTCCGATCCCCATGTAAACCGCTTCGTCCCACTCCATCAGGTAGGCGGGAGCGAACAAAAGCGGGACCTTTATGGCCAGGAAAGCGGCTGTGAGGATCCAGATAGGGAGTTCTTTTTTCAAATTGTCCGAAACTACCATGCCGGAAATCGCGCCCTTGGGTGCCTATCCGAAAGTAAAAGCGTATGCCGAAATACCGTCGTTCTCAAACTCCAGCCTCAGGATATGGCTCCCGGGTTTTCCCTTTAAATCGATAAGATGATAGAGCCTCTCGACATCAAGCTCAACGCGGGCATTCTCCACGTCTTTTCCAGCGGACAAGCCGTCCACAGGCCTGCCATCCAGAAAAACTTTTATCGACCCGCCCTCTTCCGGCGGCGTCACAACAAGAAAAACCTGTTCGGCCCGAAAATGCAATTCCAATGCCGCGCCTTTGGAGGCCCGCGCGGCTTCTTCGGAAATGTCCCAGGCACCGTCGAAGGCGAAAGAATCTTCAGGCAGGTTCCCCGGCATGGAAAATTCCTGCGCGCCCGCGCGAACAACCTGCCTGCAGGCCAAAGGATTGATCCTGCCCCAACCCAGATATGTTTCAGGCGTCGTGTAATACGAGGGCCTGCGGGCTTTACCAGAGGCCCCGACGCCTTCAGGCCGGTATCCCGCTTCCTCCAAAAGGTCCCGGATGGCCTGTTCGGTTTCCTCGTAACGCCCTTCCCCGAAATGCCTGTAGCGTATCTTCCCGTTGACATCGATCAGGTATTTGGCGGGCCAATAACGGTTACCATAGGCGCGCCACGTCTGATAGTCGTTATCCTGGGCCACAGGGTAGCGGATATTGAACATACGGACGGCGTTGCGGACGTTATCGGCGCCTTTTTCAAAGGAAAATTCCGGTGTATGCACGCCCACGATGACAAAATTGCTATCTTTATATTTTTCATACCAGGATGTCACATAAGGCATGGACCTGAGGCAATTGATGCAGGTATACGTCCAGAAATCGACGAGAACAACCTTGCCCCTGAGGCCTTCCATGGTCAAGGGCTCAGGGGTATTCAGCCACCCCGTGATACCCTTGAATTCCGGGGCCATGATCCTTTCTTTCATCTGCGGACGAAGCCTTCTTTTTTGTGTTTCCAGGAGTTCCAGCTGTCTTCTCACCTGTTCGCTGTCCTCGATCTTTGTCAAAAAGCTTCCATAGGAAGGGAACGCTTTCAATACCCTTAGCTGAATCACCTTGTCGTAATTCGTATACACCAGGATCGCCGCCACGATCAGGACCAGGCCGAAAGCCCTGCGGATAAGGCCCGTGTATTTTGTGAACCTGCGCATGAAATCAAAACCGCGCGAACCGGCCAGGGAAAAAAGAAACAAAGGAATACCCAGGCCAAAGGCGTAAGCCAGGGTCACAAGAACGACCTTAAACGTGACCTGCTGCGTGGCGGCAAGAGTGGCAATGGTCGCCAGGATCGGCCCGGCGCAAGGCGCCCAGATCAAACCCGTGGAAAATCCCATGGCATAGCCCCCGGCGAAACCGCTCCCCCTGGGCCTTCCAGGGCCGCGGAAGCGACGCATGGCCCTGTTCATGAAATCTTCCAATCTCATGCCCAAAGGCGGTATCAGCATAGTCAGCCCCAAAATGCCGATGACAACTGCCGCAATGAGCCGAAAAAGATTGGGATCAACGGGAAACAGGCTTTCCAGATAGGCAATGACAAGGGTAAATGCCGTGAAGCTGGTCATCAGGCCCAGCGTAATCCCCAAAGGCCTCTGCCTGCCTTGCACCGTTGAGGCGGACAGGACAATAGGCAAAATGGGCCAGATGCACGGCGCCATGATCGACACGAATCCCGCGAGAAAAGAAAATAGAAGCAAGATGGACATAATTGGCCCTTTAGGGGCTAGGGTTATTTACTGACTGACTCAATTTCCAAATCCCAAATTATAGAAACAATTAAGAATTAAAAATGAAGAATGAAGAATTGAACTTAATTAATGGAAGTGCATTCGACCTTCGGTCTTCAGATTTCTGAATTCTGACTTCTGAATTCAGTCTTCGGACTTCGGATCTCTGACTTCCGACTTCTGACTTCGTTTCTGCTATAAGCTATATGCCTTCCCGTCCATTACACAAATCTCAAAAGCTGATACGGCTGCCTCGAAAAGGTGTTTTTGAGCAAAAGCTTCTTTCCTGAAAATACGCTAAAGCTGCCTTTCTCAAAACGCGCCTGATCTCCATTCCCCAGTTGTTCCAGTAACCCGGCAACCCTTAAATCCTCGTCTTCGTTAAAAAGTTTCGGATTAACGGCATCCACGGAATCGTAGAAGATACGGTCTTTTTTGATGTCGTCGAAAAATCTTAAAAAATGATTGATCCCGAACAGCAAAACCGGCTTTTTGAGAACGGCCTCGGCCTGACGCCGTAAAAAGGGGTCGTAAGCTTTATAAAGGGAAAGAATCCGATCAGACCATTCTATGGTGGCGCGGCAATCCGGGCCGCACGGGACATGATGGACAACACAGATAGGAGAGAATCTGTTCAACCTATAGTCAACCTCCAGGGAACCATCCTGAGCGCGCTTCCTGCCTTCGCAGGGAAAACCAAACCTGCCTCCGCGATGGTTTCCCCCGTAAAAACGTTCCACGCAGCAACGGGGATATCCCAGCAGAAAACCGTATTCCGAGCCGTCTTTCGGCGTGCGGCGCTCCCCGAATATCCGGTCGTGAAGACGGCTCAAAAGCCTCAAATCTTCCCAACAGCGGGCAAACAGGACCTTCACGTGATCGCTGTATTTTACGGCCTTGGCCGGCAGGTTCAGGCGTTTGAGCAACAGCAGACACTGTCTGATGCTTGAGGATTCGGTGAGGTTAAAACCGTCGAAAGAAGCAGTCCTTTTTAAACCGGAAAAAACCTGCAGGATAATCAGCTTGTAGCCTTCCGCAAGGCTGAACGGCTCGGCCTGGCGCCTGAACAGGGCGGCTTTTTCTAAAAAATCCCCGCGCTTGATTCTGCTCATAGAAAGAATTCCGCCGATAGAGTCCTAGTGATAAACCGGTTCCACCTTGATCGTCCAGCCCTCATCCACCAGGATGGCCGGGTCATCCTCACAGGTATCGCATTCAACCGCGGGTTCCTGAATAGCTGTGGAAAAAAACAGTTTTTCCTTCGGCCGGGGCGTCAGCGGAACATCAACGTCATTCTGAAACACCATGCGGTAAGGATCAAGATTGCCGAAATAGAATTCCTTGTAGGCCTTCCTCTGCTCCTGGGTAATGCTGGCTGTCCAGTCGGCGCTCTCGGCAATCGTCGTATCCACCGGGACCCAGCCGTAATGAGGAAGATAAAATTCCGCCCAAAATGGTCTCCCTCGATCCCGGGAAACAACTGCAGGCCTCCGCAGGAACGCGCGGGGATGCCGATGGAACGGCACAAAGAACTGAAATACATGCTCTGTGCCCCGCAATCCCCGTAGGAATTGTTCATCACGAAAACCGCCTCCGGGATATCCAGCGCGTCGAGCATAACATGCGGCACATAGCTGTAACGGATATTCTCAAGGATATAATGATAGATCCTGCCGGCCGCCAGATACGGATTCTTCTCGCCCCCCGTGATCTCCAGCGCCTTTTTCCTGAACTCTTCATTCACCGGGATGTTTTTCTGCGAGCGCGTATAGCGTTTATACAGCTCGCTTTCCTTGTCGTACTCCCCGACATTGGCCGGATCTATGGCATAACGCTCCTCATAACGGGAAAAAAGGGCGCTGATGCTGATATCCAGCTTTTCCTTTAAAGCGCCCAGGTCGACTTCCAAATAAGCGATTCCGATCTCCGCGTTCAACTGCGGCGGCATTTTCAGATATTCCTCCGGCGAGACAGAAACCACGCGCGAGCCGACCTGCGCCTCGGTTTGAATGGGCAAAGGCACCCACAGCTTCAAGGTCCCCTCTTTGGGCAGTTTTTCCCTTGGGATAACCAGGCTGTACTCAACCAGATATTTCACCGGATTGACAAGAGGCTTCCATGCCCGGGCGGGATATCCGCTTTTTGGGGCGCGGAAAACAATGCCCCAGGCTTCATCGAAAAACGGGTCCTGTTCCCCCTTTTTCTCCATCGTTTTTTGTATCAGCGGGATGTCCCTGAAAGCCACATTATTGGCCGCTCCCTCGAAATAAAGCTTTTCCTCGCCGACCTGCAAAAAATCAACCCTGCCCTCCGCAAACCAGGAATCCCGTTCTTTGTCGCCCACATCGGGAAAGGCGTCTTTCAAAAGCTTGCGAGCCTGTTCTTGCGTGTGAGGATATTGCAGCAAGACCCTTCGCATCTGCCACGCCCCCAAAAGGCATTGCCGGGCCATGTCCTTGTTTTCCTGCTTTAAGAATTCTTCGCGCGCCTGAAGAAAAACCTGTTCCGCCTTCTTGTATTCTGTCTGATGAGCCAGTTCCCCGGCATCCCGCAAAAGCTCCTGGGCCTTGTCCTGGGCAAAAACGAAAGAAGTGCATGCCTGGAACAATAAAACAAACAATACGACGGACAGTTTCTTCATAACCCCCCTCTGTTAAGCTCTCACGACAAGCTCTGCTGCCTGTTCAAAAGCTTCATTTTTTATTCTACTGCAAAAGAAAACCAGGCGCAAGCGAACATAAGGGCTCTCGCAGCTTGGATTAAAACCCCGGCGCCGATAGCAGAAAAAGGTCATGCATTAGGGGGATTTCCCCCTTGGATTTTCACCCCTGTTATCGGAAAATCAAAAGGCGAGAGGAATTATTCAAGGAGACAATCATGAAAATCGTCAATGTTTTGGCAAAGGCCTTTTTCATTTTCAGCCTGATAGCCCCGCCCCTGCTTGCTCAATACATATCCTTGGACGATTGGGGCTATGACCGCAAAGACGCGCTCATCGAGCGCCTCAAAACTGTCAAAAGCAATATTGACGATAAAGTTGAAGAGGCCCGGATTGCCAGAAATTTCAACGCTGTCCGCGACCTCGAGCAGGCCGGGAGGAATATCGACCGGGCGGTCCGGGACCTCCAGATTGCCGGCCAGGAAAACTGGACAGCGGTCATCAGCGATGTTGAAGCGGGCCTTAATGAGTATGACCTGTATACGCATGAGGTCTATGAAGATTATTACTGGGATGTGACAAAGAGCGAATAAAAAGCCCACCGTTTTCACGATGGGCTTTTAAAAACAAGATCGCCGCTCTTTTACTTTTCCTGATAAATCGCCAGGACATCCCCTGTATCCTTGTCAAGAAATACCCAGGTGTCGGCTTCTGTGGCACCCTCCTTGAAATCCAGGAGCACCGTCTCATATTTCCTGTTCTGGAGCATTCCGTGAGGAAGATTGCCGTGATTGGGATCTGCCGGCAACGCTTCAATAGCCACAACCCTCTCTTCCCACTTCTGATTGGAAGGATCATAGATCAATTCCGCCTCGGCGATCGCGACCCCTTCTTTCAGCGCGGCCTCCTTGGCTGTTTTTACAGCCTTTTCTTCGGCTGTTTCGGCCAGACATGCCGCCGCCCCGGCAAAGGACAAAACAAGCGCTGCCATAACCATAAAATACCACTTCCTCATACACCCCTCCTTTTTGTAAAGCCTTCTTATGAAGACATTTACTGATAAATATCCAATGATTCTACTGCGGAATACAGACAGGCGCAAGGATAAACGCGAAAACAGGGCTCAGGCTTGTTTCTCCTTGTCAACAGGCCCTTTGAGAGATACCATAGAAATATGAAAAACTCCTCGAGTAAAAACAAGGTGGCGCTTGTAACAGGCGCGGACCGCGGCATAGGGTTCGAGATCTGCCGTCAGCTCGCCGAATCCGGCTTCTCGGTTATCCTTGGTTCGCCTGACCCTGCCAAAGGCAAGACAGCCGCCCAAAGACTGAAAGCGACCGGCGCCAACGTCGTCTATCAGCCGCTTGACCTTTTGAATAACAACGACATCGCGGCCCTGCTCGCTTTTGTCATCAAAACCTTCGGCCGTCTCGATGTTCTTGTGAACAACGCGGGCATATCCCTGGATTTGGGCATGAGCCGGGTGGAAGGGCTCCTGGCCCGAAAATTGAAAAAAATCCCGAAAAAAAAAGATTACGGCAACGGCCCCGGCATCCTGGGCGCGGACTTAGACATTCTGCGCGCGACACTGGAAGTCAATACCCTGGGAGCCCTGAAAATGTGCCAGGCCTTTGTGCCTCTGATGATAAAGGCGGGCCACGGCAGGGTCATAAACATTTCTTCAACGCTCGGCCAGCTCGCCCGCATGAACGATGAAGACAAAGTCCCCGCCTATCAGCTGTCAAAAACAGCCTTAAACGCGGTCACCAGAATGATGGCCGATGCCGCCAAAAACGGTCATGTCTCCGTCAACTCCGTCTGCCCCGGCTGGACCCGCACCCGTCTGGGAGGGCCCGACGCCCCTCAATCCCCGCGGCAGGCAGCCAAAGACATTGTCTGGCTGGCTGTCCAAGCCAAGCCCTCCCTCACCGGAAAATTCTTCCAGCACCGCAAGGTCATAGAGTGGTAGAATGGCCTATGCGAAAAAAAGACTATCTCAAAGGCATCGAAATTATCCATGAAGACCGCGACATCCTCGTTGTCGATAAACCCGCGGGGCTGTTGACCATCGCCACGGACAGGGAAAACGAAAAAACCGCCTATCACATCCTCACCGATTACGTCCGCAAGGGTTACCACAAATCATCCAGGCGCATTTTTATCGTCCATCGCCTTGACCGCGATACTTCGGGCCTCCTTGTCTTTGCCAAGGATGAAAGAGCCAAATTCGCGCTTCAAAGCCGGTGGGATGAGACGGAAAAAAAGTATCTGGCCGTCGTCTACGGCCGCCTTGCGCGCGCCTCAGGCGTTATAACATCTTACCTGGCGGAAAACGAGGCCCGCATAGTCTATTCCACCCGTGACAGATCCGCGGGGAAATTCTCCACGACCGCTTATAAGGTTTTGAAGGCATCAGGGGATTTGAGCCTTCTGGAAATAGACCTTGTCACAGGCAGGAAAAATCAGATCCGCGTTCATTTTGCCGAGCAGGGCCACCCCGTTGTAGGCGACCGCAAATATGGTTACAGGGACAGCGCCTGCAAGCGTATGGCGCTTCACGCCTGGTGGATATCTTTCCTCCATCCCTGGTCAGGCAAAAGAATGACGCTCAAGACCGACGTGCCGGGGTATTTTGAACAGCTGGTAGGGCGGTGGTGAAATAAACGAAGGACGAAAGCACGAAGGACGAATCAGTCCACAGTCGACGGGCCACAGTGCACAGAAACCGAGAGACGAAAAACAATTAAGAATTAAGAATGAAGAATGATTTAGGTGCTAGGGGCTAGGTGTCAGGGGCCCAGTTGGTCAGCAGTAGTTAAGGCCGGCTAAAAGAACTTACTCTTTTGAAGATCCTTACCCGTTTTCGCGTTGGCCTCTTTGCAATTCGGACACGTGCTTTGGACCTTCCTTCCTATCCTGTAAAAAATATCCGCTTTTTTCCTGTTCCTCGTAAACTTGCACAACGGACATTCCGCGCAATTTTCAACAGCTTTGGTTAAGTCCATGGCGTCTCCTTTCATTCCCACTTAGACCGCTGAAATGATTCCCAGGTGCTGACAGGGTCGTCTTTTTCCTCCGTATCTTCAACTCTTCTGCGGCCATCGTCAAAAACAGTATCGTCGTGATAGCGCGTATTGTAGTTGTCGCCTTCCATGGTGGAATGCATCTGCCAACTGCCGTCAGAGCCATCCGAATACAACTCGGCCTCCCCTTCCGTCTGCACCGAATATCCGGCGCCCCTCTCAAAAACCTTGCTGGTTTTTCTGGTCGTGCGGTAGGCGGGCTTTAAGGGGTCAAAGGAATCCGCGTTGTTGTCACAAGAAGACAGGCTCATCAACAAAACAAAAAGGAAGAAAAATTTTACGCTTCTCATTGTTTTTGGAGCGATCGGTTAAAAACCTACGATCTCTTTATACATTTCAACCGGAATCCTCACGTCTCCGGTAAACGGAAAATCGAAAAGTAAAATCGTCAGCAAAACCAGGCCGATAATGGCCGCCAATATCGAAACCAGAAGCAGGTTGTACTTGAAATTTTCCGCGGCAAAAAAGAACGTAAAACAGATTGTTGTCAGGCCGCCGAATATAAGGATGAACCACAGGACGGAATTGACCCCTGCCCTTGAATCCAGGATACGAAGCCTTCTTGATTCCCGCAGATCATTAAGATTCGATACGGATTCGGCGAAAAAGGTGTTTTCCCTTTCATTCTGGGGATCATAGGCGACATAAAGCGCCCACACATCCCGCAGAGCCTCGCGCGCTTTCATGCTCTCTTCGCCTTTTTCCAGAAGCGGCCATTCCTCATTCACCACGATTTCATAATACCGTTCAAGAGCGCTGCGGGCCTTGTTCCCGAAATCAGGCGCGAAGGCTTCGCTGTCCCTGTAAAGATCGACAAGCTCATTCGCTTCGCTTTGGACATTGGTAATGGTCCTATCGAAATTCTGCCACGAAACAACGACCATAAAAGCCAGGATGACGGTGTAGGCCATTCCCACGGCTTCAAACATGGCGGCTGTCAGCTCTGTGTGCTGGTCCAGCATGCTGCGCGGCAACAACCGCCTGGTGAGAATGAGGCCCAGCATGGATATGGCGATGGCCAGGATAACGACAATAATGCCCAGGGGAATCGTCGGCACAACGAATAAAACTTTCTGCAGAAACGGCATGCTCTTTCCTTTCTTAGGATGTCACCTGCTTAAACTAATGGAAAAGCCTGAATCTCGGCCTGGAGTTCTCGATTTCTTTGCCAAGTTCTATATCAATCAATTTCGACTTTTTGAAAGCCAATATCTGCGAAGGATAAACGCTCCTATGGCCTGTCATAAGAAAACTGATCACGCACACCAGAGCCGCGTAAGGCGCTATTTGAGGCCCGAAAAGTTCAATAGCCATAATGCTGGCGGCGATAGGCGTATTGGCCGCTCCTGCCAAAAGCCCCACAAACCCTAAAGCGGAAAAAAGGATGATATCGAGATGCAACACCTGAGCGAATACATTTCCGGCGCTTGAACCGACAAAGAAAATAGGCGTCACGATTCCGCCGCTCCCGCCGAAGTTCAACGTCATGCTGGTCGTAAAGGATTTAAGCATGAATGCGTACCATGGAAGAGGCTGCCCGTTCAAGGAAGATTCTATTGAATTGAGCCCGAGACCCAGATAATCCGTGGAAAATAACAGCGCGACCACGATCAAAACAGCCCCGCCGATGAAACCTTTCAACGGCTTCCAGATCTTAATGCTCTCCGAAACCTTTTTGCCGATGCTCAGCATTTCAATCAAAAAGAACGAACACAAACCGAAAAATACCCCGGCCAGGATAATCTGGTAGAAAAGCACTGCCGAAAAATTGAGCGGCATGGTCAGCGCGTGATGAAAATAACGTATGCCCAGCGCCGATGAAACATTATAACTGATTATACCGGCAATAAAAGACGGCAACATAACGTCATAGAGAATAGCGCCTACGAATAAAACCTCTACGCCAAAAAGGGCCCCCGCGATAGGCGTCCCAAAAACAGAGGCAAAGCCCGCGCTGATACCGCAAATAACCAATTTCTTGCGGTCATGGACATCGAAACGGAACAATCTCGCGAATGTGGAAGCGATACCCGCGCCTATTTGAGCGCAGGGCCCCTCCTTGCCGGCGGAACCGCCTAAGGCGATGGTGATAATGGTCGCAACGAGCTTGACCGGCACAACAGCGGCTTTGATGATCCCATTATCCTTGTGTATCGCTTCAATAACTTTTTCCGTGCCGTGGCCTTCGGCATCAGGAGCGAAAAATTTAATAATGAGCGCGCTTAGGAACAAAGCGAGAGGTAAAAGAAGAAAATAATGCTTATGCAGGCCGGCCGCTTCCAATGACCAGTTTAACGCCTTTAAAAATACCGCGGTGGACGCTCCTACCATGCAACCGACGATTACCGATAGGAATACCCACTTCGCCACACTGTAAAAAATAATACTTTGTTCTTTAATCCGTCTTTTCATAAACTTCTAAAATATCTGTCCTATGCTCGAAAAAATAGGCAGAACCACTGAAACAGCAGTTCTGCCTACTCCAAATTGGCTCCCCCGCGAGGACTCGAACCTCGGACCTGGTGGTTACACTTGACCCGAAATTACTTTCGGAAGTGGACTCTATCATTGCCTTGGGTTGTTGTTCACCGTTAGGCAGCAGGTGCATAGTCTCTGAACCTTCCCGAATCGAAGTCTTTCAACCTCTCTTGGGCTCGGCTGCTGATTACCCTCGTCTTATACGTAGGGCTTCCAGCAATTCTCCTGCTTTTTCAACTCCGGTTTCCCGAAGAAGCTGCGTTTATCCACAGCCACTCGCTCTACCAACTGAGCTACGGGGGAATAAAAAAGGTGTTCAAAGAACAACCAAAAGAACCACTGTTGTGGGTTAAATTATAGGGAAAATCAGGGGGGTCGTCAAGATAAAAGCGTCGGGCAATAACCATTTCGCTCTCTTCAACAATAAAGCGAAAACAATCAATCAAATGATGGATTTTGTCATTTTACCGTTCCAAGCCACAGGAGATAATATAAACGGCTATTAACCTTACGAATATAACGCGAAAACAAGGAGGGCTTACGATGATCAGAAGCACAATCAAACTCATAGGCTTCTCCGTCAAGGCAACGGATAAAACGATAGGAAAAGCAGCCGATTTCCTGTTCGACCAGAAGTCGCGCAAGATTGAATTCATTGCCGTTGACGCTGATGGCCTGGTTAAAGGTAAAACTGCGATAGTCCCCTTCTCAAAGATCAAAGCCATTTCCTGGGAAAAGGCGACCATCGAGCTCAATATAGCCTCAAAAGACCTGGCTTCCGGCAGCGCGAAAACTGCCTTCGATCCATCTCTCCTAGAGACTGAGAATGCCGGATATCCGCCTGATCTGAAATTTGAAGAAAGCCAGAAAGATATTCCCGCGGAAGGACAACCAACTGAATACGCCGGAGATGATAACTTTACCGGCGGCGGCCAGGAAGAACTCTCCCCCTCAGGACCCGGCTCGAAATCATCATTGGATCCGGGAACGGCTCCCGAAGATGAAGATCATACGGCTCACGCGGAGGAAAGACCTTCAGAGGGGGTCAGCGACCTGCCTGAAGATAAAACGCTCTGGGACGTCGACGAGAAGACCGGCAGGCCGGGCCGCAAGCACAAGCCGGAATGCAAGGGAGACGAAGGCTGTCATTGCGACCACTGCTGATTCCTCTGCCAGGATAACTAGCGTCATCACCTTCATCAGGATAAACCTTCACCGCTTTCAACAGTTGATCTCCCCCCCCTCCCCTGACACCCCTCAAGGCGAGGTGAAAACGGTCAATAAGTGAAGGAATCCAGCCATTGGCTTCTTCACGGCAGAATGTTATTTTATGATCGTCCTACAGAACGGTCAAGCAAGGCAGGCGGAAAAAAATGATGTACTGGGCATTCATGATTCTACGGATCGGTTTCACAGTCGCCCCTATCGCCGCCGGGTTGGACAAATTCTTTGGCATAATGACAGATTGGGAAAAATACCTTTCTCCGGCATTCAGCCGCCTCCTCCCCGTCGATTCCATCATGTATATGCGGCTGGTGGGAGTCGCTGAGATCATTGCCGGAATCATCGTGGCGGTCAAGCCGCGCATAGGGGGCATCATCGTGTCGGCCTGGCTTCTTCTGATCGTTGTCAACCTGCTTTTGATGCCTGACTACTACGATATCGCTCTTCGCGATTTTGGACTATCTCTGGGCGCGCTGGCGCTTGCTTTTTTAAGCGGAGAATGCAAGCCTGAAACAAGGCCCTTGAAAACAGCGTAAAAATTTGAAAATTTAGATTCACTGATGTCCGGGTGGACCCGGAAGCTGACGCAGGAATATCTAAGGCAATAATCCTAAAAGCTACCTTTCAGGACAAGCCTTTACCAGCTTCCCGTCCCAAAGGCAGCGGGCGGTTCCATCCCCCCTCCAGGGCCGCCCGTTCTTTTTGCCTTGTTTTTAAATAATTTTAAAAAGTCTGACGCTGTTTCCATAAAAAGAAAATAGGCAGAAAAAAGGGGAATTCAACAATGGCGGCAGTTAATGAAGCCTGCCATAATTAACGCGAAATCGAGCGCAAACTTGGAGGTACTTATGCTGGAAGAAAAAATGCCCCGGATCGTAGACTGCAACGCGGTCATGTGCGCCTATAACATAAATAAACGCTGCCACACACCCGGCATAAACGTAGGCAATGGCGGCTGCCCCCTCTGCGATACGGCGATCAAGAGGGAAAACAAGGCCGGATATCCTGATATCTCAGGCAGGGTCGGTTCCTGTAAGGAAGTCAACTGCACCTTCAATGTGGGACTGGAATGCCAGGCCTCAAACGGCATCCATGTCATCCTGCATTCGGAACATCCTGAATGCGGCACTTTCGAACCGCGAAAATCCCAAAGCTAAAAAGCAAAATCAGCTGAGACGCCCCATAAAAAAACAAGGCACGGTATCCGTGCCTTGTTTTGCTTTAAAAGCGCAATTTTAGCGCCTATGTTTTAAGGCTACATTTCCCGCCGCGCCTCGATGGCATGCGCAAGCGTGGCAGGATCCGCGTATTCCAGGTTACTTCCCACAGGAAGGCCGATACCGATACGCATGACCTTCACGCCCAGGGGCCGTAAAAGCTTGGTCAGGAAAATCGACGTGGCTTCGCCTTCCGTATCGGAATCCGTGGCAATGATGACTTCCTTGATGTCCCCCTTCTTGACCCGCTCGATAAGGCCGTCGACTTTCAGGTCGTGCGGCCCCCGGCCCTCCAAAGGAGAAATAGCGCCCAAAAGCACGTGATACCTTCCATGATAATTGGCGCTGCGCTCGATATTCTCGACGTCCTTGGGGCTTTCCACCACGCAGACCGTTTCCTTGTCGCGGCGGTCGTCGGCGCAAATGCCGCAAACATCGCTCTCGCTGAAATTATTGCAGACATGACAGAACCTGACCTGCTCTTTGACGCCGGTAATGGCCTCGGTAAGAAGCGCGACTTCCTCTTTGGACGTCTCCAGCAGGTGATAAACGATCCTCTGCGCGCTGCGCCTGCCGATACCGGGCAGCTTCATGAGCTCTTCGATGAGTTTCTCTATGGTGGAAAGGCTGTAGGCCATGGCTTATTTCTTGATGATCTTTCCCTTAAAAAGATCCAGGGTTGATTTTAAGAAAGGCGTCTCTTCAACCGGATCGTCTTCCTGGGCAGGCGCGATGAGGGTTTCGGAAACCTCCAGCTTCAGGCGGAGCTTCTCGCCGGTCACATCCGCCACGGCCTGCTCGACGATCCTGAGATTATCCTTATGTTCCAGGGTTTCCTTAAAGAAAACAGCGGTCTTGGGAAAACCCACGGTCAGAAAATAACCTTCCAGCTTCAAAGGCGCTGCCTGTCGAAGGTAAGTCGATAAGGACATCTTGACGCCTGAAAGATGCCGGATGAGCCTGTCCCAGCTGTTTTTCACGTCTTCCAAAGTGCAGGAGACATGGCCCTCGTCTTTTGGATGCTGCGCCTGCGCAGGTTCAGGAGGCGTCAGAGAACTCAGGCTCGTATCCACGGATCCCCGCTCCTCCCTCAAAATGGAAAAGGTTTTTTTGGCAACGGGTTCCTGGGATTTGGCAGGAGCCGGAGCCTGTTTCTGCGGGGCCGCCTGGCCGGTGAGCTCTGTCTGTTTTTTCCCGGCCAGGGAAATTTTCACCGCCAGGATCTCCAGCGGAATACGGACGGTATTGAGTTTTCTGGACATCTCCTGCGCCGCGAAAATATTATTGATGGCCATCATGATCTCGTTTAAAGACAATTTTTGCGCCTGCTTGGCGAGATGAGCGGCAAGCTCGCCCGGCACGTCGATCAGGCCCTCCCCTTTGTCCCGCACGACCTTCAAAACCATCAGATTCCTGTAATGCTGCAACAGGCCTTCCAGGAAATAATTCATGTCCTTGCCCCGCGAGCTGACGTCGCTGATCAGATGAATGGCGGCAGAGGCGTCGCCGCCAAGGCAGGAATCCACGAACTTCAGGAAAACATCCTCCTCGATAATACCCAGGACTTCAACCACGTCGCTGAGTTTGATGTCCTTCTGGGAAAAAGCGATCATCTGGTCCAGCACGGATTGCGCGTCGCGCATGCAGCCGTCGGCCGACTTGGCGATGGCAAACATCACATCTTCAGGGATTCTCAGCTTTTCTTCAGCCGCGATCTCCTTGAGTTTGGCGACGATCTTCAAATTGGGAATCCGCGCGAAATCAAACCGCTGGCACCGCGAGAGGATGGTTCCAAGGACTTTCTGGGGCTGGGTCGTGGCAAAAATGAATTTTACGAATTCAGGCGGCTCCTCCAGCGTCTTTAGAAGCGCGTTGAAGGCCTCCGGGGTGAGCATATGGACTTCATCGATGATATAGATCTTGTATTTACCGCCCAAAGGCGCGAACTTGACGTTCTCGCGCAGGGCGCGGATCTCGTCAATCCCCCTGTTGGAGGCGCCGTCAATTTCGATGACATCCATGCTGCGGCCTTCTTCGATCTCAAGACAGGCGGGGCATTTTCCGCAGGGCTTGTCCGTGGGGCCTTCCTGACATTCCAGGGCTCGGGCCAAAATGCGCGCGCAGGAGGTCTTGCCGACGCCTTGAGGCCCTGAAAAAAGATAGGCGTGGGCCAGCTTATGGGATTGGATCGCGTTCTTGAGGGTTTTTGTGATGTGGTCCTGGCCGACAACTTCATCGAAGTTTTTCGGCCGCCACTTTCTGGCGAAAACAAGATAGGACATAGGAAGCGGATTCTCTAGGACTAAAAAATAATCACTTACGGGCTCTAGGGGCCGCGTCTCTTCCGACGGCCGAACACATTATACAGGAATTAACTTTTTTTTCAACCGGCAAAAAAAGATTCCTGAACCCTTTTTTCGCGTCGAAACCGTAAATCTAGCGCTGAAAAAACGAAACAAGCCAGCTTAGGCCGCCCCAGGCGCCTTGCGTCGCAAAAGCCTCCAGCAGCTTGTCCCAGTTTCCGGTCGCGAACAGATAGACGCCGAAAGCGGCCAGCCCGGCGAAAAGAAGCGCCAAACCCAGCCGCATAAGAAACGTCAGGACAACGCCCGTCAAAAAGACGCCGGCGCAGACAATGAGGACCTTGATGATATCCAAAAAAACTCCAAAGGTAAATGCCGGCTGCTGTTGCCTTCCGCGCGCCCCCTTCTCAAAGAAACGCGTGTATTCCTATTATACTCCCTCTCAAAGAGGATCATCAACCCATAAAGTGCGAAAATATCAATAAAATGACGAATAAACCCATTCTTTTTCCGCCGGATCCCGTCTATGATGGGATATCATCTTCATAAAAAGGAGGATATGATGGCATTCAATCCCTTTAAGGAACAAGGAGTTCCGATCGAAAAACAGATCAAAAGCTGGTCTGAGATCAACATGAAACCCTTTGACAAGAACAAGGTCAACCCCTACACAAGGGTCAGGGTGATCCTGATGAACGGCATCGAGGTGGAAGCCGCGATCTTCTCCCACCAGTTCAGCCGCCACACATACGACATGCACACCAAACAAATGCTGGCCATGACCCGCAGGGCCGAGCAACAGCAGCAGAAAATGATCAACTGGCTGAACCCGGGAAGCCAGAGCATCCTGGAGACCACGATCGGCTATGAACAGGTCGCCGTGGATCTAACCTCAGCCCTGGCCAAGAATGAACCCGACGAAAACGTCAGGCAGACCCTGGACTTCGCCCTCCTGGAAGATTTTGACCACCTCTTCCGCTTCGCAAACTTTCTGAAACTGACCAAAGACATGAAAGCCGAAAAGATCACCGGCCGCAACACGGAAATCACGGTGGGAAGGCCGACGGTTTTAGAACACAGGCATCCTTTTGACGGCATCCGCCGCCATTATGAAACCCCGTCCGCCAACCCCCTGACCTGCGTCCACGCTCTGACCATTACGGCTGCCGAACAGCAGACCATGAACTATTACATGAACCAGGGCGCCAACATCAAAGAGAAGCTCGGCCGCGGTCTGTACCAGGAAATCGCCCAGGTCGAAGAAGAACACGTGACCCTCTATGAATCATTGATGGACCCCAAAGACTCCTGGTATCTGCAGATGGTCATGCACGAAATCACCGAATGCTGGCTGTATTTTTCGCTCTATATGGATGAGACGGACAACAGGATCAAGAACTTCTGGGAAGAAAATCTCATGATGGAAGTCGAGCACCTCAAGGCGGCCAACGAACTGATGAAAAGATATGAACATCGCGACGCGCAGGAAATCATTCCGGACGGGCTCCCGGAGCCGCTCCTGCAATTCCAGCCGAACATCGAATACGTCCGGGAGGTCCTCAATAACCAGGTCCACCTGACGGCCAAGGAAAGCGATTTTGTTTCGGCGGATTCGCTGGACAAAAACGACAGATATTTCCAATATCAATCCCTTGTCAACGCCAACGGCGCGCCCAGCGACAAAGTGATCCAGGAGCTGATGCGCGAAGAAGGCAAGGACTACCGCCTGGAACTCGCCGGCGAAAATCCGATCCCCGAATACAGGCACAGGGAGCTCGCGGGCGCTCACAGATAACAGCGGGTCATTTTGGACAAAGAAAAGGGAACTGCCCCTCTTCGGGCAGTTCCCTTTTTAAGTCTTCTAAAAAAACGTTATTTATCGTAACCGTATTTCATGTAGTCTATGCCGAGCTCTTTTAAATCATTCTTCATAAGCCCCTGAAACCCGAAAGGGGTTTCGGCAAAAAAAGCGTCCACCATCTCCTTCTCCCCGATTTCCGTCCTGTTGGCCGCCAGCGCCAGGCTCTCCGCCTTCTCAGACACCTTTTTTTCGGCGATGCCGCGCAGGACAAGGGGCATTTTTCCGATAAGCTGTTTGAACTGCTGTTCGGCCTGTTTATCCCAAAGCATTCCCGTACCCCTTGATCGTAAGGAAGATCCCGAATAAAAGCATGATGATCCAGGGAATGACCGCGTATTTCATATTCCTGGCATAGAATCCCGCCATCCTGACCACCGAATGGGGCCACAGGACAAGCCAGGCGCCTTTTAAGAGCGTTATCCATCCAAAAATGGTAATGATCAGGGTCCAATCCGCTTCCCATATGTTATGGGCATTCACAAGGGCCAACCCCGCCACAAAAGTGAAAAGGCCGATGACATAAACCAGCGCCGGGCTTTTAAAAAAATCCTCGGCGATCCTGCCGTAAAGCCTGACATTCAAGATCAATCCCAGCCCGATAACGATGATGAACGGGCCGATCAGCCTGGCCAGCAATAATGGGTTTTCCATAACAGCCTCCTTCTTGCGTTATGACCGTGCTTCAATCCTGCCTTTAAAACAATTTATCACAACCTGGGCAAAAAGGAAAGCGCGCCTGCCACAACCCCCGTCAGCCCCTCCTTCTCCTTTTTGAAACGTGTTTTGAGGAGAATATTTTCTGCAGATGGGCCCATATCTGATGCTCACCCTCGGCCTTCATGATCTCCTGCCTTGTTCTTTCTTCACT
>JBAZMA010000001.1:0-337682 GCA_041649995.1 Candidatus Omnitrophota bacterium | reverse complement strand
ACCTTAATGTTTTAGGTTTAGCGAAGTCCCCTTAAAAAGGGGACAACGCTTAATGTTTTCAGTTTAGCGCCGTCCCTGTAAGGGACGAGCACCCTAACTTCCTAATCAGCGAAATACCTTAATGTTTTAGGTTTAGCGAAGTCCCCTTAAAAAGGGGACAACGCTTAATGTTTTCAGTTTAGCGCCGTCCCTGTAAGGGACGAGCACCCTAACTTCCTAATCAGCGAAATACCTTAATGTTTTAGGTTTAGCAAAGTCCCCTCAAAAGGGGACAAACACTTAATGTTTTCGGTTTAGTGCCGGCCTTACGCTGCCGGCTTTTTTTCTTCGATCTTGGCAGCTTTACCCGTTCTGTTGCGAAGGTAATAAAGTCTGGCCCTTTTGACCTTGCCCTTCCTGGTCAGTTCGATGCCTTCAATGGTCTGAGCGTAAAGAGGAAAGGTCCTTTCCACGCCTTCTCCGTAAGACATTTTCCTGACGGTAAAGCTGGAGGTCAATCCCTGGCCGCGCCTCTCGATGACCGTGCCTTCAAAGGGATGGATCCTGAACTTATCCCCTTCGGGGATCTTGACCAGGACTTTCACGGTATCTCCGACGGAAAAATCCGGCAGGCCCTCTTTTTTCGAGAACATGTTCTCAACGAGTTTTATCTTGTCCATGATGATCACTCCTTCTTTGAATAACCCTTATTTCCATTGTTTCTATTTTTTGAGCAGGTCCGGCCTTCTTTTTTTCGTCACGGCCAGCGCCTGGCGATGGCGCCATTCGGCGATGGCGGGATGGTTGCCGGACAACAAAACCCCCGGCACGCGTTTGCCCTGAAACACCGCCGGCCTCGTGTATTGGGGATATTCCAGAAGACTATCCTGGAAACTCTCCTGAAGCGCGGAATCCGCGTTCCCCAGGACGCCCGGCAGGAGCCTGACCACGGCATCGATCAGGACCATGGCGGGCAATTCCCCTCCCGTCAAAACATAATCTCCGATGGAAATCTCTTCGTCAATCAGACCCGCGATCCTCTCGTCCACGCCTTCATAATGTCCGCAGATCAGGACCAGATGCTTCTTTAAGGAAAGCCTGGCAGCTGTCTTCTGCGTCAGGGTCCGGCCCCTGGGGGAAAGAAGGATGACGCTTCTTTTGGATTTTGCAACCCTGGTCTTTTTCAAAACACTCTTACAACAGGAAAAAACCGGCTGCGCGGACATCACCATGCCTGAGCCGCCCCCATAAGGCCTGTCGTCAACTTTGCGGTGCTTATCCAGGGTATAATCGCGGATATTATGCACTTCGATCGCGGCCTTACGGGCCTCCCGGGCCCGCTTCACAATGGATTCGCCAAGCACCGCGTCAAACATCGACGGAAAAATTGTCAAAACGTCTATGCGCATCAACTAACCTTTGAGCTCGCAGGAGGCGTTGAAGAATATCCGGACAGAAAATCTTTCTTAAATTGGGCGAAACGGCCTTCGCACACCGCGGCCCGGGCCCGGCGCGCCAAAGACAGGAAAAAATGGATATTGTGGCTGGAGACCAGCCTCAAACCCAGGATCTCGCCCGTATTGAAAAGATGCCTTAAATAACTGCGGGAAAAATTCCGGCAGCAATAACAGCCGCATTCAGGGTCCAAGGGGCCCTGGTCCCGGCTATAGGCCCCGTTACGGACCGTGATCTTGCCCTGGCTTGTGAATGCCGAGCCGTTACGGCCGTATCTGGTAGGCACAACACAATCAAACATGTCGGCTCCCAGGGAAATGGCCTCTAAGATATCCTCCGGCAGCCCGATGCCCATCACATACCTGGGCGAGGCTTCAGGCATTTCCGGCAATGAAAAAGAGAGCATATTATACAACAGGTCCTGGGGTTCGCCAACACTTATTCCTCCCAGCGCATATCCTTGAAAACCAACGCTTTTGAGCTCTTCTGCGGCCTTTTTCCTCAATTCCGGATAGGTGGATCCCTGCACAATCCCGAAAAGGACCCCCTGCCGGCTTTTTTCCCATTCCTTTTTTGACCTCAAGGCCCAGTGGGTGGTCCTGTCCACGGCTTTTTCGGCAAGGTCAAAAGACGCGGGGTAATGGACACACTCATCCAGGGGCATCATAATATCCGATCCCAGGGTGTTTTGGATGCCAATAACAGCCTCAGGGGTGAGAAAATGGCGGGAACCATCCAGGTGGGACTGAAATTCCACGCCCTCATCCTTGATTTTTCGCAGCAAAGACAGGCTGAAGACCTGATATCCCCCGCTGTCTGTCAAAACCGGCCTGGACCAATTCATGAAACGGTGCAATCCGCCCGCTTCCCGGATAATATCCATTCCAGGCCGCAGATACAGATGATAAGCATTGCTCAAAATGATCTGGGCCCCGGCCTCCTCCAGCTCCCGCGGAGACAACGATTTGACCGTAGCCTGGGTGCCCACAGGCATAAAGACAGGCGTTTCAATCGCGCCGCGTTCCAGCTGAAGCACTCCGGCGCGGGCTTTTGAGTTTGGGTCGTTATGGGTGATTCGGAAGCTGAATGAATTCATAAAAGAGTAAAAAGCAAAAAGTATCTAAGCTATCCGGTATCTTTTAATCATTTCTTCGATTTTGTCTTTTGATCATTTGATACTTTTGGCTTTTTTGCCTTTGGGCTTTTGCGCCTTTGAACCTGGCTGACTTTTTGCCTTGGACGCCTTTTCCGGCTGCCAGACGATCTCATACACATAAATGGCGTTGCCGTCCTCATCCACCGACTGATCGAACATCCGCACGAACTCAAGGCCCCGGCCTTCATAAAAATAGAGCCGGATGAGCATGCTCCTGGCTAAGTCCGTATCGCACAAAATGCTCTGGAGCTTCTGGTCTTTTTCAATAAGCAGACCGCTGAATTTCAGGGTGCCGTTCTCCTGCCTGGCTTCCTTAAAAGACCCGCCTTCCATATAATAAAGGTTCTGCGGCACACCCAGGAAATCCGGAGCCCCGCTCGCCACCACGGCGTCTTTTTTCGCGCTGTCGGCCACCAGGCCGTTCTCAAAATACAGCATCCCGGCGTGTCGCCGGCCCTGGGAAAGCGTCGAATAATATTTCAGGAAACTGGAAAAAAGTCCTTTGGAGGACTGTTTGTCGGCCAGGAGCATCTCCATGTAACGCCCCTCGGCTTCAGACGCGTTCAGATCATACTGCTGCATGGCGTAGAACAGGAAATTCTGCTTATTCTTCTTTTTTTGCTTGAACCAAAGGTCCACGTTCTGAAAATCCCAGTTCCCGATGTAGGAAATGGGGCCGATCTTCGAGGGCATATCATAAGAAACGATCAGATACACCGGCGGCAATTCCCGCGGGAACAGCTTGCCGAGGATCGTTTCAGCGTCCTGGGCGTTGAGCGATTCCTTCAGGCAGGAGCGCGCCCCGGCCTCATCCATCCTGACGCACCGGCGGATCAGGGCCACGGCCTGGGCCAGATTCAGGCGCCCGGATTTCGTCAACTCATCGCAGGCATCATTGCCGCTCGTGTTGATCATCCGCAGGATCCCGAGGGATTCCCTCGGATCATCGGTCAACAGCGCCAAAGCCGTCCAGTACGCGTAAGGCGTATTTTGCGTCATGCCGTCAAAAAGGACGCGACGCTGCGCGATAGACTTAAACCAGTGGCCGAAATCCCACCAGGAATTGATGATGGCGTTTTCAGGAGTATTTTTTTTCACCCGCGTCAGGATGTCATACCACTGATCATTCATCAGGATGGACGGCCCGGAGACCTGGGCGGCGACCAGGCTGATGCTGGAAACCGGATAGAGCGCCAGCAAGGCGACAACAGCCAGCCTTCCCAGGGTCGCCTGACGGGGATTAAGATATTTGCGCAAGGCTTCATCCGCGAACTCATAGGCCTTGGTCACGGCCACGCCAAAAGCAAGCCCGACAGGCGCGACCAGGAGCAGGGCAAAACGGGACGCCTCAAGGGCGGAATAGAACGTCGTTGTGATCCAGATCCCCAGGCACAAAAGTCCGAAGCCGTAACGCGGGTCGCGCAGGCCGCGCTCAAAAAGCACGACATAGATAAATCCCAGGAGCGCGCTGAAGAAAACAAGCTGGCCTCCCAGGTTCCCGACGACCTCACCCGGCTGGATCGGAGCCAGTTCCGCCACGGTCTGGTAGACGTTCGGCCACATGGAGGTTTCCGTCACATTCAGGATATGGGCCAGCCGCAGAGGCTCAAACAGACAATCCGCCCAAACGGAAAAACCGTTCAAAAGGACCACG
This sequence comes from Candidatus Omnitrophota bacterium, assembly GCA_041649995.1. Taxonomy (GTDB): domain Bacteria; phylum Omnitrophota; class Gorgyraeia; order Velamenicoccales; family Velamenicoccaceae; genus JBAZMA01. Next base: position 333,438 of record JBAZMA010000001.1, on the reverse strand, counting down.
AAAACAGAAGCCCATCCAAAAAACAGCGCCAGGGAACCGCTCACGCGCCCGCGCGAAGTCACGGCGGCATGAGCCTCTTCCCCGCGGCTCAATTTCGCGTTCAGCATGAACAAGAGCCCGGAAATGATCATGATATCGAAAATAAACCACCACCCCTGCCAGGTGGAGGCGTAAAAAGCGACGCACAGGCCTGAAAGCGCGCATAGAATCACGCGGCGCGCCATACGGGCCTTTTCTTCGACGGAATAGAGAAAAAGGGTCAATATCAAAAGGGGAAATAAAACGTTGTAGATATCCGTGTCGAACCATTCCACCACCATACGGTTGATCAAAAAAGGAGAAAGATTAACGGCGATGCTGGCCATAAAACTGCCCAAATGATTACAGCCGAGCTTGCGGGCCGCGAAAAAAGCGACAATGCCGATCACGCACGATAAGACCAGGGGAATGAAAAACAGGGTCGAACGCAGGGGAACGGCGGGGTTAAAAAATGAGCCGGCCTTGTAAAACAGGAATCCGAGCCAGATGTGGATGTTTTTGGTGGTGGCCGGGTCGATAGGCTTATCGATGAGGGCATCGTAAGGTTTTCCATCAACCACGGTATCGCCGATATGGCCTTTCTGAAGAAGGTTCTCCAGCAGGCGAAGCCAATAATAGGAATCGATGCCCGCCAGATACAGATGCCCGTCCTGATCGCGGTAATATTCCTTCAATTCATGGCCGCGCTGCGCCGCTTCCCGCCCGATTGCGGCCTTGTCGTCTTTCCAGGTCTGTTCCAGGACTTTTCCGCTGACCATCCTCACAGAGGATTCCTCCATCTGCGGATATTGCCTCGCGATGCTTTTCTCGACAGCCTGGGCCGTATCCTGACGGACCTCCTCTAAGGCCTTATTGTCCAGATAAACCATCTTGGCCGGCAGGGCCCTTAAAAAAAGGCCTGCCGCGACAGAGGCCAAAATCAGCGTCCAGGTCCAGATTTTCGTATTCATGAAACCTCCTAAAGACAAGCCGCGACTGCTCTTGATACTTTGTCTAAGCTTGCCACCGGTGATCCCGCTTAAAAACAAACGGCGGGAAAAATTTTGCCCTGTTTCGCCCCGAGACCCTGCATCCTAAACAATCAGCATGGCATCGCCATAGCTGTAAAATCTGTACTTCCGGGCGGCGGCATGCTCATATGCCCGGCGAATGAGGTCGTTGCCCGCGAAGGCCCCGACGAGCATCAACAGGGAAGTCCGCGGCAGATGAAAATTCGTGATCATCGCGTCCACCGCCCGGAAGCGAAAAGGCGGATGGATAAAAAGCCGGCTGGAACGGCTGATCTCAGCAACCGGGCCTTTTTGGAGTTCGCAGAAAGCGTCTTCCAGGGCCTTGGCCGCCGTTGTCCCGACGGCGATCACGCGGCCGGAGCTTTTTTTCGTCTCCCGGAAAGCCCGGACAGTTTCCTCAGGGATCCGGAAATATTCCTCATGCATCCTGTGCTGGCGTATATCGCCGCAACGGACAGGAGAAAACGTCCCGTAGCCGACGTGCAGGGTCAAAAACGCCGCGCGCACGCCTTTGGCCTTGAGCGCCGAAAGCAAAGGCCGCGTGAAATGCAATCCGGCCGTCGGGGCCGCGACCGCGCCCGGATGCCTGGCGTAAACTGTTTGATAGCGCGCGCTGTCTTGACGGCCAGGGGACCTTCGCACATAAGGCGGCAACGGCAGGCAACCCGCCTTTTTCATCACTGTCGGCGCGGGTACGCCGTCAAAATCAACGATCCTGTTCTTGGCATCCAGGAGGCGGCACACAAAGCCTTTTTTCAGAAGGATCTTTTCGCCTTCCTTGAGGCGGCCCAGAGGCTTGATCAAAGCCTTGTAGGCGGGCTTTTTTTCTCCACCGGAGACAGGCTCCAAAAGAAGGATTTCAACGGCCCCGCCGGTTGCGCGCCTGCCCAAAAGGCGCGCGGGCACAACTTTGGTATCATTAAATACAAGAAGGTCTCCGGAACCCAACAGGCCGGCGATATGATAAAACAGTTCATCACGCAACGTTCCGGATTGTCTGTCCAAAACGAGCAGGCGGGAATGGTCCCTGCGCTCAGAGGGGACCTGCGCGATCAATTCCCCGGGTAACTCGTAATCATAATCCGTCAGGCGATGCATCACGTAAATTTCTATCTCCGAATCCCCGTGGCCATGTGGAGACGTTAGTAGATTTTTTTGATCTGGCTGCCGGGATAATAGAATTCAAGGATCTCGGCGTAACTGTAGCCTTTTTGAGACATCCCCAGGGCCCCCCATTGGCATAATCCCACGCCGTGGCCCCACCCTTTGCCGTTGAATGTCGCCTTCTCTCCTTCAAGATTAATGATGAAATTTGTGCTGCGGATCACATCCGGCCCCAGGGCGTGCCGGAAATCCTTGGCGGAAACAAGCTGAGTCTTGCCTTGGGCATCCCTCAATTCCAGACCTCGAACCCTGCCTGAAATGTTGCGCTCCGTCACGCGGATATTTTTGAGGTCCCCCTTCAAACGATAGACAGCCCCCATCTTTTTACGGACGCTTTTCAAATCCAGGGACGCTTCCCAGTAATAATGCGGGGATTCCGAACAATAAGAACACAGACGCGTTCCGGACAAAGGCTCCAGGCTGATCTTCCAAAGTTCAGCGGCGCGTTCCGTCATGCCCCCGCAGGTCGCGTGAAAATAAGCGGGAAAACCCTTCCCCTGGTACAGAAGGACTTCCCCGTAAGTGAAATTCACGGCCCTGTTGGACTTGTTTCTTTCCGAAGCGAACCCGCCATAAACCTGAGACGACGTATCGGCTGCCAGATCAAACAGCCTGGAGGCCGACGTCTCTTTCTGATAAAGCGCGTATGTCCGGGCCGCCACAGCCTGCGCTTTGATGGCGTCTATGGGCCACTTGGGCGATATCTCCTGCGGCAGGACACCCTTAACGTAAGATTCCAGGTCCAGCAGATTGATGACGGTCAAAAGGCCCGCGGGGGTCTTTGTGATCACGATATCTCCCCTGTAAGGCCTGCGGTTGACCAGGATGGCGGCCTTCTTGCGCGAAACTACGCGCACGGCCGCGCGCGCAAACTTTTTTTGGGGAAAACAAATCCCCTCCGCGCAGGCGCTGACTTTGACGGCCTTCAGGCGGTTTTCATGCCGGAGTTTCTCTCCGGAAGGATAAGACAGGATATCGAACGCGCCTTCCACAGCCAGGGTGATCTCGGCGACATCCCGGACGATGGCGACGCGGACCACAGGCGGCTCAGACGCCCCCCGCAGGGACGGCGGAAGGCAAAGCGCCGCCGTTAAAAAAACAACCGCCAGGCATCCTATTTTTTTGAAATCAGCCATAAGATCAGGGAAAGGACCGCGCTCACAAGAAGCGAGGTCGCCAAGGGAAAATAGAACGTGAAATTTTTCTTATGGATCGCGATATCGCCGGGGAGCCTGCCTAAGGGCATTTTGGAAAAAAATCCCCAAAAAAGGCCGATCAGAATCAGAAGCGCCCCCAACAGGATCAGCAGCCGCGGCATCTCTTCCACCTTTCGGCCGCCTGGATGACCTTGTTCATCATATCGACGGCTTCCACGGGATACAGACCCGCGGCCGTTTCCGCCGAAAGCATCACATAATCCGTGCCGTCCAAAACGGCGTTGGCGATATCGGAAACCTCGGCCCTGGTCGGGATCCGCTCGCTGACCATGCGCTCGAGCATCTGAGTCGCCGTGATCACAGGTTTGGATTCCCTGTTGCAGAGCGCGATGATCTCCTTCTGCACAAAAGGCACATCCTGCAGAGGAATGGAAACGCCCATATCCCCCCTGGCGACCATGATACCGTCTGAGACTTTCAGAATCGAGGCGATATTTTTGATCCCTTCCTTATTCTCGATCTTGGCCACCACGCGGCAGCGGCGCCCCGCAAAAGACAATTCCTTTTTGACCTCGCTTAAGTCCCTCGCTGTACGGACAAAAGACTGCGCCAGAAAATCCATGCCGCAGGAAACGGCGAAGGCGATGTCCTGCCTGTCCTTTTGCGACAACCCTCCGAAATGAAGACGGGCGCCCGGAATATTGATGCCCTTGAATTGTCTGAGCACCCCGTCAACCAGGATCCTTGTTTTCAAAAGGCCCTGGCGGACGCTCACGGAAAGAACATTCAAGGCGATCAAGCCATCATCGATATAGATCGTATGACCCGGCCGGATATCGGACAGAGGTCCCTCATAGTCAAAAGAGGCCTTGCCGTCCCTTCCCAGCTGGCCATTGTCACGAGTCAACCAGAAAATATTCCCTTTTTTCAGAAAAAGAGGTTTTCCGCCTTTCAGGCGGCCGATGCGGATCCTGTGGCCTTCCAGATCGCCCAGGACCAGGATCTTTCTCGACGCCTTCCGCACGATCTTCACAACAGCCGCGCATTCTTCATGCGTCGCGTGAGAAAAATTCAGGCGGACGACGTCAAGCCCGCGGCGTATCATCTGCCCGAGAACGGAAGCGGACCGGCTGGAAGGACCAATCGTGGCTATGATCTTTGTCTTCGGCATAAATCAAGAGTCAGAGTGTAAGATATTCTTTAGTGATCGGCATCAGAACCAGATCGTCAACTGATCCTGTCCTTCCTCCCTGGAAAGAACAGACCCGGCGGAAGGCAGAAGTTCATTGGCGATGGCAAAGATCTCTTCCCTTTTTTCTTCATCAAGCGGCAGATAGACCCTCAAGCCGAGCGGATCGTCTCCTGAGGCCACCAGCCCCACAAAAACAGCCCCTTCCCGATAGAGCCTGCGGATCAGGGTATCGGCCCGTTCGGGACCACGGCAACTCCCCCTGTAAAAAAAACACGGCTGTTCTTTATCCTCCAGCCATCGGCCTGCCTCCGGTTCCGCCGGACCATGGGACGCGTCTTCGCCCTCTTGCGCCGCGCTCGCCTGAGCCGGCGGCCGCAAGGCCAAAACCAAAAACAGGGAAAAAAACGCGAAGATCCGGACCCTAAACATCGCGGCGCTTCTTTTTTCTTTGCTCAACGCTTTCCTTTTCCGAATACAGGCAGCCGCAATACACCTGATGATAAAGCTGCCATTCCCGCGAGGTCTGATGGGCCTGGCTGAATCCTTTGCGAAAATTGCCTTTCACGAACTCCAGCCCCCGCTCTTGGGCGATTTCATGGCCCAGGCGGCAAATCTCCTCGACATCCTGATAAGGGCTCCCCAGGAGCGTGGTCGTAAAAGCCTTGATGCCGTTTTGCGCAGCCACGCGGGCTGTTTCCTGGAGCCTGATACGCCAGCACAGGCTGTGCTGACGGGCGCGGTCTTCCAGACAGGAAACGGCTTTTAAAAAATACTCAAAATCATAGCGGTGAAAAATGGTCTTAAGATCGAGGCGCTCGCATGCCGAGATGGCCGCCTCATATCTTTTAAGATATTCCGAGTAAGGATGGATATTGGGATTATAGAAAAAACCCTCAACGTCAAAGCCCTCCGTCCGCAGAAAATTCACCGGATAGATGGCGCAGGGACCGCAGCAGATATGCAATAGGACTTTCATGGCAGAGCGTCAGGCAATCTTGATCTGGCGGGCAAGGTCCGTCGCTTCGCGGCCTCGGGAAGTCCGCTTGAGGAAACCGGCCTTCAAAAGATATGGCTCGATGGTATCTATGATCGTGTCCGGCTCTTCGTTCAAAGTCGCGGCCAGCGTCTCAATGCCCACGGGCCCTCCCTGATAAACCGTCAGGATGGTCTTCAGGACCTTCCGGTCCGCTTCGTCGAGGCCGTGCGGGTCGATCCCCAGATCGCTGAGCGCCTGGTCGGCAACGCCCCGGGTGATCTTCCCGGAAGACTTGACCTGGGCGTAATCCCTGACGCGGCGCAGAAGCCGGTTGGCGATCCGGGGCGTACCGCGCGCGCGGCGGGCGATCTCCAAAGCCCCCTCTTCTTCAACCGCGATTCCCAAAAGGGAAGCGGAACGCTTCACGATGCGCGAGAGGTCTTCTTCTCTGTAAAAATCAAAATGGTGCAGAATGCCGAACCTTGAACGCAAAGGGGAACCGATGAGACCGCTGCGCGTGGTGGCCCCCACCAGCGTAAACCGTTTCAGGTTAAATTTGATCGTCCGGGCGTAAGGCCCTTTATCGATCACAAAATCGATCTGAAAATTCTCCATCGCGGGGTAAAGGAATTCTTCAACGACCTTCGAAAGCCTGTGAATCTCATCGATAAAAAGCACATCCCCCTCTTCCAGATTCGTCAGGATGCCGATGAGATCCCCGGCCCTTTCGATCGCGGGGCCCGAGGTGGAGGTGATCTTGCTCTCCATCTCATGGGCGACGATCGAGGCCAGGCATGTTTTTCCCAGGCCCGGCGGGCCGCACAACAACACATGCTCCAGGGGCTCCTGGCGCTGGCGCGCGGCTGTTATGGACAGCCGAAGGTTCTCGACCATCTCCTTCTGCCCGATAAACTCGTTTAAAGACGAGGGCCTCAGGGAAATATTGAGGATAACGTCTTCGTCGGTTTCCCTGCGGGACGTCAGGTCCCCTGCCTGGGCCTTCTGGGAAATGATATCGTCAAAAGAAAAGGATTTTTCGTTCATGGCGCAAGGTTTGTCTTTAAGAGGCGCTGCCTTCGACAGGCGCGGTTTCAGCGGCAGGTTTGGGCTCATTGGCCTTATTCCGGAACACTTCGATCTCTCCGAACACGGACTTCTGGACAACCAGGATCTCCTTGAGACGGATCAGCTCCAGGACGGCCAAAAACGTCGCGATGGCCTCGAGTTTACTTCTGGCGGCCGTAAAAAGCCCGGAGAGCTCGATGCGCGGGGTCTCCATGAGTTTATGAAGAAGCTCATGGACTTTTCCCTCAACGGTAAATTCATCTTTGATGACCTCATAAAACAGTTCCTTGGGAACGTCTTTGAGCGCCTTGGAAAAGGCGTTGATCAGGTCGAACAGGCTGGCCTCGAAATAGGACTCCCCGCTGGCCTTGTCTTCGAGAACAGGCTGACGCTTAAAGACATCCTGCCGGGCCCTTTCCTTCAGCCTTAAGGCCTCAGCCGCCTCCTTGAACTGCTGATATTCCAGGAGTCTCTTGACCAATTCGGCCCTCGGGTCGCGCTCATCCTCCGACAGCTCCTCCTCGAGATTGACCTCCTGGGGCAGGAGCATCTTGGACTTGATCTGCATGAGCGTCGCCGCCATGACGATAAACTCTCCGGCAATATTCAAGTCCAGGAGCCTCATCAACTCCAGATACTGCATATACTGTTCCAGGATACCGGTGATGGGAATATCATAGACGTTGATCTCGTTCCTTTTGATCAGATACAAGAGCAAATCCAGAGGGCCTTCAAAAATCTCAAGTTTTACTTTGTAGGACATCCGAGGAATCCTATGGCTTTTCTGACTTCATTCATGGTTTTGGAGGCCTCCTCGCCGGCCTTCCTGCGGCCGCTTTCGAGGATATCCTCCAGGTTCTTTTTGTGCCGCAGATACTCCCGGCGGCGTTCCTGGATAGGCGCCAAAAACGCGCACAGTTTTTCCGCCAGCATCTTCTTGCAGTCGGTGCAGCCGATCCGGGCCTCCCGGCAGGCGGCGGTCAAGTCGTCTTTGTCCTGGGGGGAAAATACTTCGAAATAGCGATGGACATTGCAGGGTTCCGGATGCCCGGGGTCGCTCTTTTTGATGCGCTTGGGATCCGTGAACATTCCCTGGACCTTCTTCTTGATGATTTCCGGTTCGTCCGAAAGGGCGATGAAATTCCCGTAACTCTTGCTCATTTTACGGTTATCCAGGCCCATGAGCCGGGGGATTTGCGTCAGGAGGGGTTTTGGTTCGGGAAAGATTTCCGCGTAGAGCCCGTTGAATTTCCGCACGATCTGCCGCGTTAATTCCAGATGAGGCAGTTGGTCCTCCCCTACGGGAACGGCTTGGGCTTTATAAAGAGCGATGTCGGCGGCCTGGAGCACGGGATATCCCAGGAACGCGTACGTCGAGATGTGCCTGTCCGCCAGCTCTCTCATCTGCTCTTTGTAGGTCGGGCAGCGCTCCAGCAAACCCAAAGGCGTCAACACGGCAAACGTCGTGAAAAGTTCAAGATGTTCCGGCACATGGGACTGGATAAAGATCGTGCTTTTATCCGGGTCAATGCCGCAGGCCAGCCAATCGGCGACGTTATCGAAAATGAAGGCCTGGATCTCGCTGGAGCGCTCATATTCGCTCATCAGCGCGTGCCAGTCGGCGACCATGAAAAAACACCGGTATTCATCCTGGAGTCCGACCCAGCCCTTCAGGGCCCCGACCAGATGGCCCAGATGAAGTCTTCCCGTGGGCCTCATGCCGCTCAATATCCGCTGTTTGCTCATCTGGGATTTTACGCCCTCAGTTTCAAATTCAAATGCCTTCTTACGCCAGCTTGCGCGCGATTTCCTCAAGCTCAAAAACATCGATCACATCGCCCTGCTGGATCTCGTCATAGCCGGCCAGCGAAATACCGCACTCGAAACCTTCCAGCACTTCACGCACATCATCCTTAAAGCGCTTGAGCGAGGAGATCTTTCCTTCATAAACCGGCTGGCCGTTTCGCACAAGGACCGCATGGGCGTTCCTGGTGATCTTGCCTTTCTTAACAAAAGAGCCGGCGATGATGCCGTGTTTGGTCAATTTAAACACCTGGCGGATCTCGGCGCGGCCGACAAAATTCTTCTTGATCTTCGGCGTCAGCATCCCCTCCAAAGCGGCCTTCATATCATTAAATATTTCGTAAATGACGCGATAGGTGCGGATATCGATGTCCTCTTTCTGCGCCAATTCCCTGGCCTGCTCATCCGGCTCCACATGGAAACCGATGATGACCGCGTTCGAGGCATCCGCGAGAATGACATCGGAGGAATTGATAGGGCCTACGCCCTTGTGCATCACGCTGATGCGCACCTCCGTGGTGCCGATCTTGGCCAAAGAATCCTCAATGGCCTCCAGCGAACCCTGCACATCCGCTTTCAGGATAATGCCCAGCTGTTTGATGGCGCCGGCCTTGATCTCCTTATGCAGGTTCTCCAGACGCAGGTGGCTTTTGTGCAAAGGCTCCAGACGCTGCCTCCTGAGTTCTTCCTGTTTTTGTTCGACAACCTCGCGCGCCTTTTTCTCGTCCCGCAACACATAAAAATGGTCGCCTGCCTCAGGCACTCCGGAGAGCCCGGTGATCTCTACGGGCTGCGACGGAAGGACCTCCTCGACCGGCTTGCGCAGGTCGTTGGTCAAGGCCTTCACACGCCCGCTGTGGTAACCGGCGATCACAAAATCGCCGAGCCTTAAGGTGCCGGCCTGAACCAGGACTGTGGCCACGGGCCCCCGGCCCTTGCTCATCTTGGCTTCCACGACAACGCCGACGGCTTCCTTGTCGTAAGGGGCTTTGAGTTCCAGCATTTCAGATTCCAAAAGGATCATCTCCAAAAGCGTGTCGATTCCTTCTCCCGTCTTGGCCGAAACGCCTACGGCAACGGTCTTGCCTCCCCAATCCTCGGTCATCAGGCCGATCTCGCTGAGCTGTCTTTTGAGCTTTTCCAGATTGGCCTGGGGCTTATCGATCTTATTCATGGCGACGATCACCGGGACACCGGCCGCCTTGGCATGGTCATAGGCCTCAATGGTCTGAGGCATGATCCCGTCGTCCGCGGCGACAACCAAAACCACGATATCCGTGGCGTTGGCGCCCCTGGCGCGCATGGCCGTGAACGCTTCATGGCCGGGCGTATCCAGAAAAGTGATCCTGCCCTTGGGAAGCTTGACTTCATAAGCGCCGATATGCTGGGTGATGCCGCCGTGTTCGGATTCCGCGACTTTCGCGCGGCGGATCATGTCCAATAGGGACGTCTTGCCGTGATCGACGTGGCCCATGAATGTGACGATCGGAGAGCGGGGCTTGACCGCCTCCCCTTTGAATGTTTTCTTCTTCCCGACAAGCTCTTCCTCGCTCTCAGGAAGGATGAGTTCGTATCCGTGAAGCCTCAAAATCTCGGCGACAATTTCCTGGCTTAAGCTCTGATTGATATTGGCCATCAATTTAAGCTTCAGCATCAGGAATTTGATCAGGTCTCCGGCCTTCATGCCGATTTTCTCCGCCAGGTCCTTGACGTTGATGGGGACCGCAACCTCCAAGGGCTTTAAGCCCGTTTCCACAGGCGCGGCTTGAGGCTGTTCCTGGGCAACAGGAGGGGTTTGAGGGGAAACGGCCTGCGCGGGGGCCTGCGGCGCCGAAGGATGAGCAGGCTCAGTCTTGTATTTGCGGCCCGTCTCGGCGGGTTTTTTCGACAACGGCCTTTTCAAAATCACGGGAGCGCCGGTCTTGGCCTGTCTCTCCTCGAGAAAAAGCTTCACGACGTCCTCATCCAGATTGGCCATGTGGCCCTTAGCTTCGATGTGGCGCTCTTTCAGACGGGCCAGGAGGTCCTTGCTCGCCATTCCCAGTTCTTTCGCTAATTCATGAACTCTCATCTTTCTTAGACAACCTTTCTTTGGCGGCTTCTATGATCTTCTCGGCCTTTTTCTCGCCGATCCCCTTGACCTGCGTCAATTTTTCTACCGTCGCGTTGCCGATCTTCTCTATGGTATCAAGCCCCGCGTCGATCAAAGAATCCAGGACTTTCTCTCCGATTCCTTCCAGGCTCATTTCCGCCCGGGCTTTTTTGGCTTCCTCTTTCTCCTGGACGATCTCTTCGCGTGTTCTGATATCCAGGTCCCAGCTTGTCAGCTTTGAGGCCAGCCTCACGTTCTGTCCGTGCTTGCCGATCGCCAAAGACAACTGGTCGTCCGGCACGATCACCTGCGCCTTTTCCTCTTTCTTGTCCAGCCTGATCTCGGTGATCTTAGCCGGGGACAAAGACGCGGTGATATACTCCCTCAAATCATCGCTCCAGCGGATGATGTCGATCTTCTCGCCTTGAAGTTCCGTGACGATATCCTTGACGCGGGAGCCTCTCATGCCCACGCAGGCGCCCACGCAGTCCACTTTTTCATCCTTCGACCAGACGGCAATCTTGGTGCGTTCGCCGGCTTCCCGCGAAATGGACTTAACCTCGACAATGCCTTCAAAGATCTCCGGCACTTCCAGTTCAAAGAGCTTCTTGACGAAAAACGGGCTCGTGCGCGACAGGATGATCTGAGGCCCCTTGCTCTCCCTTTTGACCTCAAGCACATAGGCCCTGACCCTTTGGCCCTGACGGAAATCGTCCCGCGGGGACTGCTCCCTCTTGGGAAGAATACCCTCGGCCTTGCCGAGAAGGTCCACAATAATGTTGCCCTTGTCAAACCGGTAGACCGTCCCGCTGACGATATCGCCGACCTTGGCGCTGAATTCATTGAAGATCACGTCCTTCTCCGCTTCGCGGATCTTCTGGATGATAACCTGCTTGGCCGTTTGCGCCGCGATACGGCCGAAATCCACGGTCTTGATCTCCTGCTCATCCATGAACGCGCGTATCTTCCCGTCCGTCCTGTCAATGCCCACGCGGATATTCTCCGTGCTTTTGGCGCCGATCGCCTTTTTGACGGCGCTGACCATGGCGGCTTCAACCGCCTGGATCAGCACTTCTTTGCTTACGCCGCGTTCACGTTCAATGTGGTCCAGAATCGCTAACAATTCACTGCTCATTCGATCACCTGCTTGGCTTTGTTAATGTTCTCTAAAGGGATTTCGATTGTTTTCTCCATGTCCTTGCCTTTGATTCCGATCCTGACGCTTTCACCCGAGACATCCTCAATCACCCCGCAATGCTCAAGCGTGCCTTCCACGGGTTGTTTCAGATAAAACCTCACCCGTCTGCCGCGGGCCCGTCGAAAATCCGCCTCCGTGGCCAAAGGCCTGTCCAAACCCGGCGAAGACACATCCAGGATAAAGGACTGCTCAACCAGCCCGCTGTTCTCCAGGATCTCTCCCAGCTCCCTGTTGAGCTGTCCGCATTCGGCCAGCGTAATGCCGCCCTGGGGCCTGTCGGCCAGGATCTCAAGCACGGCCCGGCGCGCCTGGTCCCTGAAAAAACGCATATCGACCAGGACAAAACCGGCTGAACGCAGATACTCTTCAAACAGCGCGCGTACGCGCAGCAATAATTCCGTGTGCATGCTTACACCGTCAAATCCTGTTTCACCGTCTCGGCGTCCAGAAACTTTTCCAGGAAAGCGGGAATATGGCCTGTGGGCTTGAGATCAAAAACCATCTGGCCCGCCTCCTGCCGCCTTTCGGCATGAAAAATATCCTTCAACAGGTAATCGGTTGTATGATCCTTGGCGACTTCCGAAATGGCCATGATCTTTCTGGCGCCGTCGGGGAGCCTGTCGGAGGTAATGACCAGGTCAATCGCCGAAATGATCTGCCTGCGGACCATCTGGGAAGACACATTGTTGCTTCCCATCATCGCCATGGTTTCCAGGCGCAGGAGGGCGTCTAATCCTGAATTGGCATGCATGGTCGTCATGGAACCCACGCGGCCGATGTTCATGCACTGCAGCATATCCAGGGCCTCTTCTCCCCTGACCTCTCCGATAATGACCCGGTCAGGCCTCATGTGCAGGGCGTTGCGCACGAGCTCGCGGATCGTAATCTCTCCGCGTCCCTCGATGTTGGCCGGCCGTGTCTCCATGGCCACGCAATGCTTGTTTTCCATATGAAGCTCCATGGTATCTTCGATCGTGATCACGCGTTCTGTTTCCGGAATATAGGCTGTGAGCATGTTCAAAAGAGTCGTCTTGCCCGCGCCCGGGCCTCCGGCGATGACGATATTCATCTGGTTCTTGACGCAGGCCCTCAGGAAACGCGCGGCCCTTTCATCCAGGGTCTTTCGGCTGATGAGGTCGGTGAGCCCGAGGATCCGGCGGTTCGCCTTGCGGATCGTCACGACAGGGCCAAACGGCGCGATGGGCTGGCGCACGACATTGATCCTGGAACCGTCCGGCAGGCGGGCGTCGATATAAGGCTCGACTTCCGAAACCCGGCGGCCGGAAGGCGAAAGGATCCGTTCGATATAAAAATACAACTGGGCCTCATTCTCAAAAAACACATCCCCTTTTTGCAGCCTGCCTTCCCGCTCCACGTAAACCTCCCGCGGGCCGTTGACCATGATCTCCCAGACAGCCGGATCGTTGATGAGGCGGTCAATGGGACCGAGGCCGAAAATCTCGTTAATGACTTCTTCGATAACATAACGCCTCATGGAATCATCCATCTGGCCGTCCATCTTTGACTGCACGACGGATTCCAGCACCGCCTCGATCTGCCGGCGCACCGCGCCCTCATCCACGCGGTAATCCAGGGCGGATTTCTTGACACGCGCCAGGACCTTGGTCCTGACATCGGTCTTGATCATCTGCAGCTTCTCAAATTTTTCCATTTGATCCCCTCAAAAATCCAAGCAAAGCGGACGAATCCGTTCCGGCGATATCGGTGAGAAGGCCTGAACGGCGGTCCTTAAGTTCCAGTTTGCCCTCTTTTGTCCATTTGCTGCCGATGGTCAACCGCAGGGGCACGCCGATCAAGTCCGCGTCTTTAAACTTGACCCCGGCCCGCTCATCCCGGTCATCCAAAAGAACCTGAAAACCCGCCTGTTGCAATTCGTCGTGCAGCCCGAGCGCTTTTTCCCGGATCGCCGGGTCCCCCATATTGACCGGAACGATCATCAGATCAAAAGGCGATACATCCTGCGGCCAGATAACGCCCTGCGCGTCATTGTTCTGTTCGATGATCGCGGCGATCAGGCGGCTGACGCCGATGCCGTAACAGCCCATCTGCACGATCTGCTGCTGGCCGGTTTCATCCAAAAATTTTACTCCCAGAACCTTCGAATATTTATCCCCCAGCTTGAAAACATGCCCGACTTCCAGGCAGTTGATCTTCGCCATATCCTCCCGGCAATGAGGGCACGCGCTGACCTGCGCCTCCTGAAGGCCCGTGACCGCTTTGCAAACCGAACAGCGATAGATGACATCCTCGCCGCTTTCCGCCGGAACCATGAATTCGTGGGAAACGTTGCCTCCGATAATGCCTGAATCCGCTTTCAAAGAAACAAAATCCAGGCCGCATCTTTTAAAAATCGTCTCATAAGCCTGCCTCATGCGCTCATACGTCCGGTCCAGGCCTTCTGAATCCCTGTCAAAGCTGTAGGCGTCCTTCATGATAAATTCACAACTGCGCACGATGCCGAACCGGGGTCTCAATTCATCCCTGTATTTCGTCTGGATCTGAAAGAGCGTGAAGGGAAGGTCTCTCCAGGACTTGACAAAAGAAGCGGCCAATTCCGTAACAACCTCTTCATGCGTGGGTCCCAGACAAAGCTTGCGGCCTCGCCTGTCGGGAAAACGAAACATCGTCTCGCCCAAAAGTTCATCCCGGCCCGTCTTCTGCCACAAGTCCACGCACTGCAGCCCCGGGAGAAGGACTTCCTGCGCGCCTGCGCGTTCCATTTCCTGACGGATGAGGGCCTCGATGCGGGACAGGACCCTGTACCCCAAGGGCAGATACGAATACACGCCCGAGATCAGCATCCGGATCATCCCGGCGCGCAGCATAAGCCTGTGGCTCACGCTTTCGGCGCCCTCCGGCGCCTCCTTAAGAGTACTGATAAAACTTTTGGTCCAATGCATCGCGTTGCTATCTATCCTTCCTTCTGAAAAATCTCCTGAGGCAGTTCAATGCCGCGAAGTTTAAAACGCGGATAAAATGTGGGGACGTTTCCCCACGTCTGCCACTGCCCCATGACTTTTTTGTCCTCATCGGAAATCCCGGTAATCTCATAAGAAAACAGGTCTTTGAGCACAACCTCTTCGTTCTGGACGCCCTGAACCTCGGTGATGTGGGTCACCTTGCGCCGGCCGTCTAAAAGCTGTTCCTGCATGACAATGATGTCGATCGCGTTGGAGATCTGTTGGCGGATCGCCCACAGGGGAATCGCCGAATTCGAGGTGATGATCATCGTCTCGATCCTGGAAACCACATCATGAGGAGAACTGGCGTGAAGAACAGCCAAGGCTCCGTCGTGACCGCTGGAAATGGCCTGAAGCATATCCAACGCCTCGCTGCCGCGGATCTCGCCCAAAATGATACGGTCGGGCCTCATGCGCAGCGAGTTTTTGAACAACTCCCTGATGTTGACCTCCCCTTTGCCTTCGACATTGGCCTGGCGCGCCTCCAGGGGCACGACGTGCTTCTGCCTCAGGCGCAATTCATTGGTGTCTTCAATCGTGACGATCCTTTCGCCATCGGCGATATAATGCGACAGGACGTTGAGCGTCGTGGTCTTTCCCACGCCCGTGGCGCCCGCGAAAATGATATTCAGTTTGGCGCGGATCGCGGCCACAAGGAATTTCGCCATTTTTTCGGTGAGGGTATCGCGTTTAACCAGATCGTCGATGGTCACGATCTCTCCGGAAAATTTCCGGATCGTGATCACGGGGCCGACCAAAGACAAAGGAGGCAGCACAATGTTGACGCGGGAACCGTCGGGAAGAGAGGCGTCCACAAAAGGGCTGGACTCATCAACCCGGCGCTGCGTGGGGGCCATGATCTTTTCGATCGTCTGCAGCAACTGGCGGTTATTCTCGAACTTGATATCCGTCTGCATCATCACGCCGTTCTTCTCGGCATAGACCGAATCAGGCCCGTTGACCATGATCTCGGTGACGCCCGGATCATTCAAAAGAGCGCTCAAGGGGCCGAAGCCGACCACCTCATCCAGCATCTCGGAGGTGATCTTCTGGCGCTCCTCAGGGTCGAGCGTCAGGCGTTCCATCTGACAGATATAATCCATCGAGCGCTGGATGTCCTTCTTGAGTTTTTCCTTATCGACCGTTTTCCTGCTGAAAAGATATTCCCCCGAAATCAGGTGTTGGCGGATCTTTTCCTTGGTCTCCCTCAAATCCCTCATGCCATCCCCTCCTGAAGTTCCCTTTTCAACAAATCCAGAAGCGCCTGTTCGCCGTCTTGAAGATCGACCGTACGGATGATCTGTCCTTTTTTAAACAAAATCCCTTTATGCCTGGAAAAAGCGATGCCAAGATCCGCTTCGCGGGCTTCTCCCGGACCGTTAACAACACATCCCATGATCGCTATCTTATAGGAATTGAAGCGGTCCTTTGCTTTGTCTTTCATTCTGCCAAAGGCAGAACGATCCCGGAGCCAGGCCTCTACCAGACTTGCCTTCCGGGACAGATTGACTTCACAACGGCCGCAGGTAGGGCAGCATACCAGTTCAGGGCCGAAATGACGCACCCCTAAACCGTTTAACAGGGATCGCGCGACCAAAACTTCCTGGACGGGACGATCCAGCAAAGATACCCTTATTGTATCACCAATGCCCCCAAATAACAACACTCCAATCCCGACGCTTGATTTAACGATGCCATCCAGGGGCAGGCCTGTGGCCGTCACCCCCACATGAAGGGGATAATCACATTTTCCCGCCATATCCCTATAGGCCGCAATCGTATCCATCACATTTGAACCTTTTAAAGAAATGACAAGCTGATAAAATCCGGCCTTTTCGAATATCTTGAGATAATTGAGAACGCTTTTGACCAGGGCTCCGGCCGTATCGGCGCGATGAAGGCGCAGGGATCCGGAATTGGCCCCCACGCGGATAGGAATACAGGCGGCTTTGGCCGCGGCCAAGACTTCGCGCACCTCTCTTGCCCTGTAGATATTTCCGGGGTTGAGCCTGATCTTGTCCGCCCCGGCCTCGATACTGGCTAACGCCAGCCGGTAATTAAAATGGATATCGGCGACCAAAGGGATGCGGATCTCCTTCTTGACGGACCTGATCGCGCGGGCGTCGGACTCGTCCTCCACCGCCGTCCTGACGATCTCACACCCGGCGGATTCCAGCTCGCGGATCTGCCGGATAGACGCCCCGACGTTCCTGATCCGCGTCTTGATCATGGATTGAATGGCAACGGGATGTGCCGAACCGATGGAAACCTTCCCGATCTTCACTGTCCTTGTTTTTCTGCGTTTGATATTCATGATTCTCAAAAAACCTTTTTGTGAAACCGCACGAACCTGTTTTCGCGCTAATTCTGGAAGATGGACACGAATTTGTCCCAATATCCGTAACGGATAAGGTCATTGGAGAAAATAAAAATTGCCAATACGATCAAAAAGGCCATTCCGACATTGCTGATGACATCTTCCGCTTTTTTTGCCAGAGGCCGGCCGCGCAGTTTTTCCAGCCCCGCCAGAAAGATATGCCCGCCGTCTAAAATTGGCAAAGGCAGGACGTTGAAGATCGCCAGGCTCATGCTGAGGATCCCGATCACGTGCAAGACGGAGGAAAATCCCATTTTCGCGGCATTGGTCGTGATGAAAAAGATGCCCAGGGGACCTGTCACGGAATCCTTGAACGACATCGTCCCGCCGATGATAAAGAAAATGGCCTTTAAGGTCATGACCGTCATGCTCCAGAGCGACTGACTGCCCTTGATCAAGGCCTCCCAGAACCCGTAGCGCACCATGATGACCTCATCAGAAGGCTTGATGCCGATCAGCCCCACCTCGACCTTTTTTCCCCAGATCGATTCGACTTCCTTGGCCTGCGGCGTCAGGAGGAGTTCGAACTCCTCAGCCCCCCTTTTGACCTTAAGCCGCACATCCTGCCCTGTCTTTTTATGGATACGCTTGGTCATGTCTTCCCAAAACTGAACCGGCGTGCCGTCAATCGCGAGGATTTCATCTTCCGCCATTAATCCGGCCTTTTGCGCCGGCATCCCGGGCATCAACTCGCCGATGCGGGAACTAAAACGCGGATAGCCCAGATAAAAAACCATCCAGAGACAGAAAAAAGCGAGGATATAGTTAAAAAGCGGCCCGGCAAAAATGATCTGGGCGCGCTTGCCCGGGGGTTTGGACAGGAATTCATCCGCCGCCCCCTGACACTCTTCCTTGCTGTCCCCGGCCATCTTGACAAAACCGCCGAAGGGAACAAGACAGAGCATATATTCCGTGCCCCCGATCTTCCGGGACAAAAGCTTCGGCCCGAATCCCAGCGAAAACTTCTCCACGCGGATGCCTTGTCTTTTGGCGACAAGAAAATGGCCCAATTCGTGGATGACGATCAAAATGCTCAGGATCAAAATGAAAATGAACATGGGATTATCCTTTTTTTGAAAAACGCTTCAGCCAATAGCCTGCCGCCTCCCGGGCCTCGGCGTCCGCTTCATAAATATCTTCAATAGAGTCCGGGCGCCTTCTTTGGGCGGTGCCTTTCCTAAGGACTTTTTCAATCACATCGGGGATCCTGCCGAAAGGCAGTTCCCCCCTCAAAAACGCGGCCACAGCCTCTTCATTAGCCGCGTTCAAAACGCAAGGAGCGCTTCCGCCGGAACGCGCCGCCTCATACGCCAGCCCCAGACAGGGGAATTTTTTAACATCCGGCGCCTGAAAACTTAAATCTCCCATGCGCAAAGGGTCTAGGACAAAATGAGGGCTTTCCCACCTCTCGGGATAACTCAAGGCGTACTGGATGGGCAATTTCATATCTGTGACACCCATCTGTGCCAGGATCGAGCCGTCCATGAATTCAACCATGGAATGAACAAGCGCCTGCCTGTGGACAAGGACCTGGATCTGTTCGACGGAAATGCCGAAAAGGTGGCTGGCTTCAATAACCTCAAGCCCCTTGTTCATCAGGGTGGCGGAATCCACGCTGATCTTCGGGCCCATTTTCCAGCGGGGATGAGAAAGCACGCTTTTGGCGCCGACGTTGCGCAGCCTGCTTTTGGTCCAATCCACCAGCGGACCGCCCGAAGCCGTCAAAAAAATACGGCGCGCCATGGGGGAGGTGTAGCCCTCCAGACACTGAAAGATCGCGCTTTGCTCGCTGTCGATGGGAATGATCTTCGCCTGATACCGGCGGGCTTCTGCCATGATAAGCCCGCCCCCTACGACGATCGATTCCTTATTGGCCAGGGCGATGGTTTTACGGGCCCTGATCGCGCTCAAAAGAGGAAAGACCGCTTCAAACCCGACGATAGCGATGACGACGATATCGGCGTCCTTCAGGGAAGCCAATTCGCACAATCCCTGGCGGCCCTCGAAAATTTTTGTTCTCGCGCGCACGGCCCGATCCAGGACGGCCGCTCCCCCGGTTGAAGCGATGCCCGCGTAAGGAGCCTTGAATTCCTCCAGTTGCGATTCCAGCTTGTCCGTCCTGGACCCGACGGACAATCCCAGGACGCGCAATTTTCCCTTAAAGCGCCTGGCCACTTCCAGGGTATTTTCGCCGATCGAACCGCTGGAGCCCAGGACCACTATATTTTTTTTGGTCATTTTAAAATACCGTCGATCCCGAGAACGCGCGGCTGGTGAAATAATGGATATAGAAATAAAACGCCGGTGCCGTGAACAACAGGCTGTCGATGACATCCAAAACGCCGCCCATGCCGGGCAGCAGTCCGCTGGAATCTTTCGCCGCGCAATCGCGCTTGATCAGGGATTCCGACAAATCTCCCAACAGGCCCAAAAGACTCAAAGTCACGCCCAGAAAAATCATGTTCCAGAAGGAAAACATGGGCAACTGCGGCAAAAAAGAAAGGCTGGCCAGGGCGCCCAGAACTCCGAAGGCCGTCCCTCCCAAAACACCCTCAATGGTCTTTTTGGGGCTGATCTTGGGGATCAGGGAATGCCGGCCCCATTTGATGCCGGTCAAAAACGCGCCGATGTCCGCTCCCTTGGTGATCAAAAGCAGGCAGCCGACCAGGGCTATGCCGTATTCCAGGGTCCTGATCTTGATCATAAAGCTGAACAGCCAGGAAATATAGAACACGCCGAACATGGTCGTGGAAATCCCCACGACCGCGTTGTCGTTCTGGCTCCTGGAAAACTGGAGGATAAAAAGGCTGATCAGGGCCCCGACGATAAACAACAACTCCCAGCCCTTGGTCAATTCAAATTTTGTGAAGATGGACAAGGGGATCACGATGCCGACCGTGATGCCGAAATATTTGTACATCGGGATGCCTTTTTTTTCGATCAGGGTGAAAAATTCATACATCCCCAGGGCGATCAAAACGATCACGACAGCCACATAAAGCCCTATGAGAAAAATACTCCCGACCGCCAGAAGAGACAAAAGGACACCTGTGATCAAACGACGACTAATCATCCGCTCCCCCAAATCTCCGGACGCGCTTTTTAAAAGAGGAAAGCGCCAGCAAAAAATCTTTTTTGCGAAAATCCGGCCATAGCGTTTTTGTCACATAGAGTTCCGTATAACACAACTGCCACAAAAGAAAATTACTAAGTCTCATTTCCCCGCTCGTCCTGATCAAAAGGTCCGGGTCGGGGATCCCGGCTGTGTAAAGGGCCTGCGAAATCCTCTCTTCATCGATCTCCTGCGGCTTGAGTTCTCCTTCCCGGACCTGCGTGGAAATCCGGCGAACGGCCTGGACGATCTCTTCCCTGCCTCCATAATTGAATGCCAGGACAACGCAAAGCTTGTTATTGTTGCGCGTCAACTCCATGGCCCTGTCGATGACATCCTTTAGCCCTTGCGGCAACCCCTCCCTGCGGCCGATGTGCACAAGGCGGATATCGTTTTTGATCATGTAGGGAAGTTCTTTAAGGATCATCTGTTCGCACATGCGCATCAGGAAAGAAACTTCCTTATCCGGCCGCCTCCAGTTCTCGCTGGAAAAAGCGTAGAGCGTCAGATAACGGATACCCAGCGCCAGGGACTCCTGGATCGTCTGGCGCACAACCGTCATTCCCCGGCGGTGCCCTTCACTGCGAGCCAGGCCCCGGCCCGCGGCCCAACGGCCGTTGCCGTCCATAATGATAGCGACATGTGCTGGATTTTTTCCCTGCATGGCCTTCTGATCTTTTCTGTTTCACCTACGGCTACCGGCTCTCTTTAGTTATGCTGACTAATTCCCGTTCACGTAAACGCTCGAAAATTTCTCGAAATTTTCATCGCACGTGCCGGGTTCCCCGCCTTCGGCGGGATATCGCTTGAATGACACATTAAAGTGCTCTAAGTTCGCACCCGCCCCTTTGGGGCTTATAACTTAGTTCGCCGCCTACGGCTACCGGCTCTCTAAGTTATGCCCTCACTAAAAAAAGCCAGGCACCAACCATCGGGCGCAAGGCTTTTTTCATCAACATCTCTTTATTGATGGACGCGATAGTCGATTTCTGGAAAGATATTATCGATATACTCCAATTCCTTTAAGAAATCCTCGTCAATCGCGTCCCGCCCGATATCCTCAGTCAGGCGAAAGAAACGCAAGAGATGGCTCTTGGTCCTCTGCTGGGCATACGCGACGTGAGTGCCTGTCGCGATGATAAATGCCCAATCGGAACTCTGGGCCAGAAGCAGCTCTCTTAAGGCCTGGTTCAGGGCGCGCCTGAGAAATCCGGAAGCGTCCGGATACCGTCGCACGAGATCCGTCATGACCCGCGAGGCCTTATGCAAGTGGCGATAGACCCAGTCATTAGACCCCTGCAGCCAAACCTCTGAATACCCCTTCCATCCCCAACTCGACATCGAAGGCGTGATCACCTGATTGCGGGGGTTTTCCGCCAGATACTCAGACGGCGTCACCATGCGCAGCGTATGCTGGTCAAAAGCGATCTTGCGGATCAGAAATTCGATCCACATCGGGCCCTCGAACCACCAGTGCCCGAAAAGTTCGGCGTCATAAGGAGAGATGATGATCGGTTTTCGGCCCAGGGCGTCATAGAGGTATTCGACCTGTTTCTCCCTGTTGAACATGAAATTCCCGGCGTGATCCGCGGCCTTGGCCCTTGCGGCGTCCGGATTATAAGGCCTCTTTTCATTCGTCGTGCCCGTGATCTTGAAATATTTGATCCCCGTATTGACGCGGATCCCGTCAGGATGGATATAAGGCTTAATATACTCGAAATCCAGGTCAAATCCGACGTCGCGGTAAAACTCGCGGTATTCATAGTCTCCCGGGTATCCTTCAACGCTGGACCAGACCTGTTTGGAAGACTCCATGTCCCGGGCAAAACACGCGACACCGGATTTACAATACACGGGGGCGAACACGCCGTATTTGGGACGCGGCGTCCCGTGCAGGATCCCATGGGAATCCGTAAAAAAGAATTTGATGCCGTTTTCTTTGAGGATCTCGTCGTCACCCGGCGTATAGCCGCATTCGGGCAGCCAGATCCCCCGCGGGCGGCGGCCGAAATTCTTCTCATAATTGGCCACGGCCACCTTGACCTGGGCCCTGACCGAAGGCTTGGTGACCTCCATCAAGGGGAAAAACCCGTGCGTCGCTCCGCAGGTAATGATCTCCAGGTTCCCGGAGTCCTGAAAACGCCGGAACGCGCTGACGAGATTGCGGTGATAGCGCTCGAAAAGATCGCGGGATTCCGTAAAGATCCTTAAATACATCTGGGCCAGGTTCTGGAACTCCGGCATCCAGCGCGTCCTCTCCACCTCTTTATGCGCCAGTTCGATCAAACGGCTGATATGCTTGATGTATCGGTCCTGCAGCAGGCCGTCGGTCAGCATGGAGGCGAGTGTCGGCGTCACGGACATGGTCAGGCGAAAATTCACCTTGTCGCGCTCCAGGCGCTCAAACATCAGGATCAGAGGGATATAAGTCTCGGTGATGGCTTCGTAGAACCAGTCTTCTTCAAGAAAATCCTCGTGCTCGGGATGGCGGACATAGGGCAGGTGTCCGTGCAGGACCATGCATAAATAACCTTTAAACATTCCAACCTCTTAGGATGGGATTTTCTTCCAAGGTCTTTAAAGTCGAACGGCCGCCTTGGGAAATCCTTCGGTTTTTATCGATTCTCTTTAAGGATTGCGATTGGTTTTTCTCGTCACGACAGGCGTAATCGTGCGAGTCTCATCAATTCTTGCGGACTTGGCCACAACAGGGATCTCCTGCCTGCCGTCGGGCAAGGCAAAGCGCAGCGTGAACGTGCCGTCTTTCCTGAGTTTGACCGGTTTTCCCTGGACCGTGACCTGGGCATCTGGTTCTGTGGCCCCGTAAACGATCAATTCCGCGTCCACGACCAGCCAGAAGGAATCCTTCTTCTCCTCTTTTTTAACAGGAGAACCGACCATGGAGGCGATCCCGCGGGATGTCACGTCTTTTTTCAGGCGCTCCTGCCAAAGTTTCCCGACGGGGCTCGACACATTCGGCCCCAGCCCGACGGACATGCCGTAAAGCCTGCGGAATTCGTCATCCGGGATCATCCATTCCTCATCGGTCACCCAGGACGGTCCGTCCAGAGGCATGGCGATCATGTTGGAGCGGATGACCGTGATAAAGCGGCCGTCCGGCAAAAGAAGCCCGAGGTCCACGCACCAGGACGTTCCCGGCGCTCCAAAATTCAAATACCAGTTGCCCGCGTCGGATTCCACGGCTGTGTCAAAAAAGCGGTGCGCGTTGGTGCCGTCAAAATTGATGAAGCTGACATCATAGGCGCGCAGGATCCAGCGGCCCGAGGACATCGGAGCCCCTAATTCCTTACGAAGGCGCTCGAAAGTCTGCGGAGAAAGATCCCAGTACGCGTGCGCCCACCAGGGGTCACGGATCTGAAGGACCAGGATGTCCTCTCCATAGCGCCAGGGAAGTTCCTTGTGTTGAAGCTCAGACAGGACGGATTTCTGATAAACAGGCTGTTCCATAACACCGGTATAATACTTCGCCTGCTCCACCCTCATTTCCTGATGGGCGATTTCCTGCGGTTTTGACTCAAGGGTCCTTGCGAGGCCGGCCCGTCTGGGCATCATCTTCCTGACGGGCTTTTTGGCCACGCGTCTGGCCCCTTTGACAATTTTCTGCTTCGGGGCCCCGATCTTTGTCTTTTTTACGCTTTTGGCCTTTCTCTTCATAAGGCACCCCCATACTCAATGGATAATTTCAATAGAATAATAAAAAAGAGGGGAATAAATCCCCCCTTTGTGATCATTCGCGTTTTGTTTTAACAAGTTGTCTTATAAGGAAGGGGAACTTTTTTCCGTCTTCAGCTTTTCTACCGACGAACGCAAAGACGTCATTTCTTTTCTCTCTCTTTCCAGCTCCTGCGAAGCGGTCCTGGCTTCCAGAAGAGCCATATCCAGACGGGTTTGAAGAAGACGCATTTTTCCCATGATCTCCTGGCGCTCCTTTTCCATCACGGATATTTTTTCTTCCAGATCCAGCCTCTGCGCCATCTCATTCCGGAAATTTCTCCGGGAATGACTCAGGTTCAGCGAAAGCCGCACCAGGAATACAAAGAGCAGGACTGCCAAAATAACGGGGACGATCAAAGCCTGCTGGTTCTTGCGCATCTTCACCGTTGAATTATTTAAGATTTTCGGCAGGCTCCAGCATCTTTGCGCCTGTCGTGGCTTCAGGGGCCTTGCGAAGCTCGGGAAGTATCACGATTTCCACGCGCCGGTTTTTCCTGCGCCCTTCGGCCGAATCGTTGGAAGCCACCGGCCGGAATTCCCCATATCCGATCGCCGCCAGATTTTCCGGCGCGACGCCTTTTTCCACAAGATAATGCAGAACGGCCGTAGCCCTTGCCGTCGAGAGTTCCCAATTCGATTTCCATCCCGAGTATTTGATCGGAACGTTATCCGTATGGCCCTCAACGCCGATATTCATGTCGGGGGCTTTTGAAGTGATGACAGAGGTTACCTTGTCTAAGGCGGAGAAGGCCTCGGACCTGATCTTGGCTTTGCCGGAATCAAAAAGGATCTCGTCTAAAAACGTGATGACAAGCCCCCTGTCCTCCATGCTCAGGCTCACGCCGCTAACGCCCTTGAGCTTCTCTTCCAACTCAGCCTTGATCTGGGAAAGACGGTCGACCTCTTCCTGGAGTTCGCGGATTTTCTGGATATCTGTTTTACGGCCTTTCTGGAAAATAATGGTGCATCCGCAAGCCGTTACCAGAAGCAAGGCCACCACCAAAAAACTGATCCCGTTTCTCAGGCCACGCATATCTCCTCCTTTTACTGAACTTTTAATGGATTAAAGTATCGCAAAATATTCGGAAATAAAAAGTTAAAGGTTTAATGAAAAGCGGCAAACCTCAACATAACACTTCGGCCGGATTTCGTCAAGATAAAGTTCGATGGCGCGGCCCCAAACATTCAAAAACGAAGACCTAAAAAACGCGGCCTATTTGAACAAGGTTGCTTCGCGGCCAGAACCCACGGAAACGATACTGACAGGGGCGCGGCAAATCTCTTCCAGGACCCTGATGTAGCTTTTGGCCCGGGCCGGAAGGGCGCTGTAAGAAGAAACGGAAGATGTTTCCCTCTGCCATCCGGGGAATTCCTTATAAACAGGCTTCGCCCCCCGCATGACATCCAGGTCATCAGGGAAAATATGAAATGTTTTACCCTTATATTGATAGGCAACGCAGACCTTGATCTTCGGCATCTGGTCCAGCACGTCAAGCTTCATGACGGCCATTGTGTCCACGCCGTTGATCATGACGGCCCTGCGGGCCATGACCGCGTCAAACCAGCCGCAGCGCCTAGGGCGGCCTGTCGTCGCGCCGAATTCCCGGCCCTTGCAGCGGATCTGTTCGTTCAAAATCCTCGGAAACTCCGTCACAAACGGCCCCTCGCCCACGCGCGTCGTATAGGCCTTCACGACACCCACCACGCGGTCGATCTTTGTCGGAGGAACACCGGTGCCGGTGCAGGCGCCCGCGGACACGGCGTTGGAGGACGTCACGAAGGGATAAGTCCCGAAATCGATGTCGAGAAAGGTCCCTTGCGCCCCTTCAAAAAGAATGGAAGATCCCCGGTCCACGGCTTCATTCAAAAGCAGGGATGTGTCGGTGATGAAATTCTTCAGCTTGCGTCCGAACGCCAGGTAGCTTTCGTAGAGTTCGTCGAAAGCAAAACCCGGATGATGAAAAACCTTCTTAAAGATCTCGTTCTTTTCGCTCAGATTATCCAGCAGCTTTTCCCTCAAAAGCCTGCGGTTCAAAAGGTCGCTCATGCGGATGCCGCAGCGCGCGAATTTATCCGCGTAACAGGGGCCGATACCCCGGCCTGTCGTTCCGATCTTGTTGGCCCGCTTTTTTTCCCTCAGGCCGTCTAAAATCTTATGGTAAGGGAAGATCACGTGCGCCTGCGAGGAGATCTTCAGGCGGCCGTTGATACTGATGCCTTTTTTCTTCAACAGATCGATCTCCTCGAGCACGACATGGGGGTCCACCACCACGCCGTTGCCGATCACGCAGACCTTGTCTTTGTGCAGGACTCCTGACGGAAGGAGGTGGAAGATGAAAGAATCGCCGTTGACAACCACGGTGTGGCCGGCGTTATTGCCGCCCTGGTATCGGACCACGTAATGGGAATCGCGGGAAAGGACGTCGATGACCTTGCCCTTTCCTTCATCCCCCCACTGCAAACCGATCAAAATTGTATTCATAAAATCCGCGCATAGCTTATGGCCGTATAAATAAACCCGCTTTTGCTATCCGCTGTTGACTCTCATTCAGCCGTCTTATGGCGTCATCGTGAATATCTGCCTGGCGATCTCAGGGTATTGCGCCACAAAACGCAGTTCATCCTCTACCAGGGGTTTCTGATT
Organism: Candidatus Omnitrophota bacterium; assembly: GCA_041649995.1. Taxonomy (GTDB): domain Bacteria; phylum Omnitrophota; class Gorgyraeia; order Velamenicoccales; family Velamenicoccaceae; genus JBAZMA01. The sequence goes on along the minus strand of JBAZMA010000001.1, from coordinate 306,893 downwards.
GTGGACATTCGCGTAGCGGACAAGCTCTAAGACCTTGGCGGCTTCGGCTTCGTCGCGCAATACGATCTCAAGCTTATCGTAGACATTGCGGAAACCCTTGATGCCGGAATATTCACCGGCCGTGATTTGGCGGCCCGTGTCGATGACATCGGGTTCACCGCGGCCCAGCTCCTCAAAATCATAAAGCTCATAATTGCGGCGGTCTTTCAGAGCGCCGTCGGCGTGAATGCCGGATTCATGGGCGAAGGCGTTCGCCCCGATCCCCGGCTGATTGATGGGAATCGGAACACCGAAAGCATAGGAAGCGTATTTACAGATCTTCCAGGCCTTCTTGAGGTCGATCTTCTCATCAAGCGTATATTTTCCGGCCATATCGGAACCATAAAGGATCGCCAGAATACAGCTGACCAGGTCCGCGTTACCGGCCCGCTCGCCCATGCCGTTGACGCATGTATTGATGTAGGCGTCAACGCCCGCGTCCACGGCCGCCTTGGCTCCCGCTATGGAATTCGCGACCACCAACCCTAAATCGTTATGACAGTGTATCTCAATGGGGATCTGGACGATCTGCGCCAGCTTATGGATCCTTTCATACATCGAAAAAGGCGTGTCGCAGCCCAGCGTGTCGCAGTAACGGATGCGGTCCGCTCCGGCCTGCTTGGCCGCCTGGGAAAATTCGATCAGATATTCCATGCGCGTGCGGGAGGCGTCTTCGGCATTAATGCCGATCGTATCGGCGCCAAGTTCCTTGGCCAGGCGCGCCGCTTCCATCATTTCCCGGATGACGGACTGGTGGTCCAGTTTGCCTTTAAATTTATTCATGATCATCTGATCCGACGTCGAGATCGAAAGGTTCAGATATTTGATCCCCGGAAGATTGCGGAAAGCCGTGGTCACGTCTTCTTTGGTCGCGCGGATCCATCCGCTGAGACGGATCGGCGAAAGGACGCCCATACGGGAGAGTTCCAGATTGGCGTTCAAATAATTGATCTCATGCCGCGTGACGGGAAAGCCGAATTCAGACTGAAAAATGCCCATCCCGTTGAGCATGATATTCAACATGGTCTTCTGGAGTTTAGACAGACAGATCCGGGAGGTCTGGACCCCGTCCCTGTTCGTGACATCGATGAGATAGATTCTGCTGGTCTTGTTCTTCATGGTTTCCTCTTGGTTTTTTGCGCTCCTGCCGCTTGACCCGTGACGGTTTGCTCGAATTCCTCTAAAGACGGCACATTGACAATACCAAAAATTTCCACGTTGTCAACAAGAAAAGTCGGCCCCGACGCTATTTTCAATTCCTCCGTCAGGCGGATCCGCTCTTTAAAAAGCTTCAGGCCTTCCTCGGACAAGGCGCAGGCCTTGATTTTGGCAGGCTGCATTTTCGCCTTGAGGGCGCAGTCATCCCACCAGCTCGCCTCCGTCTGTCCCTGGCGGCAGATATTATAATCCATGACTTTTTCCTCAGGATAAAAGGCCGCCGCGCAGGTCACCCTCTTGAACTCTTCGACGTCCGCCGCGGATCCCAAAGACAATATCCCCTTATCCTTGTCCCAGATGGCCAGAAAATGCAGTTCCACGCGGATATCCCTGTGCCTGGCGGAAAATTCCTTCAACAACTCGAACAACGCCTTCAACTGCGGATACTGCATATCATAAAACACATCCAGGCGTCCGGGGATCTTAGGCCGCCCGGGGATATAAGACACCCCGGCGATCGAAGGGCTGATCCTGTAATATCCGTTCTTCTCCTCCAGATTCGCCTTGAAATTCGGGAAAAATTCACTGGCCTCGACATCCTTGTGAAAAATGTAGGCCGGCAGCATCTCGATAGCAAAATCTTTGATCAACGATTTCGCCCGCGGGTCGTTTTCGTCGAGAAAGATCAAAGACATCTCTCCCCACATGTCTTTGAGGTCTGCGAGCACCGCGTCCACGCGGCAATTGCGGCAATCCGACGGGGCGATCACCGTCAATGTCACTTTCGGCAGCGCCACATAATGACACCGCGCTTCTTTGACCCCGCCGTCGGCGCAGGAGGCCGAAAGCCCGGCGACATGACGGCAGTCACGCGCCGAAAAACAGGATGGCAGGAGGCCGGAAATATCGGGGTCATCGGCGATCTCAGGCCCCAGGGGAGTCATCAGGATCTGGCTGTTTTGGATTTTGCCGTCCTCAAACTGGATCCTCAGGGCCGCCAGATTCCTGGCTTGCCACCAGGTCTGGACAAAAAGGGCCTCGCCCAGTTTATAGGCCTTGACGGTGCCCAGGTACGGGCTGCCGTTAACGACGATATCGATCCCCCTCACGCTTTGCAAAAGACTGTCATCATCCTCCGGCGCCTGAGCGCTTAAAAGAATAATGACCTTGACGCCGGCGGCCCTGAGGTCATCGACCTGCTTCTGAAGGCTGCCGGAGAGCTCCTGAAACTCCTTGGGCCCCAGCGGATTCCTGGAATCCGTCAGGCCCAGGATGCCGACTTTCCATCCCTCGAAATCTTTGATGACGGACGGCGATCCCGCCCTGCGGTCGTTGGAAGAAACAAAAGGCGCGTCATGTTCTTTCAGGAAATTTTCCCCGAACACAAAAGCCTGGCTGTCCAAAAGCACGGCGTCATAACCCATGGCGCTTAAAGACGTCAGATAAAGATGACTGCGCGTCTTGTCCAGCGCCTCATTCTGGGCGTTGGGATCCCTGGGTCCGGAACCGACGCTGGAGCCGGCCTCGACCACCAGGGCATTGGGAAATGAATCGCGGATACTGCGGATCACCGACGCGCGCCTGGCAACGCCTCCATCCGAAGGCCGGCAATCGCACGGATACAATGCGGCAAAGGACTGGCCGGTAAAAACAAGGGTCAGTTCTTTTGTTTCCGCGGCAAAACCTCGCGGCGGCAATAACAGGAAAGCCCCCGCGACCATGACGGCGGCAAAAATAGACCGGACGGCCTTACTCATCGCTGACCACCCCTCCTACAGAGTGACTGTTTTGGCTGACAGGATATGCGGCAGGGCTTTCACCTTGGCTAAAAGGTCGGCGGAGACGCAGCTATCGACGTTCAACACCGACATGGCGCGGCCTCCCTGTTTTTCCCGGCCGAATGACATGGCGGCGATATTGATATTGTGCTCGCCCATAAGTTTTCCGAGGTTCCCGATAATGCCGGGTTTGTCCCAGTTGTGCATGATCAGCATGCAACCCGCCGGAAGCGCTTCGACGTAAAATTCGTCGACCTTGACCAGGCGCGGCTCCGTCTTGGACAACAGAGTGCCCGCGATGCGATGGGTCTCCTTGTCCGTGCGGATCTCCAAAGACACCAGTGTCACAAACTCCTCCGACTGCCTGGACTTGAGTTCCGTGACACGGATCCCCCTGTCCTTGGCCAGGGCCATGGAATTGATGAAATTCACCGTATCCTGCAACATCGGAGACAACAACCCCTTCATCAGGGCCATGGTCAAAGGCGCCGTGTCATGACCGGCGATCTCCCCGCTATAGGTCACGTTCACCTCTGTCAAAGCGCCCTGCGAGATCTGGCTGGTGAAAGACCCGAGTTTTTCACAAAGATTGATATAGGGCTGAAGGGCATGATACGTTTCCGGGTCCACGGAAGGATAATTGGCCGCGTTGCGGATTCCCTTGCCCGTGAGGGCGTCGCTGATCTGATGCGCGATCTCGATGGCCACATTGACCTGCGCCTCTTCTGTCGAGGCCCCCAGATGCGGGGTCAGGACAACATTCTTTCCAAATTTAACCAGAGGACAGTCTTTGGGCGGCTCTTCCCTGTAGACATCGAAAGCCGCGCCCGCCACCTTGCCCGATTCCAGGGCCCGGGCCAGCGCCTCTTCATTAACAATCCCGCCGCGAGCGCAATTGATGATGCGCACCCCCTCTTTCATCAGGGCCAACTGCTTTTCAGAAATCATGTCCTTTGTTTCTTCCGTCAGGGGGACGTGCACCGTGATATAATCCGCGGACTTGTAAATGTCCTCCAGGCCCACCAGTTCCACGCCCATCTTTTCGGCCACTTCCTTGGACAAAAACGGGTCATAGGCCTTCACCCGCATCCCAAAGGAAAGCGAACGCTTGGCGACTTCCATCCCGATGCGGCCGAGACCGACGATACCGATCGTCTTGTTGTAAAGCTCGACCCCCATAAAATCCTTGCGTTTCCATTCGCTCTTTTTCATGGACTGGTCCGCGGGGGCGATATTCCTCGACAAGGCCATGATCATGCTCATGGTATGCTCGGCCGTCGAAATCGTATTGCCGGCCGGGGTATTCATCACGATGATCCCCTTGGCCGTCGCCGCCGCCAGGTCCACGTTGTCCAGCCCCACGCCGGCGCGCCCGATCAGTTTCAGTTTACGGCCGGCCTCTATGACATCGGCCGTGACCTTGGTCGCGCTGCGCACGATCAAAGCGTCATAATTACCGACGATCGCCTTGAGCTCGTCAGGTTTCAAGCCTGTTTTCTCATCGACAACAAAATCTTTCGAACTTTTTAAAATCTCAAGGCCTTCCTGCGACAACGCGTCACTCACCAGAATTTTGAACATAGCAACTCCTGTTTAAGCAGAGAGTAGATCGTTTGAAAGCGCCTGCCAAAACAACAGAAAAGAAACAAAAATTTCGGGCGCCTGTTTTCTATCTACTGTTCAGCTGTTACTTATTGAGGACTTCCTGCGCGGCTTTCACCCCCGCGCCCAGATCAAAAGCGTAACCCATTCTCTTCAAAACCTTTTCCAAACAGGCAATGCCGAGGATAACATCGAATTCGCTGATGTAGCCCATGTGCGCGATCCGCAAAAGCTTCCCCTTCATCTCTCCCTGCCCGCCGGCCATGACGACGCCGAACTCATCCCGCATGGTCTTGACCAGCTTTTCTCCGTCGATACCGGCCGGCACCCTGACGGCCGTCACGGCGTCCGAGCCCGCCTCCGGCGCGAACAAGTCCATGTTGAGCCCCTTCATCGCCGCGCGCGTGGCTTCCGCCAGCTTTTTATGACGGTGAAAAATATTTTCGAACCCTTCGGCCTTCATGATCCTCAGGGCTTCGTTCAAAGCAATGACGATCCCGATGGCGGGAGTGAAGGCCGTATCCGTCTTGTCTAAGGCCTTCTTGGCCGTTTTCAGATCAAAATAATATTTCGGGCACTTCGATTCCTCGACCAGTTTCCAGGCTTTTTTGCTGGTGCTGATAAAGGCCAGCCCCGGAGGAAGCATAAACCCTTTTTGCGAACCCGACACGACCACATCCACGCTCCAGGCATCGGTCTGAAGGTCGACCGCTCCCAGGCCGCTGATGGCATCCACGACCAAAACCGCGGCGGTATCCTTGACAACCTGGCCGAAAGCCTTGATGTCGAACGTGACGCCTGTGGAGGTTTCGCAGAGAGTGGCAAAAACAGCTTTGATCGCGGGATCCTTTTCCAGGTAGTCCTTCAAAACCTGCGGATCAAGGCCTTTGCCCCACTCCACCGTGATGACGATGGGCTTAACGCCGTAAGCCTCGCACAATTCGGTCCACCGCTCTCCGAATTTCCCGCCCTGGATAACCAATGCCTTGTCGCCCCAGGACAACAGATTCACGACGGCGGCCTCCATGGCCCCCGTCCCGGAAGATGTCAGAATAAAAACATCATTCTTGGTCTGAAAGGCGTTTTTCAGGCTCTCTTCGACTTCTTTGAGGATATTCTGGAACTGAGGCGTGCGGTGATGGATGATCGGACGCGATAACGCTTCACAGATTTCCGGCGGCAATGGCGTAGGTCCTGGCGTCAAAAGATAATTTTTCTTCATCGGTTGTCCTTTCTGGAGGGAACTATTTTCCCTTCTTGCCCGATTCGGGAGCAAGCACTTCATCGATCAGGCCGTAGGCTTTGGCTTCTTCGGAAGACATGAAATAATCCCTGTCGGAATCCTTTTTGATGCGATCGAGCGGCTGGCCGGTATGTTTGGCCAGAATATCTTCAAGCATTTCGCGGATCCTCAAGATCTCTTTGGCCTGGATGGAGATGTCCGCTGCCGCGCCCTGCACGCCGCCCCAGGGCTGATGGATCATGATCCTGGAATTCGGCAAAGCGTACCTCTTGCCCTTGCGGCCGGCGGCCAAAAGCAAAGCCCCCATACTGGCCGCCTGTCCCACGCAATAAGTCGCCACGTCGCATTTCACGAATTGCATCGTGTCATAAATGGCCAGGCCGCTGGTCACCGAACCGCCCGGCGAATTGATATAGACGCTGATGTCCTTGTTGACATCTTCCATCTGCAGGAATAAAAGCTGCGCGATCACAAGGTTGGCAACCATATCGTCCACAGGGGTTCCGATGAAGACGATCCTGTCCTTGAGAAGCCTGGAATAAATATCATAAGCCCTCTCGACGTGACCCGATTGTTCGATAACCATGGGGACCAGCATTTGCGCATGCGACATAAGAAACCTCCTTTTAGAACAATAAACAATGGAAAATGAAGAATTAAGAGTAAAGAATGAAAACGCTAAAACAAAAAATAGCAGGGAATAAAAATTTAAAACAAAAAACTAACGAACTAAACCGTCTTCTGTCTTAATTTTTCATTCTTAATTCTTAATTTTTAATTCTTTACTGCCACTCGGCTTCCGCGAATAAAAATTCTATGACCTTGTTGAGCATATGGTCGTCTAAGGCCATGTTTTCCAGCTTGGCCACGGTTTCCAGAACAAGAAAAACCCTGACCTGCTCCTCAGCCTCGGTCTTGAGCTTCGGCTCAAATTCCTTGACGCGCTCCCGGATGCGCTCGGCAGGCAATCCGTAATTGGCCATCTGGTGCTCAGCCTGATGCTCCAATTCCTGCTGCCTCTTTTCCACTAGCGACCTGGGAACCTGAAAAGAACTGTTCTTGACGACCTGGCTGATAAGCTCTTTTTCAAGCCTGGCGCGCTCATCATTCTCTTTCTTGAGATACATCTGCTTCTGCAGACAATCCAGGAATTCCTCTTTGGTCTTATAACCCAGGCCCCGGCCCAGCCGCTCGTCGGTCATGTCTTCGCCGCGGGTTTTCTTGAGCTGCTTGATATAATCCTCGATTTCCGACGCCTCAACCTTGATCTCCTGTTTTTTGACGCTAAGCCCCTTGTACTGCTTGATCTTGATCTCCGGCTTGACCTCGACCTCGGCCTTATACTTCAAAACCAGTTCATCCAGCTTGACATCGGTAATCTGGGGCAGATCAATGACGTCGACGCTCTCATCCTTAACGCTCTTTTCATAGCTCTCGGTGATCAGGCCCTTGATGACCTCTTCGCGCGCCAGGGCGCTGTGGTGCTGCTCCAGGATATGGCGCGGCGCCTTGCCGGGCCTGTATCCGGGAATCTTGGCCTCCTGGCCGATCTTCTCATAAACCTCGTCGAATTTCTTCTTCACCTGTTCTTGAGGGACTTCTATGTCAAGAACCACCTTATTGTCTTTGGATTTGCTTTTTGTGACTTTCATTACCGCTCCCTTTCGTTGCTCTGCGCGTCTTCTCTTTTGTTTACCGCTCCCTTGAGGGCAAATTAGGCCTCATTACATCCTGAATTTTTCTCCCAGATAAATCTCACGGGCATGGGCATTGTTGATCAAATCCGACGCCGTGCCGGAAATAACGATGCGGCCGTTGGCGATCAGATAGGCCCTGTCGGTGATCGACAACGTTTCGCGGACGTTATGATCCGTCAACAAAACCCCCAGGCCCTTTTCTTTGAGTTCCCGGATAATCTGCTGGGCGTCCGCGACGACGATGGGATCGATTCCTGAAAACGGTTCATCCAAAAGGATAAATGAGGGGTTTGTCACAAGGGCGCGCGTGATCTCAAGCCTGCGCCGCTCTCCGCCTGAGAGGGTATAGGCCTTGTGGTTCTTCAGATGGGCTATCTTCAACTCTTCCAGCAGGTGGTCCAGCCGCTTGCGCCGCTCCCGGTAAGAGATCGGCAAGGTCTCAAGAATGGCCATGATATTCTGTTTCACGGTCAATTTGCGGAAAACCGAACTTTCCTGCGCCAGGTAACCGATGCCGAAATGCGCGCGCCGGTGAATGGGCAGCCTCGTGATATCGTTATTGTCAAAAATAATCTGGCCTTCTTCCGGCGGGATAATCCCGACGATCATATAAAAAGTCGTTGTTTTTCCCGCGCCGTTGGGGCCAAGCAGACCGACGATCTCCCCGCGCTTGACCACCAAATTGACGCTATCGACCACCCGGCGGTGGTGATACGTCTTGACCAGTCCTTTGGCTTCCAATAAATACATTAGAACCCGCCCATTTCAAATCCGCCTTCTTCCATATACATCACCAGCTGCGGCCGGCCGGTCAAGACCATTTTTCTGTCCTTGGCCATGAAAACCGCGGTCTCGCTGTGAGACGTGTTCCCATCCCTGGTGATCTTGACGTTTCCTTCGGCCACGATCTTGCCGATCTGCTTGCTCGCCTTATCGAAATAAACCGTCATTTTATCGGAAACCATCTGGCCCTGATCGCCCTCGCTGTCCACGTGGACGTTTTTCTCGAATGTCGCGAACTGCTCTTCATAGTCAAGTTCCATGGGCCCGTCGCAGGTAATCACCATCTTCCCGGGGCCCAGCGACTTCTCCTCGGCGGCCGCCGAAGCCGGCTGTTGCTGGGGAAGGGTCAATGTCACGTCCTTTTCAAGCTTGGCGACCTTCAAGTCGGGTTTGGCCTCCAGGCCCGTGCCCACAGCCTCCATATTGTCCCTGGTGATATTGACTTTCTCTTCGGTGGAGATCAGGCGGTCTGTTTGAGACCAGTCCAGGACGCTGGTCGTCATCTCCGCTCCGCTTTCGGTCACGGCGCGGACATTGTCTTCCAGCCGCACCTTCCCGGAAGTCTTGTCAAAACGGCCATGGTCCGCCGTCAATACCATGCTCTGACCGTCCGGCTCCTGCCCAAAAAGGCGGGCCGTGATATCGGCGATCTTGACATCGTCGCCCATCATATCCATGGAGGCGCCTTCCACCTCCCAGGTCTTATCCCCTTTCGCGTCGTAGCCGGCGATATTAAAATCCTGCATCTGCTGGGGATCGCTGCCTCCGGGAGAGCCGGCCGGCCCTTCCACGCCCAGGGCCAAGGCCTGCGCCCACGCGCTCAAAAACAAAACCGCCGTCAGGACAAATCTGGCTTTCACGTATACAACTCCACGGCTTTTTCCCACAGCCCTTTGGATTTCAAGATCAATTCCGCCACTTCGCGCACAGCGCCCCGGCCTCCGGGCTTAGCCGTCACATACACGGCGGCTTTTTTCACTTCCGCGACCGCGTTTGAGACGGCCACGGGAAGACCGCACTGACGCATCACGCAAAGATCCACCAGATCATCCCCCACAAAACAAATCTCTTCGTCCCCGGCTTCGAAATTCTTTTTGATCGCGCGATACGCCTGCGATTTCGGGCACATGCCCGTCTCCGACATCTGATCCATCTTATAAACCGCCTCCACGTGCATGTCTTTGGCCCTGGGGTCTATGCAACCGGACCCCTTGGCCGTGATCAAAATGGTCTTTACGCCCAGCCGTCCCAGAAGCGTAACGCCCAGGCCGTCGTGCACGTCAAAAAATTTCGCGTCCCTGCCCCCGCTGTCATAAATGATGCGGCCATCCGTCAGAACGCCATCGACGTCCAACAGCAATAATTTGATTTTTTTGAACCTGGCCTGGAGCTTTTTTGCCGTCATCGCTATTTTCTTCCTCAAACCAGACCTGCCTTCAACAGGTCCTGCACATCCAGCATTCCGATCGGCCGCCCTTTTTCATCCACAACGGGCAGCTCATCGATCCTTTTGTCTTTGAGGATTCGCAGGGCCTCGCTGGCCAGCCGGTCCCGGGAGATCGTCACGGGATTTTTGGTCATGACGTCTTTGACTTTTCTGGTCACCAGCGACTCGCTGTTATCCACATGCCGCCTCAGATCACCATCCGTAAAAATACCCGTCAGCCGGCCGGAAGAATCCACCACGCTGGCCGCCCCGGCCCGCGCCCCGGTGATCTTTAAAAGAACGTCGCCCACAAGAAGCTCGCCCTTAACGACCGGGTTCCAGGAGCCTTTTCGCATAATATCTTCGACCTTCAAAAGAAGCCTTTTTCCCAGCGCTCCTCCGGGATGGTAGAACGCGAAATCTTCCGCCTTGAATCCTTTTTCCTTCAGAAGACAAACGGCGATCGCGTCTCCCATGGCGAGCGCGGCGGTCGTGCTGGCCGTCGGGGCCAACCCCAGCGGACAGGCCTCTTTTTTAACGGAGACATCCAGGACCACGTCGCTGTGCTTGGCCAGCGTCGAACGGGCGTTGCCGGTCAACGCGATCAGCTTGACGCCGATCTTTTTGATGAGAGGAAGAAGCTTGATGACTTCCTCCGTTTCACCGCTGTTGGAGATCGCCAGGATCACATCCTCCCGCGTCACGCGGCCCAGGTCTCCATGGATCGCTTCCGCCGAATGCAAAAACAGGCTGGGCGTCCCCGTGGAGGAAAGGGTCGCGGAGATCTTTTGACCGATCAGGCCCCCTTTGCCCATGCCCGTGACGATCACGCGCCCGCGGCAATCCGCCAAAAGGCCGATCGCCTTGTCAAAAGACGCGTCCAACCTGCGGATCAAAGCCTCGATGGCATCCGCCTCGATCCGCAAAACCTGTTTAGCCTGGGCAATGTGCATCTGGGTTCCTTCTTGTTTTTTTGCGAAAAAATCCTTGAGGGAATCTGATCCGTTTTTTCTAAGAAGTCCTGCTGATCCGCTCGATTCCGCTGACCGCTTTCAAAAGCCGCGGCAATTCCGAAAGCGAGAGCATGTTCGGGCCGTCGCAGAGAGCCTTATCCGGATTTTGGTGGACTTCCAGGAAAAGACCGTCGCAGCCGAACGCAACGGCCGCCCGGGACAAGGCGGCCACATATCTCTTCTCACCGCCGCTGGAAGTCCCCCGGCCGCCCGGGATCTGAACACTGTGTGTCGCGTCGAAAATCACCGGATACCCCAGGGCGCGCATGATGGAAAGACTGCGGAAATCCACGACGAGATTATTGTATCCGAAAGAAACCCCCCGTTCGGAAAGCAGGATCTTGCGGTTGCCGCTGGCTTCGATCTTACGAACCACTTCATCCATATTCCAGGGCGCCAGAAACTGACCTTTCTTGATATTGATCGCTTTTTTTGTCCTGGCCGCGGCCATGAGAAGATCGGTCTGGCGGCATAAAAAAGCCGGTATCTGCAGGCAATCCAGGACCTCCCCGGCCATCCGGGCCTCTTCCACACTGTGCACATCGCTCAAAACAGGAATCCCGAAATCCTTGCGCACGCGGGAGAGGATCTTTAAACCTTCCCTTAAACCGGGGCCGCGGAAAGAAGACAGGGATGTCCTGTTGGCCTTATCGTAGCTGGATTTGAAAACAAGCGGTATCTGCGATGAGCGGCAAATCTCCACCAGGCACCCGGCCGCCTTCAGCGTGGCTTTCTCGGACTCGATGACGCATGGCCCGGCAATCAGGACCAAGGGCCGGCCCCCTCCCAACTCCACATTCCCGATCTTGACGCGCCTGACGCCCATCAAATCTCTCCCACCTTATTTCTCAAAAGCATCCACTGCTTCACCTTTTCCAGATCCTCGCGGGTATCGACTCCGATCGTTTCGTGCTTGGTCTCCACCACGCGGATCGAATAGCCGTTCTCCAAAATTCTCAACTGCTCAAGCTTCTCAAAGCTCTCCAATCTGGAAACCGGCAGATTTTTATAAATGAACAGAAAATCCTTCGTGTAACCGTAAAGCCCGATATGCTTGTTATGGACACGCATCCCGGGTTCCTCTTCCCTGACAAAAGGGATCGGGCAACGGGAAAAATACAGGGCCTGGGCCTTCTTGTTGACGACCACCTTGACGACATTCGGGTCGGCGATCTCCTCTTCGTGCTCGATACGCTTCATGACCGTCGCCACATTCAACTGCGGATTATTCAAAAGCGTCGTGGCCACATCATTGATCATGGACGGATGGATGAGAGGCTCATCCCCCTGAATATTCACCACGACCTTGACGTCCATTTCTCCGACGGCTTCAGCGATGCGTTCCGTGCCGCTGGTGTGCGCTTTGGCCGTCATAACGGCCTTGCCGCCGAATCCCTCGACGGCGACCTTGATCCTTTCATCGTCGCAGGCAACAATGACGTCATCTAAGGACTTGGCCTTGCGCGCGTTTTCCCAGACATGCTGAAGCATGGGTTTTCCCAAAAGGTCCGCCAAGACCTTGCCTTCGAAGCGCACAGAACCATAACGGGCGGGTATCACGCCGATCGCGTTCATTTTTCAGAAATCCTTCTTTTTTAAGCCAGCTTCCCCTTCAAGCGCTCCCAGCCTTCCAGAATTTCCGCCGGGCTCACCACGGCCACGCCAACCTTCCCCACCACAACGCCGGCCGCGACATTGGCGATCTTGGCGGCGTTCTCCATGTCCACGCCGCGCGAGAGGGCCAGAGTAAAAACGGAAATAACGGTATCCCCGGCGCCGGAAACATCAAAGACCTCCTGCGCCACGGTAGGGATATGAATGAGGCGGTTTCCCTTGAACAGCTTCATGCCTTTCTCGCCAAGGGTGACCAGAACGCCTTCACTGCGCAGCGTCTTGAGCAGCTTCCAGCCGATACGGTCAATATCCTCATCGGCCTGGACAGGAATCTTCGCGCCCGCGGACGCCTCTTTTTCATTGGGGGTCATGGCCGTTATCCCCTTGTAATAACTGAAATGCTCCACCTTGGGGTCAACAGTAATGATCTTTTTATGTTTTTTGGCCAGGGCGATGATGCTCTTCAAAAGGCCGGGCTGGATCAATCCCTTGCCGTAATCCTCAATAATCAACGCGTCGACGCTATCGATCCTTTTTTGGATCCGGGCAATGATCTCCTTGCTTCTGTCGACATGAAGCCCCTCTGTTTTTTCCCAGTCCAGCCGGACCATCTGCTGATGCCCGGCGATGATGCGGGTCTTAACGGTCGTCGGCCTGTCCGGATCGCCGATCACCCCCTGGCAATCCACGCCCTTCTTCTCCAGAAGCCCGGTGAGGGTCTGGCCGTTCCTGTCTTCACCCACGACGCCATAGAGAAAAACCTTGGCGCCCAGAGAAGCCAGGTTATTGGCAACGTTGGAGGCGCCTCCGGGCATGAAAGACTGGGACTGCGCCCAGACCACGGGGACCGGGGCCTCAGGCGAAATTCTATCCGCCCTGCCCCAGATAAACTCATCCAGGATGAGATCGCCTATGACCATAATGCGGGACGCTGAAAACCCGGCGAATATTTTCTTCAGCTTCTCTTTTGTCAAAACGGCCATATCAACCCCTTGCCTCCTTGATGGCGTGGGCCAGAAGCGGAAGCATGATCTCATGATGCCCGAGAATGTAGTAACCGCGTCCGCAGCCGTCCAGCGGCCTTGTGACGATATTCTGGTGGGGCCTGTAATGGAAATTCATGTCGAAATTAACCGTGGTAAAATCGCGGACCCTCGCGTTGAGGTTCCGGGAAATGCTCAAGGCCTTCAAGAAAACCTCAGGCAGGATGACGGCAGAACCGACATTGATCACAACACCGCCTCCATCCAGGCGCGCAACCTCATCAGCGAGTTTCCGGAAATCCCGCAGGGAGGCCTCGCCGGTCCTGGCCCCGTCGCAGGACGGATGCTGATGGATAATGTCCGTCCCCAGCGCCACATGCACGCTCAGGAGCCGCTTGAGCCGGTAACAGGCGGCGGCGATGCTTAAATCCCTGAACCTCAGCTTATCTTCCGCTATTTTATAACCGACAGATTCGCCCAGGCCCTTGCCCTTCTGGACCCCCTCATCGATCGCGGCATTAATAAACTCCGCTGTTTCCCTGGCCATGCCGAAACTTCCGTCTTTGAGGGCGCAAGCCACGTCTTCAGACGTCTTTCCGCAAAATGCCATTTCAAAATCATGGATTATGCCTGCTCCATTGGTGGAAATCGACGTCAGAATCCCGCGTTCCAGCAGATCAATGACGACAGGCGAAAGCCCGCATTTGACAACATGCGCGCCCATGAGAAAAATGACGGGCTTATTTTTCTTTCTGGCCAGGACAACAGCCCGGACAACCTCTCTTAAGTCTTTTGCTTTTAGAATGTTAGGAAGTGAGTCAAAAAAAGACCGGAAGCTTGCCCGGCCCTTAAGAGGCTTGGCAAGCAAAGCCTTATCAACCTTGCTGATTCTGGATTTGATGGAATAAGTCTTGAGTCTTGAGAGGTCCATTTTGATGGGGTAATTCACGCTTTATTGAAGAGTTAATTATATCAACGACCTCTATCGCGGTCAACATATGTTTCAGTCAAAGGCCAGGCGGTGAGATATCAGGCGCACGAAAGAGACAAAAGCAGGAAATGGCACAAAAATACGCGATTTCCCTTATGCCCGATCACGCGGCCGGCTTCACGACTGGTAGTCTTTTTCCTGAAGGATTCCATTGGTAAAATACAGGATGGTTTTGGGAGCGGCCGTCGTATAAATCCAGGCCTCGTCATAATGCTTGCCCATATAACTGATCCCGAACCTCCTCTGATCAGGGAACCCGATCTTCTTTTCAACCTCTTTTTGCGTCATGCCGGGCTTAGCCGCGTCCATCAAGCCGTAACAACGGACGTTTTTCTCCGAATCGCTGGAACGTCCGAATTCACAGACATTCGCGCATCCGGCTGCTGCCGCCAGGGCCAATCCAAAAATCCATAACCTTATCCTCATAAAGTTCCTCCTTAAATACCCTTGCTGTTTGGACGCTTAGGCGGCTAAAGATGCCTTTTCCCGAACTACTTCTCCTGCTCCTGCGCTCTTTCCAGGGGCATCGCTTGCGTGGCCTCCGAACGGATATTGCGGACAACCTGCATATACCGCTCAATCTCGGTCTTTAGGATCGTCCTCTCCCCTTCAAGCCGTGCGATCAGTGCCTGGGAACGAGCGCTGGCCAGCCAATCGCCTATGCCTATACCGGCGATAAAAATAACAACAATGGTGATAGCGATAACAAGTCCTCTTGTTTTCATTGCCTTCATTTTTCCCCCTTAATCCGCCTCTGGCGGATTAGGCCCTTGCGCTTATTTGGAATTGCGCAGGCCTACCCTTTTCTGGGTTAACTCCGAAGCCTGCGTCAGTCAATTTCACTCGAACCTCTGGTCGCATCGGGTGAAATTGACAAGCGTTTGGCGAGGAGTCATGTTATTAACCAATCCGCCTCCGGCGGAATGAGAACTGTGCCGCCTTTTGCGACAGAATTGCGCAGGCCTATCCTTTGTGGATTAGGCCCTCCGCTGTGTGGAATACGGAGACCTACCCTTTTCTGGGTTAGGCCCTCCGCTATGTGGAATGCGGATGCCTATCCTTTGTGGATTAGGCCCTCCGCTCCACCTGACCTTATTGGAAAGGTCAGTGTGTCGCCTTCTGCGACATATGGAATGCGGATGCCTACCCTTTTTGGATAACTGCCGACACCCGGCCTAACCCGTCAGCTCAGCTTTTCTGCGGCGGCGTATTTGAAATGCCTATCTTATTACTTAACTGCCTTTGGCGCTTCTTCCAGCTGAAGCTTGATGCTTTCCAGCAATCCCTGATAATTGCGGATCACAACCTCGTATTCCTTATTCATCTTCCTGAGTTTGGCAACCTCTGCCTGATAGGAAAGCGTGGCAAAACTGAAAGCGAACGCGATCACGACGGCCAGAACGGTCACCGCCAACCCCACAATGGCACTGACTTTCATCTGTTTCATCTTCCCCTCCTTTTAATGGGCGCATCATTCACAGAGCTTGCCAAGCAAGGCGACTGTGAATGATTCGCGCGAATTAACTTCAAAGGCCCTCAATGCCGCTGTCCTGAGCTCTCTGCCAGGATACTTTTGGCATGCTCAAGAACTTCCTCGATTCCGATAGACGCCAGACACTCAAATCCCTTTTGGCAATCATGGGCAAGGCAGGGAGAACAGCCCGCCGGCTTATGCAAGGCGATATCCCGCGGCCCAACAGGCCCCCAGCGGCGGGGGCCTAAACCCGGCTGGTTGCGGCCAAAAATGGATATCACGGGCGTGCCGACGGCAACAGCCATATGCACTGGCCCGGAATCGTTGGAGATCAATAACGAGCACCTCTTCAAAAGACTGGCCAGTTCGCTCACGCTGAACATTCCCGAACAATCGACGGGCCTGATGGAAACAAGATTAAAGAGCTGTTCGGAAATAGACCTGTGGGCGGCATCCGTTATGACCAGGACGCGGGCTCCGAGTTGTTTCTGCAGCTCATCGCTCAAACGCGCGAACTTCTCTACGGGCCAAAGCTTGGAAGGACAGCTGGCCGCGGGATTCAGGGCGATGACAGGGCCGGGGCCCCCGGCAACAACCCTGTTAAAAAAATCCTCCATCCTCTCTTCCGACGCTTTGTCCAGCGGAATATGCATCTGGACACAGGTCTCATCCACTCCCGCCTCCCTCAACAGGTCGAAATTATATTCCATCTCGTGCTTCAAGCCTTCCTGTTTCCTGTGGGGCAGCGCCCGCGTCAAAAAATACGGCGCTTTCCAGTCGTAGCCGATACGGTCCCTGATGCCGGCCAAAAACGTCACCAGGTGCACGCGAAAGGTCGGATGCAGCACGATGGCCAGATCAAAGGAAAAACGCGCCAGCCTGCGGCTGAAGGCCAATGTGGCCAAAAGGCCCTTTTCTTTATCCTTATCGAAAACAATAACCTCATCCACATAAGGATTGCCTTCCACCAGGCTGCGGGTATAAGGAGAAACCATGACCGCGATAAAGCTTGACGGATAACGGTCCCGAAGGGCGCGCAACGCGGGGGTGGACAACAGGACATCCCCGAGGCGGTCCGTCCGCGCGACGAGGATCCTGCGATAACGACGGTCCCTGAACCGTTCCTCTTTGCCTTCCAGGATCAGTTTCACGGCCAGCAGCACATCATAAGGAAGGATCGTTTTCATGCACGCGTGGTCCCGGCGAAGACAGGCGGCCTGAGAACAGGGAGCGCACAGAACATTCTTGCGGACCGCGATGCTGTGAGACGACCAGGGCCCGTAACGGTCAGGGTCTGTGGGGCCGTAAAGCCCGACAATGGGCCGGTCCAGATAACTGGCGATCTGAAGGGCTCCGCTGTCGCTGCCCACCACAAGCTCCGCCCTCAGGATAAGCGCGCAAAGCATGCCGAGGCTCGTCTTCCCGCAGAGGTCTATCACAGGTTCGCTCACCGCGGAGGCGATCTGCCGCGCGACCGGCTCCTCCGACCGCTCTCCGGCTATGACAACCTTCTTCCTGTAGCGCTCCTGCAGTTCGCCGGCCACCTGGGCGTATCCTGCGCCGTTCCATTTTTTCATATCACTGCGGCTGCCGGGCACCAGAAGGACAAAATTGCCGGTTTCGAGGCCGTGGCCGGTGAGTAAATTCAAAAGCGAATCCGTGTCTTTGCGGCTGATGAAAGAAGGATTCCGGCAGCAATCCCATTCGCGGAATTCTTCCTGCCTGACCGGACCCGAGGGGTGAGGCCGCAGGGCCATGGCCGCTTTCAAAAGATGCCTCTGATAATCGTGCCTGGCCCAGGAAGGATAACGCGGGCTCGCCGGACTTTTATAGCGGGCCTTCAATCCCCAGCTGTAAAAAGAATTTTTCAGGTCCACGATCACATCGAAACCCGCGCGCCTGAGACGGCCGTAAAGAGCGATCTTCTCTTTCAAAGACGAGTGTTTGTCGAAGACGATGAGCTCATCGACGCCCGGATGATGTTCAAAAAGACAACGGGTGCGCGGGGCGGCCACAACCGTCACTCGCGCCGAAGGACACTCCCGTTTCAAAAAATCGAAGGCCGGCAGGGCCATGACGGCGTCGCCGAGATTGCTCATGGTGATATAAAGGATCCGGCGGATCTGCGGAGAAACCGCCGCTGGCTTCAGTCGGAGCCTCATTTTTTTGCCTCCGGCTTAAGCCAGCCGCGGCTGTCGAGCTCCTCGACAACCTGGTCCACGCTGATCGAACGCATGCAGATATTATCCTGGCATTCCTTGTTGTAACACGGAGTTTCACAATTGAGGTCCGGGGCGCGCAGGACAGGAATTTCCTGCCGGCCCAAAGGGCCTGTGAGCTCAGGAGAAGTCGGGCCGTAAAGAGAAAGACAGCGCGCTCCGGCCGCGGCGGCCAGATGCAGGGGTCCGGAATCCGCCGAGATGACGACTTGGCTCCTCTGAAAAAGGATGGCGGCCTGCTTGAGGGTCGTTAATCCGCAGGCGATAAAAGGATGGACGCCGGAAAGCCCCGCGATTTCATCAGCCAGGGCGTGATCGGCGTAAGAGCCCGAGAGGACGACATCGGCTTCATATTTTTCCTTAAGGACGCGGATCAGCCGTCCAAAATTTTCTTTGGGCCAGCGCTTGGGACCCCAATTGCCTCCCACGTGAAGCGACACCAGGGCACGCCTCTGCCCCAGTCCATGCTTCTTCAAAAAATCCTCGATGAACGCCCGGTCCTCATCCGAAACAAAAAGATCGCAATGCCTTTTGCCTTCCGGGATCCTGGTTCCGGCAATCAGGTAATAATAAATGTCGGCCCTGTGCATCCTGTCCTTGGGATAGGCGACCTTTTCGGTCAACAAAAACCCGGTCTTGCCTGTATAAAACCCCGTCCGGCGTTTCACTCCCGCCAGCCAAAGACAAAGGGTCCGGGTCAACGAAGGTCTCAGGATATAGGCGGCGCTGAAACGCCGGATGCGCAGATCCCGGACCAGGCGCATTTTTCCCGAAAGCCCCTTATAGCGTATGCCCTCATCGAGCGCCAGGACCTCATCGAGATAATTATTCCCCAAAAGAAGGGTTTTGCAGCGCGGAACAACCAGGGCCGTGATGAAGGCGCCCGGGTGCTTCTGGCGCACGGCCCGGATGGCGGGTGTTGAAAAAAGCACGTCGCCCAGCCAGTTAGGCTCGACGATCACAATCCTTTCCTGGGCGGAAAATTCCGAAACGCCGTTGGAAAAAAAGGCTCCCATCAGATCTCCTTAAGCCGCAGGTAATAGCCGCTGGTCTGAACAAAAAAAGAAACAGGATGAAAGGATTTGACCTTGATCCTCTTGAGCGCGTAAAGGTCGCGCGAAGACGCGTTTTTTTTATTTATGGTCACGGCCGCCTTGTATCCGGCCGCGCGGACCATCTGTTCAATACCGCGGGAATAGCCCCCGATGGGATAGGAGAAAGTTTCCACGGGCTTCCCAAAAACCCCTTCCAGAAATTTCTTGGAACCGACGATCTCCTCCCCCAGCCGGCCCTTATCCGCGATGCCGGGAAGATACGAATGACGCAAGGTGTGCGAACCGAAATCCACAAGGCCTGAATCCGACATTTCCCTGGCCATGCCGCCGGTCATGATCCGCAGCGTCAAATTTTCAACCAGGTCATGATTTTTCCCCAATTTTGAAGCGATCAGAAAGACCGTCGCCGGAAACCCGTACTTCTTGAGCACAGGAAAAACGTTGATGTAATTATTCTCATAACCGTCGTCGAAGGTGAGCACAACGGTCTTGCGGGGTATCCTTTCCCCCCGTCTGATCTTCTCAGCCAGCTCTGTGAGACGGATCACCCTGTATTGATGACGAGACAGAAAATCCATCTGCCGCGCGAAAACCTCCGACGGCACGTTCAGGGACGTATGAACCGCCCGCTCGATACCCACGCTGTGATACATCAGGATCGCGGCTTCCGGACCCTGCGAAAACAGGTGAACGAGCAGAACAGCCAGGGCTGTCGCGAAAAAAACCAGAACATAGCGCGCGGCCTTCCAGGCCTGTCTGGCCATCACGCCTCCTGCGCCCCGGCAAGCCCGCGAACCCCGGCCTTGGCCGGCGCCAGCGCCGAATAGACCTTGTATGTCTTTTCCGCCATAATATCCAAAGAGAACCTTTCGGTCACATGAAGCCTGGCCTTACGCACAACCCCCGACGCCCAATCCGGCTCATCGAGAAATTTTTCAACGGCCTGGGCCAGCGATCGCGGGTCTTGGGGAGGCACGAGCAGGCCTGTGGCGCCGTCTTCAATAACCGTGGGGATGCCCCCCACGCGCGAGGCCACAACAGGAACGCCCTGCGCCTGGGCCTCCAGAATGGAAATCCCCAGCCCTTCCTGCAGCGAAGGCATGACAAAAACATCCATGGACGCCAGGGCCAGGGACGTGTCTCCCTGGGAAGGAAAGATGCGGACAATGTTCTGCACGCCCCGCGCGGTGATCAACTCTTTCAGGCGCGGCCCCTCTTTGCCGTCCCCCACAATGATCCAGCGCAAATCCGGACGTTTCTGTTTCAAGGCCTCAGCCGCCAGAACGATCGTGGCCTGGCCCTTGACCGAGGACAAGCGACCGATATGTCCTGCCACCTTTTGGCCGGCCTCGATCCCCCAAAACCCTTTCTGGCGCCGGATCTCCCCAGAAGAACGAGGAATGAATTTTCCGGCCTCGACACCGTTATAAATAAGGTTTATGCGCTCAGCCTCCACATCAAAATCATAAATCAGATGGTCCCTGACCTGGTCGCTGATGGCAATGACGCGCCGGCCCCAGCAAGGCAAAGCGAGACGGCTCAAGCGCCTTTTGAAATACCCGTGACAGGTCGAGAGCATGGGTTTTCCCGTCGCCAGGGACAAAAGGCTCCCCAGCACCTGGGTGACGCGCGTGTTGGCGTGGATCACATCGATCTTCTCCCGCCTGATGACAGGCAGCAGTTTTAAAGCCGAAAACAGGACCTTGGGGCTGAATTCGCATTTGGTCGTCAGAGGGATCCGGATGTCGGAGACGCCGGCCGCCCGAAGGCTTTCCTGCAGGTCTCCCCCGCGGGATGCCACAAAAACCTTCGCCCCGTGGCCCGCCGCCAGCCTCGCGGCCAGCTGGCAGACATAGACGCTGACCCCGCCCAAATTCAAATGGTTTGTCAAAATGAGGATCTTCATAAAGAAGCCCCCGCGCATTTTTCCACGGCGGCCACCACATCCTTGACCAGAATACTGTTCATGCAGATATGAGTTTTTTTGCGGCAGACATCATCGTAACACGGCTTGCATCCTTTTTGCAGGACAACACTTCGCTCAGAGGCGTGCAGATGCCTGCGGGGATCCGTGGGGCCGAAAAGCGCGACAAGGGGCACGCGCATGGCACAGGCCACATGCATAGGCGCCGAATCGCCTGTCACATAGACCCGGCAATGGCGGACCAGGGCCGCCAGCTGCATGATCGTCGTCTGGGCCACGGCGCAAAGAGGACGGCCTTTCGCCTGTTTGAGGACTTTTTTGGCGAACGCCGCGTCCTGTCTGCTCCCGGTCAAAAGAACACGCCAACCTTTTGCCTCCAGAATATCGCAGAGTTCCGCGAACCTGCCGGCCATCCATCGCTTGCTTTCCCACCGCGGGCTTGCGCCGATATTGATCCCCACCAAACGGTCCTGCGCGGTCTCACCCGAGAGAAAATCGCGCGAAAATTTCTCATCCTCCGGCGAAGGCCAAAGTCCCAGGGCCTCGGCGCCATATTCGATCCCCATCATCTCCAGGACACGAAACTGGTGCGCGACCGGCGCCAGGGTGTCTTTGGCGCCTTTGCATCTGTGGTTCAGAAAAAAGCTCCATTTGCCGTTGTCGTATCCATAACGGTGCCGGCTCATCGTGGCATAGGCCAGGAAATGGCTCTTCCTGTTATTTTGCAGGTCAATGACCGCGTCAAAGCGGCGCCGCAGGAGTTTAACACCCAGACGTAAAAGACTTTTGAACCCGCGGTCTTTCCCTTTGAGGTCGCAGGTGATGAGCTCATCAATGAAAGGGCACCGTCCCAGGACTTCGGCGGCCTGAGGCCCCGTCAAACACACGAGATGAGAATCAGGAAATTTTTTCTTGATAGCTTCAAAAGACGGGACCGCCAGTATCGCGTCCCCGACGGCGCTTAACTTAATCACCAGGATCCTCTTCTTTTCGAGGGCGTCTTTGTAAACCGCGAGCGTTTCCTGCGCCATCTTTTCCAGGGTAAACTTCTCTTCCACTTTCCTGCGGCCGGATTCGCTCAGACGCCGTCCCAGCGCGTCATCCGTGATGAGTTTCAAAATCGCCTGGGCCATGGCCTCGTCATCTTTCGGAAAAACCAGCAATCCGTCTTTTTCGTTGTCGATGATCTCGACAACCCCTCCCACTTTCGAGGCGATCACGGGAACGCCCACGGCCTGGGCTTCGACGATCACGCGGCCGAATGACTCTTCGGTGATCGAGGGCATGACCAAAGCGTCCATTTGTTTCAAAAGTTCGGGGATGTCCCGCCTGTTGCCCAGGAAACTGACCGTCTCAGACAGTCCAAGCCTGCGCGTCCAGACCTCCAGTTCTTCCATATAACTGTCCTTGCCGGGAGAAATGCCTCCGACGACCCAGGCGCGGACAAAAGGGGCGTTGCGCAGGACACGGGCAAGGGCCTTAAGAAAATACAACTGACCTTTGATGGGCGCGATACGTCCGACGACGCCCACCAGGAATTCCTTGTTCCGGCGCTCACGCGGGCCGCGGAAAGGATAGCGGGACAAATCCACACTGCGGGGAATCCTTTTGATATTCTCCAGCGGAACCCCGAAATCCCTGACCATGTGCTTTCCGATCACGGAACTCGGCACGATCGTGTATTTGCCCCAGCCCATCATATAACTGAAAATATGCCGGCTATAATGCCCATGGGCCGTCGTCACCATAACGGCGTTGGTTTTCCGACAGGCCAAAAAGCCGACCCAGGCCGGCACGCGGGAACGGGCGTGGACCACCTGGATTCTCTCCTTTTCGATGATCTCGGCAACCTCGTCGGCCGCCTTAAACATCACCCAGAAAGCCTTGTTGTCGACAGGGAGTTTGTAATGGGAGACGCCGCACTTCACCAGCTCATCGGCCAGAGGGCCCCCGGCGGAAACGACCACGCAGTGATGGCCGTTTTTCATCAGATATTTCGCCAGATCGACAGTGCCGGTCTCAACGCCGCCCACGTTCAGCTGCGGCAGGATTTGCAGAATATTCATCTTTTGGTTTTGTTTGCCCTTCCCCTTAACATCAGGAAAGAAGCCTCTGGAGGCCGGCTTTCAGCGTCGCCCGTGTTTCCAGCGGTTCGCGCGAAGGACGGGTCCTGATAATCCAGGATAGCTTATCACAAATCTCATTCAATTTGACCAAATAAATATGCCGTCCGGATTGCAATTTTTCCAGAAAAAGCCGGACTTTATTGTGTTCTGTCAGACGGTAAGGCTCAAAGACAAGGACCTGTTTGCCGCTGGCGACCGCCTCCGACACCATGGAAATGCTTTCCCCGCTGACGATCACGATATCGCAAGCATAAAGAAGGCCTCCCACGGCCCCGGCCGGGTTGTCGGCGGAAGCGATGACAAGGAGCCGGCACCGTTGATCCTGCGACCACTCCCGTCGGATCACCTCCACCGCTTCAGGCGGCGTCCTGCGGGACGTCGTCATCAGAAGAAGACCGTTCGTCTCATCCAGGACTTTCTTCAACTGCCGCGAGAGGGATTCCATCATGGATGTTTCCAACGCGTAATGCCGGGAATCGCCCCCGATCAAAACGCCGATCCTGGGACCGGGATGGTCGATGACCCCCCCGAGGGCGGGACGCTGCCGCTTCAATTCTTCAAAATCTTTTTTCAGATCCTCAGGCGCAACCGATGTCACCGAACCTTCAACGGAAAGAATATTCTTCCCCTTGCAGGAAAGCCTGTCATGTTCGGGGATGACCGCCGCGTCAAACCGGGAACAACGCAACACGCCGGGTTTCATGATACAGACGGATTTGGCGTCATTTTCACAGGAAACCGCCAGATTGACCGCTGCCAGGGAAGACCCGGCTGAGACCACGATATCAACAGCAGGCCCTGTCAGCGCCCGGTGGGTTTCTCTGGAAACACAAAACGGCAAGAGCCTGCGGCCCAACCGCGGCCCGAACAACAGGGTCGAAAAAGCCAGAAACCGGCGGGCGAAAGAATTCCTGAAAGGAACTTCGACGACGCGCGTCTGAATGGTCCAGCCCAGGTCTTTGAGCACTTCCGCCAGGCTCACAGACTGTTTGACATGACCTGCCTTCCCGTCGCTTAAGATCAGGACCCTGCGCTCCGGGGAATACTTCCAGCGCCGGTAAAACCAGAGATATTCCTCAGGGTACCTGCGGATCCATTCTTCGTAGACCGCATTTATCGCTGTCAGATCCGCCTTCAATCCGGCCTCATCTTCCGAG
Source organism: Candidatus Omnitrophota bacterium (assembly GCA_041649995.1). GTDB lineage: Bacteria > Omnitrophota > Gorgyraeia > Velamenicoccales > Velamenicoccaceae > JBAZMA01. The sequence continues at coordinate 282,611 of JBAZMA010000001.1, read as the reverse complement.
CCAGACAACGGCTCAAAACGCCGGAAGGTCATTTCATGATACGCTCCGCCTTTACGCCGCATGAATGCGAGGATCAGCCCGCTTCCGAATTTTTTGGCGAGTTTGACGCTGCCGGCCGCTGTCGGAGCCAGTTTGCCGAAAAAAGGCACGGGCAGACCGTCTTTTCCTCCGTGATCGGCCGCGGCCCCAAGCACCTTGTTTTGTTTAAGATGCTCCACCATGGCCTTGAGCTCGGTCGTACGGATCACCCGCACGCCCTTGGAGATCCTCAAATTATTCAAAAACGCGTCGATCTTCTTCGTCTTTTTTTGCGGCCGGACCAGCATGGCGTAACCGCCGTTGGGGATTAAAAATGAAGAAGCGATATTCGACAATTCCCAACTCCCGGCGTGAGAACCCAAAAGAAGAACCCCTTTGCCGGCGGCCAGGACCTCCTGGAGCGCCTCCAGGCCCTTGATCTCGACATGGCCCCGGACAAACGATTCCTCCATATAGGGCGTGTAGAGCATCTCCATAATGTTCTGGCCGAAATTCCTGAACATGCCTTTCAAGATCCGGCGGCGTTCAGCGGGCGTCTTCTCCGGAAACGCGACTTTTAAATGCCAAAAAGCCCGGCGGGTCTTTTTTCCGTCCAGAAAATAATAGACCTCGCCCAATCTCCTGCCTAAGACCAGCCAGGCGGCCAGCGGCAAAAACCTCATTGAGAAAATCAGCGTTCTAAAAACCGCATACAGAATGGAGTCTAGCATCCAATTCCTCCTGCCCCCGGATCACCCTGAGCCCGATCCTCAACACAAGGATATCCAGACCCAGATCAAGCTCCCTGACCCACGCTTTGAGCCGCTGGGCGTCTTTCTGCGTGGTCACGAGCATCCGGATATCCCTGCTCAGGGCTTCTTTTGAAAAATCCAGGATTTCCCGCCGAGTGTAAGAATGATGGTCACTGAAAAATTTCTTCCAGCGAATGTCCAGATGAAGGTCTTCCAGCGTCCGGACGAAGGCCTGAGGCCTGGCGATCCCGCAGACGATGCCTGAGCGGATATGCGTCAGGGACTCCGGCTTGAATTTTGTCTTGATCTTTAAATCATAAAAATATTCGGGCGCGTGGATGGTGTGGATGACCGCGGCCGCCGGATTGATTTCTTTCAGAATCCTTTCCAGCTTCTGCAGGACCTCAGGCTCAACCTGATCGCAGCGCGTCAGGCAAAAAACGCCGGCCCGCCTTAAGCCCTGCCGGGTTTCCCTCAGATGGCCGGCAGGAAGAAGAAGCCCATTGCCAAAAGGCATGGAGGCGTCCAGACAGACAATATCCAGATCCCGCCTGATCCGCCAGTGCTGGAAGCCGTCGTCCAAAAGCAGGACCCCCCGGAATCCCCCGCTTTCAAGTTTGCGGACCAGTCCCGCCCTGTCAACGCCGGCTTGAACGATTATCCCGGGGCCAAGATTTTCCTTCAAAAGGCTGCCTTCATCTCCCAATTCCGAATAATCATCCTGCCCGCCCGGGCCCGAAGCAGGACGCCGGTATCCCCTCAGAAGCACGGCCACTTTCGTCTTTGGCTCAAGCGTCCGCGCGAGATATTCCGTCAAAGGCGTCTTTCCGCTCCCGCCCAGCGTGATATTTCCGACGCTAATCACCCGGCTCTCCGGACGCAGGGACTTCAAAACGCCCCGGCTGTACAAAAACCGTATTCCCCAGACAGCCAGCTGATACGCAAAAGATAAAACCAGAAGAAGCGGAAAAAGAACGATCAATAAACCCGTTACGCGGCCATATCTATAAAAATCCCCCAGGCCCCTCATAATCCCGCCTTTCGGGCAATCTCGGAGATCGTGCGTTCCGTGGCCCCGCGATGCCCGGAAAGGATCTGACGCCCCCGTTCCCCCAGGGCCTTGCGTTCGGCAGGGCTGGCCAAAAGACGTCTCATCTCATACTCCAGACCCTGGGAATGCTCGACTTCAATAGCCGCCTTTTCTTTAATGAAGATATCCCGTATCTCCCTGAAATTATCCATAAAAGGGCCGAAAAGAACAGGCTTCCCGAACACAGCGGGCTCGATAGGATTGTGCCCGCCTTTTTTGACAAGACTGCCGCCGATAAAAACAACATCAGCCAGGCTGTAGACCGCCGAAAGGTCCCCCATGGTATCCAGAAGCGCGACCTGGGCACTGGAAAAAGAATTCAATTTCGACAGAAACGCCGCTTCCAGGCCGTTGACGCGGATGAGCCGCCTGATCTTGTCCAGCCGCTCCAGGTGCCTGGGCGCGATGACAAGTCTGAGGTTGGTAAAATCCTTGCGCAGGGATTTGTAAAGCGCCAGAACCGCCTCCTCCTCATTGTCGTGCGTGCTGCCGCAGACCCAGAGGATCTGGCCGCCGATCAGATCTTTAAACTTAGGGAAAAAAGCGGGTTCGATGAAATCATCCTGAAGGTCGAATTTGATATTGCCCGTGACGCGGATACGGTCCTGAGGTATGGCCAGCCGGCGGATCCTTCGGGCGGATTCCTCGCTCTGCATGCAAAAAAGGTCCACTTTTCTCAACGCCGGGCCGAAAAACCAGGACAGATTCCTGTATCCCTGAAAAGACCTGTCGGAAATACGGCCGTTCACCAGGATGATCCTGGTCCCGGCCGCCGCGTTCAAACGCAGGAGATTAGGCCAGAGTTCCGTTTCCATAACCAGCAAAAGCCGGGGGCGCAGGGCGCGGATGAATTTGGCGACAACCCAGGAAATATCCAAAGGCGCGAAAAAAGCCAGTTCATCTTTTTTTAGGAACTTCCGGAGGATCGCGTAGCCGGTGGGAGTGACCGTAGAAACGACAATGCGCTCCCGCGGCCAGCGGCCGCGGATCAGGCGCACCAGGGACTCAACAGCCCTGGCCTCTCCCACGCTGACGGCGTGGATCCAGATCGCGCTTTTTCCCTCCCCGTCCGATGCCTGGATGTCCGGCGATAAAAATCCCAGGCGGCTGAAGATCCTCTTATGCACGCGGCCGCGCAGGGCGTAAAACGGCAGATACGCCACAGACGCGATCAAAAGCAGAATGTCATAGATAAAATAAATCATAAAACCCGCCTTTTACTTGCTGAATTTCCAAACCATATGCTATTCGCCATAAGCCAATTCTTCATCTTCAATTGTTTTTACGTCCTGCGTCCGTACGTCCTAGCATCCGAAGGATGCAAACGTCCTCACGGTCATCGTCCTTCGTGTTTTCGTCCTTCGTCCCTCGGATCTCGGTCTTCTGATTTCGGATTTCAGACGTCAGATTTCCGACTTCCGATTTCTTCGTTTTTGCTATAAACCATATGCCATTCGCCATAAGCTATAAGCCCATTCTTCATTCTTAATTCTCTTTGACTCTCTAACTCTTTGATACTGTTTTTACGCGCGCGGATGCGCTTTTTCATAAACGCTTTTGAGTTTTTCGGTCGTCAAATGCGTGTAGATCTGCGTTGTGGAAAGATTGACATGCCCCAGCAGTTCCTGGACAGACCTCAAGTCCGCCCCCCTGTTCAACAGGTGCGTGGCAAAGGAATGGCGCAGGACATGGGGAGAAATGTGTTCTTTAAGACTGGCTTTCACGACATATTTATCCAGGGCCTTTCGAAACCCCCTGGGCCCTATCGGTTTTTTATTCTTGTTTAAAAAAACGGCCCTGATGTCGCTTCCGCGCTTCTTGAGATAATTCCTGATCGCCTTCAGGGCGCGGTCCCCGATCGGAAGCAGGCGCTCCTTTTTTCCCTTCCCGAACACCTTGATCATCCCTCCGATGAAATCGATGTCCTCCTGCCTCAGCCCGGTCAACTCTGAAATGCGGATGCCGGTGGAATACAGGGTTTCCAGCATGGCGTGGTCGCGAAGGCCCAGAAGCCTGGACGTATCAGGCGCCTCAATCAGGGCGTTGACGTCCACCTCTGTCAAAAATTTCGGGAGGGATTTTTCCTGTTTGGGGGAAGAGACGGCATCGGTAGGATTTGTTTTTAAATATCCGTCCTTGATCAGGAACCTGAAAAAACTGCGCAGGGAAGAAAGCTTCCTCGCCGTGCTGCGCGCCGTCAGATTCCGCTCTTTGAGATGGGCCAGGAACCTGCGGATGGTCAGATAATCCACGGATTCCAGGTCGGCGCTTTTCAGGAAAGCGGAAAATTCCTTCAGGTCGATGCGATAGCTGTTGATGGTGTGGCGCGAGGCGTTCTTTTCAATTTCCAGATAGCGCGCGAATTTATCGATATGGCGTTCCATAGCCAAAAGCCGTCCCCCCTCTTAAGCCGTCACTGCGCGGATCCGCCTGTTTCCGGATTGCCCGCCTCGGGCTTGGGCTGCTGCGTGTCTTCCGCTGAAGGCAATTCGCGGGACGTAAACGTGCATTGCGGATAACGGCTGCACCCGTAAAACGAGCGGCCGCGGTAGGACCTCCTGAGAATGAGATCTCCCCCGCATCCCGGCGCCGGGCATTTGACTCCCGAAGAAATCGATTTGGACTGTTTACATGCCGGATAATCCGAACAGCTCAGGAACTTACCCTTGCGCCCCCATTTGATGACCATGGGCTTACCGCATTTTTCGCACACCTCATCCGAAAAGATCACTTCTTTCTTAATGTCTTTGGACGCGAAATCAAGCTTCTCCTTGAAGGGCGTGTAGAACTCATTCAAAATATTGACCCAGTCGATCTTGCCCTCCTCGATCATGTCCAGTTCTTCTTCCATATGGGCCGTGAAGGAAATATCCATGATCTGGGGAAAATAACTGACCAAAAGTTCGCTCACCTTAACGCCTAAATCCGTGGGCAAAAGATAGCCTTTTTCCCTGCGCACATAATCCCGGGAGACAAGAGTGGAAATGATGGGGGCATACGTGCTCGGCCGGCCCACCCCGTCCTCTTCCAGCGCCTTGATCAGGGAGCCTTCGGAATACCGCGCGGGCGGTTTTGTGAAATGCTGGGCCGGGAGAAGTTTGGTCGCCTGCAGAAGTTCGCCGGCAGACAAGGGCGGAAGTTCTTTTTTGGATTCCTCTTCGAGCTCCTCCTCCGATTTGTAAAGGACCGTGAAACCGTCAAAGACGACGCGGCTACCCGTAGCCTTGAAGGAATAACGTCCGGCCCGGATGACGACCGACGTCTGTTCCGCCTGGGAAGGATTCATCTGGCTGGCGACAAAACGCTTCCAGATCAATTCATAGAGTTTGAACTGTTCGGGCGTCAAAAAAGGCTGAAGAGATTCCGGCGTGCGGTCAACGCCCGTCGGCCGGATGGCTTCATGCGCCTCCTGCGCCATTTTTTTGGCCTTAAAGGTCCTCGGGGCGTCAGGAAGATAGGTCTCCCCGTAACGGGAACCGATAAATTCGCGGACCTCTTTGAGCGCGCTCTGGGCGACCTGGGTGGAGTCCGTGCGCATATACGTAATAAGCCCCACAGGCCCTTCTTCGCCTGTCTCGATCCCTTCATAGAGCTGCTGCGCCACAAACATCGTTTTGACCGCGCTGAAATGCAATTTGTTGAACGCGTCCTGCTGCAGGGTGCTGGTGATAAAGGGCGCGAGCGGAGAGCGCGATCGCATGGACTTCTCCGCGGACTCCACGGTAAAATCCTTGCCCTGGAGATCCGCCATGATCTTCCCGGAGGCCTCTTCGGTCTCAATCTGCGCCTTCTCATTGTCGATCTTTTCCAGAAACGCCTTAAAGGCCTTCTTGTCCCCTTCATTCTTCCTGAGCTCCGCCTCAATGCTCCAATATTCCTGCGGCTTAAAGGCCAGGACCTCTTTTTCCCGCTCCACGATCAGACGCAGGGTCACCGATTGCACGCGCCCGGCGCTTAAGCCCCGCGTCACCTTGCGCCACAACAACGGGCTCAAGAAATAACCGACGATGCGGTCTAAGATACGCCGCGCCTGCTGGGCCTTGATCTTGTCCTCATTAAAGGCGCGGGGGGCGCCGAAGGCGGCGGAAATCGCGGACTTGGTGATCTCATGGAACTCCACGCGGAAAACCTTCTGGTCTTTAAGCTTCATCCATTCCTTAAGATTCCATCCGATGGCCTCTCCTTCGCGGTCAGGGTCGGTCGCGAAGTAAATGGTATCGGCGGTCTTGGCGATTTTTTTCAGATCGGTCAAAAGCTTCTTTTTCCCGGGAATGATCACGTATTCGGCCTTATAGTCCTTTTCGATCTCCACGCCCAGTTTTTTCTGGGGAAGATCCACGATATGGCCCATGGAACTGACAACGGAAAAATCCTTGCCCAGGAATTTGGCGATAGTCTTGGCCTTGGCAGGAGATTCAACGATCACAATGGCTTTGTCGGACATAGTTCCCCTTTATAAGGTTTGCGTCTTGTTGAGTTTCCCTGCCCCTAATGAAACAGGGGCCTCTGAGAGCCGTCATAGGGCGTGACCAGGGAAAAGGATTTTCCGGAAGTCTGGCGGATCACCCCTTTAAGCTCCAGGTCCGTCAACAAAGACAGGATCTCCGGGATGGAAAACCCTGATTCCCGGGCGATCGAATCGATATGCCTGGGTTCTTTATCGAGATATTTCAGAAGGTCCGGCTCAGTATCGCCCTCCCCCCAGAAAGCCTTTTCGTCTTTGGCGGAATCGCAAGCCAGCGCCGAAAGGTTTAACAAGGGCCTGAGACCTTCGAGGATCTCAACGGGATCCGTCACAAGCCTGGCTCCGTCCTTGATGAGCCCGTTGACCCCTCCTGAGTTGCTGTTGGAAAGTTCGCCCGGAATGGCAAACACATCTCTTCCCTGTTCCGCCGCGCATCGCGCGGTGATCAGGGCTCCGCTTTTCCCGGAGGCCTCGACAACCAGGACCCCCTTGGACAATCCGCTGATAAGCCGGTTGCGCATGGGAAAGTTCTGCGGCAAAGGAGGCGTCTCCATGGGAAACTGGGAGACCACGGCCCCGCCCAGACCGATCTGCTGAAAGAGCGTTTCGTTTTCCGGAGGATAAATCCTGTTCAAGCCGCTTCCGAGAACAGCGATCGTCCTGCCGCCGGCATCCAGGGCCGCCCTGTGGGCCGCGGTATCGATGCCGCGGGCCATGCCCGAGACAATGGTCAGGCCGTATTCGGACAAACGGACGCTGAAGGTGCGCGCGCAAGACAGGCCGTAGAGCGAAGCGCCTCGCGAACCGACGATCGCGACCGCGTTTTCGTCGCAGGCCAGAATGTCGCCTTTCACGTAAAGAACGCAGGGCGGGTCGGGAATGGCCCTGAGAAGCTCAGGATAATCCGGGTCAAGAAGGCTCAAGATGCGCGCGCCGGCGGCCTCGGCTCTTTTCATCTCAACAACAGGGTCGCATTCCGGCTTGCCCGGTGCCGCGCACACGGCCTGCGCCAGTCCCGGATTCAACCCCCCTTTTTCCATCAGCTCCTGCGGTGAAGCGTTAAAAATATCCGAGGGACGCTCAAAGGCCTCCATCAGCCTTTTCACGCGGATGCTGCCGATCCCCCTGACCATATTCAGAATAATAAGGGCCTGAAAATCATTCATGATTTTTTAAGGATTTCGAGAACGGCCTGTGCGCTTTCTTCCACGCTTAAGGCATCGCAATCCACGGTGTAATGGGCCTGGGAATAGCACGCCTGGCGTTTTTTCAAAAGCCCCTCGATCGCAGCCAGAGGCTCGACGACGTCCAAAAGGGGCCGTTCTTTATTCCGGCTTGTGCGCCGCAGGATTGTTTCAGGCCTTGAAGTCAGACAGACGACCGTCCCGCTCTTCTTCATCAGGCCAATGTTGACAGGATCCGCGAAAACGCCGCCTCCGCAGGCCACGACATATCCCTGTTGGGCCGCCAGGCGCGAGACCAGCGCCTTCTCGAGATCTCGAAAATAAGGCTCGCCCCTGGTCCTGAAGATCTCCCTGACCGCCATGCCTTCCTGCTCTTCGATCATCTTATCCATATCCGCCAGCTTAAGCCCCAGCCTGGATGAGAGAACCCCTGCCACAGCGGTCTTGCCTGTGCCCATAAATCCGACCAGATAAAGATTTCTCATCAAAACATGTCCCTTAAGGCCGTCCCGGCGCACGTTACCTCTTGAAATGTATAATGAAGGAATTTTATCATAATAAGGTAAAGCAGGCAATGGAAAACACCCTCTTGGGAAAGCGCGAAGGCTTAAAAAAAATCCGGCCGGGAATTTCTCCCGGCCGCTTGATGTTTACCGCTGTTATTTGTTGATTAAAGGCTTCTCAAATACGCCTTATAGTTTCTCTTGAATTCAACGAGACTGTCCGCGCCGAATTTTTCAAGCAACGCTTCGCTCAAAACAAAAGCAGCGCAGGATTCCGCCACAACCCCGGCGGCTTCAACGGCACAGGTATCGTAGCGCTCAACAGCGGCCCGGGCCCCTTTTTTTGTGATGATATCAACGGAATCAAGGGGTTTGCCGACTGTCGCGATGGGTTTCATGGTGCACCGGGCGACGATGGTCTCTCCGTTGCTCATCCCCCCTTCGATGCCTCCGGCGTTATTCGTCTTGCGGTAATACCCTTTTTCCTTTGAATAGTAAATCGCGTCATGGACCTTGGAGCCGAAGGCGCGGGCATATTCAATCCCTAAGCCGAATTCAACGGCCTTGATGGCGGGAATCGACATAAAAGCCTGGGCCAGCCGCGCGTTCAGCCTGCGATCGGCGGAAACATAACTGCCCAATCCGGGCGGAGCGCCTTCCACCGACACCACAAACATCCCTCCGAGGGTGTCGAGATTCCGTCTGGCCTCATCGACCTTTTTTTTCATGCGCTCCTGCCGGGTCTCACCCCCGATCATGACCGCTTTGCTGGAAACGCGGATAGAACATTCCTTGAGAAACAGCTTGCACAAGGCCCCGACAGCCACGCGCGAAACGGTTTCGCGCGCGCTGGCCCGTTCCAGGACATTGCGGATGTCCTGATGCCCGTATTTCAGGCAACCGACAAGGTCCGCGTGGCCGGGCCTGGGATTGGTCAGGGCGATGAGATCATCGATACGATAGTCGTTATTTTTAACATAAAGACCTATGGGGCTGCCCAGGGTCAGGCCGTTTCGCACGCCGGAAAGGATCTCCACATTATCGCCTTCGATCTTCATGCGGTCCCCGCGGCCCAGGCCAAGCTGGCGGCGTTTCAATTCCAGGTTCATTTCCTTCAGGTCAACCTTCAGGCCCGCGGGCATCCCTTCCAGAATGGCCACCATGCATCGACCGTGCGATTCCCCGGCTGTCAAAAACCTTAGCATACGTTCCTCCTTAATTCCGCCTCTGGCGGAATTAGGCCCTCCTTTATGCGGAATGCGGAGGCCTATCCCTTCTGGATTAACTCCGAAGCGTATCTTGAAAATTCCTGGAGCCCGCCCGAGTTATACGAGGGCTGGGTGTGATCAGAAATTTTTAAGATGCAAACGCGAGGAGTCACGTTAATTATTCCCTATGCTTTCCGCCTCTGGCGGAATTAGGCCCTCTGTCATGTGAAATGCAGAGGCCTATCCCTTCTGGATTAAGCTCTCCGTTATATTTGACCTTATTCAAAAGGCCTCAAGGCCATCCTCGCGATCACACGCAAAAAAAGAACGCCAGGATCTTGTCCGCCCAAAAGATATTCACGATCGCGGCGATGGACAGATAAGGGCCGAACGCGATCACACTTTCTTTTGTCTTCAATTTAATCACGATCCCGACAACGGCTCCGAAAAGAGACGCCAAAGGCAAAGCCAGAAGAGCGGCTTTCCATCCCATGAAGGCGCCGATCATGGCCAGGAGCTTGATATCTCCTCCCCCCATGGATTCCTTTTTAAAAATAAAATCGCCGGCGCATCCTAAGACCCAGAGGATCCCGCCGCCGGCCACAAGCCCGAAAAACGATTCCCGCAGCCCGGCCAGGTGCGAATAGGCCCCCTGGATCTGCGGAAAAATAAAACTCGCCAGGAGACCGGCCACCGCGCCTCCGACGCTGATCTCATCAGGAATAATGCGAAAATCGAAATCCACGAAGGTCGCCACGATCAGGCCCGAAACGAACGCGGCGAAAACAAAAAAGACGGGCGATAAGCCGAAACGCCCCAGCAAAAAGACAAAAAGGACGCCGGTCAGAAATTCCACCAGGAAATAGCGGAAAGGGATTCCCGCCCGGCAATCGCGGCAGCGCCCTTTGAGCAGAAGATAACTGATCAGGGGAATATTATCGTACCATCGGATGGGGTGCTGGCAGGCCGGGCAGTGTGAGGCGGGACGGACAACGGACTTCTCCCTGCCCATGCGGTAAATGCAGACATTCAGGAAACTGCCGATGCAGATCCCGAACAAAAAAACGAAAAATCCCTGCGCCACTTCAACCATGGATCCCCTCCCATAGCGCCGTTCTCATAGCATCCAGAGGCGCGCTTTCCCTTCTCCAGTGCGCGAATGCCAGCGCTCCCTGGTGGAGAAGCATGCCCAGGCCGTTAGCGCGCAAACAACCCGACTTTCCTGCGGCTGCCAATAGTTTAGTCTCCGCCGGATTATAAATCAAGTCATAAACAAAAAGGCCCTTGTGCAGCCACTCCTGTTTGACAAGCAGGGGATCGTCAGCCTTCATGCCCACAGGCGTGGCATTGATCAGGATATCCGCCTGAGGAATATCTAAACCTTCGATGTCTTTGACACAGGAAATTTTGACGCCTCTGTAGTGAGCCAGAAGATTATCCGCCAGTTTTTGGCTTCTGGAAAAATCAACATCAAATATGCGTATTCCTTTGACAGCGTTTCCCGCCAGGCCGAACGCTACAGCTTTGGCGCCCCCTCCAGCTCCCATTAAGGCAACAATTTTGCCTGAAATCTGAACGTTATGAGCTTTAAAATCCGCGGTAAATCCGGTTTCATCCGTGTTAAACCCGTCCAGCCGACCGTCCTCTCTCACAAGGACGGTATTGACGGCTCCAATCATCTTAACATTGGAGGAAACAGAACCTGTCAGATATCCCAGGGCAGTTTCCTTATGAGGCACGGTAACATTGAAACCCTTAATGCCTTCTTCAAAAATCGTCTTTTTAAAAAAACCCTCCAATCCTTGCGGAGGGACTTCAAAAAGCCGGTATTCGGCATTGATACCGAGTTTTTTGAAAGCGGCATTATGCATCAAAGGAGAATAGCTGTGCTTAACAGGATACCCTATTAAACCATACAGCTCTTTGCGGCCTTCAGGTTTCATAAATGGAGGACTTGCGCGTCGGTTTTGCGGGAGGCGAGCGAATTGACGGCGTTGACGAAGGCTTTGGCAGAGGCTTCGATGATGTCTGTCGAAGAGCCGCGGCCCAGCGCCACATTCTTTCCGGATTGCACCTTGACACTGACGTCCCCGAGGGCGTCTTTGCCTGAGGTCACGGCCTCGATCCTGTAGTCCAGAAGCCTGGTCTTGACCCCGGTGATCTTCTCGATGGCCTTGTAACAGGCGTCCACAGGGCCATCGCCCCTGGAAGAAGCCGAAAGCACTTTGCCCTGTTTTTTAAGACGGACCGCGGCGACAGGGACCACGTGGGTGCCGCTGGAATAAGACACGGAATCCATCTGCCACATCTGAGCGGGCCTGTGGATTTCCTCTTCGATCAGGGCCACCAGGTCTTCCTCATAGACATTTTTTTTCTTGTCCGCGAGGGCTTTGAATTTCTCAAAGGCGGCCGCCAGTTCCTTCTCCGAAAGTTTCAGACCCATTTCCTGCAGGCGTTTGTCAAAGGCGTGACGGCCGGAATGTTTGCCCAGGACCAGGCCCACGCCGGTAAAGCCGACATCCTCGGGAGCGATGATCTCGTAGGTCGAGCGCTTCTTGATCACGCCGTCCTGATGAATGCCGGATTCATGGCGGAAAGCGTTCAGGCCGACAATGGCCTTGTTGGGCGCCACGACAAAACCCGTCAGCTTGCTGACCATCCGGGAGGTCTTGTAGATCTCTTTTGTATGGATGGAAGACGAGACGCCGGAAAAACTATCCCGGCGGGTACGGACCGTCATGACGATTTCCTCCATGGACGCGTTCCCCGCCCTTTCGCCGATCCCGTTAACCGTGCACTCCACCTGGCGGGCGCCGTTCTTGACCGCCTCCAGGGAATTCGCCACAGCCAGGCCCAGATCATTATGGCAGTGGACGGAAATCACGGCCTTGTGGATATTGGGCACATTCCTGCGGATGTCGGCGATCAGTTCCCCATATTCAGCCGGATAGGCGTATCCGACGGTATCGGGGATATTAACGGTCGTTGCCCCGGCCTTGATAACGGCTTCCAGGACCTTGAAAAGAAACGCGCGGTCCGTGCGGGAAGCGTCTTCCGGAGAAAACTCGATATCGGCCGTATATTTGCGGGCGTAGCGCACGGAATCCGTGGCGAGCCTTAAGATCTCATCTTCGGCTTTTTTAAGCTTATACTGCATATGGATCTTCGACGTCGCCAGGAACACGTGGATGCGCGACCCGCCCTTGGCGGGTTTTGTCGCCTGGTAGGCGGCATCGATATCCTTGGTGACAGCCCTGGCCAGGCCGCAGATGATCGCGCCCTTGACTGAGGCGGCGATGCGGTTGACCGCGCGAAAATCGCCCGGAGAAGAAATGGGAAATCCCGCTTCAATGACATCCACGCCCAAAGTCACCAGCTGGCGGGCGATCTCAAGCTTTTCGCGCTCGTTCAGCGTGGCGCCCGGCGCCTGTTCGCCATCCCGAAGGGTCGTATCGAATATGATCAGTTTATCCATATTTTTTCAGTCTTCAGGCATCTTGGTCAGGAGCAAAACAAAACAACATTTCTGCTGCCTGTGGCCTGTTCCCTGCTGCCTGTTATTTCTTCATCCACGGCATCATGCCGCGAAGTTCTTTACCGACTTTTTCGATCAGGTGATTGTCGCCTTCCTGGATAAGCCGGTCGAAATTCTTGCGGCCTGTTTCATTCTCGGCGATCCATTCCTTGGCGAATTTCCCCTTCACGATTTCCTTGAGGATCTTTTTCATTTCTTTTCTTGTTTTCTGGGTAATGATCCTCGGGCCCCGGGTCAGGTCGCCATAGCAGGCCGTGTTGGACACCCCTCTCCTCATTCCGGAAATCCCTCTTTCCTGGATCAGGTCTGTGATCAGTTTGAGTTCGTGCAGGACTTCAAAATAGGCGATCTCCGGCTGGTAACCGGCTTCGATCAGGGTATCAAATCCCGCCTTGATGAGTTCCGACACACCGCCGCACAGGACGGCCTGTTCTCCGAAGAGGTCCGTTTCCGTTTCTTCGGAAAAAGTCGTTTCGATGACCCCGGCCGTCGTGCCTTTGATGCCCTTGGCATAGGCCAAGGCCGTCTTCATGGCGTTCCCTGAAGCGTCCTGATGCACGGCGACCAGACACGGCACGCCTTTGCCCTCTTCATACATCCTGCGGACCAAAGCCCCCGGCCCCTTGGGCGCGATCATGATCACGTCGACATTCTTTGACGGCTTGATCTGTTTGAAACGGATATTGAATCCGTGGGAAAAAACCAGCGTTTTGCCTTTTTTCAGGTTCGGCTTGATGGCCTCATTATACACCTTGGCCTGGACATGGTCCTGCGTCAGGATCTGGATCACGTCCGCCTGCGCGGCCGCTTCGGCGGCGGAAACGGGGCTAAACCCGTCTTTTTTGGCCTGCTCATAATTCACGGTATCCGGCATCTCAGAAACAACGACATCCAGGCCGCTGTCGCGAAGGCAGAGGGCCTGCCCGCGGCCCTGTATGCCATAGCCGATGATGGCGATCTTCTTTCCTTTCAAGAAGGACAGATCGGCATCATTATCATAATAAATTTTCATCTAAGGCTCCTTTTGTTGTCGTCTTCCATGTCTGTTGTCGAAATTCTTATACCGCGATGGCGACGCGGCCCGAGCGGACCAGTTCCACGATCTTAAAGCCTTTGAGCTCATGGATAAAATTGCGGACATGTTCGGCATCCTGGGCCAGCTCGATGACCATATAGTCCTCTTTCTTCTCCAGCACCTGCGCGCCTTCCCGCTTGATGATCTTTTGCAGCTCAGGCAAAGTCTTCTTGTCGATGACAACCTTGGCGAAAATAAGCTCTCTCTCAAAATAGGACTTTTTGACGAAATCCGTCACCGTGATGACATCAATGAGCTTATTGAGCTGTTTTTTGATCTGCTCTAAAATGCGCTCGTCTTGGGCGTTGACCACGATGGTCATGCGGGAAACCTGCGAATCCTCTGTTTCGCTTACCGTCAGAGAATCGATGTTATAGCCGCGCGCGGAAAATAAACCGGACACGCGCGCCAGGACCCCGAACTTGTTTTCAACCAGAACCGCGATTGTGTGTTTCATAGGAAATCCTAAATGAGGCGTTCGTTGACGATGATTTTAATTTTTATTTTCGCGACCCGCTGACCCGCCTTCGACAGCCCTGTTCATGACAGGCGACAAAGCCTTTAGGCCATGCCGCTCAAAATGCGGTTCAGGGCTTCTCCCGCCGGCACCATGGGAAAAACGTTTTCCTCGGGCTCCACCACAAAATCCATCATGACAACGTCCGGCGTGGACAAGGCGTCGCGAATGGCGGATTCCACCTCGGCCTTCTTTGTGATCCTCATGCCCCGGGCGCCGTAAGCCTCCGCCAATTTCACGAAATCCGGGCTTTCGATGGGCGTGGAAGAATATCTCCTGTTATAAAACAGCTCCTGCCACTGACGCACCATGCCCAGATAGCCGTTGTTCAAGATCGCGATCTTGATGGGGAGCTTGTGTTTGACGGCCACAATCAACTCCTGAATATTCATCTGAATAGAACCGTCTCCGGCGATATTGAAGACGGTCTTTCCCGGGCAGCCAAACTGCGCGCCGATGGCCGCGGGTAGACCGAACCCCATGGTCCCCAGGCCGCCGGAAGAGATCCATGTGCGCGGCTTGTCATGTTTATACCACAGGCACGCCCACATCTGGTTCTGTCCGACTTCTGTGGCGATAACGGCTTCGCCGTTCGTCACCTCATAGATCTTTTCGATAACATACTGAGGCCGCAGGCGCTCGTCCTGTTTATAGCCCAAAGGATGATCCTGCCGCCATTTCTTGATAACCCCCAGCCATTCGGCCGTATCAGGAGTCTTATCCAGATGGCTCATCAGGCTCTGCAGGCATTTTTTGGCGTCGCCCACGATGGGAATGTCCACGCGGATATTCTTGCTGATCGACGTCGGATCGATATCGATATGGATGATCTTGGCGCCCGGCGCGAACGCGTCGATACGGCCCGTCACGCGGTCGTCAAAACGCGCGCCTATGGCGATGATCAGGTCCGATTCCATAATGGCGTGATTGGCATACGCCGTCCCGTGCATCCCCAGCATCCCCAGGGACAATTCATGCGAGCCGGGAAACGCGCCCAACCCCATGAAGGTCATCGTCACCGGGATCTTCATCTTTTCGGCCAGCGCCAGCACGTCCTTATGCGCTCCGGAAGTGACGACGCCGCCGCCGATATACAGGACAGGCTTGCGGGATTTCTCGATAAGTTTCGCGGCCTTTTTGACCTGGCCCGGGTGAGGTTCAAGGCTCGGCTGATAAGATCTCATGGAAACGGATTCCGGCCATTCAAATTCTGTCTTGGCAAGCTGGACATCGCTGGGGAAATCGATCACCACAGGACCCGGCCTTCCCGTTGAGGCGATGTAGAAAGCCTCGCGGATAATACGCGCCAGGTCACGCACGTCCTTGACCAGATAGTTATGTTTGGAGATCGATCTTGTGATCCCCGTCACATCCGATTCCTGGAACGCGTCGTTGCCGATCAGATTGGTCTTGACCTGGCCGGTGATGGCGACCATGGGGATGGAATCCATGAAAGCGTTCGCGATGCCTGTCACCAGGTTTGTGGCGCCGGGCCCAGAGGTCGCCAGGCACACGCCCACTTTTCCTGTCGCGCGCGCGTAGCCGTCTGCGGCATGGGCCGCGCCCTGCTCGTGCCGGGTCAGGATGAACCGGATACCGGGAGCGTCATAGAGGACATCAAACGTCGGCAGGATCTGCCCGCCGGGGTAGCCGAAAACAATTTCCACGCCTTCCCGGCGTAGACATTCGATCAGTATTTGAGCGCCTGACATGATAGCCATTTTTAAATAACCCTTAGCTGTTGACGATGGTTTTTATATTTTCAGCACCGCTCCCTCATCCGCCGGTCCGACCATTTTGGAATAGCGCAGGAGATAGCCGCCTGTGACATTGGCCCGGGGGGCCTTCACTTTTTTAAGCCTTGATTTTAACTCTTTTTGCGATATTTTCAACTCCAATTTTCTCTTGGGCAGATCGATCAGGATCGCGTCTCCATCCCTGACCGCCGCGATCGGGCCGCCCTCCACAGCCTCCGGGCAAACATGGCCGATGCAGCAACCTTTCGTCCCCCCGGAAAAACGGCCGTCCGTGATCAAGGCCACGCTATCGGATAAACCCATACCCACCAGGGCCGCGGTAGGAGCCAGCATTTCGCGCATCCCCGGACCGCCTTTAGGGCCTTCGTAACGGATGACAACAACCGTGCCCGGTTTAATCGCGCCGGACAGGATCGCTTTTTGCGCGTCTTCTTCGCATTCAAAAACTTTTGCCTTACCCGTAAAGATCATCATCTCAGGGCTGACAGCCGACTGCTTGACAACGGCGCCCCGGGGAGCGAGATTACCGTAGAGAATGGCAATGCCGCCCTCCTGATGATAGGCCTGGCTGACGGAACGGATCACGTCATCATCGCTGACCACGGCCTTATCGGCGATCTGATGCGTGGTCAGACCGCTGACCGTCGGGCAGCTGGTCATCTTTTTCTTAAGAACCTTGGTCACCGCGGGGATGCCTCCGGCGTAATCCAGGTCTTCCATAAAATGCTCGCCGCCCGGCAAAAGATTGGTGACATGGGGCGTTTCTTTGCTCAAGCGGTCAAAATCCTTCAGTCCCAGGGACACCTGCGCTTCTTTGGCAATGGCCAGAAGATGCAGGACCGTATTGGTCGAGCCTCCCAAGGCCAGGTCAATCCGGATGCCGTTCTCAAAGGCCGGCCGGCTCATCAATTGGCGCGACGTCACGTTTTTCTTGACCAGATCAACGATGCGCTCGCCGGACTCCTCGGCGATCCTGCGTTTCCTGGCCGAAACCGCCAGCGCCGTCGCGCATCCCGGCAGGGACATCCCCATGGCTTCCGTAATGCAGGCCATCGTATTGGCGGTATAGAGCCCCTGGCAGGCGCCCGCGCCCGGACACGCCTCCATTTCAAAACAGCTCAGGTCGCTCTCGGAAATCTCGCCCCGCTGAAAACGGCCGACCACCTCGAAGGCGTCGCCCACCAGAGAAAGCCGTTTTTTCTTAAACCGCCCCGAAAGCATGGGACCCGCCGTAACGACGATCGTCGGAATATTCAGACGCGCGGATGCCATCAGCATGCCGGGCGTGATCTTGTCGCAATTCGTCAGGCAAACCAGGCCATCCAGGCTGTGGGCATTCACAAAAGATTCGATGGAATCCGCGATCAATTCCCGCAAGGCCAGGGGATAGCGCATCCCCGGATGCCCCATGGCAATGCCGTCGCAAATCCCCGGAATGCCGAAGAAAAACGGAACCCCGCCGCCGGCGGCAACCCCCCGCTCGATGAACCGCTCCAGGTCCCTCATGCCGATATGGCCGGGAATGATATCATTGAAGCTTGTGGCCACGGCGATGAACGGCTTGGACATGTCCTTGCGCGAAATTCCCGTCGCGTGCAAAAGCGCCCGGTGAGGCACCCTCTCCACGCCTTTTGTGATGGCATCTGATCTCATAACAAAGACTCCTTTTTTAACACGGGTTTTTCGGGGATCGCCCCGGCTCGTCCGCGTTAAGAGTTCTTTTTAATCATCCCCTTCGAACGCTTCCGCTTTTTTGTCATGCGTCAGCGAAAAAACCTTTCCCACCTTGCTTTCCTTAATATACTGCTGGACGGCTTTTTTGGAATCCTTGATCTTGAGCTGCTCGAACAAAAAGGCGAATTTCACTTCCAGTTCAGCCGCGATGGCCTCCCTGTCCTTGATCGCCATGATCTCTTTCTTGAAAGGCCCCAGGGCTTTCTTTCTGGATTTATAGAAAAACTGCTCATCCGTCATGCCCGGCTTGAACTCGTTCTTGGCCTCGACCTTCAACCAGTCATAGATCTTTTTCTTTAAATCCCCCGGGAACTGCTTGCTGTCGAAAACCATGTTCTGGAATTGCGTCGCCAAATGCACTTCTGCGGTGTCGTATTCCGGGAAATGATGGAATTTGTCTTCCGGAAGGGTTGAAGCGCCGTGTTGCACGGAACCGGCCATCTTGAAATCCTTCTTGCACGCTTCCGAGATGGTCTTGAGCACGTTAAAATCAAGATTGACCTTGGCCATCGTGCCGTCGGGAAGGACATTGCCGCCATGGCTCGTGCCGGTCTGGACGCTGATCTTGGATATGCCTTCCACGCCCTGGGGCAATTTTTTCAGATAGAGCGTCATGAACGCGCGCAGGTCTTCGGGCGTCGAATTCTTGCTGCCAACCTCGCCAATCTCCCCGCCCACCGAAATATTGACGCCTTTCGGCTGGAGGGAACGGATATAGACGGTCAAATCCGCGCAGATCTCTGAATTCAGCTTCTGCTGTTCCAGAAGGTCCGTCTTGCTTAAGTCCACGACTGTCGAGCTGTCGATATCGATATTGTAAAAGCCCGCCTCAATCGCCTCCCTGATCAGCTTCTTCAGGGCTTCCATCTCTTTTGCCGGGTCCGCCTGATAGCCCTTGGCATTGACCTGGAAATGATCGCCCTGAATGAACACAGGCCCCTGATATCCTTCCCTGAGGGCCGCGGCCAGGATGACGGTGGAATATTCCAGCGGTTTCTGGTCCGTGTATCCCATCTCGGAGCGGGCGATTTCAAAAACGAACGCGGCGGCGTTGATCTTCAGGGCTTCCTTAAAGATCGCGCGCGCGGCATCATAGGTCAGGGTCCGAAGGTTCATGGCCGGCACGGTACAGCCGCCCCATCGGCCTTCTCCCCTGGCCTTATAAAGATCATGGATAGAGGCAGGATAAACCCCCTGCCGGAAAGCTTCCTGCCAGATCGCGTTGATCGCTTCTTCCTTTTTCCTGACATCGGACGATGTCACAACATCCATCACAAGGCTGTCCACTTTATTCTTATCCATCTCTCCAGAGCTCCTTTCACTCTTTTCGACCCGCTCAAAATGAGGCGTATCTTGGCGCTTATGTCAGTAGTTTGATCAACTGCAGTTCGTCTTTCATGTTAAAAACCACGGGCCGGACGGCTTCTTCCAGATCCACGGCCTGGATCTCGTCGCATTTGGTGCCGACGGCCTTGCCGCTCAACCCCTTGATCAGCATTTCAACGGCTGCCGAGCCCAGGCGTCCGCCAAGGATACGGTCTTCTGCCGTGGGAGAACCGCCCCTCTGGATATGGCCCAGGACGACGACGCGCGTTTCCAGGTCCGTAATATCCGTGATCTTCTCCGCCAGCTCGGACGCCTTGATGGCGCCTTCAGCGACCACGATGATCCAGCTGGCCTTGCCCTTGATATATCCCTGGGTGATCTCCTCGCAGACCGCCTGAACATCAAACCGGACTTCCGGGATCAATACCTGCTCGGCGCCCCCGCCCATGGCCGATTTCAAAGCGATATATCCGCTGTTACGGCCCATGACCTCGACGACAAAAATCCTTTCCATCGAATTCACGGTGTCCTTGATCTTGTCAATGGCGGAAAGGGCCGTTTCCACCGCGGTATCGGAACCGATGGTCCTGTCTGTGCCGTTCAAGTCGTTATCAATGGTCCCCGGCACGCCGATGGTCGGAATATTCCATTCCTTCGTCAGGGCGAGCGCCCCTTTGTAGGTCCCGTCTCCGCCGATGGCAACAAGGCCTTCGATCCCGTTCCTTTTTAAAATCTCAGCCCCGCGTTTGCGTCCCTCCGGCGTCATGAATTCCGGGCAGCGGGAAGTTTTCAGAATGGTCCCCCCGCGGTTAATGATGTTGGAAACCGCGTGATGGTTCAAAAGTTTCATGTCCTCGTTGATCAAGCCTGTGTATCCCCTGAAAATACCGTAAACTTCCAGCCTGCGGGAAAAACAGGTCCGGACAACGCCGCGAATGGCGGCATTCATTCCCGGGGCGTCTCCTCCGGATGTCAAAACACCTATCCGTTTAATCGTCATGATTTAAAGTCCGTGGATGATTCTCTTTGAACTTTTGTTATTCTCTCACCCCGCGCCCGGACTTTTTCAAAGCCCTTCCACGCGCAGGTTTCTCGGATATTCAATGACCACCGTATAAGAAATCTCTTTTTTGGCCGATGGCGCCAGACTGAACTCCCAGCGCCAGACGCCTTTTTTGTCCTTGTAGTCTTTGTCTTTGGGATCCGGACTCAGGCGTTCCACCCGGGACCTGATCCGCTCGTCCTGGGACACGGGCATCGCGTCAAAAAGCTCGAACAGGATCTCCTTGCCCTTGTAATTCTCCGCGGTAACCTTAAAGACGATCGTTACCTTGCGGTCAGGCGAAGGAATGCTGCCCAAGAGAATATCGTCGATCTTGCGCGAAATCTCTTCCTTTTTGATCTTGACGTTCTCGTCGATCCCCAGGGAAAGATCGAATTCTTCTCCGGGTGCGATGGCGGAAAGAGAAGAAACCCCGACAAAATCCCCCTCCAGGAAAACATTCATGCGCCCCGGCAAAAGCTGCAGATTCTTGTCATTGGTGACGGACGCCTTCAAATAGGCAAAAACGCTGGCCTTGGGAAAGGCTGAATATTTGAATTTCGCCGGCAGATTCTGGGACAGGACGCCAAGCCGTTCTTGCGACCCGTCGGATTTAATCGTCACCTTCCGGGAAATTTTATAGATAACGGATATTCCCTTCTCCTGGACCGCCGCGGTATCCACGACCGCCTCTTGCAGTTTGTCCTCTGATAATTCGGACTTCATCTCCAGGGCCATGGGGGGCTCGGCATCAAGGCCTCTCCCCTGGCCGGCAAACTTCATTCGCCTGGTGGATGTCACCGGTTGCTCATAAGGCTTCAGGATCCAGGAAGACAACTCAGGCATGCGCCCCGACACCGAGGGTTTGGCTGTCGAAAGGGTCATCTCAACGTCCTTCCAATCCTCCCCCGTGGTCTGGCGCACGACGCCGAATCCGATCAGCTCGACCTGGGATTTTTCAAAAGAAGCGCGGGCCTCATAGACCGGGGTCCATGTCGCCGCGGAAACAAGATAACTGGCCTGCAAAACCACGGGCCCCGAACTTGCGGTTTCCACCTCGACCACAATCGAGCGCTTCATCCTGGGCGAACCGGCGACCTGGTTCCATTCCCTCTGCAGAACTTCCAGCTTCCTGTTCAATTCCCGTTCTTTGACGTCTAGGGCCGCGAGCGCCCCGTAATAATCCTTAAAAGAAATATCCAAAAAACCCAGGAGCTCATTGAGCTCTTTGGCCTGAGGCATTTTTGTGACCATATCCTCAGGCATCTGCCCCCGGGAAAAACTCAACAGGGAATCCAAAAGCTGCCGTTTATGGGCCGCGACGTTTTTCGCGTCGCGCACCGTTCTGAGCTCATCGCGCACGGAAAGGATGCGGGCTTCCAGTTCCCGGGCCCGCTCGCCCGAGGCCTCCTGCAAAAATTCCCTCCTGACGCCGGCGCCCAGGATTTTTGTCCCGGCGGAGCCCTGGCCTGAAACCTTCAGGGAATTCTCGTCGATTTCGGGAATGATATCGGAAAAAACAACCTGGTGGCTGCCCGCGGGAAGATCCACAGTCCCGCTGCGCGTGATCAGGGCGCTGCCGGAATAAACAACGACACTGCTGATCTTTGAATTCATGTCGGCGGCGAAAGCCACGGACGCCGAAAAAAACAGGGCCAGAACCAGACCGAACAATCCCGGACATCTTTTCATCGCTGCCTCCCCGTGCGTATCATGAAATTTTCCGCCTGTCCGACTGATATTCCATAATGTGGGGCCTATGTGCCCATTTCTTAATTCGCCAACCTTGATTTTCATTCAGGAGGCGAATTAACCCCGAGCCAGGATTCTTCAGGCGAGGGGCATTCCATAATGTGGGGCCTATGTGCCCATTTCTTTAAATTCGCTCACCTTGGTGTCATTACAGGAGCGAATTAACCCCGAGCCAGGATTCTTCAGGCGAGGGGGCATTCCATAATGTGGGGCCTATGTGCCTATGTGCCCATTTCCCAACTCGCCAGATACTCTTTCTGTTCGGCGGTAAGTCTGTCGATTTTCACACCCATGGAATCCAGCTTCAGTTCCGCGATCCTTTTATCGATATCCGGGGGAACCTTATAAACCTGCTGCCGAAGTTTGCTGTGATTCTTCTTCATATATTCGGCGGACAGGGCCTGGTTGGCGAAACTCATGTCCATGACCTGGGCCGGATGCCCTTCGGCCGCCGCCAGGTTGATCAGACGGCCGTCGCCGAGCAGATAAATCCTGCGCCCGTCCGAAAGGATGAATTCCTCGACAAAATCGCGGGTCAATCTGCGCTTTTTGCTCATCTTCGCCAGTCCGGGGATGTCGATCTCCACATTAAAATGCCCGGAATTGCAGATAATGGCCTTGTCTTTCATGACTTTGAAATGTTCCGTCCGCAGGACATTGATATCGCCGGTCACCGTCACAAAAATGTCCCCGATCCGGGCCGCTTTGGCGATGGGCATGACCAAAAAGCCGTCCATCACCGCTTCCAGGGCCTTGAACGGATCCACCTCAATCACGATCACATTGGCGCCGAAGCCTTTGGCCCTCATGGCCAGGCCGCGTCCGCACCACCCGTAACCGCACACGATAAAATTCGTCCCGGCCACGAGCTTGTTGGTGGCCCGGATGATACCGTCAAGCGTGGACTGTCCTGTGCCATAGCGGTTATCAAAAAGGAATTTCGTCTGCGCGTCATTAACGGCGATGATGGGATACAAAAGTTTCTTTTGTTTTTCCATCGCCCGCAGGCGGATGACCCCCGTGGTCGTCTCTTCCGTGCCGCCGAAAGGAATGTGGTCTTTCTTCTTATGGATAACCGAAACAAGGTCCGCTCCGTCGTCCATGGTCAAATCGGGCCTGCCGGCCAAAACAGCCTCAATATGGCTGTAGTACACCTTGTGGTCTTCGCCCTTGATGGCGAAAATCGGGATCCCGTAATCCTTGACCAGGGAAGCAGCCACGTCATCCTGGGTGGACAAAGGATTGGAGGCGCACAGAAGCGCGTCCGCGCCGCCGGCCTTGAGCGTCAGCATCAGAACGGCGGTTTCCGTGGTCACGTGCAGGCAGCAGGCGATCTTTGTTCCGGCCAGCGGCTTTTCCTTGGCAAATCTTTTACGGATCAACGACAGAACGGGCATATTATCATCGGCCCATTCGATCCTCAATTTTCCACGACGCGCAAGCGAACTGTCCTTAATATCATAATTCATTTAGTCTGCCCTCTCCTTTTCCAGATCAGATTTTTATCTGGCCTCTTTTTTCAAGGCTTCCGCTTTGTCCGTCTTTTCCCAGGTGAAACCGCTTTCCGAGCGGCCAAAATGACCGTAACAGGCGGTCTGAAGGTACTTGGGTTTCAAAAGGTCCAGGTGCTTGATGATCCCGCGGGGCGTCAGGTCAAAAACCCGGCGCACAGCCTGTTCCAGCTTCTCATCGGAAACCGCGCCTGTGCCGAAGGTATCCACAAACAAACTCACAGGCTCCGACTTTCCGATGCAATAGGCCAGCTGGATAAAACAGCGGGAGGCCAGCTTGGCGGCCACAACGTTCTTGGCCACGTAACGGGCCATATAGGTCGCCGAACGGTCCACCTTGCTGGGATCTTTTCCGGAAAAAGCTCCGCCGCCGTGAGACGTCACGCCGCCGTAGGTATCGACCACGATCTTGCGGCCGGTCATTCCGGTATCGGACTGAGGTCCGCCGATGACGAACTTTCCGGTTTCATTGACGTAGTAGGAAGTTTTCCCGTCCACCAGGCCCTTCAGAATGGGGCCCGCGACCGTTTCAATGATTTCCTGGCGGGCCTTGCCCGTGATCTTGCACCCCGTCGTATCCAGGATGTCGTCGGTATGCTGACAGGCCAGAACGACATTGTCCACTCTTTTGGGTTTTCCGCCCTGATACTCCACCGTCACCTGGGATTTGCAGTCCGGGCCCAGGTATTTCAGGAGCCCTTCCTTGCGCACCTGCGCGAAACGCCGCACAAGCCTGTGGGCCAGCATGATCGGTAAAGGCATCAGCTCTTCGGTTTCGTCATTGGCGTAACCGATCATAATGCCCTGGTCTCCGGCCCCGCCGCAATCGACGCCTTGGGAAATATCCGGAGACTGTTTGTTGATCGCGTTCAAAATAGCGCAGGTATGAAAATCAAAACCATATTTGGGGTGAGTGTACCCGATATCCTCCAGGACGCGGCGCGTCAAATTGTGAATATCGATATAGCCCTTGGTCGTGATCTCACCGCCCACGATGATCAAACCCATCGTGACATACGTTTCGCAGGCGACACGGCCCTTATCATCCTGTTTAAGCACCTCGTCCAAAACAGCGTCAGAAATCTGATCGCAGACCTTATCCGGATGGCCTTCCCCTACCGATTCTGACGCGAAAAAATATTTCCTGTCTGTCATTCGATCCTCTCCTTGATCCGCCTAAACGCGGATAACCCCTCAGGCGTCCTTGTCCGATTTTTTCCTATGGGGTCACGTTAAATTTCTTTTCAACCCTATTTGACTGAACCGTTATACCTGGCCACCACCTCTTTATAGGAATCCAGGTGCCCTATATCAAACCAATGCCCCTTTGTGAGAGTAAAGCCGTAAACCTCCTGCCGTTCCATGAGCCACCGGATATAATTCCCTGAGGCGTCATTGGATGTCGTCTCGTCCAGCGCGTAGGTTTTCAGCAAAGGCAGCGTCTGAGCCGGAAAATAATACAAACAGGTCGCCACCAGCGTGGACTTTGGATCTCGCGGTTTCTCCTGAAAACGGGTCAGGCGGCCCCTGCGATCCACGCTGACAACCCCGAAACGGCTCGCGCTTGCCCTGTCTTTGATGTCAAACAGGCCCAGGGACGCGCGGGGCGAAGAACGCCGGGCAAACGACAAAAAGGGATCAAAAGATTTTTCAAAAAGGTTGTCTCCGCCCACGACAACCACATCCGAAGCGACATTCTCGCGCGCGATGACATCATAGATGTCGCCGATCGCTCCCAGGCGGTCTTCATTGCACCGGGTGCCGTCATTTATGACGGAGATCCTCTCAGCCGGCCCCCGGCCCCTGCGCCAGGCCTGGAAATCGGCATAGAATTTACGATTGGTCACGACAAAAATTTCCTCGACCGAGCCGACAAGGCTGTCGACGATAAAATCAATGACCGCTTTGTCCGGGGTGATCTTCAGGAGGGGTTTGGGGATGCCCAGCGTTAAAGGATAAAGGCGCGTGGCATAACCTGCGGCCAGAATAATGGCTTTTGTCCGGTTTTCAGGAACCCGTTCGCGCAGACCCATGGGAGAAAGCCCTCTGTTCACCCGTATATTTGAGGCAAAATTTTGTTCAACTGCCCCTTGAGAAATCTTTCCACTTCCATCCCCGTCGACAACGTCAAGGCTTCTTCCGCGATCTGCCGGGCCGTTTCGCAGGAAACATTGCGGATGACGTTTTTGATCTCAAGCAGGCTCACCGAAGGCATGCTGAACTCATCCAAACCCAGCCCCAGCAGAAGAATGGCGAGCGAAGGCTCACTCGACATCTCGCCGCACATCCCGACCCAGATGTTCGCCTTGTGGCCCGCCTCAATGACGTTCTTGACAAGCCTCAGGACGGCCGGGTGCGTCGGCTCATAAAGGTAGGCGATCTTTTCATTGGTCCTGTCGACGGCCAGGGAATACTGGATCAAATCGTTGGTGCCGATGCTGAAGAAGGAAACTTCCCTTGCCAGGATATCGCTCGTCAAAGCCGCCGACGGCACTTCGATCATGGCGCCGATCTCGATACCCTCGTTAAACGCGACCTGCCTGACCCGAAGCTCCTTCTTGGCCTCCTCTACGACTTCTTTGGCCTGCCTGAGCTCTTCGACCCCCGAAATCATCGGAAACATGATCTTCAAATTCCCGAAGGCCGATGCCCTCAGGATGGCGCGCAGCTGGCTTTTGAAAATATCAGGCCTGCCCAGACAAAACCGGATGGCCCTCCATCCCATAAAAGGGGACATCTCCTTGGGCAGATTAAACTGGGAAATGAACTTATCTCCTCCCAAATCCAGGGTCCGCACGATAACCGGCTTGTCGCCGAACGTTGTCGCCAGCCTTTTATAAGCCTCAAACTGTTCGTCTTCCGTCGGAAGATCCCTGCGGTTCATGTAAAAATATTCCGTCCTGTAGAGGCCCACTCCGTCGGCGCCATGCTCCAGCACGGACGGGATCTCGTCCGGAAATTCAATATTGGCCGCCAGGGTGACTTCCCGTCCGTCCGTCGTGACAGCCGGCAGGTTTTTCAGGACAACGAGTGTCTGGGAAAGGTCTTTGAGCTTTTCCCCCTGGACCTTGTATTTCTTCAGGGTATCGGCGTCCGGAGAAACAATGACGATGCCGGAAGAACCGTCAATAATGACAAGGTCTCCTGTCTTGATCTGCATTGTCGCCAGCTCAAGGCCCACGACCGCCGGGATCTCCAGAGACTTGGCCATAATGGCCGTATGCGAAGTCTTCCCCCCGATATCCGTGATAAATCCCTTGACCCTGTTCTTGTGCATCGAGGCGGTGTCTGAAGGAGAAAGGTCATGGGCGACGATAATGACCTCTTCTTCCAGATCTCCCAGCCCTTTTCTCATCTTGCCCAAAAGATTGCGCAGGATCCTGCGTCCGACATCGTTGATATCACTGATGCGCTCTTTTAAATATTCGTCCTCGATCCTGGAAAATACCTGGGCGTAACGTTTCAGGACTTCTGAGAAAATATAATCGATATTGACCTTTTCCCTTTTGACCCGCGAGATGACCTCTTCAATGAGCATGCGGTCTTCCAAAACCAGAAGGTGGGCGTCAAAAACCTCACCATGCTCAGTCCCCATATCCTGGGCGATCTTTTTCTGAAGGGCGATGATCTCCTGGCGCGTCTGGATCAGCGCGTCTTCAAAACGCGATATTTCCAGAGGCACCTGGTCTTCCGTCACGGGAATAGGCGCGACATCCAGGTCTTCCTTGCCAAGGATGAAGGCCTTGCCGACGACAATCCCCGGAGCGGCCGGTATCCCTTTTAAGATATTCTCACTCATCGGACCTCAGCAGCGCCTCAAGCTCATGGATGGCCAATTCCGCATCCGAACCTTCGGCGACAATCTTGATCTCGCTGTCTTTTTCCGCGGCCAGCATCAGGATACCCATGATGGACTTTCCGTTGACAACCTCTTCATCCTTGACCACCTTGATCGTGGAGTCATATTTGTTGGCGATCTGAACGAAAAGGGCCGCCGGACGCGCGTGCAATCCCTGTTTGTTGTTGACCCTGATTATTTTTTCCACTCTTTTAATCATGAGAACGTTTGGGAATACCTTTAGGCGCGCTGCAGGCCCAAAAGATCCGCAACGATCCTCGCCAGTTTGTTGGCGTCATGTCTGATATGGTCGGTCGCGCTCACCAGGTCTTCCTCGATGACCCCATATCCCAGATCCTTGATCACCTGGCTGTCGGCTTCGACCCGGATGGACTTCTCGCGATGATATTTATCCAAAAGCGACACGGGGATCCTGCCGGCATTCACGATGCAGGCGTCAATGATCTTGGGATCCGTATGCCGCAGGAGTTCCTTGATATGGTCGGACGCCTTAAAACCTTCCGTCTCCCCCGGCTGGGTCATGATATTACACACGTAAATCTTTGAAACGTCGGCAGAGGCGACCGCTTCGCGGATTTCCTTGATCAAGAGGTTGGGAATAATGCTGGTGTAGAGGCTTCCCGGCCCCAGAATGATCAATTCCGCCTCCCGGATGGCCTTCACGGCGTCCGGCGCCGCGGACGCCTGCGAAGGACGAATAAAAATCTTTTTGATAGGCACTCCCGAGCGCGGGATCTGCGCCTCCCCCTCCGTCACCCGCCCGTCGGCGTGCTCTGCGATCAGGACGACTTTTTCCAGCGTGGAGGGCAGGACGCGGCCCCGGATGGAAAGGATTTTGCTGGATTCCTTCACGGCTTTCTCAAAATCGCCCGTCACCTGGGTCATGGCCGTGATAAAAAGGTTCCCAAAACTATGCCCGCTGAATTCCGTATCCTGTTTGAAACGATACTGGAAAAGCTGCTGCATCATTGTTTCTTCATTGGCCAGGGCCACCAGGCAATTGCGGATATCGCCCGGCGCGACCATATCGAACTGCTGGCGCAGACGCCCGGAACTGCCGCCATCATCGGCAACCGTCACCACCGCCGTAATATTAGAGGTATATTCTTTGAGGCCGTGCAGAAGGACGGAAAGCCCCGTCCCTCCTCCGATCGCGACGATTTTTGGCCCGTGCTCAAGAAATCTCTTCTGATAGAGGATATCGATCAGATGCGAATCCCTCTGAGGCATGATCAGGGAAACCACGGACACCAGCATATTCTTGAAGCCGAGAACCAAAAGAACAATGCCCAGAAGAAAATTGGCGTAATACACAAAGGTGATGGCGCTCGTCAATTCCCCGCGGTACGTCATCATCCCGCCCACGCCCACCATCATGAGGATCAGGCCCAAAAGCGACAAAAAAGCCCATCTCTTGACGCGGATACCGGGATAAAACCACTTGAAAAAATTTCTGAGGTTAAATTTTCTTATCATCTTCGGTTTCTATGATCCGGACCACGTCTTTTTTATCTTTGGCCTGTTTGAGGGTATCGCGGAAATATTTGTCCTTGATCAGGCGGGAAATCCTGGCCAGGGCCTTCAAATGCGGGCCGGCCGAATCCTGCGGGGCCAGGAGCAAAAAGAAAACGTAGACAGGCTCTCCGTCGAGGGAATCAAAATCCACCCCTTTCCTGGAAAGCCCGAAAGCGCCCACGAGATTCTTGATGCAATCGGCCTTGGCGTGGGGAATTCCGACATTGTGGCCTATCGCCGTTGACCCGAGGGATTCCCGCGCCAAAAGCAACTCTACAATCTTGGCCTTGTCCTTCTTGTCAATATCGCCGCTGACGATCAAAAGCTCAACAAGCTCCTTGATCGCTTCGGTCTTATTGACGCTTTTAAGATCGGTTGTTATCGCCTCTTCTGAGAGAAAATCCATGATCTTCATCCGAGCTGTCCTCCTTTTTATCTTCAAAAACGCGCGTTAGACTCTAGCAGGCACATGGAAGGTTATGTTGATCCGAAGGTGAAATCCCCGCCCAAAACGACAGAGACGAATAGAGGTTTTTCCAAAAGGCTTTTATTCCTGATAAAAGACAAACAACATGACGACGAACAGTTACGAAACAATTTGGAGCGGGAGGCGGCCCGTATAACTCACTTCGTTCTGCAGGGCCTGCCACGTGATGCCGAAGGCATTTTACGTGGCGGGATTTCTCCTCACCCGCCTCGTCTTCCTGCCTGCCGATAGGCAGGCGCTCCTTCGTCGCTGGGCACCCTCGCTCGAACCAGTGGCGCTCGGGTTGCCTTCAAATCCCGCGAATAAGGAAACCAACCAAAATAACAATTTGGAGCGGGAGGCGGCCCGCATAACTCACTTCGTTCTCGCCGGGCCTGCCACGTGATGCCGAAGGCATTTTACGTGGCGGGATTTCCCTTCGCTCGGCCCAGAGGTCCTCGCTTTGGGCTGGCCAAACGTGCTGACACCAGAGGCTTTTCCTCACTTTTCGCTCGGCGCACGTTTGGCTTCAAATCCCGCAAACATGAAAACCAGCTAAAAAGAACAATTTGGAGCGGGAGGCGGGATTTGAACCCGTGACATCAACCTTGGCAAGGTTGCGCTCTACCAGCTGAGCTACTCCCGCATAAAAATATAAGTTAAAAAATTCTAATCTTTGCGCACGGAGGGATTTCCCTGCGCTCGCTCCAGAGGAGCTCGCTTTGGGCTGGCCAAACGTGCTGACACCAGAGGCTTTTCCTCACTTTTCGCTCGGCGCACGTTTGGCTTCAAATCCCTCTAATCTTTGCGGACGGAGGGATTTCCCTTCGCTCGGCCCAGAGGTCCTCGCTTTGGGCTGGCCAATTTTGCTTTCGGCCAGAGGCCTCATCCTCGCTATTCGCTCGGCACAAATTTGGCTTCAAATCCCTCTAATCTTTGCGGACGGAGGGATTTGAACCCCCAAGGGTTGCCCCAGCAGCTCCTAAGGCTGCCGCGTATGCCAGTTCCGCCACGTCCGCTTGATTGGCTTATGGCATAGGACCAATAGCTCTTCTTTCTATCTCTAAGCTATGCGCTATACGCTAAATTATGAGCCGCCCGCGACTCGAACGCGGCACACCCGCCTTAAAAGGGCGGTGCTCTACCAGGATGAGCTAGCGGCCCGAAATATCCGGTGAATCTTGGTCTAAACTTCCGTTAACTCTTTTTCTTTATCCTTGAGGATATTCTCAAGATCAGCCATATGCTTATCGGTGATCTTCTGGATCTCGTCCTGGGCGCGGAACCTTTCATCCTCAGGAATGACCTTGTCGGTCTCCAGTTTTTTGATGGAATCGTTGGCGTCCCTGCGGATCGTCCTTAAAGAAATGCGGCCTTCCTCGGCCATGGCCTTGACCACTTTCTTAAGCTCTTCCCTGCGGTCCTGGGTCAACTGCGGGATCTGAAGGCGGACCATTTTGCCGTCGTTAAAAGGCGCCACTCCCAAATTCGATTTGGCGATGGCTTTTTCAATCTCCGGAATAACCGTCGGGTCCCAGGGCTGGATCACGATGAGCCTGGCATCCGGGATACTGATAGAGGCCAGGGACTTCAAGATTGTCGGTGTCCCGTAATAATCGACGTGCAGACCCTCCACAAGATGAGGATTGGCCCGGCCGGTCCTGATCTCCGAAAAATTCCGGCGCGACGCCTCCAGGGCCTTGTTCATCTTGTTGTCCGCTTCCTTAATGAGTTCCCGCGTATTCATAGACACCTCTTTCTTTCCGTGGCCTTAGTCAAAAAAAAGGGCTTTCAAAACAAGCCTCTCTTCAGCTGACCGTCGTGCCTATTTTTTCGCCTGAAATGATTTTTTTGATATTGCCTTCCTGTGTGAGATCGAAGACAACGATGGGCAAATGATTATCCATGCAGAGGCTGATGGCCGTGGCGTCCATGACTTTCAGCTCTTTATTCAGCACATCCATATATTTCAATTCCAGAAATTTTTGAGCGTTCTTGTTCTTCATCGGGTCGTCGCTATAGACCCCGTCGACCTTCGTCCCTTTGAGGATGGCGTCCGCGTTGATCTCCATGGCCCTTAAAGCCGCGGCCGTATCCGTCGTAAAATAAGGATTGCCGGTCCCGGCCACAAAAATGATGACCCGGCCGTTCTCCAAATGCCTGATCGCCCGCCTGCGGATATAAGGCTCGGCAATCTGATGCATTTCAATCGCCGTCATGACGCGGGTGGCTATTTCTTTCCTCTCCAGCGCGTCCTGGAACGCCAGGCCGTTGATGACGGTCGCCAGCATCCCCATATAATCGCCCACCGCGCGTTCGATCTGGTAACGCTTGGTGCCGGACTGCCCGCGGAAGATATTGCCTCCCCCCAGGACAACGGCCACCTCAACCCCCATCTTGCGCACGTCGGCGATCTGCGCGGCCAGGGAATCCAGGATCCCCGCGTCAATCCCGTGGGATTGACCCCCCTGCAAAGCCTCGCCGCTAAGTTTCAGGACAACGCGCTTATAGACGGGTTTATTTCTCATTCTTCCCCGATTTTAAAACGGCAAAAGCGCCTGACCACGATATTCTCTCCGAGTCTGGCCACAATGGAAGTCAGATAATCCCTGATCGTCTGTTTGGGATCGCGGATAAAAGGCTGGTCCAGCAGACAATGCGTCTTGGCATAATCCTGCCTCTGGGCTTCGTTGAATTCGGCAAGGGCCTGCGCCGGAACCTCTTCGATGTTCACGCACAGGGGCGCGGACGCCGCGATCTGCATGGCCACATCTTTCGTAAAACGGACGAATTCTTCATTTCTGGCGACAAAATCCGTTTCGCAATTCACCTCCAGGACCACGCCGATCTTGTTGCCGGTATGGACATAGGCCTCAATACGGCCCTGGTTGGCCGCGCGGCTGGCCTTTTTGGCCGCGATCTCCAGCCCTCTCTTCTTCAGCAATACGGAGGCTTTTGCCAAATCCCCCTGGGCATCGTCGAGCGCCTTTTTGCAATCGGCAACCGAGGCCAGCGTCATATCTCTGAGTTGTTTGATCAATTCAATGGAAACTGCCATCAGAAGACTCCTGTTATTGGAACGGGCTCAAACAAAGGTTCTTTTGAGCCTTATTCTTTGTCTCCCCGCGCCTTTTTGGCTTTGGGGGCCCCTTTTCCCTCTTCCTGGTCCAGGGACATTTTTTTAATGACTTCTTCCTCAACCTCGACGATTTTCGCCCCGTCCGTCTCCGGGCCTTCCTGCTTTTCTTCCATTTCTTTCTTGGCGGCCTTGACATCATCAAATCTCTTGCGGCCGTCCAACAGGCTGTCGGCCATAAATTTGCTGATCAAACGGATGGATTTAATGGCATCATCGTTGCCGGGGACCGGATAATCGATCAGATCGGGGTCGCAATTGGTATCGATGAGGGCCACGATCGGAATTCCGAGCCTCTTGGCTTCCAGAATCGCGGTTTCTTCCTTCTTGGAATCGATCACGAACAGCGCTCCGGGAAGGCGGTCCATTTCAAGGACTCCGGAAAGGTTTTTCAGGAGTTTCGCGCGTTCCTTGGACAGGGCCGCGATCTCTTTTTTGGTCAAGCTGTCAAAAATGCCGTCTTTTTCCATCTGTTCGATCTCTTTATACCGGCGAATACCCTTCTTGACCGTCTGAAAATTGGTCAGCAATCCGCCCAGCCAGCGGTGGTTCACGTAAAAAGCTCCGCACCTCCTGGCCTCTTCCCCGATGACATCCTGGGCCTGCTTTTTTGTCCCCACGAAAAGGATGGGTTTACCCAGGGCCGCGGTCTCGGAGACAAATTCCCTGGCTTCGTTAAGGAATTGTTCGGTTTTCTGCAGGTCTATGATATAGATCCCGCTCTTTTCTCCGAAGATATAGCGCTTCATCTTCGGGTTCCACCGCCGTGTTTGATGCCCGAAGTGGACACCGGCTTCCAACAACTGTTTAATAAGTTCTGTAGTAGTCAAAGTTTGGTTCTCCTTTCATTCCTAAAGTGTTTCTCTTGGACGCAATGAGCCTTAATTTAACCCTAGCTTAAACTGACATAATATAACATAAGCCGTCTTGTTTTCAAACAGAATTTTGCGGGAATATGTCAGGCCTGAAACTGGATGTCGTAGAGGCGTTTGTAAATACCGCCTGTGCCCAAAAGCTCTTCGTGCCGGCCTTCTTCGCTGATCCTTCCCTCGTTTATCACCACGATCCTGGTGGCGTTCTTGACCGTGGAAAGCCTGTGGGCGATAACAAAAACGGTCCGGCCCTGCATCAGGGCGTCCAGAGCGCCCTGAACAAGGCGTTCATTCTGGGAATCCAGCTGCGATGTCGCTTCATCCAGGATCAAAATAGGAGGATTTTTAAGGATAGCGCGGGCGATCGCCAGCCTCTGCCGTTCCCCTCCAGACAATTTGACCCCCCTGTCTCCAATATATGTTTCATACCCCTGCGGCAGGTTCATGATGAATTCGTGGGCAAAGGCCTTTTTGGCCGCCTCCACAATCTCATCGTGACTGGCATCCCTCTTGCCGTAAGCGATATTATCCCTGACGGTATCGTTAAAAAGAATGGTTTCCTGATTGACCATGCCGATAAGCCCTCGCAGGGATTTAACGTTCAGCGTCCGGATGTCCCTGCCATCGATCAGGACCGCGCCCTTCTGTGGATCGTAAAAACGCGGGATCAGGTCCACCAGCGTGCTTTTGCCGGCGCCGCTGGGCCCGACCAAAGCCACGATATCGCCCTTACGGCACCTCAGGCTCACGCCTTTGAGGATCTCCGCCTCTTCGTAGCGGAACCAGACGTCGCGCAGCTCGATCTGGTCCCGGACCTCCCGGATTTCCCAGGCGGCTGGATCCGCCTTGATCCTGGGTTCAATCTCCAGGATTTCATAAATTCTGGTCGAAGCGGCAAAGGCCTTTTGCATGATGGAATTGACGCCGCCGAGCTTTTTGAAGGGCCTGATCATCATCATGACCGAACCCAAAAACAGGCCGAAGACGCCGAAGGACAAAACTCCGGAAATGACCTGGCGGCCGACATAAAGAAGGATGAACACTCCTCCGAAAACGCCGATGACCTCGGTCGCGGGACCCAGGGCCAGGGTTCTGCGGATGGACTTCATGCTCAACTTGTAATAATCCTGGTTCTGACGGCCGAATTTTCCGACTTCATAGGCTTCCGCCCCGAACGCGCGCACAATCCTGACGCCTGAAATCGTCTCCACAAGCAAAGAATTGATGTCGGCGACCTTTTCCTGCGTAGAGCGGCTGATCTTGCGGAGCTTCCTGCCGACCATAACGATAGGGATCGAGATAAACGGGACCATGAGGATCGCCACAATCGCCAGTTTCCAGTAAATGACAAGCACAATGGCGGAAAATAACACGATCTGCAGGGTCTGATACACCAGATCCGTGAACCCGTAAGACACGGCATTTTCCACGCAGGCCACGTCATTGGTAATGCGGGAAATCATTTCCCCCGACCGCTTGCGCGTAAAATACTCCAGGTCCAGGGACTGGAATTTTTCGTAGAGCCTGCGACGGATATCGCGCATCACTCTCTGCCCGATATCCGACATCAGCATGGACTGCAGATAGGTAAAAAGCCCTTTGAGAAGGAACAGGACAACGACGAACCCCGACATCATATAAAGCAGCTGCAACTGAGACATGCCGTTGATATGGCCGATAAAACGCTCAATGGAATCCGGCAGATCCACAGGGACGACGATTTTGTTGTTGGAAAGGATTTTGTCCGCGAAAGGCACGATCATGCCCATGGATACGCCGTCAAAAATAGTGGAGACAAGCATACAGACAACAGCCCAGCTCAACAGCCCGGCATAAGGCTTGGTGAACTGGAAAAGATCGACATAATCCTTGAGCCAAACAGGCTTATTTAATCGCACAAAACTCCTTTATTGGTAAGTTCTTACGAACATCCGGAGGCCTTCGGAGACCGCAGCATGGAAAGAACTTCCTTCTTTTTGAATAAGAGGTTTTTTATATTATCACACTTATTGACATCCCACAAGTTATTTGTTATCATTGTGAGACTTTAACTTAGGGAACATTGGTATTCCCCGAAAGCCTCGCGAACAGGCCCTTGTCAATGACAAAAGAACTCAAAGCAGCCGTAATCGGCGCCGGACGTCTGGGAAGCATCCATGCCAGGGTTTACACGGAAATCCCCCATATCAAACTGATCGGCGTTTGCGATATTGACAGCCAAAAGGCCTCGCTCCTTGCCCAAAACCAGGGCACGCAGGCCTCCTCAGACTATAAAACCCTCATCCCTGATGCCGATATTGTCAGCATTGCCACGCCTACGAACACCCATTTTGAAATCGGCCGCTTTGCCCTGTTGCAGGGCAAGCACGTCCTGATCGAAAAACCCGTCACGGATAACCTGCGCGATGCCGCGAGCCTGACCCGTTTGGCCAAAAGCAAAAATCTCACCCTGCAGGTCGGCCATGTCGAACGCTTCAATTCCGCGTTCATCGCCGCGCAAAAAATCGTCGATCATCCGCTCTTTATTGAATGTCACCGCCTCAGCCCGTTCCCTAACCGCTCGCTGGATATCGGCGTGGTCCTGGACCTCATGATCCACGACATCGACATCATCCTGGGTCTGATCCGCTCCGAGATCACGCGCATCGACGCTGTGGGTGTCAATGTGCTGACGCCTTACGAAGACATCGCCAATGTCAGGCTCCACTTCAAAAACGGCTGCATTGCCAATCTCACGGCCTCCCGTATTTCCGATGAAGTCATGCGCAAGATCCGTATTTTTCTCAAAGACACCTATATCTCCCTGGATTACCAGGCCCAGGCCGCCTTCGCCTATAAAAAAGAGGGGCGCGCCATCTCCAAAACCGCCATCCCCATTGAAAAAGAAGAACCCATCAAAAAAGAGATCGAATCCTTTACGCTTTGCGTCCGCAACGCCCGAAAACCGGTCGTCTCCGGAGTGGAAGCCTATGAAGCCCTGAAACTCGCCACCCGGATCAGAAAGGCCCTGCGCAAGCACCAGGCCGTCACAGAACGCATCCTTAGAAAAATCAGCTAGGAAAAACGATATGGCGCGCAAAAAGATCCTCATTGTCGCCGGCGAAGCTTCCGGCGACCTTCACGCCGCCAATCTCCTCAAAGAGATCCGGCGGATAAATCCCGAGATCCACGCCTTTGGCCTGGGAGGCTCCAGGCTCAGGGAAGCCGGAGCGGAAATCTGGCACGATCTTACGGAGCTGGCGGTTGTGGGATTTGTGGAAGTCCTCAAGCACTACGGAAAATTCCGGGAGGTTTTCTTTGATCTCCTCAAAAAAACGGAAGAATACGCGCCCGATGCCGCCATCCTGGTCGATTATCCGGGATTCAACCTGAGGCTGGCGGGGGAACTCAAAAAAAGAGGCATCAAGGTCATCTACTTCATCAGCCCCCAGGTGTGGGCCTGGGGCCGGGAACGCGTCAGCTTCATCCGCAAAAACATAGACCTTCTGCTTGTGCTCTTCAAATTCGAAGAAATCCTCTACACGGATGGCGCTTTCAACGTGCGCTTTGTGGGCCACCCTCTCTTAGACCAGGTCAAAGCCGAAAAACCAAAAGACACGTTCCTGGCGGAAACAGGATTTAAACAAACCGGCGCCACGATCGCGCTTTTGCCGGGTTCACGGCCCAGAGAAGTCTCCCAGCTGCTGCCCGTCATGCTGGAAACCGCCCAGATCATTTTCAAAAAAATGCCGCGCGCCCAGTTCTTCATCTGCCGCGCCTCGACCATCCCCAGGCAAACCATCAAGGACATTCTTGAACGCGCCAAGATAGATTTCCCCTATAAAGTGCTGGATGACGAAACTTACAACGGCCTCGCGGCCTCGGATTTTGCCGTCGTGGCCTCCGGCACGGCGACCCTGGAGACAGCCATCCTCAACAAGCCCATGGTCATCGTCTACAAGGTTTCCCTGATGACCTGGATCATGGCCAAACTTTTTGTCCGCATCCCTCACATCGGGCTGGTCAACGTGGTGGCCGGACAGAAGATCGTGCCTGAACTCATTCAGTTCGACGCCAGACCTAAAAAAATCGCGGAAACCGTCCTGGGGATCATGAACGATCAGCAACGGATGGAAAAGACACACGCGGAACTTTACGCCCTCAAAATACCCTCGGTATCCCCGGCGCCGGCCGCCGCGCCGCCCAGGAAATAGTTAAATTTCTGGATAAAGGGCCCTGCGCCGAAAACTAGGCGCCGCGAGCCCTGATATCATCCCAAACCTTCTGATAAACCTCGCGGACCCCCTCTGAAAAACAGATATACCTGATCTCATCGAAGTCTTTCTCAAACTCTTTTCCTGCTGACAAGGCGATCCGCGCCGCTTCCGGCAGCGGATACCCGTAAACTCCGGCGCTGATGGCGGGAAACGCGATGCTCTTTAAACCGTTTTTTTTGGCCAGAAGAAAACTGTTGCGGTAACAATTTTCCAGCAGCCCCGCTTCCCCCCTGTTCCCTCCGCTCCACACAGGCCCCGCCGTATGGATGATTTTTTTAGCAGGCAGCAGGCCGGCATTCGTCATGACGGCTTCTCCCGTCTGACACCCTCCTATTTTACGGCATTCATCCATTACCGAAGGACCGGCAGCGCGATGAATAGCCCCGTCCACCCCGCCTCCGCCTGCCAGCCTGGTATTGGCGGCATTGACGATCACATCCAGTTTTTCTTCCGTAATATCGCCTTGTTTGATGATAATCATTTTTTCAGGCCACGGTTCTCAGGCCTCAGGCCTCAAAATAGTGGACGTGGGTAAAACCTGCCCCCTAAGACCCTAGTCTTCCACTTCTCTTTTGATCCACTCCATGATCAAGCCCACAATAAATTCCTGCTGGCCTTGCGTCAATTCTTTTCCTTTGGGGATCTTGTGCCACGTGGCAAGACAACCTCGGCAGCAGGTGGCCGTGGCGTGCTGGGCCACAAAAACAGGATGCCCGCGAAAAGGGGTCTGCCTGCCGTCATTTTTGGGCTTAGCCGGCGCCAGACGCTTCAGAACGAACTGCCGCGCGTGGAGGCTGATCTCGCCGGGATCTTTCCTTCTGGCATAGGTCAGATCGCCGGCCTGAAGATGAAATCCTCTCCGGAATTTGGAACGGCTCACCTTCCAGAGGATCGCGTCGTAACCGTGCATGGGCATCCTTTTCTATTGAAATAACCGATACATGAAATCGTAACTGAATTCATAGGCCAGGCGGAAAGAAAATAATAAGACGAGATAAATGATGATATTGTGCAAAGAGAAAACAAGGGTCGCCAGGCGGGTCAAATAGAACAAAAGGTAAAAAGAGACAACAGACATCCGCCTGGGTTTAAAAACGCATGTGAAAAAATTATAGCGTGTCCAGTTAAACGAAAAGATGCGGTTCTCCGCCTTCAGCCTTTCAAACAGCTTTGAGCCCGGAAAAGGCGTCAGCATGGTGATATAGCAATGCCCCATGCGCGAACGGACCAAAAACCACAAAAGCCTCCAGAAATCAGAAGGCCTGTCTTCATCAAACCCCATGATGAAGGACCCCAGGACCCCGATTTTGTGCCGGTGCAGGTTTTTTACGGCGGTCAGATAATCCCGGCTGCTTTTGACCTGGGGCAGGGATGTCTTAAGGAATTGCTCCGGGCGCAGCGTTTCAAAACCCATAAGAAACCCACGGCAGCCGCTCTCGGCGGCCAATCGCAAAGCCTCTTCATCAAAACAGATATCCATCGAGCTATTGCCCGACCACGTGATATCCAGGGCCTTGAGCCTGCGGAAAAGTTCCTTGGCATATTTGGGACTGGAAAAAATGTTATCGCTGCGAAAAACAACGTGGGCCTTTTTCATAAAAAAGGGCAAAGGGGCCTGTTTGATCCGCCTGGCCAGTTCCAAAACCTGCTCCATTTTAACCCATCGGCACTTCTCGGAAATCCTGGCGCAGAATTCGCAATGATACTTGCAACCCCTGTCGATATGCAGGCCGGTTTTCTTCAAAACAACGGGGTCAAGGCGGCGGTAATATTTATAAACAGGAGAAAAGAAATCGTCCAGGGGCTCACCTGTGTATCTTTTTTTGAGGATTCCGGCCTCAAAATCCGACAAAACGCCGGGCCAGACGGACTCCGCCTCGCCGATAATGACGCTGTCAGCGTGCCGCAAAGCCTCATCCGGCAGGGCCGTCACATGAGGGCCGCCCAGAACAACCGTGGAGCCCGCCGCGCGGAACAGGTCCGCCAGCCGGTAGGCATGGAGGGCGGCGGAAGTCAGGCATGTGATGGCAACAAGCTTACCCGCGGGAAAATCCCTTTTAGACCAGAAGTATTTTTTGTTGATGAATTGGATACGGTAATCCGGCGGGGTCAGGCCTGCCAGGGTCAAAAGAGCGTGCGGAAGGGGATTGCCCGTAAATGTATTCTGTATCCAGTCGATCCACCGGTAGGAAGAACAGGGATTAACAAGAATAAGCTCTTTTTGAGAAGAAATCGCGGACATGAAGGCATTATAACAGGCGGGGCGTCGTCTGGAAAGAAGGTTTCCGAGGGAAGAAAAACAATTAAGAATTAAAAATTAAGAATGAAGAATTGGCTTATGGCGGATGGCTTAGGGCTTGTGGCGAAGGGCATATGGCAAAAACAGAAGACAGAAGTCAGAAGACCGAAATCGGATGTCAGAAATCTGACGTCTGAATTCAGAAATCAGAAATCGAGGGATGAAGACACGAAGGACGAAAAACAATTAAGCATTAAAAATGAAGAATTGGCTTATGGCGAGGGCATGAGACCCTCATCCCATTCAGGTTTGAGCGAGCGAAGACGAGCGATTCTTGATTACACTACCGGGGAAATCAATCCCATAGTATCTTGAAAATGTTAATCTGCCCGCGGAGGCACTGCCGGAGCTGGCTGCAGATAAAGATTTTCAAGATGTTTACGCACGGGACCATCCCATTCAGGTTTGAGCGAGTGAAAACGAGTGATTCCTTCTCCCCTCCTCTCTCTTGAATCCGAAACAACAATCAGAAGGCCGGGATTGACCTTTTTAAAGCGAATTGGAACGGAGCCGCTATGCGGCGAGTACCAGTTGAGCGAGAAAAAGGTCAATCCCGGCCAAACTCCACTCGACTCATCTGCCTCGCCTTTGGCGGGCAGACAGCGTTCGCTTCCCCCGAACCTTAGTGAAAACTAAGCGGGGTCCCACAAAGCGGGAGAATCCTCTAACACTAAAATTTAAAAGCCACACCGAAGCGTGGCTTTCAAATTTGGTGAGCCGTGGAGGATTCGGTCGCTACGCTCGCAGAGCTCGCTGCGCGACCCCACCTCACTCACTGACGGCCAGTGGCCTTTTCCACGCTTATCGCTCGGCGTTCGTTCGCTTCGAATCCTCTAACACTAAAATTTAAAAGCCACACCGAAGCGTGGCTTTCAAATTTGGTGAGCCGTGGAGGATTCGAACCTCCGACCCACTGATTAAGAGTCAGTTGCTCTACCAGCTGAGCTAACGGCCCAAAAGAATACGATGATCTATATTACAAGTGGCATTACCATAAAAGGCGAGGTATTTCTCAAGGAGTGGAAACGGAAATTTGTTATACCAGATTCAGATAAGACTGTAAAGAAGGATTTTTGCATATCACCGAATCATTCACCGCCTTATTACAAAATATATAATAACACAGGGCGTTTCTTCCGCTAGCTGGGATTTTCCACCATATTCTTGAAAGAAGTTTTTGTAAGCTAGATATAAAAATCAAAAGGCAGGCTCAAAATGAAGCTCTGCCTTTTTGACTTAAATTATTATTACTTCTGAACATCTAACAAAACTTTTACAGCATCTGTATCAAGATTGTACCAATTTTCAGTACAAGCGTCAATTATAACAGGAATAAAACCGCCTAAAATATCTAAAACCACCCAACCACCACCGACCTTGGTGTTAATGATATACGTTTTATCTTCAAAACCTGCTTTTTTAAAGGTGACTGTTGCAGATTTTAAATTAGAAAGCTGTATCGGGAGAGGTGTTTTCCCCATACGGTTTCCATTAATGTATATATCAGCACCTTGCGGATCTGAGTCAAAATCTACTGTTCTTGTCTTTTGTTTAAAAAGAGTCGCGCAACCAGGTAAAGTTATAAATAAAAATGACACCAAACAAAGACAAATCGCTATAGCTTTAAAGTTCGTATTCATTGCCCCTCCTTCTTTGAGTTAAAAAAAAGGCAACCCTTAAAAAAAGAGCTACCTCAAAATTTAACTCTCATCCTCCACGGCACCCCTTTGTAGTTAAATAATGATACCCCTTTACAGGAAGAAGGTCAATTTGAAAATCAAAAGCAATTTAAGGGAGTTTTTTCATTTTAAGAAACTCATTGCCGCCTTCATCTCTTTGACCGCTGTCATGCCGACCTCCTGGCCTCCGCCTGGCTCTTGTTTTTTAAGAGATGATATTCCTGCAGGGAACGGACCGTGATCTTTCCCTTTTTCATCGCCGCGATAGCCTCCACACTTGCCACAGCCGCGGCCATGGTCGTGATATAGGGGATCTTGTGCTGGATCGCCATGATCCGGATATAACTGTCGTCGGAGGTTCCCTTTTTGCCCGACGGCGTATTGACGACCAAATGGACCTGCCCGTTCTTGATCGCGTCAACCACGTTGGGCCTGCCCTCCTGCATCTTGTTGATGACGGCGTTTTCGATGCCCTGCTCGGCCAGAAAACGGCCTGTGCCTTCGGTGGCCAGAATCTTGAAACCCAGGTTCATCAACTTCCGGGCGACGGAAACAAGTTCTTTTTTGTCCCTGTCGTTGACCGTCAAAAGCACATTGCCTTCGCAGGGAAGCTTGGTGCCCGTGGCTTCCTCGGCCTTATAGAACGCTTCGCCGAAGGTGTCGTCGATGCCCATGACCTCTCCTGTCGCGCGCATCTCCGGCCCCAAAACAGGATCCACCTCAGGGAACATGTTGAACGGAAACACCGCCTCCTTGACACCCACATACGGCAGCCTGGCCTGTTCATCGAGCTGCGGGAAATCCGACAGCTTCTTGCCCAGCATCAGCTGCGTGGCGATGCGCGCGATCAGATACCCGGTGAGTTTCGAAACAACCGGCACCGTGCGCGAAGCCCTCGGGTTGGCCTCAAGGATATAGACCTTGTCGTCGCAGATGGCGAACTGAATATTGATGAGACCCACGACGCCCAGGGCCCTGGCGATGACATCCGTGTATTCGCGGATGGTCTTTAAGTGCCTGGCCGGGATACTGCGGGGAGGGATGACGCAGGCGGAATCGCCCGAATGGATGCCGGCGTGTTCGATATGTTCCATGACGGCCGCGACAAACGTCTTTTGCCCGTCGCAAAGCGCGTCCACCTCGCATTCCAGGGCGCGTTCGAGGAACCTGTCGATGAGCATCGGATATTCCGGACTGACCTGGATCGCCTCCACGGCGTAACGCCTGAGCATTTCTTCATCATAGATGATCTCCATACCCCTGCCGCCCAAAACAAAAGACGGCCTGACCATGAGAGGATAGCCGATGCGGCGCGCGATCACCAGGGCTTCCTCGAGCGAACGGGCAGTCCCGCTTTCCGGCTGCGGAATGCCGAACTCGATCATCTTCTGCCTGAACAACTCCCTGTCCTCGGCAAAAGCGATGCTCTCAACGCTTGTCCCCAGGATCTTGACCCCCTGCTCCTGCAGTTCCCGCGCGATATTCAGAGGCGTCTGGCCGCCGAACTGGACGATGACGCCGGCGGGTTTTTCCTTCTCGTAAATGGAAAGGACATCTTCTACGGTCAGGGGTTCAAAATAAAGCTTGTTCGATGTGTCGTAATCCGTGGAAACAGTTTCCGGATTGCAATTCACCATGATCGATTCATACCCTTCGTCCCTGAGCGCGAAGGCCGCGTGAACGCAGGTATAATCGAACTCAATGCCCTGACCGATGCGGTTAGGGCCCCCGCCCAAAATCATGATCTTGGGCCGGGCGGAAACAGCCACCTCATCGGTTCCCGGAGAATAGGTCGAATAATAATAAGCGGAATT
The DNA here is from genome assembly GCA_041649995.1 of Candidatus Omnitrophota bacterium. Lineage (GTDB taxonomy): Bacteria > Omnitrophota > Gorgyraeia > Velamenicoccales > Velamenicoccaceae > JBAZMA01. The sequence goes on along the minus strand of JBAZMA010000001.1, from coordinate 239,246 downwards.
TTCAACGCCGCTGACCGGGACCGCCTCATAACGGCTGATCTTGCCGAGTTTCTGGCGCCGCGAACGGACCGCGGCCTCCTGGATCCCGAAAAGCCGGGCCAGGTATCTGTCGCTAAAACCCCACTCCTTGGCCTGGACCAGCCATTTGTCCGGCAACGAAGCCCAGGGATGCTTAAGAATTTTTTCCTCGAAATCCACCAGCTCCTTCATCTGCTCGATGAACCAGACGCCGATATGCGTCATCTCGTGAAGTTCCTTCGGGGAAATTCCCTTGCGCAGGGCCTCATACATCAAGAAGATACGTTCGCTGGAAGGAAATGCGAGCCGCTTGCGCAGTTCATCCTCCTGGAGGGAGGCAAAATCCTTTGCCCAGCCCAGGCCGTAACGTCCTATTTCCAGGGAACGGATCGCTTTCTGAAAAGCCTCCTTGAAATTTTTACCGATACTCATGACCTCGCCCACGGCTTTCATCTGGGTGCCGAGGATATCCTGGGCCTTGGGAAACTTCTCAAAGGCCCAGCGCGCGAATTTTATGACGACGTAATCCCCCCACGGCTCATACTGATCCAGTGTCCCCTTTCTCCAGTAAGGGATCTCCTCCAGCGTGTTGCCCGCGGCCAGGCGGGTGGAAACAAGGGCGATCGGAAAACCGGTTGCCTTGGAGGCCAGGGCCGAAGACCGCGAGGTCCTCGGATTGATCTCGATGACCACCAGGCGGTCGTCCTTTTTATTGTGGGCGAACTGGATATTGGTGCCGCCCACGACCCCGATCGCCTCGACGATCCTGTAGGAAAGCTCCTGCATGCGTTTCTGCAGGGAAACAGGCACGGTGAGCATGGGCGCGGCGCAGAAACTGTCTCCGGTATGCACGCCCATCGCGTCGATATTCTCGATGAAGCAGACAGTGATCATCGTGTTCTTTTCGTCCCGCACGACTTCCAGCTCCAGCTCCTCCCAACCCACCACCGCTTCTTCAATAAGGACCTGATGGACGATGCTCATGGCCAGGCCGCGATTCGCGATCACGCGCAGTTCTTCCACGTTATAGGCGATGCCGCCGCCTGTGCCTCCCAGCGTGTAGGCCGGACGCACCACGACCGGCCCGCCAAGCTCGGCGGCGATCTTCTCGGCCTCTTCCACGGACAAGGCTGTGGCGGAACGGGGCACAGGGATTCCCAACTCGCGCATGGTCTTCTTGAAAACCTCCCTGTCCTCTCCGCGTTCAATCGCCTCCGCCTTCACGCCGATGACCTCGACGCCGTATTTCTTGAGGATTCCCGTCTTGTACAGGGTGGAAGCCAGGTTCAGCCCTGTCTGGCCGCCCAGATTCGGCAGGAGCGCGTCCGGCTTCTCCTTGGCGATGATCCTCTCGACGCTTTCGGGGGTCAGGGGTTCGATATACGTCCTGTCGGCCATATCGGGGTCGGTCATGATCGTCGCGGGGTTGGAATTCACCAGGATAATCTCGTAGCCTTCGGCCCGCAGGGCCTTGCAGGCCTGGGTCCCGGAATAATCGAATTCGCAGGCCTGTCCAATAATAATGGGGCCTGACCCTATGATCAGGACTTTCTTGATATCGGTGCGCCTTGGCATAAAAACTCCTTTCAAAAAAAATGCCAGGGTTTCCCCTGGCCTTATCAAAAGTCAGTGCTCAAATACGGTATTTTCAGAATATTTTCTGGAAGCGAGGCGACGATCACGAACATACGATTTGTTTCACAAAAAACGTCGGCTTTGACGCTTGTGGTCTTAGTTCCCGCAAAGGCGGCGGGAAGCGGAAAAATCTTTTGATCGAGGGTCAATCATATCAGATTTTTCGGCGGGTGTAAAGAAAAACATCCCGAAACAGAAGGCCGAAAAAATCCTCAACCCATCTTCTTTCCGAACTGCATGGAACTCAAAAGGATAACGCACAATCCCATGATTACCAGAGGCCATATCTGCGGCCAAAGCACCGTGATCCCAACACCTTTGAGGAAAACACCCCGGATAATGACCATAAAATAGCGCAAGGGATTTAAGTAGGTGACGATCTGGATGATTTTGGGCATATTGGCGATGGGATAGGCAAACCCGGACAGAAGAACGATCGGCAGGTAAAAAAGAAAAACCGACATCATCGCCTCCTGCTGGGTGGAAGAAACCGTGGAAATGAACAAACCGATGCCCAGGGTCGTGAAGAGATAAATACAGGAAGCCACAAGCAAAAGCAGAAGATTCCCCCTCAAAGGCACATGAAACCAGAGAACGCCCAGGGCCGTGATGAGGGTGATCTGGACCAGCGCGATGATGGCGAACGGAAGAAGTTTCCCGATGATGAACTCCAGGGGCTTGATCGGGCTGACGATCAGCTGCTCCATGGTCCCGATCTCCTTCTCCTTGACGATGGCCATGGCCGAAAGCAATAACGACATCATCGTGACAATGCTGGCGATGACCCCCGGGATATAGTAGTTGCGCGAAATCAGGTTGCCGTTGAACCAGGCCCTGTCCCGCAGGTCCACGCGAGGCGCCTCGGCGATCCCCCCGCGCTCCAGGGCCTCTTCTTTCAGCATCCGGTACTGATAGTTGCTCATAATGGTGTTGGCGTAGCCCATGACGACCATGGCGGTATTGGAATCCGTCCCGTCGTAAGCCAGTTGCACGAGAGCATCCTTGCCCGCCCGCAGATTGCGGCCGAACCCGCGGTCCATGCGGATGACAATGCTCGCGCGGCCCTTGTCCAGGACCGCGTTCTGCTCTGCGTCATTGCTGAGAAAATACCGGGGAACGAAATACTTCGAATAGGTGAAATCACGCAGAAGATCGCGGCTTTCCCTGGTATTGTCCCGGTCAAAGATGGCGGTCGGGACAAAATTAATGTCCTTGTTGGCCGCGTAGCCGAACATCAAAATCTGCACCAGCGGCGTGATAAAGATGATCGTCTTCATGCGGGGATCCCGGAAGATCTGCTTGAATTCCTTGATGATGATGGAGGAGGCCCTCTCCCACATACGCTAAACCACCTTCTTTTGAAAACGCTTGATGGAGCACGTGAACATGAAGACCGCGAACAGGAGGAGAAACAGCATTTCATCCCACATCACGGCCAGGCCGCCGGCCTTCAGGAACAATTCCCGCAGAATGATGATGTAATAGCGGGCCGGGACCAGATAGGTGATCGCCTGGATGGCCTTGGGCATGTTAAAAATGGGATAAATGAAACCGGACAACAGCAGCGTGGGAATCAGGGTCGTCAGGCTGGCCAGCTGGCTGGCCATCAGCTGGGAGCGGGCGACGACGGAAATGTAGATCCCCTGGGACAGCGCGCCGGTCAAAAAAAGCCAGCTCATGAAAATGAGCGTGATGTAATTTCCGCGGAAGGGCACGCCGAAAAGAAGCTGCGCCATCAGGACGCCTACGGTCAAATCCAGAAAACCGATGCAAAAATAAGGAAGAAACTTGCCGATAATGAGTTCCGGCGCCTTGACCGGCGTCGAGATCAGCTGTTCCATGGTCCCGCGCTCCCACTCCCGGGCGACGCACAAAGACGTCACCAGCGCCGAGACGATCATGATGATCATCGCCAGGACACCCGGCACGATAAACCAGGTGCTCACCAGCCCCATGTTATACCAGACCCGCGGCCGGGCTTCCACGCGCGCGCGGGGCGTGATGCCGCGCGAGTAAAGCACATCCGTCAAAAGCTGCGTATTGTACGCGTGGATGACGGAATTCACGTAATTCATGGCGATCGTCGCGGTATTGGCGTCGCTGCCGTCGACGATCAACTGAAGGGGCGCGGCTTTTCCGGATTCCAGGAGCCGCGAAAAATCCTTAGGGATGACAAACGCGAGCATCGCTTCCCCGGAATCGATCTTGTCCTGGATGTCGCGATAGTTGTCCGTGTAGGCGATGATATGGAAATACTTGGAATATTTAAAATTCAGCAGGAAATCGCGCGTCACCTTCGAAGAGGGGTCCTGGTTCCAGACGATCGTGCGGACATGGTCGATATCCAGGGAAAGCCCGAAACCAAAAATCAAAAGCAGAAGGACCGGAATGCCCAAAGACAGCGCGAGCGACCGCGGATCGCGCTTGATCTGGATAAACTCCTTCCAGGCGATGGCCAGGATCCTTTTGACATTCACGACGCGTGCTCCTTGTCGTAATTCTCAATGGCCGAAACGAAAACATCTTCGAGGCTGGGGCGGATTTTCGCGATGCCCCGCAGGTCCGCTCCCCGGCTTTTCAGATAAGAGGTCAGCGCGGGGATGGCGGAGGCCGCGTCATAAACGATGGCGTGGATGTTGGCCCCGAACAGCGAAGTCTCCTTGACGCCTTCCAGGCGGCCGAGGTCGTCGACTAAGCCCTGGGCCTCGGGGACAACGATCTCCAGGACGTCATTTGTCATGTATTTGGCCTTCATTTCATCCGGAGTGCCCATGGCGATGATCGTGCCGTGATAGATCAAAACCATCCGGTCGCAGTTCTCGGCCTCATCCATATAATGCGTCGTGACGAAAACCGTGACGCCCTTTTTGGCCAGGTCCTTGATGATCGCCCAGAAGTTGGCGCGCGTGATCGGGTCCACGCCGGAGGTGGGTTCATCCAAAAAAAGCATCCGGGGATGGTGGAGAAGCGCGCAGCCCAGGGCCAGGCGCTGTTTCCAGCCGCCGGAGATGATACGCGCGGGGCGGTTGCGAAAGGCGTCCAGGTCGGCCAGGCGGATCACCTCTTCTTTTCTGGCCTGCCTGTCATGAGCGGGGATCTTATAGATGCCGGAATAGAAATCGATATTCTCCTCGACCGTCAAATCGTCGTAAAGGGAGAATTTCTGGGACATGTACCCGATGTGTTCCTTGATGCGGCTCTGTTCGCGGATAATATCAAAACCGCCGACGGTACCGGAACCGGATGTGGGGGCGTAAATACCGCAGAGCATGCGGATCGTCGTGGACTTTCCCGCTCCGTTGGGGCCCAGGAAACCGAAGATCTCGCCTTCATGGACGTCAAAATTGACCTTGTTGACCGCGATAAAATCCCCGAACCTCTTTTCCAGGTCCCGGACGCTGACGGCGAGATTAGGCGCGCTGTTCATAGTCTTTGATGATGGCGACGAACGCCTCCTCCAGGGTCTTGACGTTCCATTCTTTTTTGATCTGCTCGGGGCCCTCGCAACGCAGGAGCTTGCCCTTATGGATAAGCCCCACCCTTTTGCAGCGCTCCGCTTCGTCGAGATACGCCGTTGAACAGAAGATCGTCACCTTTTCCTTCAGGAGATCATAGAGGATCTTCCAAAAATCCCTGCGCGAGACAGGGTCCACTCCGTTGGTGGGTTCATCGAGGAAAAGGACTCTGGGGGTGTGGATCAGGGCGCAGGCCAGGCCCAGCTTCTGCTTCATGCCGCCGGAAAGCTTGCCCGCGAACCTTTTCTTGAACGGCAGGAGCCCTGAAAACCCCAAGAGCTTGTCGATCGCCTTCTCGCGGTTCGCCCTGGCCACGCCGTAAACATCGGCGTAAAAATGGATATTCTCCAGCACGGTCAGCTCTTCATAAAGCCCGAAGCGCTGTGACATGTAGGCGATATGCTCTTTGAGAGGTTCGGCTTCCCTCACCGTATGCTTGTCGCAGACCCAGGCCTCTCCGCCGGTGGGCTCCATGATGCCTGTCAAAAGCCTCATGGTCGTGGTCTTGCCCGCGCCATCAGGCCCGACGAGCCCGAAAATCTCGCCTTCGGCGATCTCCAGGTCAAGGTGATCGACGGCCACGAGATCGCCGAACTTCCGGGTGAGTCCCTGCGCTTTAATCGTGATCATAAGCCATAATAAATTGAGGCCGCCTTAAGAAGACGGAGCTGTTTGTGGATCTGTGGCGCCTTTCTTGGGCCCTTAACGCTCCTGATTTGAGGATGCAAGAATGATATAGGCATCCGCCGGCATCCCGGGTTTCAGATCGAGTTCCGCGTTATCCACACGGACCTTGATCCTGTAAACAAGTTTGACGCGTTCGGTCGTCGTTTGGATAAATTTGGGAGTGAATTCCGCCTGACTGGAAATAAAAGAGATCCTGCCCTTATATTTCTTATGAGGATATGTGTCCGTCATCACGTAAGCCTCCTGGTCGAGCTTGACCCGGCCCAGGTCCGTCTCGTGAATATAGGCGGTCACCCAGATATTATTGAGGTCAATCGCCGTAAAAACAGGGGCTCCGATCTGGACAACCTCTCCGGGAAGCGCGCTCTTGACCAGGACATAACCGTTGAGAGGCGCGGTGAGTTCGGCGAACCCCAGGCGCGTCTCGGCGAGTTCAAGGCTGGCCTTGCGCTGATCAACCCTGGCTTTGCTGGCGTCGAATTTCGTCCTGGCCTCATCCCTCTTCTGGGTGGATACCGATCCCGCTTTCCAGAGATTTTCCGCCCGTTCATAATCCAGTTTGTCCAGGCCGTACTGATATTCCGCGGCTGCCAGCTCAGCGGACGCGTTCGCTTTGATCTTGCTGAGCTCATCCGTGTTGAGCCGCGCCACAGTGCCTCCCTTGCGGATGACCTGGCCCTCATCCGTCAGGAGTTCCACGATCTGCCCCTGGACACGAAAAGAGATCCGCACATCATCGCCTTCAATGGTCCCGGAGACTTTCAATTGTTTGCCGTTATGCTCCTTATGATACGTGCCGTAAAGATAAGACGCGTAGACAAGGGCTCCGACGAAGGCAAGGATCGCTATGATCCTGGCCTTTTTGGGTATTTTTGAGATCATGGGCACCATGAAAATCCTCCTTAAATCCCGCCTGCGGCAGGGACAACAACTTTATGTTCCGCGGCCTTCCCGGCTGGAGAAGAACCGTCGTCCTTATCCTGAACAACCAGCCGCCCCATATCGCGGTCCAGGGCGGATTTGGCCATCATGTAATCGTATGTGCCCTCTGCCAGGGTCTGTTCGATCTGCGCCAAAGACACCTGCGCGTCCAGAACGTCGAGATTGGTCCTGACGCCGTTGTCAAAACCGACGATAGCCAGGCGCAGGGCCTCCCGGGCCTCTTCCACGCTGTCCTTCTGGGAGTCGATGATTGCCTGGGCTTCACGCAAGTCCAGGCAATCCCGGCGGATCAAAAGAGCGACCTCATCGGCCGCGTCCTCCTTGCTCAACTGCGCCTGGGCATAGCGCGCCTTGGCCTCCAGCACTTTGGCCCTGGACGAAAAACCGTCAAAAATGGGAATGCTCACCGAAATGCCGGCGCTCCAGTTATTATGGTTCTTATTGAACAGATCGCCGTAACGGTCCGAACGATAGTAGTAATCCGCGTTGAGATCGATGCGCGGCCGGTAACCGGCTTTAGCGGCCTGGATCGCCCACCGGGAAATATCGATCCCCAAAAGCCTTAAGATCATTTCAGGTTTATGCAGATAGGCCTGCACAAGAAATGTTTCTTCGCGGATATCAATGGGGTCATAGAAAAGGCCGCCCCGGATCCTTAAAGATGAATAGACGCCCCTGCCCAATTCTCTGTTGAGGTCCGCCATGGTCAACCGGATGGCATTTTTGGCGCGGATCATTTCCGGCATGACCTTGGTCACCTGGACCTTGGATTGCAGAACGTCAAAACGGGACGCGGTGCCTGCGGAGAATTTTTCTTTCACGTCTTCATAATGCGCCACGGCCTGGTCCAGGAGCTGCTGCGTGATGCGCGCGATCTCGTAAGCCAGAAGCAAACCGTAAAAAAGCCTCTTGGTCTCAAATTCCGTATCCAGCTTAAGCGCGCGCAGCGTCTCTTCCTGGACCTTCAGGCCCAGCTGCTTTTCCCTGAGGTTTGCCAGGTTCGCGCCGCCGCTGTAAATGGATTGGCCGGCCAGAAGGCTCCATTGATGATCGTTCTCATATCCCGCGTAAACGCCGTAATCCTTGCCCGAGGCGATGGCGGCCGAAGCTTTGGGCACGCTGCCCCGGCGCGTATAGCTGCCCTGCGCGTTCACCTGGGGCAGAAAATAACTCCTGGCGCCCAGGATCTGCGCCAAGGCCGCCTCGACTTCCTTTTCCTGGATGCGGATATTCTTGTTATTCTCAAAAGCCATCAGGACCGCGCTTTCGACAGACAAGCCCTCATCGGCCGGCGGCCCCTCTTCTGCCGGCGCCTGAGCGGACAAAAACAACAGGCAGAGGGCCGCCAAAAGCCACGCCCCCAGGGTCTTTTTGAACAACTTCCCGTATTGGAAGACAATGCCGCGCAGTTCCGAATAGAAAGGAGATTTCGTGTTGGCCCTGAAGAAACGGGCGTTGGCCTTGTATTCGCTCGTAAGCAACCCCTCCTTTTCCAGCCCATTGATGGTTCTCTGAAAAACGCCGGGTTTCCTGCCGATCATGCGGCCGATCTGCTGCAGATAGAAAGACTCTCCCGGGTGCTCATAGAAGAGTTTCAGCAGCTTGATCTTATTCTTGGTCAGTTCAAACATGGGATTTTGTATGCATATGCATATAATTGTTTGCTTTAGCAAATGATTGTATACAATTAAATATGATTATATGCTCATGCATACAAAGATGCAACAGAAATTTTTCCTCTTGCGAAACTTACGAAGGCGTGTTTTTTGTAAAGGCGGGCGGCTAAATAAGGCTAAAAAGAACCTCTTTTTAAGCACCGGCTGATCCTGGCCAAGAGGTCTTCAGAGCGGAAGGGCTTGAGGATAAAATCATCCGCCTGGCAGTCTTTGAGCCGCTCTGTCACGGATTGAGGGTTAACAGCCGTGAAAATGATCACCGGGATATGTTTGTGTTGCGGGTCGGTCTTGACCTGGTGGCAGATGTGGATGCCGTCGGTATGCGGCAGCCTCAAATCCAGAAGGATCAGGTCCGGAGCAAAGGCTTTGATGGCGCTCATGGCCTGGGCGCCGCTGGAAATGGAGAATACCTCATAACCCGCCTTGCGCAAGCGCAGGGTCACAAGCTTCTGGATATCGGCCTCATCATCGATGATCAGGATTTTTTTATCAGGCATGCAGGTCCTTATGAACGACCAGAGGCAGGGTGAAACGGACGGCCGTCCCCTTTTTCTCGCGGGCCTCAATCCAGATGGTCCCTTTGTGACGGGAGACGATCTCGCGGGAAATGACAAGGCCCAGGCCCGTCCCCCCCGTCTTCGGATACCCCTCCTCCGAGGAGATCTGCGCGAACCTCTGGAATAATTTGGGAACATCCTCAGGCTTGATCCCGATGCCGGTGTCTTCCACGCGCACCAGGACATGGTCTTTTTTATATTCGGTCGTGACGGTGACGCGGCCTGAGTCCGTAAATTTGACCGCGTTGCTCAAAAGATTGCTCAAGACCTGTGCGATCTTGTCCCTGTCGAACAGGAAAGAAACAGCGGCTTTGTCCAAATGCAAAAGGATGTCGATGCCTTTTTTTTGCGCGGGAAAAGCCATGGTCTGGGCGACTTCGCGCACAACGGCATGGAGATCGTTGGGTTTCAGGTGAAAGGCGATCCTTCCAGACTCCAGCCTTTGCAAATCCAGGATGTCGTTGATCAGTCTGACCAGCCGCTCGATATTGCCCTTGACCACTTCCAGACAGTCCTTCTGGTCGGCATTCAGAACCCCCAGACTGCCGTCCACGATCAGCTGCACGCCCTCGCGGATGGCCGTCAAAGGCGTTTTGAGTTCATGAGAAACTGTCGCCATAAACTCGCTCTTGACGGTCAAGGCTTTTTTAAGCTCATCCTCGGCCCCCAGGCGCTCTAAGTTCGTCCTGCGCAAGGCCTCGGTCATCTTGTTGAAAGATCCTGCCAGGGTTTCGATCTCGTCTCCCGTGCGGACCTTGACCTGGTGTTCCAGATTTCCCCTGGCCACATGTTCCGTCGCTTTGTTCAGTTTTTCAATGGGCTTGACGAACATGGTGGCAAACACAAAACCGAACGCGATGAGCACACCCAGAAGCAACAATTCCACGAACGCCAGACGCAGCAAAAAAAGATACAGGGGCCTGAACGCGGCGTCCTTTTTCTGGGAAACGATGATCCCCCAGCGAAGCTGATTGGCGGCAAACCAGGGATGTTTTATTTCCGCGAAAGCCAGCAAGAGCTCATTCTGTTTGTCCAGGCTCGGCACATGCTTGACCAGCCAGTGCTGCCCGGAATTCACAATCTCCGGAAATTCGGGCACCTGACGGCTCAAAGGCGCCACGCCGGAATGAAAAAGGATATCATTGCGGCTGTTGAGAAGCGTCACATGACCCATGCTTTGGTTTTCAAAATTCTCCAGGATCTGGAAAAAAGAGGAAATGCTGATGATAACCTTGCAGACTCCGACCGCCTTCTTTCCCTCCCCCTTGATAGGAAAAGCCATGGGGATGGCATAGATCCCGCTGGATAAGTCATATTCAGCCTCCCCGACATACACAGCCCCCCTGCCGTCCGCATAAGCCTTCTGCCACCACTCCTCATCCGCCTGATAATAATCGCTTGTCCTCCCGGAGGACGCGACAAGCCCTCCCTGCTCATCGGTGATCAGCACTTCTCCGATCAAAAGATGTTCGCGCCGAAGCCTTTCCAAGTCCCTGCTGATATCGCGGTCAACGTGCTCCCGGTAACCGGCCTCGTCGTCTTTGACAGCAGCCCAACGCTCATCCATCTCACGCATCCTCGAGGAAACGGCCTGCGGGCTCATGGAATGATAACGGCTGTTGATGGCGGAGATTTTATCTTCGTAATTACGGATATTGAGGAAGGCGGGGAAATCCCTGATCTTCTCGTCGATGATCTCGGCGATGGAATAGGCCAGCTGTTGCGCGGAATTGGCCTGGGTAAGGCCGATGGTCCTTAAACGGGGTAGAAAAAAGGAAAAATATCCCAGCACCAGGACCGCGCAGAGGACAAAAAGGACGCTGAGCCCGATAAAAAGGATGAATTTTTTCCGGATTGTCATAGAGGCCGCCGCAAAAAAAACTCCGGCTGTTTTAAGCCGGAGCCATGATAAAGGCCTTGAGCGCCTGCCTGCCGCCGGTTCCCAAATCCAGCAGTTCCAAGCCGGCCTCATAAAGCATCTTGTTCTTGTGCGTAATGATCTCGAATTCCTTGATCCAACGCACCTGCCCCAGGCATTTCACGTTAACAGCCGAAGGCAGGACGATCTCCAGATGCAGGGTCTGGCCCTTTTCCACCTTTTCAAAAAGGATAAGACAGATGCCGAATTCGGAAAGATTCCTGCTTTGATCCCTGGAAACCTGAGAGGGTTTTGCCGCAAGGGCGCTTTTGGTCCAGCGGACTTCCACAGAAACATCCAAACGGAAAAATTTTCGTTTTTCCTCCATCTCCGCCCCCCCATCAAACCCGCTCAAACGCGGCCCCTTGCTTCAAAGAAACAGGCCGGGAAAAGCACCTGTTTCATTATACAACAAGGGGCGGTAAATCTCAAAAGAAGATCCCTTTGCCAAAAAGATCTTGCGCGCCCAGCAGGACTCGAACCCGCAACGCCCAGCTCCGAAGGCTGGCGCTCTATCCGTTGAGCTATGGGCGCGAAAAACAATCAAAAATGAAAAATTACAAAAGTATTTAAGGATGTTTCTGTTTACATTCTTAATTCTTAATTCTTAATTCTTAATTCTTAATTCTTAATTCTGTTTCAACACACCAGGTCGCATCCCTCCCCGAAGATTTTTCTGGCCGTTTTCAAGGCGTCTTTTGTCGGGGATTTGACCCAGGACAACGCCGGAGTCCTGACCGGCGTATTGAGCTGGATCTTATCAGGCCTGATCTCCCGCGCCGTCCTCTTCATTCTTTTCATATACGCCGGGGAATCATTCAATCCCCTGACGAGCATCATCTCAAGCCATATCTGCCCTTTGAATTTCGCGCGAAAGCTCTTCAGGCCCCGAATGATATTTTTGACAGCCAGCCCTTTACAAGGCCTGTCAATTTTCTCAAACACATCCTGCGTGACAGCATCCAGTGAAGGGATAACGAGATCCGCCTCCATCAAGGCCTTGCGCACCGAAGGAGACGTCAGCGTAGAGGCGTTTGTCATGACAGCCACAGGAACGTCCGTCAGCCGGCGGATCCCGGCAATCAAAGCCCCGATGTCTTTATGCAAGGTCGGCTCCCCGGCCCCGGAAAACGTCACATAATCCAGTTTGAGGCCTTTGGGCTTATTCCTGAAAAATTCCCGCAATTCTTCCAGGATCTCGTCCGTTTTCAGGTAGGATTTTCTGGAGAGCGTTTTTTGAGTGGTCTCTTTAAGCTGGCAATAGACGCAGTCAAAACTGCAGATTTTGTAAGGGACGGTGCTCACGCCCAGGGAAAAACCCAGCCTCCGCGACCTCAACGGACCATAGACATATTTCACATCCACCTCTAAATGAAACTCCCCGCGGTCAATCGCGGGGTCTGGAATCCGGTTTCCCGCCGGAGGGTTCCGGGGGCAGGAGCGATAAAGGATAGCCTGGCTTCGGCTATCCTTTATCAGAGAAAAATTTTCCTTGAATGCTTATCTGACCACCAAAACGCAGTTCTCGCTCCCGAAGGAATTGATGGTGCGACGGGAACAGGAAGGATCTTCGATCCAGGAACCATCGACGACAAATTTGTATTCATACGTTCCCGCGGGGACGGTCAAAGAAGCTTTCCAGACCCCCTTTTTATCTTTTCTTGCCACCAGGGTATCCGGCTTCCAGTCGTTGAAATCGCCGGCGATCCCGACCCAGTTGGCCTGCGGAGCGGAAATCCTGAATTCCACCTTTTTGCTTCCCGAACTGCTCTTCATAGCCATAGACGCCTCCTTTTGACGACAAAAATATTGTAAGCATTCAAGCGGGGTTTGTCAAGCCGCTATACGGCCACAATGGAAATGCGGTTGCGGTCAGCCAGGCGCACGCAGATATCCCTGTCGATCATAAGCGTCTTGCCGGCCTCTATGGCCAAACAGCGCCCCTTGACCTTAGAGAGATTCCGGATCGTCCTGGGCCCGACCACGGGGATATCGAACCGCATGTCCTGGTTGGGCTTGCTCACTTTGATGACAACAATGCCGCCGTTGGCCAGCAGCCCTCCCCTGCGGATCGCCGCGTCCGTGCCTTCAATGGCCTCCACCGCCACGATCGCGCCGTTCTTGACAACCAGGGTCTGCCCGATGTCTAAGCCCGCCACGTGCTTGGCCATGGCGAATCCGAAATGAATATCCTGTTTCGTTTTTTCATCGGGTTTTGTTTTCGTCAAAACGCCTTTTTCCGGCAGAAAGCGATCCAGAAAAAGCGTGGAGTCCACGAGTTCGATATGATGTTTGGACAACATGTCCGCGACAGCTGTAAACACGGTATCAGGCCGCTTGTCCGCGATGGCCTCCAAAAGATTTTTTAAGGTTTGGTCCCCGATGTCCTTATGAAAAAGGCTCCGCGGATTGACCTGGCCGGCCATGATGACTTTTCCGATCTCTTCTTTCTTGAAGATATCGAACATCCGGGAATAGTCTTTCAAAGTCAGCCAGTAGACTTTCTTGACAAGGGGAGTGATGAGCCAGGACGTGTCTTTTTTGATGGCGATGGCCACGACTTCCAGTCCATGGCGCGAGGCTTCGCGGGCAAAAAGAAGGGGAAATTTACCGTTTCCGGCAATGAGGCCTATTTTCTTGATTCCATTGAGCTTGCTTAATGACATATGCCCCGGCTGGAAGAAGAAATGAAGGAAACAAGATGCGTGATTTCCGGCGCCATCTTGATCGTTTTCTGGATCTCTTCCAAGGCGTGCGATTTGGTCAGTCCGGACTGAAAAACGATCTTATAAGCGGCCTTCAGATCGCGGATGGTCATGCTCCCGATCCCGGCGCGCTTCAACCCAATCAGATTCAATCCGTAGAAACGCGCGGGGTGGCCATCGCATGTGGAATAAGGCGGAATGTCGGTGACGACCTTGGAACAGCCCCCGATAATGGCCATGGCGCCGACTCTGACAAACTGATGTATGGCGACCAGACCTCCCACAACGACGCGGTCCTCTAAGGTCACATGACCAGCCAGGGCCCCGCAGTTGGCGATAATGCAATGATGGCCCACATGGCAGTCATGGGCCACGTGGCTGTAGGCCATCAACAGATTGCTGTTGCCGATGACCGTCTGGGACCCTTCTTCCGTGCCGAGATTGACCGTGACATATTCGCGGATGATATTGCCGTTTCCGATCACGACCGCGCTCGCCGCGCCGGAGTATTTGAGGTCCTGGGGGATGCTGCCAAGGCAGGCGCCTGTAAAAATCCTGCATCCGGAACCGATCGTCGTGTCGTTTTCAATCACGCAATGACTGCCGATCTTTGTCCCCTTGCCGATCTTGACTTTGGGCCCGATGATGCTGTAGGGGCCGATTTCCACATCCGTATCGATCCGGGCGCCTTTGGCGACAATCGCCGACCTATGGATTTGTTTCATCGTGCCTTCGCCTTTCCCAATGAATTATTTTTCCACCAGCGCGAACATCAATTCCGCTTCCGCCGCGAGTTCGTCATCCACAAAGGCCTTCGTGGTCACCTGCCCGGTCCTGGAACGGATCTTTCCGGCTACCACCTCGATCCTCAACTGGTCTCCGGGAATCACGGGTTTACGGAATTTCACATTGTTGGCCGCCATGAAAAAAGCCAGTTTGCCGCGGTTTTCCGAAGGGCTGAGCATCAGCACCCCGCCGACCTGGGCCATGGCCTCGACGATCAAAACGCCCGGCATGACAGGCCGGCCGGGAAAATGGCCTTCAAAAAAATTATCGTTGATCGTCACGTTCTTGATGCCGACGGCGCGCTTGCCTTCCTCCATGGAAATGACGCGGTCCACCAGAAGGAACGGATAGCGGTGCGGCAGGATCTTCAAAATCGTGGAGATGTCCACGCGCCCTTCCTTAGGGCTGAATTCCGCGGATTTGATCGCGGCGACGTATTGACGATCCAACTGATCTTTCATTTTCTGCACAAGGCGCATGTTCATGGTATGGCCGCTTTTGATGGCGATCACATGGCCTTTTAACGGCATTCCCAACAGCGTCAGGTCGCCGATCAGATCAAGGATTTTGTGCCTGATGAATTCATCCGGAAACCGCAGGGTGTTCTTGACGATCCCGTCCTTGGAAACAACAAGGGTATTGTCATAGTTGGCCCCTTTCCCCATGCCGTCCTTCATCAACTGGCTTGCCTCTTCAAAAAGGCAAAATGTGCGGGCCGGGGCGACCTCTTTTTCAAAAGTTTCCGCGTCGATCTTTAGCTCCAGATACTGGTCTCCGACCAGAGGATGGTCATAGCTTAACGTGTAGGAAATGCGAAAATCCTGGGCCGGAACGACCACGATCGAGGAGCGCTCATCATCGACAAACAGCGGGGCTGTGACCTTGAAGGTCCTGCGCGCGGCCCCCTGTTCCACAAGACCCGCCTTCTTGATCGCTTCGACATAAGGATAGGCGCTTCCGTCCATACCGGGCAGTTCCGCGCCGCTGATCTCAACGAGCACGTTATCGACCCCCAGACAGGAAAACACGGCCATGACATGCTCGATCGTATGGACTTCGACCCCCTGGCCTCCGATGGTCGTGCGACGGGCATGTTTTTTCACGGACAAGGCGCTGTTGATGTCAGCCTTGATCATCGGCTTGTCCGGAAGATCCACCCTCTGGAAAATGACACCCATATCCGCCGCCAGGGGCCGGAATGTCACGCTGGCCTCTTGCGCGGTATGGATCCCTTTTCCTTTTAATGTCACCGCCTGCTGGATTGTTTTCTGCACGATCTTATCCTTGTTTCTTCAATTGTTCTTCTATGGCTGATAGCTTTTTCTTCAATTCCTGCACGGTTTTTAACAGCTCCGGCAGGCGGCCCGTCACGGCCCAGATTTTCAGGGCCTCAGCGTGAGGCCTGGCGGGATATCCGGTCACCATGCTCTCCGCCGGGACATTATTCATGATCCCCGATTGGGCCGTCAGGATCGCCCCGTCCCCGATTTCCACGTGCCCGACAATCCCGGCCTGCCCGGCGATCGTGACGCGGTTTCCGATATGCGTGCTGCCGGAAATCCCGGCCTGCGCGACAATAATGCTGTTTTCCCCGATCTCGACGTTATGGGCGATCTGGACAAGATTATCGATTTTTGTGCCGCGGCCGATCTTCGTCTTGTCAAAACGGGCGCGGTCCACGGTCACATTCGCCCCGATCTCTACGTCGTCTTCAATCAAGACGGAACCTGCCTGCGGGATCAATTGATAAGCGCCGTCCACCTTGGCGTAACCGAACCCCTCGGAACCGATCACGCTTCCGCTCTGGATAAAAACCCTGTTGCCGATGGTCACGCGCTCGCGAACGGAAACATGCGCGTAAAAAATGCAATCCTCGCCGACAGTGGTATCGTGGCCGATAAAACAACCCGCATAAATGACCGTGCGATCCCCGATGGACGCGCCTTCCTCAATGACCGCGTAGGCGCCGATGGCGACGTCGCGGCCGATTTTGGCGGATTCGGCGATCACGGCCGTCTTGTGGATGCCTTTGGGGTGCCGGACCTGCGCGTTCAACAGAACGCGGGCGGCTTTCGCAAAAGCCAGGGAAGGATCATCCACGCGGATAACGGGCTTCTCGCAGGACGCGATATCCCGGGGAACGATCACCGCGCCGGCGCCCGTCGTTTTCAAAAGGGCCGTGTAACGGCTGTTGGAAAGAAAGCTGATATCCCCCGGCCCCGCCTCTTTGAGTCCCGCCACTCCCGTAATGAGAAGCGCGGGATCGCCCTGGATTTCTCCGCCCACAAGAACAGCTATCTCTTTCAGCGTCCTGCCCATCAAGTCCTCATTCCCCAAGCAAAATCGCGCTATTTCTTCTTCGGCTGCTTCTTGGTGTCCTGTTTGTACTGATTATTCAAAAGATCGATGATGTCCTGAGACACATCGGCGCTGGCGGCCCCATAGAGCAGGACCCTGTCATTCAGGATAAAATCGTAACCGTTCTTCTGCGCGTAAGACTGGATGATCTTTTCAATGTCCTGCAGGATCTCCTTGAGCTTCTCATCGCGTTCTTTCCTTAAATCCAGAGCGACCTGCTGGCTGAGCGTTTTCAGCTTCTGGTTCTTTTCCTGCAGGTCCTTATTTTTCGCGGCCTTCTCTTTTTCGCTCAAAAGAGGCATCTTGTCTTCGATCGTCTTGATCTCGTCGGCCAGCTGCGTCAGGTCTTTCTCTTTCTCCTGCTGGATCTGGCTCAAGGAATCGTCATAGATTTTTGTCTTCTCGTATTTATCGAATGTCTGGGACAAATCCACATAAGCGATCTTGCCGGCAGCCAACGCCACACCTGAGGCGGACGACAGGACAACAAAAGCGGCAACAAGACCAACAAACAACCACGCTCCCCTTCTCATGCTTTCCTCCATTTTTGTAATAATGACTTTATCTAAAAATGACCTCTTCACAAGAACGCGTTCACGTGCCCTTAGAATCCGTGGCTCATGCTGAAATGGAAACGCCCCTCTTTGTTTGCCTTGCCCGGCTGTTTGTTCAGAGGGATACCATAATCCAGCTTCAACGGGCCGATGGGGGTCTTGATGCGGACACCGAATCCCACGCCTGTCTTAAAACCTCCGCGCCCGAAATCCGAAGCCTTTTCCCAGACATTGCCCGTATCGATGAAGACGGCGCCTTTGACAAAATCCAGCAAGGGCACGGTGTATTCGATATTGAACACGAACAAGGCCTCGCCTCCGAGAGGATCAGCCGTAACGGGGTCCGCCGGGCCTACGCTGCGCTCCTCATAACCTCTGATCGTGTTGGCGCCGCCGGCATAGAACCGTTCGTAGATCGGGACCTTCTCCTGCCCGCCGAAAGGCGTGACGACCCCGCCTCTGGCCTGAAGCTGCAGGACATTTTTTCCGAAGATGGGAAAGTACTGAGACGCCAGGCCGAACACCTTGTTGAATTTTTTGTCTCCGCCCACCGGGCCGCCGGCCACTTCGTAAGAACCGCTCAGGACCAGGCCCCGCGAGGGGTTAAAAACGTTGTCGGTCGTGTCCCTGGTCAGGGTAAACTCCAGGCTGCTGATGAGGTTCTTGCCTTCTTCGTCCTTCAAATCCTGGGTCGCGGAATCACTGACGTCGGAAATATCAACCTCTTCGAGGCGGTAGATCACGCCGCCTTTGATAAACTCATTAAATTCTTTTCCAAGCCGCAGGTCACCGCCGGTCCGTTTCTCCAGGTACCCGTAACCGACATCGGCGTTCTTGTCGTGGACTCTTTTATAAAGGTCAAAACCGAAAGAGATCGGCCGGTCGAACCACCAGGGTTCCGTAAAGCTCAATTCGAAATTTTCCCGGACTGAACCGAGTTCCGCGCGCAGCTTCAGCGCCTGGCCTCCGCCGGTGAACGTCTTCCAGTTGCGCCAATCGAAATTCTTCTGTTCGATCTCCACAAATCCGACAAACTGATCGATAGAACTGTAACCGCCGCCGAAGCTGAAAGAACCTGTTTTGGCTTCTTTGACATCCACGACAAGATTGCGGTTGTCCGGTTTCGTGCCGGGTTCCGTGTCGTAGTTGACCTCCTCAAAAAACCCGAGATTATAAAGCCGTTCCTTGCTGCGCTTGAGCTTGTCGCCGTCGAAGCGTTCTCCCGGCTTGATCCTCAATTCCCTGCGGATGACTTTGTCTTTTGTCTTGAGGTTGCCGCGGATATCGATACGGTCCACGAACACAATATCATTTTCAACGATCGCGTAACTGATGGCAACGGTCCCGCTGTCGGCGTCCAGGGACGCGGCCTCCTGGATCTGCGCGTAAATATAGCCCTTGCCGAAATAAAAGCCCTGGATATTGGCCACGTCCTGACGGAGAGCGTCATAGGTAAAAGTCCCTCCGGCCGGAGCCGCCTTGATCTGGGACAGAAGTTCCGCGTCGTCAAATTTCCCGTTCCCCCGGAAAGACACGCTTCCGACCGTATAAGACTTGCCTTCTTCGATCTTGAGGCGGATATATAGAAATCCTTTGGCATCATAATCAATCCTGTAATCGACGGTGGTGTCCAGATAGCCGTGTTTCTGGTAAAAATCCTTGATGCGTTCCAGGTCGTCGTTAAATTCCTCTTCCTTGAAAAATCCGGCGTTAAAAAGCCATTTGCGCTTGGTCTTGATGAGGCTGCGGATGGTCCTGTCTGAAAAATGCAGATTGCCGTCCACATAGATCCTGCGGATCGTGATCTTTTTCCCCTCCTGGATGGCGATCTTGACCTTGGCCTTATTGGTCTTGGGATCAATGTCGATCGAATGAGCGATCTGGACTTCCGGCTGACCGCGCTTCTCGTATTCTTTTTTCAGCAGAGAGAGATCGTCCTTTAAGACCGCCAGATTCAAATACTGGCCTGTCTTGGATTTCAACTTGCGCAGAAGAACATCCTTGCGGAATGATTTGTTGCCCTCGACCGATATCTCCTGAATGATCGGCCTCTCCTCTACCTTGAAGACAACCTTGACCCCGTCTTCCTGAGGCGTAAGGTCAAGGCTGATATCGGAGAAGAATCCTGTTTCATAAAGGCGCTTGATATCGTCCCTGGCTGTCTGGGAATGGTAAGCCTGCCCGACCCTTGTTTTGAGCTTGGCCATGATGGTCGCGGTGCTGATGGCCTGGTTCCCGGCGACCTCAACGGCCTTGATGATCTTCGAAGAAGCCGCTTCTTCGGCTGTCTCCTGCTGGCCTGAAACGAGCGGGCCCGAGACGAACACGAAAGCGGCTATAAGGAGGGTCAGAAGTCGTTTCAATTTTGGCATAGGGATGCAGTTTCCTCAAATTATACGAGGGCCTTAAACGAAAGTCAATCAGAGTTTTGCGGCAAAGGGGAGCTCAAATTCTCAAACCGCGTGTATTCCTTGATAAACGCCAGCTTGATGGTTCCGACAGGCCCGTTGCGCTGCTTGGCTATGATGGCCTCGGCAATGCCTTTGTTCTGTTCCGAAGGATTATAATATTCTTCCCGCATCAAAAGGACAACGACATCCGCGTCCTGTTCGATGGCGCCCGATTCCCTTAAGTCTGAAAGCTGCGGCCGATGGTCCATCCTGTTCTCAACCGCCCTGGACAGCTGACTGATCCCGATGACCGGGACATTGAGTTCGCGCGCCAGGGCCTTAAGGGAACGCGAAATCTCGGAAATTTCCTGCTGGCGACTTTCCTCCATGCCTGAACCGCGCATCAGCTGAAGATAATCCAGGACGATCAAGCCGATATTGTGATGGGATTTAAGCCTGCGGGCCTTGGCCCTTAATTCCAGGACCGATATGCCCGGTGTGTCGTCGATAAAAATAGAGGCTTCGGAAAGTTTTCCGGCGGCTGTCGTGAGGTTCGGCCAGTCGGAGGCGGAAAGATAGCCCGTCCTGACCTTATGGGCGTCCACGCGGGCATGGGAACACAAAAGCCTCTGGACAAGCTGCTCCTTGGACATTTCCAGGCTGAAAAACGCGGTGGGGATCTTCTCGATGATGCTGGCGTGCTCGATGATGTTGATGGCAAAAGCGCTTTTTCCCATGGAAGGCCGGCCCGCCACGATGATCAGATCCGAGGCCTGAAGCCCGGCGGTCTTGATGTCGAAATCCGTATAACCGGTCGGCACGCCCGTGACATGAGCCTTATTCTGATAAAGGCGGTCGATCGTTTCAATGGAATCCTTGATGATCTCCTTGAGGGGAACAAAGCCTTTCTGCCCGACCCGTTTGTCGGCGATCTCAAAGATCATCTTTTCGGCGCGGTCCAGCACGTCGGCGACGGTATCTTCGGTCTCATAGGCCTCCGTCACGATCTGCGTGGCATTATGGATCAGCATGCGCAGGACCTTCTTTTCCTTGATGATACGGGCGTAATGAGCGACATTGGCCGCCGTAGGCACCGCGTTGGTCAGGGCCGTCAAAAAACTCACGCCTCCCACAGCGTCCAGGGCGCTTTCGTTCTTGAGCCTTTCGATCAGGGTGATGAGGTCGACGGCCTTGCGCTGGTCGTACAAAGCGACAATCGAGGAAAAGATTTTCTGGTGGGCGTCCTTGTAGAAATCTTCGGAGGTCAGGTGTTCAACGGCTACGCCGATAGCGTCCTCCTCAATCAGCATGCAGCCGAGGACAGCCATCTCCGCTTCCGTGTTTTGCGGCGGGAGTTTTTCCAGAGGCGTATAAGCGGCAGCAGAGTCCTTATACGCGCGCTTCTGAGATCTTTTCATCACCTAAGACCCACGAACATAACGCGTGGTTCCTTTTATGTTGTCCCGTTTTGCCTGAAAGAACGCAGGAACTCTTGCGGGCAAGGGATTAAAACTTCAAAGAATACTAAAATCCTATTTCTTGACGACCCAAACCTTGATCCTGGTGACGAGTTCGGGATGAAGTTTGATATCGATATCGAAAATGCCCAATTCCTTCAAAGGGGACTCCAGCAGGATATGTTTCTTGTCGAGCTCGATGCCTTCGGCCACCAGGGCCTTCTGGATATCCTGAGCCGTGAGGCTCCCGTAAAGCTTTTCTTCTTCATTGACCTCAACCGTCAGCGTGAGCGACAAACCGTTGAGACGCGAAGACAACTCTTCCGCTTTTTTCCTTTCCTGTTCCTGCTTGGCCTTTCTTTTCTTCTGCTCCTGCTCGATCTGCTTTAAGGCCTGGTCCGTCGCCACGACAGCCAACCCCTGGGGAAACAGAAAATTACGGGCAAAACCGTCCTTGACCTGTTTTAAGTCTCCGGTCTTGCCGACTCCGGGGACATCGGATTTCAAAACAACTTTCAGCATGGCTAACCTCTTGGTGAGGGCATAACTTAAGCAGCCAGTTATTTTCCCGAATTCCTACTTTTGGATTTTCGTCACTTCTTCAAAAACGGCAACAGCGCGATGAAACGGGCCTTTTTAACAGCCTCCTGGACCCAGCGCTGATGGCGCGCGCAAACACCCGTCACCCTCCGGGAAAGGATCTTCCCGCGCTCGCTGACGAGACGTTCAAGGCGTTTGATGTCCTTGTAGTCCAGGCTGACGGCCTTTTCTTCGCAGAAACGGCACGTCTTCCTCCGAAGCCTGCCGCCCAGGACATCTTCCTTCTTTTCCCTGCGGCGCCCCATTCCCGCGCCACGTCCGCCCGGTCCTTTCGAACCTCCGCGGGAATCACCGCGTTTCTCTTTGGAATGCATTTGATAAGCCATGGATTTCTCGACTCCTTTTTATAGGGTAATACCGTTAATTTCCTAACTCATGTCCTCCGTCATATCCTGCCCCCAGGAAACCTCGTCTGATTCCGGCCCCAGGACCGGCCCTTCCTGCCGTTCTCCGCCAGCAGGAGGCGCGGACTGCGGTTCTTCAGCAGGCGCTTCCTGTTTCTGTCCGGCCTGGCCCAGGAACTGGATCCGCTCAGCCCTCACTTCGACGACGCTGTGTTTTTTGCCGTCATTGCCGTCCCAGTTTCTCGTCTGTAATCGTCCTTCCACGAAAAGCGGGCTGCCTTTACGCAAATACTGGTTGCAGACTTCCGCCTGCTTGTCCCAGGCCACAACGGTCATAAAACAGGCCTCCTGCTTCATCTCCCCGGACCTGTCCTTGAAACGGCGGTTGATCGCCATCCTGAGATTAACGACCGCGGTGCCGCCGGGCGTATAGCGCAATTCGGGATCGCGCGTCAGATTTCCGATCAATAAGACTTTGTTTAAACTGGCCATAAAACTCCTTTTAAGAAAGACCCCTAACGCAGAGGCTTCCTCGATTTAAACCGGTTTTGTATCCTCGACTCTCACAATCAAATACCTGAGGATCTGTTCATTCAGGCCATAGACGCTTTTGATGGCAGTGATCGAGGCCGGATCGGCGTCAAAATTGACCAGATAATACAACGCTTCCTTATACCGCACGCCTCCTCCGATCGGAAAAAGATCGTAGGCCAGTTTGCGCCGTTCCGCCCATATCTGGTCCTGGCTCACGACACCCTGATGTTTGATGATCTGGTCCTTCACAGCCTTCATCACGGAGTTCCTTTCCTCCTCTTTCAAATCAGGCTTCACGATAAACATCGCTTCATATTTTTTCATGCTTAATCCTTTTGTTTATCCCGTCTGTTAAAAATATTCATGCAGGCTTCGGTTCCCTGCGTCAGCCATGTCTCCATGGCCTCAAGGGCGCTCTCGAGCATGCCCTTGACAATCATTTCTTCGGCCGCCGCAAAACGTTCCAGCACATAATCGGCCAGGTCTCCGCGAAATCCGGCAGGGGGAGAACCGATCCCCAGGCGTAAACGGCCGAATTCATCGGTCCCCAGCCGCTCAATCACCGACTGCAGTCCGTTGTGGCCGCCGGAAGATCCGCCCGCCCTGACGCGCAGATCGCCCAAAGGAAGCGAAGCGTCATCAGAGACGACCAGAAGGTCCTTGACAGAGATCTTTTTTTTCTTGAGGAAAAGGACGACGGCTTCGCCGGAAAGATTCATGAAAGTTTGCGGAAAAGCCAGACAGCTCTTCTGCCCGGAAATGGAAGCGCACGCCCAAAAACTTTTCAAAAAACGGTCATTCTTCAGCGCGACCCCGGATCGGCGGGCCAAAGCTTCGACGGCCCGCGCCCCTACGTTATGCCGCGTCCGCCTGTACGGCTCCCCGGGATTGCCCAGCCCCACAATCAGCTTCTGCCCCCGGACCTGCGCGCGGGACCCAAAGAAAAATGCGCTATTCACTCTTGGTTTCTTCCGACTCTTCAGCCGGTTTCTTTTCTTTCTTGATAACTTCCGGTTCCGCGCTCGTCGCCCCTTCACCCGGGACCGCTTCGCCCGGCGCGACCTCTTCCTTATGCGGGGCCACCAGCGAGAAGACAATCGCTTCCAGGTCATGCTTAAGCGTGACTCCGGCAGGCACGGGGATATCTTTCAAATGGACGGTATCGCCGATCTTCATCGCCGTCACGTCCACGACAAGTTTTTCGGGGATCTGTGTCGGCAAACATTCCACTTCGACCTCCCAAATGATCTGTTCCAGCGTCCCGCCTTCCTGCTTGACCCCCGCGGCTTCTCCCTCGGATTGGATCGGCACGGTCACGATGATCTTCTTGGTCAGGGATACTTCATTGAAATCCATATGAAGGATCTCGTCATTGACGGGGTGACGCTGGATCTCTTTGACAAGGACAGCCCTTTCCTCGTCCTTCTTGCCGCCTGAAATCTTCAGCGTAATGACGATATTCTCGCCGCCATGATGCGCGTGCATGAATTTCAGGATACGGCTGCGCTCCAGTTTAAGGGAGAGGGTTTGCTTCCCCTCCCCGTAAACCACGCAAGGCACAAACCCGTCGCGTCTCAAAGAATTATTCCTGCCGACTTCCTTCTCCTGCCGCAGGATAGCTTCCAAATAAATCGCTTCCATTGTCATGTCTCCTTAATTCCGCTCTGCGGAATTAGGCCCTCCGCTAGAAATGCGGAGGCCTATCTTTTTTGGGTATTGTTTAATTGTGGTTCTTAGACCTCAAATCGTTCGTCAAAAAGGCAGCTGATGGATTCTTCGCGATGGATCCTCGTGATAGCCTCCGCCAGAAGGGCCGCGACGGACAGCACCTTGATCCTGGAGCTTTTCTTGTGATCCTCCAGCGGGATCGTGTTGGAAATGATCAACTGCTCTATAATGGAACCCTCAATCTTCTTGATGGCGTCCCCGGAAAGGACCCCGTGGACCACAGCCGCGTAAATCTTCTTCACCCCGGCCCTGCGCAAGGCATTGGCCGCCTCGATGAGAGAACCGCCTGTCGCGATCAGGTCATCGACAAGAATCGCGTTCTTGCCTTCCACTTCGCCGAGGATATTCATGGCCTCGGCTTTCTCCGGGGAAATCCGGCGCTTATCGACAATCGCCAGATGCACGCCCAGCCTCTTGGCGTAAGCCCTGGCCGTCTTGATCCCGCCCACATCGGGCGAAACAACGACAAAATTTTCCAGCTTCAGTTTTTCCGTGATGTAATCCACGAACACGTTGACGGCAAAAAGGTGATCGAGGGGGATATCAAAAAAACCCTGGATCTGACCGGCATGAAGGTCCATCGTCAGGATCCGGTGCGCCCCCGCCACAGTCAGAAGATTGGCGACCAGTTTGGCGGAGATGGGGACGCGCGGCTGATCTTTGCGGTCCTGCCGCGCGTATCCGTAATAAGGCACGACCGCCGTAATGCGGCCCGCTGAGGCGCGTTTCAAGGCGTCGATAATGACCAAAAGTTCCATCAGGTTTTCGTTGGGAGGCGGACAGGTGGGCTGAACAACAAAGACATCCTTGCCTCTGACATTTTCATCGATCTTGACCCTGATCTCTCCCTCGCTGAAACGGCCGACCATGATCCCGCCCAACTTCTTGCCCAGCTCCTTGGCGATCTCCGCGGCAAGTTCCGGGTTGGCGTTCCCGGAAAAAATCTCCAGTTTATTCATCTGCTGTATCCCCCGATTAGCAAGACATTAATAAAAAGTTACCGGTGTTTTGAAATTTTAACGGGCCGGGCCGGAACGCCCGCGACGACGCAGCGGTCCGCGACGTCGTGGTTCCTCGTCACGACGCTTCCGGCGCCAACGACAGATTTTTTGCCGATGGTGACGGGCGCGATCAGGACGGCGTCGCTGCCGACGAAAGCCTGGTCCCTGATCACGGTCTTGTTCTTGGTTTTGCCGTCAAAATTCGCGACGACAACCCCCGCGCCGATATTCACGTTTCTGCCCACGGCGGTATCACCCACATACCCCAGGTGGTGCATCACCGAACCCTCCTGAAAACTGGAATTCTTGACCTCGGCGAAATTCCCGATGCACACGTGATCAGCCAGAACCGTCCCCGGCCGAAGGTGGCAGAAAGGGCCTATGCTGCAGCCGCGTCCGATGACAACATTGTTCTCAATATACGTAAAAGGCCCGATCTTCGTGTCTTTGCCGATCCGGGCATCCCCGGCGATGAAAGTCGAATCGGGGTCCTCAATAAAAACACCGGCCTCCATAAAAGCCTCAAGGCCCCGGAAACGGATCACACGCGACGCTTCCAACAGTTCCCGGCGGGAATTAACGCCCAGGACTTCCCGGGAATCTTCCGCCACCAGGGTTTCCACCTTCCTGCCGGACCTGAATAACCAGGAAAGGACATCGGTCAAATAATATTCCCCGCTTCTATTGTCCGGCCGCACGTGACTGAGACCTTCCAAAAGCTCTTCTCTTTTAAAACAATAAAGGCCCGTATTGACTTCCCGGATGGCCTTCTGGGTCCTGGTCGCGTCCTTTTCCTCGACAATGGCCAGAAAACGTCCGGAATCATTGCGCAGAATCCTTCCATACCCGCGGGGATCGTTCAAAAACGCGGTCAGGACCGTGCAGGCCGCTTCTGTTTCCCGGTGCTCGCGATAAAGGGATTCGACCGTCCTGGACTGGATCATGGGCGTATCGCCATAGAGCACCATAACGTCCCGGCAATCGACGGGAATCCCCTTGACCGCGCAGGATACCGCATCCGCGGTTCCCAGGGCCTCTTTCTGCCAGGCCAGTGCAATCTTCTTGTTCAAAACCTGACGGACCTGGGCCCTTTTCGGATTGAGGACGACGATGGTCTTGGCCGGCTTAAGGCTTGAGGCCGCCCCCAGCACGTAGGATAACAGGGGTTTTCCGCAAACCTCATGCAGAACTTTAGGGACGGCGGATTTCATCCGCTTGCCCTCTCCGGCAGCCAGGATAACAACACACAATTTGGACATCTGTTTTGGATTTTATTGCGAAAGACCTAACCGTCCCAAGCGGTGAACGTGAAAACAACCTTAAATTCCAAGCGGCGTTCAAGAATGCCGCCCATGGCACCATCCCCGCGCCATTGATCCGACGCCCCATCTCTTGGTTCAAATACAAACAATAAATTTAGCTGCCCAGCCTCCGGCTCCGGCCCTATCAAGCCGACGCAAGAAGGCCTAGAACCAGTCGCTCCTCGCCTGCTGCTCTAGCAGCAGCTCGGTCGCTCCCCATAGGGGCTTCGCCCCTCTGGCGCTCCCTGTGGTCGCTGTCACCCGAAGTGCGCGGGGACGGCCTCCCCGCACCCCTTTGGTTCTCGCACCAGAATTCAGATAGAAAAAACAATAAATTTAGCTGCCCAGCCTGGGCTCGAACCAGGATACTCAGATCCAAAGTCTGATGTGCTACCAGTTGCACCACCGGGCAAAATCTATGAATCTTTTGACCTGTCTTCGGCTCCCGGCTTACTCTTCAGATTCCTGACTGGCTGTAGAAGGACCTTTGATCTTTTCCCCGTCAAAAGCTTCCAGGACTTTCTTCTGCAAATAATCCCTGAAGTTCTGGGTGATCGGATGGGCAATATCCCTGTGCTCAGACTGGGCGCCTCCGTTGGTTTCCATGTCTGCCGCCGTGACTGGCCTGGAAACTGCCGGCAGCTGCGAGGCGCATTGATTGCAGTATTTGCTGCGGACCTCGTTGCGGAACCCGCACTTGGGACAGGATATCTTCAACTTTCGGGAAGGCATGGCGATAAATAAGCCGCTGCCTCCCTCGATGACCTTAATGTTACGGACAACAAACGCGTTATCAAATGTAACCGTGGCATAAGCTTTCAATTTCTTATCAGGGCTGTCTTTTAAAAATACCCTTACCTCAGTGATCTCCATGAAGCGCCTCCTATTGCCCGTGCGGAAAAAACTAAACAGTACCGGCCAGGAAAATACGGCATCTATCTGAAAGCCGGAGGCGTGCCTGTTCATAGACCCCTTGGGCGATTTTCCGGTTTCTGAAAATCGTAAAAAGGGTCGGCCCGCTTCCAGACATATGTACGGAATGCAATCCCTGTTTAGAAAGATCGGATTTTATTTCAGAGACGAAACTATATGAATCCATTACTGTTTCGCTTAAACGGTTGTAAATCTTCCTGTTAAGAGAAACGAAATCCGCTTTTTTTAGGTAAGAGAGTAGTATATTAACATCTTGACATTTCTTTGTCAACTTGAATATTCCCGGGGGTTTTTGAGGCATTTTAGGCTCTTTTTGACCCCTGTCAAAGCGCTCATAGACGTCTTTTGTGAGGATATTGCGGTTCGGAACAAAAAGCACATGCCATAAACGCACTTTTTGGGGAATTTTGGGATAAGAAAGATCGCCTCCGCGGCCCCGGCCAACGGCAAAACGCCTGCCGGAAATAAAAAAAGCCACGTCACTGCCCAATTGATTGGCCAGGACAAACAGGGATTGCCTGTCCAGGCCGAGCGAAAACAGACGGTTCAGACCGGTAAGGACGCACGCCGCGTTGCTTGACCCCCCTCCCACGCCCCCGCCAACAGGGATCTGTTTTCCGATCTCTATCCGGACGCCTTTTTTTATGCCGCAATACTCAAAAATAAGTTCGGCGGCCCTATAAGCCAGATTCGCGCGGTCTAAGGGGATATCTCTGCTGGCAGAATGAATGATGATTTCAGGGGAAGGGATTTCCGTCAGGCGGATCGTATCGTAAAGGGAAATGCGCTCAAAAACAGTCAGGAGTTCGTGGTAACCGTCCGGCCGCTGTCCGAGGATCTCAAGAAAAAGGTTGAGCTTGGCCGGAGAGGAAAGCAAAAGGGAACGGCTGGACGCCATAAAAGGCCCTTGTTTAAACAGCCAGGGAACGGGCGGCCGCGACGATATCGGCGGACGTCAATCCGTATTCCGCCAAAAGGGCCGCTTCATCCCCGGATTGGCCGAATCTGTTCCTGACGCCGATCCGAAGAACGCGCGCGGGGTGTTTTTCGCTTAAAAACTCCGCCACAGCCGACCCCAAGCCTCCGATAACGGAATGTTCTTCGCACACCACAAAACCCCTGGTCTGGCGCGCCGCTTCCAGAAGAATATCTTCGTCCAGCGGTTTAAGGGTGTGCATATTGATGACACGGGCCTCGATCCCGTTCTCCAGGAGTTCTGCGGCGGCCTTGAGCGCCGGCTGAACCATGACCCCGCAGGCCACCAGAGTCAAATCTTTGCCTTCCCTGAGAAGCGTTCCCTTCCCCAGGGAAAAGGGAGGTTTATTCTCGAGGCTGGGAACTTTGGCGCGGCCGAGCCGTATATAAAAAGGGCCGGGGGTTTCAAAAGCGGTCAGGACAGCTTCCCTTGTTTCAGGCCCGTCGCACGGCACGATCACGCGCATGTTGGGAATCGCTCTGAGCACGGCGATATCTTCGAGGGCCTGGTGGCTCGCGCCATCCGGCCCCACGGTCACGCCGGCGTGCGTGGCGACAATCTTAACGTCCAATCCCCCGTAACAAATGGTATTGCGCACCTGGTCCCAGGCCCGGCCCGAGGCAAACATGGCGAATGTGGAAGCAAAGACCACCTTGCCGCAGGAAGCCAGGCCCGCGGACGTGGCCATCATATTCTGCTCAGCCACTCCAAAATTGAAAAAACGCTCGGGGAACTCCTTGGCGAAAATGGCGGTGCGGGTGGAGCCGGAAAGGTCGGCGTCGCACACGACGATATCCGGAGAACGCCTGCCGATCTCCGCCAGCGTCTTTCCATAAACATCGCGCTGATACAACAGCTCAGGCATGCCGCCTCCTGTTCAATTCTTTGACAGCCAGGTCATGCTCGTCGCCGGTGGGCGCCCGTCCGTGAAAATCCACCACATTTTCCATGAAAGAAACGCCTTTTCCTTTGATGGTCTTGGCAAGTATCATCGTGGGTTTTTCCTTGATCTTCTTGGCGGTATCAAAAGCCTTATGGATCGCGGCCATGTTATGCCCGTCGATCTCGATGACATACCAGCCGAAGCTGCGCCATTTTTCCGCCAGGGGCTCAATGCCCATCACCTCTGAAACCCTGCCGTCGATCTGGAAACCGTTATAATCAAGGATCGCGCACAGATTGTCGCGCTTATAGTGGGCGGCGGCCATGGCCGCTTCCCAGATGTTTCCCTCCTGGATCTCTCCATCCCCCAGCAGGCAATATGTCCTGTAATCCTTCTTGTCGATCCGCGCGGCCAGGCTCATCCCCAAAGCGACAGAAAGCCCCTGACCCAGCGAACCGCTGCAGACCTCGATGCCGGGAGTATGGCGGTCCGGGTGCCCCTGAAGCATGCATCCGAACCGGCGCAGGTTTCCCAGCTCTTCTTTGGGAAAATATCCCTGTTCAGCCAGGACGGCATACAGAGCCGGACAGCAATGCCCCTTGGAAAGCTGGAATCTGTCCCTGTCGGGCCAGGAAGGGTCTTTAGGATTATGCCGCATAACGGAGTAATAGAGACACGTCAGGATATCCGTGCTCGACAAGGACCCGCCCGGATGGCCGGAACCCGCCCTCGCCAGCATCTGGACGATCAACGTGCGGATCTCCCGCGCCTTGGCCTCAAGTTCTCCGATCTTTCTTGAATCCAGCAGCATTTTTAGTCCCCGCCTTTTCGGAACCTTTTAAAAACATGAAAATTTATTTTACGCCTTGCAACAGCTTCTTCCTGATATCTTTTTGAGAAGGGTCCAGGGCCAGGGAAGTTTGCCGCAGCGTCCTGGCCTTGCCAAGGTTCCCCTGCGCTTCATAAACCTCGGCGAGATGATTCAGGATCACGGGGTCGACCATGATCCGGGCCGCTTTCTCAAGCCACACAATCGCCTGCGGCGCGTCTCCCAGCTTAAAATAGACCCAGCCCAGCGTATCGAGATAGGCCCCGTTATCCGGCTCCTCGGTGACCACGCGGGTCGCCATGTCCAGGGCCTCTCCAAGCTGCACGCCTTTTTCGGCATACAAAAAGGCGAGGCTGTTCATCGCGTCCCAATCCTGGGGATAATACTCCAAGACCTTCTTAAAATAACCCGCCGCCTCGTCTGCGCGCCCTTCTTCGCTGGACATCAATCCCATAAAATACAGGGCATCCTGGTCCAGGGGATTCATCTGGAGGATCTTCTCGCCGTGTCGGGCGGCGGCCGCGTTATCGCCGGCCAAAAAATAAAGCTGAGACAGGATACGTCTCAGCTGGGTCTGCTGCGGCAAAGACGCTGCGCTTTTAAGCAGGATCTCGTACTGTTCGGCGGCCTTCTGATGATCACTGAGCTGTGCATAGACAAGTGCCAGAACATAACGCGCGTTTTCGTCGTCTGGGTCCAGGCGCAGGACAGCCTGGAATTCTTCCTCGGCTTTTTTGAAATCCTTGAGCCCTATATAATCCAGTCCCAATTGGAACCTGGGAGAAGGGGACTTCTGGTCCAGTTTTTGCGCTGTCCGGTAATGAACAGCCGCTTCCTCAAAAGACCCCATCCTGTCCGTCAGGAGGCCTTTCAAATAAGCGCTGTAGGAACGCGATGTCCTGCGGACTCCCCCATTGAGCGGAGCGCAGGAAACGGCAGCCATCAGCGCCACAAGACAGGCCGCGACATACCTTCGTCTTTTCCCGGAGGAATCCACTAAAGAATCCAAAAGCGCTCACGGCCCTTTAAGGGCCGCCGGCGTCAACCCCAGGCTCTCTTCTTGAGATGTCTGAGTTTGCGACGCGCTTTCTTCCTTTTATGCGTCTTGATCTTACGTCTTTTTCTTTTTCTGCCGCAAGGCATATCCCCTCCTCACTTCGTTCGTCGGGAAAAAAATCAAATCCCAAATCCCCAAAATCACTGGATCAATTTATTCAGCGAATATTCAATGATCCCTTCCGCTCCGGCTTCTTTGAGCTCCGGGATAATCTTACGCACCAGCTTCTCTTCAATGACCGTCTCGACAGCCAGCCATTTATCGTCGGAAAGATGAGAAATCGTAGGTTTGCGCAAAGCCGGAAGGACGGCCAGCAGCTGTTTCAGATTCGCGCGCAGGACGTTCATTTTTAAACCAACCTTACCCTCGGCTTCAATCGCGCCGCGCAGAAGCAGGATGAGCTGCTCCATCTTTTTCTTCTTCCAGGAATCCCTGAGGGCGGCCTTGTTGACGATAAATTGCGTCGTGGACGTGCAGATGGTGGCGATCTCTTTCAGGTTATGCGCCCTGAGGCTGGATCCTGTCTCCGTCAATTCCACGATCGCGTCTACCAGCCCGGCCGCCACTTTGACCTCGGTCGCGCCCCAGCTGAATTCCACGTCAGCCGTGACATGATTTTTCTTCAAGTAATCCCGCGTAACCTGCACAAGCTCTGTCGCTATCCTCTTGCCCTGAAGGTCTTTAACGGACTTTATGGCGGATTGTTCGGGCACCGCCAGGACCCAGCGCACCGGGTTCATGCTTTGCTTGGCATAAGCCAGGTCTGCCAGCTTGACGACATCCGACCGGTTCTCAAGAATCCAGTCATTTCCGGTAATCCCGCAATCCAGGACCCCGTCTTCGACGTACCTGGACATTTCCTGCGCCCTGAGCATGATCGGCCGCAACTCCGGGTCATCGATGACTGGAACATACGAACGGCTGCTCACAACAATGGAAAACCCTGCCTTGGCGAACATCTTGACTGTCGCCTCCGTCAGGCTCCCCTTGGGAATGCCGAGTCTCAATTTTTTATCATTTTTAAGGTTCATAGCGGGGGCATTATACATTTGAAAATATGCTTTGTAAAGGAAAAAGTCGGGGGTATAATTGTAGGCTAAGACCGGATAAACGATCCGCGTTAGAAGATTTTTTCCTTCCCGTCCTGAAATAATTTTACGATCTTCTCACTCAAAGGAGCCTCTGTCATGTTAAAGCTACTGCGCAAAAAAAAGGTCGCCAAAAGGATCTTTTATGTCCTGGCCGGCCTCATCATTCCCGCTTTTGTCATCTGGGGTTCTGCCAGCGTCATCAATAAGGATCAGGGCCCGGACTCGGCGGGCATTCTCTTCGGAAAAAAGGTCAGTTATGAGGAATTCAGGGCCGCTATGACAGCCTGGAAAACGCAAATGCGCCTGCAGTATGGAGAGGAAGCCGAGAAGGCCTTTGGCACGATGTTTGATCCCATGGAAGGCGCCTGGGACAGGCTCATCCTGCTGCATGAGGCCAAAAAACGCAATATCCGCATTTCGGACAAGGAGCTGGTCGAGACCATCACCAGCCTTCCCTTCCTGCAGCAAGGGGGGCGCTTTGACAATCAAACCTATGACCTTTTCCTGAAATATTCCGCGGGCCTGAGCGCGCGCCAGTTCGAGGAACAGATGCGCCAGAATCTGGCCATGGCCAGGATTTACAAAGAGGTGACGGCCCCCGTATCCCTTTCCGACGAAGAAACCCGCCGGGAATATGAAGAGCAATCTGTCCAGACCCGGGTCAAATACGTCCTGTTTTCCCCTTCGGATGACAAAAAGAATATCAAGGTCTCCGAAGAAGAGATCCGTCAATACTACGAAAACTTCAGGGATAAATTCAGAGTCCCCCCTCAGATCAACGTCCTGTACGCGTTTTTGAATTATCGGGAAGGGATGTCTCCGGAAGAAGAGAAAGAGACGGAAGAAAAGATGAAAAACGTCCTCAAGGCTGCCAAGGCCTCGAACTTAAGAGAAGCGGCATCGGAGGCGGGCATAGAGGTCAAAGAAACAGGATTCTTCGGCTTCGATGATCCTGTTCCCGGACTGGGATGGATGCCCCAGCTCAAAACCCTTTTGTTCGACACGCCTCAGGGAAGCCTGACGGATGTCCTCGCCACCGATCATGGCATCTATCTTTTCAGCATTCTTGAGAAAAAAAGCGATTATATCCCTGAATTCAAGGAAGCCAAAACCCGCGTCAAAGATGTCCTGCTGGAAGAAAAAGCCACGCAGGCCGCTTTGCAGAAGGCAAAGGACTTCCTGGACAAAGTGGGCAAAGAGCCGGACAAGAAAGCTGAGGAGACCGCCGGAAAGAAGAACAAAAAACCCGCCTTGCCTGCAACCTTTGAAAAAGCCGCCCAGGCCGAGGGCCTCGCCGTCAAGGAAACAGCCCCTTTTTCCCGCGCGTCTTATATCCCGGAATTAGGCATGGCCAACGCCCTCAAGGAGGCGGCCTTCAGCCTGAAAAAAGACGAGATTTATCCGAAGGCGATCATCGTTTCCCAGGGATTCTGCGTCATCCAATCCATGGAAACCCCGGTATTCGATGAAGAAAAATTCAACAAGGAAAAAGACGAATTCAAAAAGGCCCTCCTTGAACAAAAACGCTCGGAAGCCTTCAATCGGTTTTTCACGGGTTTGAAAAAAGAAGCCAACCTGATCAGCTACGTCAAGCCCCTGCGCCAGGTCGCGCCAGCCTCTGCTGATATCAGCTAAAAATCTCACAAGCAGCCTGCCTCTTGCTCGGATTTTATCAAAGAGAAAATCCGTCCGGCCGCCTGGACCCCTCCCAAACATCAAATATTGCCGAGATAAACAAAACGAAGCTTTTTTTTCGCGATGGCCTCAGCCCTCAGGAGCGTAGCCTCAGGCGTGGGCGGGATGGTCATTTTGTAGCAGGGAAAATAGCGGGAAAAATGCAGAGGGATTTCTGTCCCGAGGTTTTCGGCGATCCAGTCGATGAGCGCGGAAATATCCTCAGGGCTGTCGTTTAAGGTCGGGATGATGAGATTGGTCAATTCGACCGGGCAGGCCTTTGCCATTGTCCTGGCAGTTTCCAGGACAGGCTGCAGGCGCCCCGCGCAGACCTTCCTGTAAAATTCATCCCGGATCGATTTGATATCGATATTGGCGGCGTCTATGAACGGCAGCAATTCGGCCAGCGGTTCAGGCTGCACAAAGCCGTTGGTCACCAGAACATTTTTTAATCCGGCTTTCCGCGCGGCTTTGGCCGTCTCGAGAATAAATTCAAACCACATCAACGGCTCGTTATAGGTATAGGCGATGCCGAAAGAGTTCAGCCTTTGAGCCTGCTGGATCAGGGACGCGGGCGTCACGCTTTCCGTCGGGGTCTGGATCTCTTTGGAGATGCTCCAGTTCTGGCAGAACAGGCAGGCGAGATTACAGCCGATCGTGCCTGCCGAGAGGATCATCTCTCCGGGATGGAAACGATAGAGGGGCTTCTTCTCTACGGGGTCAAGCGCGATAGCGGCAACCCGGCCGTAATTGATGGTATAGAGGGCCCCTTCTTCATTGACACGAACCCCGCAAAAACCCCTGCCGCCCTTTTTGATACGGCAAAGCTGGGGACAAAGCAGGCACTCGACATCTCCCGCTTCTTTTTTCCGGTAATACATGGCCTCTTTCATAGCGTCCTCAAAAATGCCAAAAAAAAATGCCTTCGCTGACCGCAGGGTTAGGCTTCAAGCCCAGAAAGAAAGGCCGGCGCCGGTTCTGCGGAAAGCGAAGGCATGATCCTGCTGCGTTATTCGACCTTAATCGCGTTCACCGGACACATATCAGCGACTTCCTTAAGATTACAGCTGCCGCACTCATTCGCCTTCACATGGGCGATGCCGTCGTCCTTGATTTCAAAAACATCAGGACAATTCTGCTCGCACAATCCACAGCCCACGCAAGTTGTCGCATCCACAATCACCTTTGCCATCTTAGATTCCCCCTTAATCCGCCTCCGGCGGATTAGGCCCTCCGCTTATGGAATGCGGAGGCCTATCTCTTGTAGATTAACTCCGAAGCCTGCGTCAGTCAATTTCATTCGGACCTCTTAGTCGCCTTCGGATGAAATTGACAAGCGTTTGGCGAGGAGTCATGTTGTTTACTTTAAATTCTCAAACCTTTCTTCGTGCGTCACTTCTTCACCCAGGATATGGGTCACCAGCTGATAAACCACATCTTCCTTGCCAAAGGTCTTTCGGGCAATCTTCGTGTAAACATCGATCGCCTTGCCTTCAGCGTCCATAACGAGTTCGATCATCCTGGCGTAATCGTCGGTTTTTTGCGGAGGCATGGGATAAGGATAATTCGCGCCCTTTTCGATCTCGTTAAAATTCACAACGGGCGTACCGCCCAGCTTGACGATCATATCGGCCAGTTCGGACTGATGCTCCAATTCGTCGGCCGCTGTCTTCTTCAAAAATTCTTCCATGTCTTCGTAACCGGCTCCGGATACAGTCTGCGCCATGTAGGTATAAGCGTAAAAAGCCAGCCACTCGTCACAATAAGCCTTATTCAGGTCGGCGATCAGATCCTTAAGATCCACGCCCCCTTTTCCCGCCAACTCCCTTAATTTTTTTCCCATAATAACCTCCTTAATCCGCCTCCGGCGGATTAGGCCCTTGCGCTCCACCTGACCTTATTTGAAAGCTCAGTGTGTCGCCTTCTGCGACATGTGAAATGCGCCAGGCCTATCCCTTGTGGATTAACTCTTCCTTTGCCGCCTGAATCACTACTTTAGCATATTCGGTAAGCTTGCTCAACTCTTCCTCAGATGGAACATACTGCACTTCAAAAGGAGGCTCAATGACCTCAAGGCCCATGGCTTCGATTTCCTTGCGGATGGCGCGCGTAGCCCCTCCTGCCCAACCATAAGAGCCGAAAATCCCCACCTTTTTTCGCGTTGGTTTCAGACCGCGCAAATAGGTCAAAAATCCGCCCATGGTCCAGAACATGTCGGCATTTAAGGTCGGAGAACCGAATAACAGCACGCGCGCGTCCAGGACATCGCGGATGACCGCGCTCCCCGGGTTCTTGCGGATATTATGAAGATTCACGGCCATGCCCGCGGCTGATATTTCTTCGGCAAGCCGCCTGGCCAGCTTATCGGTGGATTCCCACATGGTGTCATAGATAATGACCGCCTTGTGCTTCGTCCTGCCCGCGGTCCAATCCTGATAAGCGCGGATGATACGTGACGGGTCTTTTCTCCAGATCGCGCCATGACTGGGAGCGATCATATCGACAGGAAGGCCGAGTTTACCGAACTCCTCGAGCTTTCTGGCAATAACGCCCCCCAAAGGCATCAGGATATTGGCGTAATACCGGGCCGCCTCCTCCAGGCAATCCTCTTCGCCGATTTCGTCAGAAAAACGTAAAGGATGGGCGATATGCTGGCCGAAGGCGTCATTCGGCAAAAGCAGCCGGTCTTCCAGGCAATACGTGAACATGCTGTCGGGCCAGTGCACCATCGGCGCTGTCACGAACTCAAGCGTCTTTTGGCCGGTGGAAAGGCGGTCGCCGGTTTTGACAATATGAAATTCCCGGCCCTTCAAATCGTAGTGCTTCAAAAGCCCCTCCCGGCCCTTCTGCGTGCAATAGATCCGGGCGAGCGGGGCCGCGGCCAGGATTTCCGGCAACGAACCCGAATGATCCATTTCCACATGATTCACGACGATCTGTTCGATGCGCGCGGGGTCGGCGACCTGCCGGATGCGGCGCAGCAGATCCGCGCAAAACCCTTTTTTGACCGTATCAACCAGGGTCAACCGCTCGTCATGGATCAGATAAGCATTATAGGTCGTACCCCGCAAAGTTTCATAGCCGTGAAAATCGCGCACATTGTAATCCACGGCCCCGACCCAAAAAATCCCGTTTTTTATTTCAAGCGCGCTCATCAGTCCTGCCCCCGGCTTCCCTTATCCTGCGATTTCCCCTGTTTTTCCAGGTCTTCAGCGTCTTTGATCACCGGTCCGGAGGCATCGTTAAGCCGTACCCGGCCGCTCTCATCCGCATAAAAAACAAAGCGCCCGGAAAGACCCTGATGGACGGGGACGGCCCAGACGACAAAATGGTCCGGATTGACCAGCGCGTAGGTATAGGCATAACCGGTTGAATTATCCGGCCTGGCGACATCCTCGCTCAAAGTCTTGGACATATATTTTTTGAGCCCCTCCATATGACTTGGGAAAAATCCCAGTTCCTGCCTGTAGGTCTTGGCCGCGTTGATGATGGCCGTCGTATACATGTAGGCCGTCATATCATTGAGCCTGATGACCTGCGCGCGCAGTTCCGGATAGAATCTCAGGATAGCCTTGTTCAAAACCGGTCCGATCGAAAGGGCCAGGAAAAAAAATAAAAAGAACGGCATGATAACGGCCGAGACCAGCGAGCGCCACGTCAGAACACCATAAAGCTGGCGGACTCCGGTGACCAGAAGGACAGCCGCCCAGACAGAAGCGAAGAAACCGCCGGCCAAAGGGATCGCGTAGAAGATATCGGCGGCGCCCTTATAACAAACGATGAGAAAAACCGGAAGAATGGCCTTGTCGAATCCGAGGACGAGCTTAACACCGGCGGCGACAAAAAGAAAGGTCAGGCCCAAAGACAACAGGGGACGGAAAAGAAAAAGCGGAGAATGCACGATGGCAAGGGAGGCGAAAGAAAGATGGACCTGCACGTCCGGAGAAACTGCCCGGGCCAGATGGCGGACCCAGAAAATATTAACGACATCAAAAGTCAGCTTGAGATATCCAAGGACCAGGGCGAACACAAGCGCGCGAATGATGCGCTGACGGATGGAAAGGCTCCCCGGGCTTTTGAAAGAGTTGAAAAAATCCGAAGGCCTGAAAATGAGGGCGGTAACCACGGCAAAAAGGCCTTTAAAAAACTCCAGCAACTGCGCGGCCTCTTCCCACAGAACAATGGGAGCCTCTTGAACCCTTCTGGACATAGCGACCTCGCCTGATAATTCTTCTCTTGGGGAATTAAGGAAGGCTGCGAACCGCTTTCATCCGCCTCAATAAAGGCGAGAAACTATTTTTGGGTTGATCCGGAAAAATCTCCTGCCCGCGGCAAGGAGCCACGGACTAAAGCTTGCGGAAATTATCTTTTGTTACGCCGCATTCCGGACAGACCCAGGTATCAGGGATATCTTCAAATTTCGTTCCAGGGGCCACACCGTTATCCGGATCACCCTTGGCCGGATCGTAGATATATCCACAAACAATACATTCCCACTTTTCCATGGCTCACCTCTATGCTTTAAGGCCGTATTTGGCGATATTAAAGTCCGCAATAGCCTGGACCTCTTTGATGGCTTGCGGATCTTTCAAGAGATGCTTGAAACGCCCCTGGGCCTTGAGATATTCTTCAACCGGCTTAATGAGGGCGATCTTGCGGGGGATAAGCTTTCCGTTCTCATATTCAAAAATAGGATACAATCCCGTTTCAACGGCTAATTTAGCGACTTCAAGCGTCATGTTGGATTCATGGCGCCATCCCAAAGGACAGGGCACATGGATCTGCATATACTTCGGCCCTTTAATGCTTAAGGCCTTCTTGACTTTCTTCTGGATGTCCTGCGGGTAACCGGCGGAGGCTGTCGCGACATAAGGAATCCCGTGCGCCGCGGCGATGTCCGGCATGGGTTTTTTCGGACGCGGGTTGCCTGTGGACGCCGAACCCGGAGGCGTTGTCGTCGTGTTGGACGTCGTCGGCGTCAGACCGCTGCGCTGGATGCCGGTGTTCATATAGGCCTCATTATCATAACAAACGAAGAGAACATCATGGCCCCTCTCCAGCATTCCGGAAAGCGCCTGAAGGCCGATATCGGCGGTGCCGCCGTCGCCGGCCTGGGCGATGACATTGATCGCGTCTTTTTTGCCGAGATATTTTAAGCCCGATTCGATGCCCGAAGCGACAGCCGAACAATTTTCAAACAAGGAATGGATCCACGGCACGCACCAGGAAGATTCAGGGTATTTCGTCGAAAAAACTTCCAGGCAGCCCGTATTATTGGCGATGATCGTATTCTTACCCGCCGCGTCAATAACAAGTCTGGCGGCGATCGCCTGTCCGCATCCCGCGCACGCTGTATGTCCGGGTTTCAGTAACGTTTCTGCCATAATTTTCCTCGCAATTGTTATGTTGAACGATCTGTAAGAAAATCTTTTATTCCGTCTCTGCCAGCAATTCCTGTTTCAGGCCGATGAATTCACAATCCACCTGCCTGCCGGACAGTTTTTCATAAACATCGTGGATGGATTTTACGGTAATATCCCTGCCGCCCAAGCCAAGGACAAAGCCGCTGACCTTAGGCATGCCGGCCCCCAAAGACGAAAGAGACGAGGTCGCATCCGTGTAAAACGGACCGAATCCGCCCAGGGAAATGCTTTTATCGACAACCGCGGCCTCTTTGACGTTCTTGAGGGCCGCGACCAGCGCCGCTTTTGGGAAAGGTCTGTAACAGGCGATTTTGACCAAGCCCACCTTTTTGCCTTTTTCGCGCAATTCGTCGATCGCCTGCCGGATAGTACCGCAGACGGAACCCGCCGCGATAAAAGCCTGGTCGGCGTCTTCCATCCGGTAGGTCTGTATCAAGCCGCCGCATTCGCGGCCGAAGGTCTTTTGAAATTCCGACGCCATCTGGGGAATTTTTTCCAAAAGCTCCCGGTGTGTTTCCTGGACCAGAGACCGGATCTCGAGATAATAATCCGGATCCGCCAGATACCCCATGGTCTTGGGGTCATCCACATCCAGTTTATAAGTCGTCTTATAAGGCGGCAGATACGCGTCCACCTGTTCCTGCGTGGGCATATCCACCACTTCCATGCCATGAGTCAGGATAAAACCGTCCATATTGACCATCACCGGAAGCATAACATCGGGGTCCTCCCCCAGCTTGTAGGCCTGCAGATGCAGGTCAACGGCTTCCTGCACGCTTTCGGCGAACAACAGGACCCAGCCGGAATCCCTGACTGCCATCACGTCCTGCTGGTCGTTCCATATGTTGATGGGGGCGGAAATGGCGCGGTTGGCGGTCGTCATGACGACAGGCAAACGCATCCCGGCGATATTGAAAACGACCTCCGTCATCAAAAGCAGCCCCTGCGAACTGGTGGCGGTGTAGGAACGCACACCCGTGGCTTCGGCGCCCAGGACCACGGAAGCGGCCGAATGCTCGCTTTCCACGTTCACAAACTGCGCGTCCAGCTCCTTATTGGAAACCATCTGGGCCAGATCTTCGACGATGTGCGTCTGCGGCGTGATCGGATAAGCCGAAACAACGCCGGGCCGGCATCTCTTGACGATCTGGGCTACCGCGTGGGAACCCTCGATAAATTCTTTCATTGGAATATCCCCCCTTGTGCTCTCATCAAATAAAATCTTGCGCCTATTCCTTTTCCATTTCGGCGATCATCTCGATATCTTTTTTAGGACAGACCTTCGCGCAGCTTCCGCAGCCTTTGCAATAATTCAGGTCACAGGAAAATTCGTTCTTGCCCTTCCCCTCGATAATGCCTTCCGGGCAGATGTAAACACACATGCGGCAGGCAATGCAGTTCTTCCGCAGAAATTTCGGCTTTGCTTCCGTTCTCCAGGAACCGGTCTTGTTCGCTGTGCTGGAGCCCGGTTTGGATGTCATATGGCCTATCATGATGGATCCTCCTTAAAAACTAAGACTTGGCTTTCTCTTTAATGAATTCATAGCCTCTTTTGATGGCTTCGACATTCATATCCACGATCTTCTGGCCTTTATCTCCAAACCGTTCCCGAATGGCATTCGCCAGATCTTCCAAAGTCAGCTGCCCTGTGGCGGCCGCGTAGGCCCCCAGAAGCACGGTATTGCCCAAAAGGGCCCTGCCCATGATATCCGTTGAGATCTTGTTGCCCGGAACCACGAAGACCTTCTGTCTGCCCTGAGGCTTGGGGATCTCCATCCCTTCCCTCTCATTGATGACGGCGATCCCGTCCTCCTTGAACCCGACATAACAGTTGAATCCGCGCATGAGCGTCGCGTCGACAACGATCAAAAAATCGGGGTTATACACCTGGCTCCTGAGCCGGACCGGCTTATCGTCGATCCTGACGAAGGCGTTCATGGGCGCGCCCATGCGGGCCGCGCCGAAATGCGGGAACGCGTAGGGATACTGACCTTTCAGGAAGTAGGCATATCCTAGAATACCCGCTGTGGTGATAGCCCCCTGGCCGGCCCTGGCGTGGATCCTGATCTCCTTCATTGACTCCTCCATATCTTTGTATCTAAACAAACGATTAAAGAATATTCTTTCCGGAAAGCGATCTTTTAGTTTGATTAGGCATCGGTGACAAAAGGGATTTTTATTATATTAGGTAACTCAGAGAAAATCAAGACTTTTTGCAGAGGTTTTAAAGAGAAACGGCCGCGGGAAACAAAGATCTACCGGACGATCTGCCGCTCATTGCAGGCGTCGCAAAGCCCGAAAAACTCCAGCCTGTGAGAATAGATCCTGAAACCCGTCAACGTGCGGACCCTCTCGTCCAGCTCTTTGATGGAGGGAATGCGGATATCATAGATCTTGCGGCAATTCTTGCAGATAAAATGATAATGGGAGTGAACGACGGCGTCAAAATGGCTTAAGCCCGTCCCGAAATCCAGCTCCCAGATCTGGCCCTGTTCTTTGAGGATCCTCAAATTCCTGTAAACCGTCCCCAGGCTCAGGCGGGGAAATTTACCCTTGAGCTTCTTATAAATCTGATCCGCGGTCGGATGCTCACGCGTATTTGTCAAAAGTTCGAGGATTTTTTGCCTTTGCTTGGTGATACGGTAATTCTGAGGACTGGCATTCATGAAACAGGCTCCTCTTCTTCTTGCCTTTTAAAAGGATAAGGCTTTAGATGATCAGGCCTTAGGCGTGGATAAAAGGGGCGGGAGAAGGACCGCTTTGAAGTGGCAGAGAGAAATTAATAATCATTATTATTATTAATTCTACACCGCCGGAGCCTACCTGTCAAGGGAAAACAAAGACTCTTTGAATCTTTGGCGCTTTAATCTACTTCTTCTCCAGGATCTCCTGGTAATTAGAAGGAATATCGTTACCTGTCCAGACGATGGTCCCGTCTCCTGAGATCAGGACAATCGTGGGGACTCCGATAACCCCGTAAGATTCGGAAACGCGGCCATCGCTATCGAGAAGGACCGCAAACGGCAAGCCGGCTTTTTCGGCGTAGGAAAGGACTTTGGCCTTGGATTCCCCCACGTCAATCGGGATGATCTCCACCCCTTGCGCCTTCTGGCGCTCCTGCGCCACAAAAGGCATCTTCTCGCGGCAATAAGGGCACCAGGTCGTAAAAAAGAACAGCATCGCCGGTTTCGCCTTTTCGCGGGAAAAAGATACCCGCGTATCCCTGGTCGTCGCCAGCGAAAAATCAGGGGCCTGGGTCCCGGTCAGCCTGACCTTTTTCATGGCCGCCGCCGAGGCATTCTGAGAAGAAAACAACAGGATAACCGCCACAGCCAGAAGAAAGAGTTTTCTAAAAGCCCTGTTCATACCAAAGCCCTCCCCATATTGATGAGAAAATATTCACCGGTCAGGATCAAAAGGATCCCGCCGATCTTTTCGACCGTATACATCCAATGCCCGGACTTCGGCAGGCTCGCCAGCATTCCGCTGAACGTCCCCGCCAGGATCAAGAGAGCGCCCATCCCGTAGGCAAAACTGAATAAAAGAAAAATCCCATAAAGCAGGTTCTGCTTTGTGGCCACGAAGACAAGGATGGCTCCCAATACGGGAGCTGTGCAGGGCCCCACGATCAGGCCTGAGGTCATGCCTAAAAGAAACACGGAAAATTTGGATTTTCTTGCCCTGACCTTCCTGAGAAAGAATTCCGGAAGATGCAATTCAAAAACACCCAGCATGGACAGGCCGAAGACAATGCAGATATTGCCGATAATGAAAAAAGACAGGGGGCTGGAGCTGATCTGCCCGAAGATCTTTCCCGTCATGCTGGCAAAGACACCCAGGATGCTGTAGGTAATAGCCATCCCCAGGACATAGATCAGGCTCAACATAAACGCGTGGAACCTGTCCTTCTGGCCCGTGGCCCCGATATAGCCGACAGTGATGGGCAGAAGCGGATAGACGCAAGGCGAAAAACTGACCAGGACCCCCGCCCCGAACGCGAAAATAAATTCAAAGGGATTTCCGCCTGAGATCATACCGATTGTCCTTTCCTGCGCTTGCCTCCGGAGGCGCCAGACAAAGAAGACGAGATCCAATCCAGATAAGGTTTATTCCCTTTCAGGACCGGCAAAGCGAGCACTTCACAAACGCTGTAGCTGTGGGCCCCCCTCACCTCGCGGATCAGGCGCGTCAGAAGCCTCTGTTCGGTTTTAACGACCAGGAGCGCTTCCGACGCCCGGTCGATCCTGCCTTTCCACCAAAAAAAAGATTGGATTCCCCTGACGATGTTCACGCAGGCGCAAAGATTTTTTTTAAGCAACAGGCGGCTTAAAGATTCCGGTTCCCCGCCCCGTGGCGTCGTGATCAGGACCACGCAATACCTCATGACTCCTGCCCTCTCTGCGACAAATAGCGAAAGATCCCCAGGACGGCCTTGGCGCCTTCGCCCGCGGCCACAATGATCTGTTTTTCAGGCACATTCGTGACGTCGCCGGCCGCGAAAACACCCGGCACGTTGGTCTGATTGAGATGATCGACAACGATCTCCCCGTAAGGGTTCTTGCCGACAAAATCCGCCATCTCGTTATTGGGAACAGAGCCGATCTCGACAAAAACACCCTCGACGGACAGCTCGCGCTCGGCCCCGTTCACGGCAACTTTAAGCCCTTTCACAAAACCGTCTCCCAACACCTCCCGGGAACGCGCGTTATTGAGGATCTCGACCTTGGGCGATTCCTGGACCTTGCGCCGCATGACCTCATCGCCGTCTAAGGACGGATTGACATTCACAAGATAAATCTTCTGCGCGATCGGCATCATCTGAAGGCAGGCGTCCAGCGCGGAATTGCCTCCCCCGATAATGGCAACGGCCTTGCCTGAAAAAAGCGGACCGTCGCAGGTCGCGCAATAGCTGACCCCTTTGTTGCGAAACTCGCGGTCTCCGGGAATATCCAGCCAGCGGGGCCTGCGGCCGGAGGCCACAAGGACGGTCCTGGATTCATAGGACCCTTTATCGCTGTCTACGACAAACGAGGCATCCGCCTTCTTTGAAACACCGCGGACCTGTTCTCCGATATGAAACCGTATATTGAATTGCTTGAGATGTTCTTCAAATTTGGAAACCAGGTCCGGGCC
This sequence comes from Candidatus Omnitrophota bacterium, assembly GCA_041649995.1. Taxonomy (GTDB): domain Bacteria; phylum Omnitrophota; class Gorgyraeia; order Velamenicoccales; family Velamenicoccaceae; genus JBAZMA01. The sequence continues at coordinate 194,541 of JBAZMA010000001.1, read as the reverse complement.
CGTGATGAACTGATAGCCTGTATAATTTTCCACATCGGAACTGAGCGCGGCCTGGCCGCCCAGATCTTTTGACAGCAGGACAAAATCCAGGCTTTTTCTGGCCGCGTAGATCGCGGCCGTGATCCCGGCCGGGCCGGCGCCGATAATGACCAAATCCATCATGGTCTAGATCCCCAGTTTTTGGGCGATCTTGGCCTGGTCAAAGCCGACGATCACCTCTCCGTCGATAACGACGACAGGAACCCCCATCTGCCCCGAAACATTCACCATTTCCCGCAGGCCGGGTTCATCTGAAGCGACATCGATATTGTCAAAAGAAACACCCTCGTCCGAGAGATATTTCTTCAATCGAAGACAATAAGGGCATGTCGGCGTGGAGTAAACTTTGATAGCCATGAGAAACCTCCTTATTCCGAAAACTTTTGAAGCCAGACAGACTGCTCGGATAATTCCATAGAGCTTTCCATTTCCTTACGCTGGGAAAACCGTTTTTCCTTTTCCACGGCCTTCAAATGCGCGTTCTCCTGACGGGCCATTTGCTTAAACAGTTCCTTGTCCGGGGCCCGCAATTTTTTCTTGGCGAGTTTTTTATAAAAGACCAGAAGCATTTTTTCCAGCCGGATAGACGCTTTCAGGGCCCCCAGCAGGGAAAAACGCTGAGGCTCAAGGCCGGAAACAGGGCCTTTGGCCGCCGCGTAACTTTCGCCCGTCATTTCCCTGTATTTTTTTTCCAGGACTTCCGCGTGAGAAACGGCCTGATGATGCATGGAACGAAAACGCTCCTTCATCCTGCCGTTCTTGGCATTGGTAAAAACGTATTTGTAGAACAGCGCCGCCGACCTTTCCAGGTCGATGGCGCTTTTGAATTCGTCCTTCAAGTCCGAAGACTTCTGCTGGCCGGCGACCATGGTTTTGATCTGCGCGTGGATCTCCTCGATCTCCGGAAAATTCTCCTGCCTGGCCAAAAGCTCCCCGTCCTTGAAATACAAAAGGGTCGGAATAACGCGCACGCCGTAATCCTGCCAGCGCCGGTTATCGTTAACGTTCAACCGCAGAAAAAGCATCTGCTCTTTATATTCCTTGCCGGCTTCGATGATCCGTTCCGCCATAGTCTTGCAGATGATGCATTCGGGGCTGGCGCACTCCAAAAGCACCGGCAAAGAAGCTTTCAAGACCAGGGCGTTAAATTGCGTATCATTGATTTCTATCTGTTTGATCATGCTTTTGTCCGCCTTTGTTATCGTTTCCCTGCTTTTATCCATCATACCATGAATGCAAAACCTGTTCAATGCGCCTTAAGACGCTGGCATTTTTTTGAGGAAGGCAGAAGGCTCACAAGGGACATCACGCGGCCCGCCCGGCGTCCTTCCCGGCGGAAAGAATGGAAATCCGGCCGGCAGCAGGTGCATAACCCGCTGTCAAATATCCTGTTTTCCCCAATGCCGAGAGCTTCCAACTCTGAGCGCGCCCGTCCCGGCAAGTCCATAAAAATCCCCTGGGCGCCGCGGTCCCGGATAAAGCCCGGAAAATACGAAAAGAACTCGCGCCCTACGCGGTAACAGCACGGCCTTATCGACGGCCCGAAGGCCGCCAGCAGATCCCGCGGCCTGCTCGAGAATTCATCGGCCATCACGCGCAGGGTCCGGGAAAGGATGCCCTGTTGAAGGCCTTTCCAGCCTGCGTGAATGACAGCCGCGGCCTTCTGATGCGTATCCAAGACAAAAACCGGAAGACAATCGGCTGTCAGGACGCAAATACTCAGGCCCTCAACCGAGGTGACCAGGGCATCGGTGGCGGTAATCGCGCCGCAGGCCTCCAGGGCCCCGGCGCCCGCGTGCCTTTGCGTCACAAGAGCGATCCTGGCCCCATGGACCTGCGATGGGCAGACAAGACAGGCAGGGTCAATGGCCAGCTTTTTGAAAGAGGCGGCCCTGCGCGAATGCCCCAGGCTCAAATCCAGAGGTTTTGTCGTAAAAATAGCGCGCGCGCCCAAATCTTCCAGAAAGTCCAGCCTGTAAGAGAATTTCTCTTTTTTAAGGATCAGAGGTTGAGACATGGGGCAATAAACTTGTGAATTGAAATCAAGCAGGACCGGGGACCAAAAGAAGCTTCAGGGAAGAATGGAGCCCTTTCTTGATGACGACATCGGACTTACGGACGGAAAAATATTCCGCGACCAGGTCGATCAAGGCCTTGTTGGCCTTGCCTTTTTCCGGCGCTTTTGTCAGATAGACCCGCAGACGCCCGGGCGCTTCCTCAACGACGTGGTTGCGTGAGGCCCTGGTGATGACTTTGACTTCAATGTCCATAACCTTCTTCCAGCAGGGCCTGCTCATCCGTCTGGCGTAATTCCTCTATCTTTTTGAGCTGCCGGTCAAGCTGTCCTTTTCGCGTGGTCAAAAGTGATTCGTATTCCTTCTGCGCGTCCGAAAGCCGTTCTCCCATTTTTTCCAGGGACGCGCAAAACGCGGTGTATTGTTTTTTGAAAGCCTCCAGCACGGCGAAGATCTGCCGCGTCGTTCCTTCCAGGCGGAACATATCCATGGCCTGGCGGATGACCGCGAGAATTGCGTAGAGCGTCAAGGGCGAACAAAAGATCACCCGCTGTTTCATGGCCTCATCCAGGACCATCCTGTCGTTCTGATTGATAAAGGAATAGACCTGCTCATTGGGAATAAAGACGATGACGTAATCGAGGGTTTTTTCCTGCGGGTCGATATAATCCCTCGTCGTGACTTCCTTGATGCGCTGACGCACGTCACGCAGGAACTGCGTCTTGAAAGAATCTTTTTCCATCTCTGACTTGGCTTCAAAAAACCTCTGATAGTTCATGAGAGGAAACTTCACGTCCATGTTCAACCGCAGCCCCTGGGGAAGAAAAAACGTGTAATCGGGCCGGCAGGAACCCTGCGTCTTTTGTTTGGCGTAATTGATACCCTCCACAAAACCCGCGAGCCTCAGGACATCTTCGGCCATCCGCTCTCCCCACTGGCCTATGGCTTTCGTGCTGGCCAGCGCTGTTTTCAGCTGGTCCGTCGTTTCCTGCAGCCGGGAGGTCTGCTCGCTCATGACGCTTAGGTTCTGCGCCAACTGCGTGAATTTATGAATGCGGTCCTTTTCCAGCCCGTCCATGAGTTCCTTGACGCGCGTCAGCTCGCTTTTCATCTCCTGAAGACTTCTGTCGATGAGCTCCTTTTTTCCAGAGAGGTCCTTTTCATTCATCAGGCTTAAACCCTGGAATTTCTCATGCGCCAGTTTTAAAAACTCCTCGCTGTTTTTGGATAACGCCTCCAGCGACAGGGCCGCGAAAGTCCCTTTCATCTGGTCCACCGCATCGGTGATCCGCTTTTGGTCGGATTCCCTGCGGCCGAAGATATTCTTCAGCCAGAAAACGCAAACAACAAGAACAACGCCGGCAATCACACCCGCAAAGACCGCTGATAAAATAGTCATACCCTCTCCACTTTGACGGAATCCCCGTCCTTTACTTTTTCCAACTGTTTAATCTCTCCCGTCAGACGGCCCAGGACCGTGACCGCGCTGGCCGGCATAATCTTGCCATCGCGGCTGGAGGGCGTCGGGCCAAAAAACAGACACAAACAGGGGCCTTGCGGCCAGTAAGCCACATCGCCGGCTTCCACGACATCGGCCGCGTACGCCGGTTCCAGCTCTACCTTAGGGCCAATGTAAAAATAAACCTCCTTGCCCCATAATTCGGCCTTAGCGTCAAAAGGAAGGCGGCTTGCGATCAACCGGGCAGTGGAAGAATCATTCAGCTTCGCTTCCATCTGCAAAGACCCTATGGAAAACCTGATATCCATGACAGTATTATAACCAGTTAGCGGCCGGGCGGCAACAGACAAGAACGGCTCCAACCACGAAAGCCGAAGGACGAGAGACGAAAACACGAAGGACGGAATCAGTGACAGGCCACGGGCCACAGTCCATAGAAACCGAGAGACGAAAGCACAAAGGACGAATGGGCTTATAGCGTAAGCGAATGGCATATGGCAAAAACGAAATCGGAATTCGGAAATCCGATATCTGATTTGAGAAATCAGAAACCGAATGAAGAATTGGGATTTGGAAATTAAGCCACTAGCTAACAGCCATAAGCTATATTGTACCCTTTGAACTATCGTTCCTACCGTTGCGTCACAGTTGCCGTATATTTCTTCACCAGAAAAGCGGGATGATAGGATTGCTTGGCTTTGCGCAAGCCCGCAATACCCAGGTCCTGCTCCCTGTTGATGAATTGATAGTCACGGGCCGCCTGTTCGCAAAACATCTGGTTGATGGCCTGATAAATACCCGTGAAGCGGCCGTTGGCCTTTTCGATATGGACAACAAACGTTTGAGGATTCAGCGGTTCGCCCAGAGTCACGGCTTCGACCTTTCCCTGGATGCGAAGCATGGCACCCCTGATCCCCAGCTGTTCGAAATGCTCCAGCATCTGATGCATGGCCTGTCGCTCTTTTTCAAGGCCTTCGGCCCGCTGACAATCTTTGGCCTGGCACCACTCTTCTTCGAAATAAAAACAATCCTTCAGGTTCTCTTTTCGTAAAGACAAAAACTCGTAATCATAGTTGTCCTTGAAGCGCCGGATAAAATTCCGCTTCCCGTCATAAGCGGCGCCCTGGAGCGCCACCAGGTCTTTTGCGCGGTAGACGTAATCGAACTGGTCGGCGTCCTCTTCCAGGACAAAAGCCTTCTCCTGCCTCAAAGACAGGGCGGTATCTTCAGGAAGCCGGATAAAACGAACGTTCTTAAACCCGCCCGCGGCCCGGGCGGCGGCAAGGGCGATGCGCCGTTTGCCTGGGCCCGAAGGCATCAGGGGATCAAAAATACTCAAAGCCCCGCCCTGGCATGAAACAACCAAAAGGGCTTCGTCGATCCTCGAAAGACAAAATTCATAAGCGTGGCGCCAGGCGAAAAGATTGGAAAAAGTATATTCGGAAACCACGGGAGGATAAAGCCTGAAAAAATGGTCCAAAAGCGGCTTGTCTTGAAGCCCCAGCGGTTTTGTCTCAGGAAAAACAGGGATCTCTTTCATGGGAAAAAGGATTAACAGCGTTAAGAGCTGCGGGGAGAACGCGGCTTTATTTCTCCAGCCGCTTCTTCATCAAGAGGATGCTGCCGTAACAAGAAGCCCCCGCGATCAAAGCAAGGACCAAAACATCGCCGGCCAGACCGGGGTGAGGCCTGCCGAACGCGAGGGCGCGCGAAGCGGAAACAAGGTATGTCAAAGGAAAAACAAACGCGGATCTCTGCGCCCACGCGGGCAGGGTATCCAAGGGAAAAAAGACGCCGCTGAGCAAAAACATCGGCGTGATGAACAGGAACACCGGAAAATTAAACATCTCGATGTTCTTGACGACGGCCGTAAAACACATACCCAGGCCGGAAAAGGCCATCCCCGCCAGAAAGGCCAGCGGCAGGATCCAGAGGCCCGACGGCATCGAGATCAACCCCAGGGCCGCGACGACCAAAAACATGATGACAGATGCCATAAAAGCTTTGGTGGCGCCCCAAAGCAATTCTCCGAAAATAACATCCTCCAGCATCAGGGGCGTCGAAAGAATGGCGTCGAAGGTTTTTTGAAAATACATGCGCACAAACGAGGCGTAGGTTGTTTCAAAAAATCCGTGGTTCATGACAGCCGCGGCCACAAGGCCGGGGGCCAGGAACTTAAGATAGGAGACCGGGGCTTGGGCGTAAATCACGTCATGAATAAGCCCTCCCATACCGATGCCGAAAGCGAACAGATACAAAATGGGCTCCAAAAGCGGCGGAATAAAATTCACCTTCCATGTCGCCTTATAAACGTCGAAATTCCTCTGCCAGACCCGCAGGCACCGCCAGCTTAAATTCGTAAGAACTCCAAAACGCCTCATGGTTTCATCTTCCCCTTTGCCCTTCGCTCTTGGCCATACGCCACAAGCCACAAGCAACCTCTATTCTCTCAAATTCCTTCCGGTCACCTTCAGAAACACATCTTCAAGGTTGGCCATGCGCAAAAGGCATTTTTCCTCTCCGAACCGCGAGGCAAGCGCCTGATAGGTATCCATGCCGGATTCCGTAAAGACATAATAATGGGTGGCGGACTTTTCAAAGGACAACCTGAGTTCCCGCAGAAGATCGGCGACAGAAGAATCCGCTCCCGAAATTTCGACAACATGTCTGGCCGTATTTTGCGCGATAAGGTCCTTCGGTCTTCCCTCCTTGATCACCCGGCCCTGGTCCATGATCAGGAGCCTGTCGCAAAGGTGCTGGGCCTCTTCCATATAATGCGTCGTCAACAACACGGATGTCCCCTGGGTCTTGACCTGCGTGATCGTTTCCCAGATCTGGTGCCTGGCCTGAGGGTCAAGCCCTGTTGTGGGTTCATCCAGAATGAGCAATTTCGGTTTGTTCAAAAGAGAGCGGATCATCATCAGCCTCCGCTTCATTCCTCCGGACAACTCCTCCACCGACGCCTTTCTTTTGGGAAAAAGCCCTATGAAATGAAGAAGGTCTTCACACCGCTTCTCGACCTCGCGTCCGGTGATGTCAAAATATCTGGCGAACACGCGCAGATTATCCCAGACATTGAGATCCGGGTCCAGGTTGTTTTCCTGCGGACAGACGCCGATGCCGGCCTTGATCTTCCGGGGTTCGCTCAACACATCGCATCCCAGAACGTAAAGGCTGCCCCGGGTGGGGCGGATAAAACAATGCGTCATGCGGACCGCGGTTGTTTTGCCCGCGCCGTTAGGCCCCAGAAGCCCGAAACATTCCCCCGGCTTCACCTGAAAGTCCAGCTTGCGCACAGCCTTCACGGCCCCGTAGGACTTTCCGATCCCCTGCGCTTCGATCACATTCTGCATGGCTACCCCAAGCCTCCGCATTCCGGGCACTGGCTTTCAATAAAATTCAGGGACTTGGTGATATCCTCAAACGGCGGCAAATCGCTGTTCTGGGCCGCAAGATACCGGAAATAAATCTCGCCGTAACGATCCGTGATAAAAAGGGCCGCCGCTTTTTCTCCCGCCGCCAGGGCAAGGAATTTAGCGGTCACCTCCCCGCCTTCATCGCAAAGCAGGGGAAAACCAAGGCGGTTCTTCTTATGAAACTCCTGGATGGCGGCCATAGACAAAGGAGTGATGACGGCAATTTCGGCATTCTCCTGCCGGAAGGCCGCGGATGCCTCATCCAGGCCCATGAGAAACATCGCGTCAGGCTCAGTCAAAAAGAAAAGGACCAGATTTTTTTTACGTTTATAAACGGAGGAATCGAACACTCCCTGCCTGCCCGACAAATGAAAGGAAGGAATGAGCGCGCGTTCTTCCACAAGGAATTCAGCCATGGGACACCTCGTCATGAAAACCATGAACTTGCTCTTGTTTCAGGATAGGACGGTTTGATGCCGGATTTGACCTCTGACGGGAACAAGACAGGATGCTGCTCTTTTTCTCAAAGCTGGCTTTAATCCTTGCGGGAACAACTTTTTGAAGATGGAAGCCATGGAAAACACGAAAGGCGCTGCCTAAAGCCTCATCGCCCGGCAACCTCAACTCCGGCTAAACCCTCTTAGAAACCCTAGAGGACCTGGACGCCCAATATCTTCTGCTCTCTGAGCGGTTTATCAGAGGAATCCACAGGGGTGGATTCGATCTTCTGGACCACGTCATAACCCTTGACGACACTGCCGAAAATCGTATGATGCCCGTTCAGCCAGGGCGTGGGCGCTGTCGTGATAAAAAACTGACTGCCGTTGGTGCCTGGCCCTGCGTTGGCCATGGCCAGGACGCCCGGCCGGTCAAAGGCCAGCGAGTTCTTCACTTCGTCTTCAAAAGGTTTCCCGTAAATGGACTCTCCGCCCATTCCCGTTCCTGTGGGATCGCCCCCCTGGATCATAAAGCCCTTGATGACCCGATGGAAAATAACCCCGTCATAATACCCTTTTTGGGAAAGCCCGATAAAATTCTTGCATGCCAGAGGCGCCTCTGCCTCGAAAAGCTCCAGCTCGATGTCCCCCTGGTTCGTCTTCACAATGACGTGCTTCCCCGCGGACGGGGTCTGTGCGGATGACGGCATGAGTACGCTCCCTGTAATAGCCAAACATGTGAGAAAAAAGAAGATTTTTTTCATGACAACTCCGGGCCAGCCGGCGCGAAGATCGCGTCGATCTCTTCCAGTTCTATGGGTTTATGAATAAACATGTCCCCGCCCAGCTTCTGAACAATATCCTCATTGATGGCGGGAAATGCTGAAATAAGGACGATCTTCGCCCTGGGATTGCGGGCACGCGCCCCCTGGATCAGTTCCAAACCGGTCAAATTCGGCATGCTGCAATCCAGGAGCAAAAAATCAAAGACATCCTGTTCAATAAGCTTTTTGGCCTGCTGCCCGTCAAAGGCCGTGGTCACCTTCAACTTTTTCCTCTCAAGGTATCTTTTCAGATAAAGACAGATATCCTCTTCATCATCCGCCACCAGGACCTTTTTTGATGTCTGGAACGCTGTCATGGAAATCATTTTACTATGCCGCTTGAATAATGCAACTGGAGAAATTGAGAATTAGCATTTGCATCCGGAAAGGTTCGGGTGTATATTTAAAAACGCGAGTGAAGTTTATTGCCCCGCTGCTTTCCGGTCCGGCACCCCATCTTTTCCTTTAATCCCTCTTCTCTCCAGCGCCAGTCCGGCCTGCTCTTAGAGATTTTCAACCACTCACTTGTACTTTGGAGTTATACTTTCCCTATGGATGTCAGACAGAGGGTCGAACAACGGCAAAAACCCGTCTTAAGCCAGAGCCTTATCCAAAGCTCCCGGATGCTGGAACTTGCCTTACCCGAGCTCAGGGCCGTCATAGAAGAAGAACTTGAACAGAACCCCGTGCTCGAAGAGGAGATCAAGGCTGAGGCCCCGCGCGAGACGCCCGAGATCAGGCAGACTTCGGAAAGGGAAACCTCTGAACCCGCCCCTGATCCTGATGACGAACTTCTTGGCTACGAAAAACCCATCCCGAACAAAAAGGAAAACCTCCACGACCACCTGAGCCGTCAACTGCGTATCAACACGGAAGACGAGGAAAAATTCAAAGCCGGCATGGCCGTCATCCTTTCGATCGACGAAAACGGTTATTTGCGCGTCCCCCCGGAGGTCATCGCGGAAGAATCCGGTTTCTCCTGCGAGCGCGTCGCGGAAATGCTCAAGCTGATCCAGTCATTCGACCCGGCCGGCATAGGCGCCCGCGACCTCAAGGAATGCCTTCTTCTCCAGCTCGACCGGGCGGAAAATAAGGATCCCCTCCTGCGCGGCCTGATCGAAGAACACCTCCAGGACATGGCCGCCGGTCAATGGCAGAAACTCATCAAGGCCTTGAAGTGTTCCCCCGAAGAACTCAAAGAAAAGATCATCAAGATCCACAGCCTGGAACCCAAGCCCGGAAGGGGATATTCCAGCGAAGAGACCATTTACGTCATCCCGGACGTGACCATCGAGGAAAAAGATAACCAGCTCGTCGTCCTGACGCGCGAGGAAACCATGCCTGTCCTGCGCATCAATCCGCTCTACCGGGCGATGCTTCGCAACAAAAAAATCGACGATAAAACCAAGGATTTTATCCGGGAAAAGATCGCCAACGGCAACAATCTCATGAACGCGATACAGAACAGGCGCCATCTTCTGGTCCGCGTCATGGAAATCATCGCCTCCATCCAGAAAGAAGCGCTCACCGAAGGCTTTGAAAAGCTCAACCCCCTGTCCTTAAAAGAGGTCGCGGAAATGACGAACATCCATGAATCGACCATTTCGCGTATCGTCATGCACAAATACGTCCAGACCCCCGTCGGCATCTATCCGTTGAGAAAATTTTTCTCATCCGGCTTAAAAACATCAACCGGGGCCGACATTTCCAGCCAGAGGGTCCGGCTCAAAATCAAGGAGTTGATCGATTCGGAAAACAAGAACAAACCCTTACGGGACCAGGAGATCGTCCTCCTGCTCAAACAGGCCGAAAACATCGACGTCGCCAGACGCACGGTCGTGAAATACCGCGAGGCCATGAAAATCCCCTCCGCGCCCAAAAGGCGCAAAGAAGCCCTGACCCTCAACGGCCAGCTCGCCTCCGAATAAGCCCATTCTTCATTCGGTTTCTGATTTCTGAAATCAGATATCAGATTTCCAAATCCCGATTTCGTTTTTGCTATAAGGTACTGGCTATATGCTATAAGCTATAAGCCCTAAGCCCTTCGCCATACGCCATATGCCCTTCGCTCTTAGCCCTAAGCCAATTCTTCATTCTTCATTTTTAATTCTTAATTTCTCTCAGAAGACATAGCTACGCCTTAAGGTATTTGTTACAAAAGGAATAACTGAAGGGATTCAGGAAGGAATTTGACGGCCGAGCGCCACAGCGGCAAGGCCGGCGGCCTTGGTTGCCACTGAAAGATCGAATTCATTAAAACTGCGCGCGGCGGCGCGGTCCCGCGACACATTGAGCACACCGTAGACATTCTCGCCCGAGGCGATCGGCACAACCATGGAAGAAGAAAGCGCGGGCTGACTGAGACGTTCCTGGATTCCCGGGTCACGGCTTTCTTCGGTGATCAAAAAGGGCTTTTTGGATTCCGCGGAAAGCCCGGCAATGCCCTCCCCCATCTTCAAGGAAACCGAACCGGCCACATCTTCAGGAATTCCGAAACTGGCCTTGATGCTCAAAACGCCCTTGCCGGAATCCAAAAGCATGACGGAACTGCGGGTGGCGCCTGTGATCTCTTTGATAAGCTCCAGAAATATCTGCAGAAATTCCCTCACCTGAACGGCCTGTTCGCGGTTGGCCCTGGTATGCATCTTCAGGCGGTTCGTCATCTCCCTCTCGATGGAACGGGCGTTAAACGCCAGGCTCAGGATATGATTCATGAGATGGCCGATCATCTCCAGGAACGACTGGATGCCTTTGTAGGAAAACACCCTCAATTCAAGGACATAACTCCAGAACTGCTCCAAAGGCACGCCCAGCTTGTCGGCGATCTCGCGGTAATCTTCTTTATCGCGCCGCTTCATGAAAATAACAGGCCCGATCATCATGTATCCGAGGATCTTGCTGACGCCTTCCGAGACGGTCAAGCGCAAAGGGACAAGATAATTTCTCAAGCCCGGCAGGCATTCAAAACTCATCTCCTCGTCCACCAGGCCGCGGCCGCCCAGAAAAGACGGGCGGCAGTGATCGCAGATCTCGGACTTTACGGATTGATTGCTGAATATCTCGGTGCACAGCGAAGGCGGGGAACTCATCACGGTCACGAACTCCCCGGAAGAATCCAGGGTGCGGATCGACACATTAGCGACTTCCGCGAAACTCTCCTGCATCTCCTGCAATTGAGGAAGGGCGATCAGGTCAGCCAGGAGATATCCGGAATAACGGTCGTTGCGTTTCACAAAGCCCTCTTCGTCTTGATGCCGAAAAGATTCATTTTCTTGTAGAGGGTGGTCCGGTTGATCCCCAGCGCCTCGGCCGCCTGTTTTTTATTCCATCCGTTCTTCTCCAGGGCGTCGAGAATGATCTTTTTCTCCGGATCCCTGAGGGCGTCCTTGAGCCGGGCGCCGTCGGCCTCGAAGCCTTCGGGATTTTGCTCCAGTTTATGGGCCAGGGCAAGGACCGATTCCGGAAGGTCGTCGGCCAAAATCAAAGGCCCCTTGGTCAAAACGCAGGCGCGCTCAATGACGTTTTCCAGCTCCCGGACGTTTCCCGGCCAATGGTAGGCCGAAAGCCGGTTGAGGGCCTCGTCGGCAACCCCTTGAAGCTGTTTGCGCAAAACCCGGCTGTGTTTATCGATAAAATGCTCGACCAAAACGGGGATATCTTCCTTGCGTTCGCGCAAAGGCGGCAGTTCCAAGGAAATGATGTTCAGGCGGTAATACAGGTCGTGCCGGAACTTTCCTTCCCGGATAAGGTTCTGCAAATTCTGGTTTGTGGCGGCAATGATGCGCACATTGGCCTTGCGTGTGCGCGTCTCGCCCACGCGTTCAAATTCTCCGTCCTGCAGGACACGCAGCAGTTTCACCTGAAGGGCCGGCGTGAACGCGTCAATTTCATCCAGAAAGATCGTCCCGCCTTCGGCGGATTCAAAGCGCCCCAGGCGGTCTTTGATCGCGCCCGTAAAAGCGCCTTTGACATGGCCGAAAAGCTCGCTTTCCAGAAGGGTTTCCGGGAGGGCGGCGCAGCTGACTTCCACAAAAGGCCGGGCCTCAGGCTGCGCGCCGGACAAATGGATCGCGTGCGCCACAAGCCGTTTTCCCGTGCCGCTCTCACCCGTCACCAGGACCGTCGTCCTGGTATCCGCGATCACGTTGATCAGGTCGAAAAGCTTCTGCATCTTGAAATTCTTCCCGATGATATCGCAGCATTTCTGGCGGGTTGCGGACGAAAGCTTTTCCTTCAAATAGGCGTTCTCCTCGCACAGACGCCGCTGATCATCAATCCGCTTGATGACCAGCTTGATCTCTTCGTCGATAATGGGCTTGGTGATGTAATCCATAGCGCCCCGCCGCATGGCTTCCACCGCGTTCTCAATGCTGCCGAATCCCGTCATCATGATCACCGCTGTTTTTGGAAATTTTTCCTTAACTTCTTTGAGCAGGTCCAGCCCGTCCATCTGGGGCATCTTCATATCGGAGATAACGACCTGAAAAGGACTGTCCTTGAGCTTGCTCAGGGCCTCGGCACCCGTGCCGACGCCAAAGCAGGCGTATCCTTCAAAAGACAAAGCTTCGCACAGCGACCTGCGGACCAGAGCGTCGTCATCGACTACGAGGATGTGCAGGCCGTTGTTCATCATGATCTCATCACTGTGATTTAGGACGCGGGGAACGCGAATTTAAGAGGCAGGCATACGGTAAAACAGGTCCCATTCTGCGGGCTGCTCTCAACGTCGATCCGCCCGCCGTATCTTTGAATGACTTCAAAACAGATCGGCAGGCCAAGTCCGATACCCTGACCAATGGGCTTTGTCGTGAAAAAAGGCGTAAAAATCTTTTCCTGTAAATCTTTAGGAACACCGGGGCCGGAATCCCTGAAGGAAATCTGGATAAATTCCTCATTCTGGACGGTCGCAATGACGATCGTGCCGCCTTCGGCCATGGCGTCTATGGCGTTCTTGATGATATTGGAAAACACCCGACAAAGCCCCTTGTCGATCACCTTGGGCAAAGACGCCTGGTATTTCTTCTGGACCCGGACCTTACCGCCGTAAAAATGCGTCCTGAAAAGCGACAGCGCTTCTTCCAGAACTTCGTGGATATCGACCAAATCCTGAAAACGGTTATCATTCAACTGCTGGGAAAATTCCCTTAAGGAGCGCGTGATCTTTAAGATCCTCGTCAGCCCCACCTTGATCTCGTTCAAATATTCATGGGCCAGGGAACGGTCCAGATCGCGCTCAATGAGCATGTTCGTGTAACGAATAACGGCATCCAGCGGATTATTGATCTCGTGGACAATGCCCCCCGCCAATTTGCCCATGGACGCGAATTTTTCCAGGAACGCCTGCTGCTCCTTGGCCTCGGCCTTTTCCCGCTTGATCTGCTGGTTTTCATCCTTAAGCTGGGCGAGGTTCCGCTGCCCTTCGACAATATGCGAGGTCAATTGCGCGGTCAGACAGGCCACGCGAAGGTCATCCTCCGTGAACGCCTCTCCCGATCCCTTGTCGGAAATATTGATAACGCCGATCAACCCCGAGGAGGTCACGATGGGAATGCAGATAAAAGAATCCGTGTGGTAGTGATGAAACCGCTGGGAACGAAAGCGGGGGTCTGTCTTGATATTTTTCACCAGGACGGCTTTTCCGGCGTTGGCCACGGAACCGGCAACACCCTCCCCCAACCTTTGGCGGATGCCCTTGAACTGGATCTTGCGTTCATTAAGGATGGAATTTAAAACAAGCTCCTGGCGTTCCCCATCCATCAGGAACAAAGAAGCCGTATCCGCCCTGAGGATCTCTTTTAACTGCAGAAGGGCATCATTTAGAATGTTTTTATGAAGTTCCGACAGGTCTACCTTGTTCAATTTTAACTCCCGATTAACGGTCCCGGTTCGAAACTAGATGCGTTCCAGAAGTGATTTGACGTGCGGGGTCAGCTTGGAATCAGGGTAGTCTTTGAGAATACGCTGAAGCTCTGCTTTCGCCTTATCTTTATCGTTCAGTTTTTTCTGATAGATCACGGCCTTGATGTAGATGGCCTCTTCCGGATTCTGGTCCGGGAAATCACGGACATATTCCTCGAGGCTGTCGAGCGCCTGCGGCCACTGATCGGATTCCAGATAGGAGCGCGTCACGAGACCGTGAAGGATGTCGGCGCCTTTTTTGCCGCGCTCATCGGACATCAAACCCTTGTAATATCCCACGGCCTCATTGACCGTTCTTTGCGTATTGATCGTGTCTTTGGCGTTCTTGTAATGCAGCATCATATAAAGAGGCAGATCCAGGCTCTTGGCGGAAAACGGGAATTCCTGCATGATCTTGCGGTAGATCAGTTCCGCGTCGGGCCAGTTACCCTGGAGCTCATAGCTTTTGCCGATCGCGAAATAAGCCTCGGCGCACAGGTTGCCTTTTTTATCGCAGTCAAAGGCCAGGGATTTATAGACGCTCCTGGCGCGGTCAAAATCGCCCATCACCAGATAGAGATGGCCGATGCTGAACTGCGACTGCACGGCGAACAGCGAATCGGGATACTTCTTGCCGATCGCCTCATAGGCGCTCACCGCTTTCTTTAAGACATAGGGAGGCGTTCCCTTCGGGTTCTTGTAGATCGCCTCGGCCTTCTTGTGCGCCTTCCACATCTGGCGCTCCGCCTTAAAGGCCTGGCTTTCGCAGCCCGCAAGCGCGATCACAAAAACGGGGATCAGGCAGATCAAAATTTTACGCTTCATCTGTCGCCTCAAGGAAAATAAGCGTTGTTGCCGTCGTCAAAAGCAGATCTACAACAAGGGTCCCGACAAGGATGCCGATCAAAAGCACGATGCCCACGACCTCAGGCATAAATTTATCCGCGAGAAAACTGATATTGCCCCGCAGCATGGTCACCGGAATATAAAGGATCATGGGGACGGCAACCACCACAATGGTCCGGACAAACAGACGGAAAAACAGGAGCATGCCGCGCCCGAGGGCCGGCAGAAATTTCTTTCCTTTAATAACAACGAAGGGGATGGAAAAAACGAACAATCCCTGGAAGAAAACCGCGAACACAAAATTCATCACAGGGACGACATAGACCATCCAGAATTTCGGGCCCAGGAACAAAAGCTTGGGATGCCCGGCCCTGAAGTATTTGATCAGGAGGTCAGAGGGCTGTTTCATGAGGAAATGCACGGCCACGAACAGGATGGTCGTCAGCAAAATGAGGCTTAAATAACGCTTCATGACGTGCCTGAAAACCTCTTTCAAGTCCACCGGTTTTGATTTCACGGCCAGGGATATGGCGTAGACAGCCATACCGGAGGTGATGGAACCGGCAAAAATACTGAGAATGATTTTTGTGTAATAGAAGAGCCTGGGGAGAAGTTCATAGAAGAACGGATAGTGCATGTAGATGGCGCCCCATATCCTGCGGATAGGCGGCCCCATAATGATCTTGATGGGAAAGTGAGGGCTGAAATAAAGGAAAACGAGGGCCAGCAGCTCGATGCCGGCAATGATAAGAAAAGGAAACAAAACAGAGGGCTCGCGCCTGAAAAGGGCGACAACCCTTTTCCAGATAGACAATGACCCCTGCGCTATCCTGACCTTTCTGAGAGCCATAAAAATAGATGGTAAAAAGCGGTTGATATCGGAGGATCACCCAAAGAAAAACAGGAAGAAAGGCCGGGATGATGGGTGAAAATATGAATTAAAGTATAACATTGAATCTTATTTTGTCAAGGCCAAAAACATATTATTCCTAACCACTTACATTTTTTAAGCCTTTAAAAAGTCAGGGCTTTCCTTCGTTCGCCAGGGATTCTATACGGCCCCTGACCACCTGAGCGATCGCTGAGTAATCCTCATCCTTTCTGCCGCCTGTCAACTTTTCGAATGTCAGGAACTTGCCGATCTCGACCGTGACCTTCGCAGGCAGGGGAAATTTTCGCGAACGAGGCCAGGCCTTAAAAGCGCCTTTGAGGTAAACCGGCAGCACACCGGACCCCGATTCGCGGACAAGGATGCCCAAGCCCTTGCGGAATTCCTTGAGCTGCCCATCCCCTGAGCGCTGCCCTTCCGCAAAATAAACGAGAACCTTGCCCTGGGTCAGAAGATAGCGGCATGTTTTGAGGGTTTCTGCCAGGTCAAGATCCACATCGATAGGGACCAGGCGGAAAAAGCGCATGGACCAGGCGATCAGCGGGTGGCGGAAAATGGCGCCGAATCCCGCGAAATAGGTCTCCAGAACGAGCCGGAAAGGCAGCGCCCGCAAAAGATAAAAAGCATCCAGATAGGACACGTGATTAGGCGCGATGATAAAAGGCCCTTTGGCGGGAATGTTATTTTTCCCGCGGGCCCTGCAGGCAAAAAAGAGGACCAGAAAGGCCCTCAGCCCCAGGAGGACGAGAAAACTCAAACCCTTTTCCAGGCCGTTAAAACGCAGTTTCAATTTCTTCTTTGTCGCCTCGGAGGGTTCCTGCTTCAAAACCTCCGACCAAAAAACCGAATCCTCCCTTTTCAATAATCCCGAGAAGGCGTCTTCAGGCAGGGCCTTCTGCGCCTTCGCCAGAAGTTCCCGGATGGTGCGCGCCTGGAACATCTCGTACGCCAGGGTATCGTCGATCCCGGCATTGATGAGATCCTGCAGGGAAGACAACAGTTCGATGCGGCCCAGGGAATCCAGGCCGAGGTCCAGCTCGAGATGGTCGTCGATACGAACGTCTTTTTTCAGGATACGGGAAATATATTTCAGGGCCATGGATTCAAACGGCGAAACGGCCTCTTGCGTCTTTTTCTCCCCGTGCCGGCTTATGAGGGATTCATAAATGGATTCAACCTTGTAGCGCACCAGTTTCCCCAGCCTTGTGCGCGGCATCGGCTGGGAGGTCAGGACGAATCCCTTGATGCGCTGATAAGGGGCAAGCTTCACCGGGCAGTCCAGTTCCCAGCGGATCTTGAAATTGATGTCCACGTGCTTCTCCCTGCGCAAACGGTCTTCGTCCGGAACAATGACAGCCGACAAATGCCCGGCCTCGGGCCCTTTCTTCGGATAAAAAACCGCGATCTCCTTGATATAGGGGCTCTTGAGATAACAGGCCTCAACCTCCTCGGGATTCACCTTTTTTCCCGAAGGAAGCACGATGATCTCATTCTTTCGTCCGTCCAGCTGCAGATAACCGTCTTTGTCAAGCGACCCCAGGTCTCCTGTCAAAAACCAGCCGTCTTTGAGGGCCTGGGCCGTCAACTCCGGCGCGCGGTCATACCCCTTCATGATATTTTTTCCCCGCACAGCCACTTCGCCCGTCCCGTTTTCATCCGGGGCCAAAATGCGGACTTCTACCCCGGGAATAGGCCGGCCCACGGTATGGAATTTATCACGACGATTATCGTTGATGGTGACAATAGGAGAGGTTTCCGTCAAACCATAACCTTCCAGGACCTGAAATCCGAGCCGCTGAAGGCCGGCGGCTGTCTGGGGTTCAAGTTTCGCTCCCCCGCTGACAAACGCCCTCAATTGACCACCGAGCATGCGGTGAAAATCGCGGACAAAAGGATTGATCATGCGGCGTCCGCTGAGCCGGGAGAGACTCCCCCAGAATTCGAGGCTCGCGCGGATCCAGGATGCCGTCAGGCGCCCGTACTTGTTCAATTTTTCAGAAACAGAACGCTCGATCAGACTGAAAAGCTGGGGAACCCCGACAAAGAGCGTAACTTTGTTGTCGCGCATGGTTGCGAACAGTTCATGGGGGATCAGGCTCTGCGTATAACACACGCAGGCGCCTTCCAAAAGCGGGATCAGGCAGGTGACCATAAAAGGATACGCGTGGTAAAGCGGCAGGACGGAAATCAGGGTGTCGCTTTGCGTCACCAGCCTCAGGGGATGGATGGAATCGACATTGGCCAGAAGATTGCCGTGCGTCAGCATGACGGCCTTGTGTTCCTGGGTCGTTCCCGACGTATAGAACAGGGCCGCCAGGGTCTCGGAAGGGAAATCGAAGGGCTGGCTCTTTTCGTTCTCAGGTTCTCCCGGCCGCTCGCCTGAATCCTTGTCCAAAAACAGGACGTCGAGTTTTGTTTCCTCCTGAAGGGCCTCGGAAAGCGACACGCCGAATTTTTCTTCCGTCAAAAGCGCGCGCGCCTGGGAATGGATAAGGATCTTTTTGATCTGATCGGGGCTCAATTGAGCGTCGATCGGCACGGCCACCGCCCGCAGCGAAACAACAGCCAGAAAAGACGCCGGCCAGAGAGGGCCGTTGGACAGAAGAATGGCCGCCCGGTCGCCCGGTTTAAGCCCCTGGTCAAGCAGGACCTGCCTTAAGCCGAAAACAACGCGGCGCAGGCGGGCAAAAGTCCACGTTTCGTAGCGGTCGCCTTTTTTAGAAATCAGACAGGGCCGTTCGGAAAATTCAGAAACGCTCTTCAGGAAACGTTCGAAAAGATTGGGGTCTGTTGCGGACATGGAAAGAAAAAATTAGGAGGGCAAACGCCCCTCTTCCCGCCCGTCTTTGCCTTAGAATTTCGGCTGCAGTTCCGGTTCCAGGTCCTGCATGAAAAACTGGAAAAACTGCGGGAATTTTGAATAGACGTTCTGTTCCAGGTCGGCGATGTCGACGAAGTAGGGAGTAACCAAGCCGTAGAAATCCACTTCCGGCCCGACGGGACGAAAGACGAATCCGTGGATCTTCAAAAGCAGCCAGAGGCTTTTTTCCATGAGGGCGTACCAGTAGCGGATGCCCCGGCGCTTGGATTCATGATACATGGAGCGGTAGAGGCCGAAGGCCATCGGGCGGACGCGGCGAAGGAAAAGCTCGCCCTTGTCCTCGACAGTCTCATCGGCCGACTGCGGACCGTAGTAAAGTCCGTCATTGGACCTTCTTCTATAAAACTTGCTGATGGTCAACCGCGACACCTCCGCGAACTTTTCGCGGGGCGTTTTGGCGTAGTCAACGTTCAGGGAAGAGCAGTGCTCTTCGATGGGAAACCGCGCGCAGTCCGCCAGGATCAGCCTCGATCCTCCGATCAGCTGGCCTTTCAAATCAAAGGCGCCGAAATGAAGGGAACATTCATCGAAGCTATCGCATTCATAGCCCAGAGGATAGTCCGTTTCACTGATGAAATGGCACTCTTTGCAATAGACCTGATAACGCAGATGGAAGGAATCCATGCGTTCCGCGGGGGTCTCCAGCCTTTTAAAGATAAACCGCTCTTCTGCGACCATTTAACCTCTGGCCAGGGTAGGACGTAAAACGGGCCTTTTGTCCGAAAAACCTTTTGCTTGCCTATCCTGACCGACCTTTGTGACGTCAATGAGGTAAGGATAGACTTTCCCGAAGTATTCAAACCCCTCTCCAACCTGTTGAAAAGGAAAGTGGTGCATTTTCAGCAGAAGGTGCAGCGAAGGAGCCATCATGGCCAGGCAATAGCGGATGCCCCGGCGCTCGCATTCCCTGTACATCTGTTCGCAAAGATCGGTCACCAGAGGGCTCATCTGGGAAGACGATACGATACCCGCCCGCTTTCTCTGCTCTCTGGAAATCACAAGACGGGAGATCTCGGCGCATTCTTGGCGCTTAACCCCTAAACGCTCCAGGTCAACGTCCGGGCTGGCATGCTCAATAGGGAACTTTCCGCAATCAGGCAGGATCAGCCGCACGCCGGCAATAAGATTTCCTTCCTTATCGCCCGCGCAAAAATGCACGGAAGAATCGTCATAGGCGTCGCTTTCGGCGCCTTCCGGATACTGGTGTTCGTTGAAATAACCGCATTCCCGGCAGTAAACCTGGAAACGCAATCTATAAAACCGGCGCAAGGCTTCGGCCGTTTCAACCTTAAAACAGCTGATGCTCATTTTCCCCCTCCAGAAGTTGTCCAACCAGGATGATCTATAGCCTTCGAAGGCTTTAAACCCTTCTGAGACCGAAAAAGACGCCCTCAGAAGGATTAATATTAGTATATTGCTATATACTAAGTTACCATAGACCTCCCGAGAGGTCAACTTGACTTTTTGAACTTTTTTGACTAAAATAAGTCTAGTCCTTAGATATGGTCGATATCCATCTTCATTCGTCATAACCTCTTATCCCGCCGGAGATTCCCATGAAAAGACCATTCTTGTCTATCCTGTTCGTCCTGTGTATTTTCAGCCTTTTGTCCAAAGAAGCCTTCCCAAAACAGACAGAAGCCGCGGAATTATCAGCCAGGGAAATCGTCAAACGCTCAGATGACCTGATGCGGGGCGACACGCAGCAGGGGACCTACATCATGACCATTATCACCCCCCAATGGAAGCGGCGGCTTGAGATCGCCTTTGCCGGAAAGGACCGCGATAAAATGTTCCTGCGCATCCTGTCCCCGGCCAAGGAAAAAGGCACCGCCACATTGAGGATCGGCAATGAAATGTGGAATTATCTTCCCTCTGTCGAACGCGTGATCAAAATCCCCCCTTCGCTCATGCTCCAGCCCTGGATGGGCAGCGATTTCGCCAATGACGACCTGGTCAAGGAAAGCAGCGTGGTGAATGATTACACCCATGAGATCACGGCCGAAGAAATCATCGACAAGGAACCCGCTTACAAGATCACCCTTCTGCCCAAACCGCGGGCCGCGGTTGTCTGGGCGAAAAGGGTCATGTGGATTAATAAAAATGACTTCACGCCCATCCGCGACGAATATTACGGCAAGGGCGGCAAACTCATCAAGGTCCTAAGGTATTCCCAGGTCAAAAAAGTCGGCGACCGCAGGATCCCCACGCGCTGGGAAATGGTTTCCATCATCAAAGAGGGCCGCTTCACAATCATTGAAGTCACAGACAACGTCGTATATAATAAATCTATTGGAAGAAATGTTTTTACCCTGCAGAATTTACGCAAGGGGTTATAAAGTCACAGGGCCCGGTCCCTCACCCTCTCGCTCCCGCAACCTCTGTTTCTCTAAAACAATCAAAAATGGGCTTAGATCCGGAATCCGAGGTCAGAAAACTGAAGTCGGATGTCGGATGTCGAAAGTCAGAAATCCGAAGTCAGAAGACCGAAAGTCGAAGGTACCGTCCATTGATCAAGGTTCAATTCTTAATTCTTAATTTTTAATTGTTTCTATGGTTTGGGATTTGGAAATTAAACCAGCAATTGCTCTTGCTTTAATAAGCACCTAATGAGCTAACAGCTAAGCAGCAACGCGGTTCACTGTTTCTACCCTTCGCTCTTAGCCCTAAGCTATTAGCTATCAGCCATCAGCCAAACATGAATACTTTCCTGAAAATCGCCTGGAGAAATATTTTGCGCAACAGGGCCCGCTCTTTTATCACAATCGCGGCCGTGGCTGTAGGCCTGTGCGCGCTGATATTCCTCAAGGCATTTATCGACGGGGCGGATCATCAGATGGTCTCCAACTACACGGACCTTTTCGTGGGCCACCTCCAAATCCACAAAACAGGCTTCCAGAAAAATATGGGCCTGGACAAAAGCATCAACAACGAAGAAAGCCTCTCTTCCGTCCTGCGCAAGACCCCGTCAGTTGAGGCTTTCAGCCCGCGCGTTAAGGAATTCGCGCTCATTTCCTCCAGCGAAGGCTCCTCGGGTATCCTGCTTTTGGGGGTCGACCCCGAAAGAGAGAAAAATGTCACAACCCTTCATCAAAAAATCCGCGAAGGCGAAAACCTGCTGCCGCAGGACAAAGATCAGATCCTGATCGGACGCCAGCTCGCCGAAAACCTGGGCGTGACGGTGGGAGACAAAGTCGTCATTATGAGCCAGGCTTTTGACGGAAGCATTGCCGCGGCTGCTTATGACGTCAAGGGCCTTATCGACGCGGGCGCCGAAGAAATCGACAAAAACCTGGCCATCATCACCCTTTCGGCGGCCCAGGACCTTTTTGTCATGGAGCGAAGGATCTCCGAGATCGCCGTCAGGCTCCATCAGCTTGATAATGTGGACTCCGCCGGCAGGGAATTAAGCCGCGCGTTCGGCCGTAATTTTGAAGTCCTCAACTGGAAGGATATCTCCCCGATGACCTATCAATGGCTGCAATTCGACCAGGTGTTCACGGGATTGATCCTTTTTATCGTTCTTTTGGTCGTCGCCGGAGGCATCCTCAACACCATCCTGATGGGCGTTCTGGAAAGAACAAAGGAATTCGGCATCATGCTGGCCCTGGGCACAAAGCCGGCCCAGATCAGCCTGATGGTCGGACTGGAATCTTTTTTTCTGGGTTTGGCCGGCGCGCTCCTGGGCGCTGCCTCCGGAACATCCCTCATCCTGTTATTTAACAAAATCGGCATCGACCTTTCGGCCATCTCGGACGCCCTTAACAGTTTTTATATCGGTTCCGTGATCTATCCGATCTTTTCGCCTCTGAGCGTCGGACTTTACGCGGTGATCATCCTCTTGCTGAGCATCGCCATCTCCGTGTTCCCGGCCATCAAGGCCTCGAGGCTTTCGCCCATCGAGGCCATCAGGAGTTAACGCATACCATGTCACTGATCTGCAGCGTCAAAAACCTGACCAGGATCTATCACCAGAAGGATTCCGACGTCGCCGTAAACGCCCTGGACGGTGTTTCCATGGAAATAACCGACGGCGATTTTGCCGCCATTGCCGGGCCTTCGGGGTCCGGTAAAACCACTCTCCTGAACATTCTCGGCGGTCTCGATACGCCGACTGCCGGCGAAGTCATAATCGACAAAACAGACCTGACGAAACTCTCCGCGCCGGACCTGGCGGAATTCAGGCTTCGAAAGATCGGATTCGTCTTTCAGGCCTACAACCTCATAGGGACCCTGTCGGCCTATGAGAACGCCGAATATGTCGCTTTGCTCCAGGGGGTCCCGCAGGACCGGCGCCTGTATGAAGCCAAACAGCTCTTCAAAGACCTGGGCATGGAGCCTTATCTGCGCAGAAGGCCCTCCCAATTAAGCGCCGGGCAACAACAAAGGGTGGCTGTGGCCAGGGCCATCATGGCCAGGCCAAAGATCATTTTGGCCGACGAACCGACCGCCAACCTGGATTCCAAAACCGGTTCGGACTTAATCGAACTGATGCACGCCATGAACAAACACCTGGGGATCACCTTTGTCTTCGCGACGCACGACCGGATGGTTATGGAAAAGGCCGGGCGTCTCATCCAGCTTCACGACGGCAAACTCGCCGGCGACTCCCTCGGCGCCCCGTTAAAAACCTAAACAGAATCGAGCCCGCCATGAAAACAAAAGCCCCCTCACCCAAACACGGTTTTCTTTTGTCCTTTTCAAAAATCTCAGGCCTGGTGTGTCTTTTTTTGCTTTTTGCCCCGCTGTCCGCCCGGGCGCAGGCGCCCTCGGACGCTGTAACGGCGTCACCGAGCCTCTGGCAAAGGCTCCAGGAAGATATCGGCGGATATTACAAAATCCTGCCGACATTCTCCCGCACCAGGGATACCGATGAAGCCTATTACGCGGCCCTGCAGCGCCTTCGCCTGGAATATTCGCCCCAACTCACCGAACGCCTGGCGCTCAACATTGTCTACGACCACGAACTCCTGCTGCATGATTTCAAAAACAGCTCGGACTTTTCCCTCATCGAGCAGAGAAATCAGAAAAACCTGGCCTTCTGGGACGCGGACATGGTCATCTCCAACACAGACCATGTCTACGAAAGGCAGCTTTTATACCGCGCCTACCTGAAATATGAATTCGAGAACAGCCGCCTTGTGGCCGGAAAACAGCTCATTGACTGGGGCCGCATGCGCTTCTACAGCCCCACGGATCTTTTCAACCAGCCCCTGCCCTCCAACATCGAACCCGAGGAACGCGTGGGCTTCGACGCCTTTTACTACGAATATTTCGGCGAGGTCTGGGGATGGAGCCTTCTCTACGGCCCTCAACGCGACAGCACCAAGACGAGTTTTGGCGCGCGGCTCAACCGCAAACTCGGCACCTACGACACGTTCCTCATCGTCGCCAAGCATGAAAAGGAAAAAGTGGCGGGTTTCGGCTGGGACGGTTATTTCGGGGACGCGGGTTTCCGGGGAGAATTTACCTATACCAAGGACGGCAAAAGGACGTATCCGCGGATCGCCGTCGGCTGCGATTACAGTTTTACCCGCAAACTCTACGCCCTTGTGGAATATTTTTTCAACGGCGCCGCCCAACAGGACATCACGGAATTCCTCTCCAACCTCAAGCTTTCCCAAAAACTCCTGTCGGTCCGCAAACAACTCTTGAGTTTCCTGGCCACATATGAGATCACGCCGCTTTTTCGCGCCCGCTTCAGCGCCATCTATGACATAGAAGGCAAAAGTGCTTTCCTTAACCCTGAATTAAGATATAATGTCCTAAGAAATATGGATGTTTCCTGCGGAGCGCAATTATTCGCGGAATCCGCCAACAGCGAATTCGACGACTATCGCAACCTGTATTACGTCGAGCTGAAGTATTACTTTTAAGCCGCGATGGCTTTTGCGTTGCCACTTTAGACAAAAACAGGCATAACCCTTACCCCATCTTTTCCTTATGCTTAATCATTCCAAAAAAAATATCGCCTTGCAGAGCTTAAGCGGCCTGGATCCGGAAAAACTCTCTGAGCTTTCCGAGAAAAAGGTGCTCAACATCTTTCAAACGGCCGCCGCGAGGGTCCCTGCCTACAAAGAAATCCTGGCGCAAGCCGGCCTCGATGCCGCCTCCATCAAAACAATTGATGATTTCAAAAAACGCGTCCCGGTTCTCGACAAGGAAAAAACGTTCGGGACCTGGAACAAAAACGACATCCGCAAACTCTGCATGGACGGCCGCATCGAAGACGTGCATGTCATTGTTGCCAGTTCCGGGCACACAGGGCTGTTTTCTTACGGCCTGAATACCTACAAAGAACTGGAACGCTCCCAACGGGCCCTTGATTTCGTCCTGGATACCATTTTTAACGTTTCCGGCAAAAAAACCCTGCTCGTCAACTGCCTGGCCATGGGCGTGCATGTCGCCTCCCCCCTTGTTTCCGTGGTGGATACCAGCGTCAGGCCGGACATCGTTATTGAAGTCGTCAAAACATTTTCCCACTGCTATGAGCAGACCATCATCGTAGGAGAGAATTCTTTCGTCAAAAAAGTCCTGGAAGACGGCGCGGAAGCGGGCGTGGACTGGACAAAAGTCCGGCCGCATCTGGTCCTGGGGGAAGAAGTCCTGGCGGAAAATATGCGCACGTATTTTTCCGGGCTCCTGGAAATCGACCCCGACAACCCGGAAACCGAAACGATGATCGGCTCATCCTTCGGCATCGCCGAATTCGGCCTTAACCTTTTCTATGAAACCAAAGACCTGATCCGGCTGCGCCGGCTGATGCAAAAAGACGAAAAGCTCAGAGAGGCTTTGATCGGCCTGGACTTAGGAAACCTCCCGGCCATCCTCCAATACAATCCGACCAAGATCTTTGTCGAGGAGCTCCCCACCAACGACGGGCTTTTCCAGCTGGCCCTGACAAACCTTGAAGAAGAAGCCGTGATCCCCCTGATCCGCTACAACACCAAAGACGAGGGTATCCACATCCCTTATGAAAAACTGCAAAAAACGCTCAAGGATTTCAGTTATGAGGAATTCCTGCCCCAGGTCAAGCTTCCGATCATGGCCATTTGGGGCCGCGGAAAGATCCGGGTCAACGAAGGCTTCTCCATCAGGCCTGAATTCATCAAGGAACTCCTCTACAGAAAAAGAGACATCGCCTGCTCCATCACCGGCAATTTCAGGCTTTCCAAAAGCCGAGCCGGTCTGCGCATTGAGATCCAGGCCAAAGAGAAAACCGCTCGTTGCGTGGAATTTGAGAACAAGTTGCGCGCCCTTTTCCTGGAAAATATTCCCGCCAGGATTGAAATCATCATTTACCCCTACCACGAATTCCCGCACGGCATGGAACTCAACTACGAACGCAAGTTCCGATACGTAGAATAGTCATAGTCCATAGAAATCGAGGGACGAGAGCGAACCGTCCACAGACCACGTCCTCAGACCGAAGGACGAAAGCACGAGGGACGATGACCGTGAGGACGTTCGCATCCTTCGGATGCTCGGACGTGAGGACGTGCGGACGCACGAAAGACGAAAGCACGAAGGACGAATGGGCGGGCTTATATCTGATATCTGATTTCAGAAATCAGAAACTGAAGGACGAAAGCACCGTCCATTGATCAAAGTTCAATTCTTCATTCTTAATTCTTAATTTTTAATTTATTAAGGCATATAGCTTATAGCAAAGACCCGCCCCAAAAATAACAGGAGCGGGCTTTTTTGTTGAACCAGACAACTCTGCTTTTTCTACTTTCTCCGGCGAAAACGCGCAGCGACTGTGCCTGCCAAACCGATGGCCATCAGGGCCGATGACGCGGGTTCAGGAACAACTTCCTGAGGCGTAAAATCAACCAGCAGATACGGACGATAGGACGCTGTTCCATAATTCAACGACATCGATGACACTGTGCCGCCGCTTCTGGGACGCGTAAACCCCCAGCCAAAAGCATCCGCTCCATCAGACCAATCCTGCACGGAATCCGTCAGATTGAATATTCTCTGGGACCACGCATCTGTCGTGCCTGTCCATGAATATTCAGGCGAGGCTTCCGCATTGACCCCAGGCACAATACCGCCTGAGCTGCCGATGGAAAGCCATGTGGAAGCGGCGTTCCAATCAAACGTCATTTGATAGATATGGCTGATCTTCAGGCGATCATATCCTATCCACATATACAATTCAGCGCTGTTGATCGTGCTGCCCAGGGGGACCTGGTCCGCAGCAGAGCCGAATATATCCGTGAATTTGATAAGAGTATCGTAATTCCGGGCGTTCGCGCCCAGATTCCTGCCCCAGCCAAGATTCGGATTCCCTGTGTCAGGTGAATTGGAACTGGATAGCCAAAGGTCAATACCCTCGTTAAAGGTCAAGACCATGGCCCCCGCGACAGGTGCATAAAAAGAAATACTCAAGATTAAGAAACAAAACACCACTAGCCTTTTCACAATATCCTCCTTATTAGTTTCCCCTCTCCTCTGTTGTTTGTATCTTAAAAACCCGGCGCCCTTCCCGCCGGTGGAGTCATGAACGAATCTAAAGACAAAAAAAGGCCTGTCCTCCAAAAAAGGACAGGCCCCATCAGACCACCGAAAGCCATTCCTTAATCCCCCCTCCAGGAGATCAAGAATCCGCTATAGAAAACTAAATTTTACGCTTCCTCCTGGCGATAACTGTTGAAACAAGGCCAATGGCCAATAACGCCATGGACGCCGGTTCAGGCGTCGTGTTGACGGCCAGGTTGATCGCATCATTACCGCACGTCATAGTCCAATGCATGGAAAAATCGCGGTTCCAGTTGGAAGAGCCAAACGCGCCGATAGGCATGAATCCCTCGATCACATAATGCCCTGTGGCCCCGTAAAAAGCGTTGTTATAAACCAAATTGGCGGCTGATGGATCAAAAACCAGCTGCGCATTAATCATGGAAATAGGATAAGACACATGTCCAAGCCAGCCGGCGCCCCAATTGGCCAGGCCGTCTGTCCAGCTGTCAGGATGAAAGAGGCTGCCCGATGAGCTCCCCGTGACATTGATGCCGAATTCATAGCTGCCGTCTCTTCCAAAATCGAATGCTATGGGAGCGGGGGCATAGCCGTTGCTGCCGGTTAAAGGAAAACCCGTAACAATGGCAAAATAAAGGTTCGTGTCATCATAGGCGGCGTACATGGCCTCGGCGTCAAATGTCTGATCGCCATACCCGGGATTCAGAAAACCCTGGGGATGGGAGCCCGGCTCGTAATCCTCTTCTGTCCAATACACGCCGCTGGAAGGCGCCCAGTGGGATGAACCGTAAGTTCCGGGAGTAACGCCCCATTCACTCAGATTCCCGTCCAAAGAAAAGCTGAACGCGAAAGCCGCGTGGGAGAACCCTAAAGCAAAAACTACGGCTAAAATAAACTTTTTCATTTTCATAGAACCTTCACTCATTACGCTTTTTTACGCCTGCGTGCCAATGCGGCCAATCCGATGCCTAAAAGAACCATAGAACCAGGCTCAGGGGTTGTGGCATACGATAAGCTGAAACGGCCGCCAAAGCGGACATTGGCTTTCTGAAGCCCCGTATCGCATCCCAAAATATCATCAATGTCATTGGCCAGGGCAAAATAAACCTTACCCTTGTCAAGATTGCCTAGAATAAGATACCCGCCAAGGGAATCGTCCCAACCCTCCATAGGAACCTCACCCAACATATCAAGGACATCATTCAGGGAAGCCCCTCCAAAGAATTGTCTTAAAGACCCTGTTCCCAGGCCGAAGGAATCAGAAAATGTCTCCTCGAAATCCGTGCGCACGCCGTTGATCTTGTAAAAACCGGCGGCCCAGGCATCCACGCTCAAAGACCAATCATACACGCCGTCCCAGTCAGGAAGATCCCAGCTAAAATCATAAGCCAGCATCCCGACGCCGTAATAAGGAGCGTCGCTGTTCAGGCCTTCCCTTAATTCCTCATTATAACCAAAGGTCTGGGTGGCAAGGCGCGGCACAAATCGTTCTGGAAATTGCGTCCCGTTGATTTCATCGTAGATGACTTTTCCGAAGAAATCTAAAGTTGTGGCGGCAAACGAAGGAACAACCGCCGTAAAAAGAAATATTAAAAACAATACAATGCCGCCTGTCAGTCTTCTTTTCATTTCCCCTCCTCAAACTTAAAGTATCTATTTCTTTCTAAAACGAAGGCCCGCGCCTGCCAAACCAATGCCTAAAAGAACCATGGACGCCGGTTCAGGCGTAACAGCTGCCGGATTTTCGGGCATCTGAATATACGCGTAAGAAGTATGATGATCCCAAACATTGGGGTGGTCAGGCGAAACATAATTGACTCCGTCAACCTTGATCCTGAAATCCTGGATATAGCCGCTGTCCCCGCCCCATTCATCGCTCACCCTCAAATACCAGGTATGATCCCAGAGATAAGCGGAACCTCCCGAAATATCAACATCATTCATGACAACGTTGTCATTCCAGCTGCCGCTATGATTCCAGACATTGATGCTCCAAAAAGGGGTGGCAGGGCTGCCGACGCCGATATCAATAACAAGGTCACCCCGATAACTATGCTGAACATTAAAATCAACGACCATCAAAGCGTATGAACTTCCCACGTTGACAGCGAAAATCCCCAGCAGAATAACAAGAAAAAACAAAACCTTCTTCAATTGCATTTCCCCTCCAGATTATCGGTGTTTACTTATTTTTTCTCTTTAGCCGGGCGATGCCTAAAAGGCCCAGGCTCAACAAAGCCATGGACGCCGGCTCAGGCGTAACAGTTCCATTAACATCGCCTTCCTGAAAAATACGTATCTCTGCAACCGCGGCCCAATGATCGCCGCCCACAACTTCATATTTTGCATAACGCATAGAAAGCGGGGTGCCGAAGCTAAGCGTGAACTCCCTGTCTGAAAGCACAGATTCATCTATAAATGTGCCTGATTTTTGAAGTTCCCAAGCGGTGTCTATTGATCTTGTATAAAAATTATAAACGGTGGTGTAATCCCTATACAATCCGTCATTTTCACTCCAAAAAACTTCGATCGAATCAACGGCAAAAACATTCCCCAAATCAATGCTTACCCACATAGGAGCTGTCGCAGAGCCATGGCCGGCGGCATTCCATACTGTCGAGTCAAGGCCGTCTATGGCATAGGAAGCAGGCGTATATTCACTATTAGCCACGGCAATGCCGTCCAAAGCAAGATTGACGCCGGCAAAGGCCGCGACAGGGGCGAAAAATCCCAAACATAAAATAACGAAGAGACTGTATTTCTTCATATTCCTATCCCCTCTTCCCACGTCCCTTGCGGATAATACCGAATAAACCGAGGCCTAAAAGCGCCAAAGACGCCGGTTCAGGTGTCACAGCCTGGTCATAAAGATATAACGTCAGGTCATCGATGGCCATCAAATTCCCGTCCAGGGCGCCGGAAGCGTTCCTTGACCAGAAAGACATGCTGCGGATCGGCGAGCTGAAGTCTATATCGTTATCAATAAACTCCCATGCCCTGTTCCCTGTGGAAGAACCACCGTCCAGAACATGACCTTCGGCGTCATAGATCTCACCATACATGCCCACGCCGTTCATGCCATACCAGTAAAAATCAAAATTTTTGACATCGAAATCGAATGTCAGCGTGACAACATTCACTTCATCCGTATTTTTCAAAAAATACCCGCCCGTACCCGGCGTATGGTCAGCCACAGAGACGGAATCGATCTTGTCATAAATGCGTCCGTTGAAAATGACAACATCGCCATAGGGGGTTGTGTATGTGTGCGAGGCATCGCCTGATCCCATGTCAGCAGAAAAATCAGGCAGGTTAAAATCCATGAAAACAGAGGCCGCGAAAACCGGCGTTGCGGCCAGAAGACAAACGATCAGAACGACAAACGCTAATCCCTTCCTCATTTCCCCCTCCAGGGTGATAGAACTTTTATCTCTATATAGAAATACTGATAATTAAGACGCTTCTGATTGTATGAATTATGAATAAGTATGATGCCAAATTAAGCCTACCAACCAACTCTTGTGAAGCCAATTAATAGGCTTAATTGTTTTAAAACGCGTCTCACTCTTTTCAAAGTGCCCTAATAAACACACTGTGCACGTGACACATCAAACAGTATCTATTAAGGTAAACCAACTAAGCCTGCCCTGGTCGAGACGAGGTCTCGACCAAAGGCAAACTTAGACCTTGCGTCTAAAACGAGCCGCTCCGAACAACCCGATGCCAAGAAGCACCATGGAAGCCGGTTCGGGAATAACATCACCTTCACCACGAGCATCGCCCCTGACAACCCAATTGGCAATCGTAGGAGACGTGCCGTTATTTCTCGCTGTAAAAGAAAGAGAGAAATCAGAACCATAATCCTGGGTATTGGTATCATAATAAGCATCCCAAAGCCCGAGTCCTGTTGTGGCTAAAAACATACTCCCTGCGCCATGATTGTTGACAAAGTCGAAGTTCGATTGCATGGTATAACCCAACGGATTTGCCACTGTAGCCAAGTCCAACACGAGAACACCGTCTGTCACGTTGTTATACGCATTGAGACCTGTCCTGCCTGCTGTTCCAGAAGCGCCATGGTCAAAATCAGGAGTGTCATCAAAATAAACTGCGACATGACCTCCGATTGAACCAATTCCGGTTTCTCCCAGACCATTAGGATTGGTCAGCATATCATCATCAAAACCATAGAAGATGAATGTCAACTCTCCTGCAGCAGACCTCTGGAAATACGTTGTTCCGACCGGGTTGGAAGTAATGGAAGCAATAGAACCTATGCCCCATGTATCTTCTTTCCCATCGGCATCCCCAGAACCATTCTGCGGGATCGTTGTTCCGATTGGTGTATCTGTCCCGCTTTGAAAATAGGCAGGATTCGTGTTAGTTGTAGAATAAACGCTTCCATCATACGAATACAATCTGCCCCAATCATAGAGCTCATCTGCGTTAAACGTGATTGGAGTAGCATAGGCATTCGCAACACCTAACATCAACAACAATACTGCGATCAACATCATTTTTTTCACTGTTTCACCCCCTCTCTTTTATTTTTTATTATTCAAAAGGTCCGAATAATTTCGGTCACCTAAGAATTTCACTTTTCTTCGTCCTTACGGATTGATTTTTCTCTTTCTCCTAGCTATGGCCGCGCCTGCCAGACCGATGCCCCACAAAAGCATGGTAGCAGGTTCAGGATTGTGCACTTTGGCGATCTCCTCGCCTGAGCCGTCATCTCCCAAATCCTCATCCCCGCTACCTGAAGGGACAGAAACAGACCCCGGGGCAGGGCTCATACCGCTTGTATTGCAGCCCGCGAAAAAAGACAACATCGCGCACACAAATAACACTCTCAAAAAATTTTTCATTTTTTACCTCTAATATAGCGCGTTAACTTCTTTCTTCTCACCAGGCCCATCCCTGCAAGCCCCATGGAAAAGAGCGCTGAGCTGACCGGTTCCGGAACTCCCGGGTCGCACCCAGGGCAATCCGGAACTTCCACATTCCCGTATTTTTCATTCCCCCCTGACTTGGCGCCCCAGTCCCCTTCAATACTCAAATCTGTGGGAGCGCTGAACCAGAAGTAATCGTATTCTCCTGTGGCATCAAGCGCGTCGCCGCCGTCAAAATTCCATTTCAGCCCGGCGATCCCAAGATTGGGGTCAGGATGAACATTTTCCTGATTATAAATGCGAAGCTGATCTCCGCCGCCTGCGCCTGTCGAAGTTTCGATTTCACGAAACAAATCTTCGCTCGTGATATAGCAGTTCGGAAGCTGCAGCACCCAGTTGCTCAGGGCATGCTTCTGATCGCCTTCAATGACATCAACCCTGTATTTCCAGACATACCAGTTATCGAATCCGAGTATGTCGCCTGCGCTTCGCGCGGCATCAAGGGTCCTGGAAACCAGGGAAACATCGAAGGTAAAGTTCGCGGCAAAAGAAACCCCGGCCGCAAACCAAAGGGCTATGAACACCGCTAAAAAAGTAAGATTTTTTGTTATTTTCATATTAGCGGGCTCCCTTTCCCGTCAGAACTACCGATATCGTCCATAAAAGGATCCTTAGGTCGGTCAGAAAACACATTCTCCTGATGTAGAGCAAGTCCCACCGGACCTTACGCCTCACATCCAAAAGTGTGGAGTCGTAACTCTGGCGGATCTGGGCGAGTCCGGTGATCCCGGGCTTGACCCTCAGGCGCTTGCGGTAATCGGAGATCTCGCTGGAAAGGCCGTTGACGAATTCAGGCCTCTCGGGCCTGGGCCCGATGATGCTCATCTCCCCTTTGAGGACATTGACAAGCTGGGGAATTTCATCAATGCGGCTTTTGCGAAGGAACCTGCCGACAGCCGTCACGCGGGGATCGTTTTCCAGGGCCCAGACAGGGCCGGTCTCGGATTCCGCGTTATAGATCATCGTCCGCAATTTCCACATGGTGAAGATCTTGCCGCGTCTGCCGACCCTGGCCTGGGAGAAAAATACAGGCCCCGGAGAATTGATCTTGATCAGGACGGAGGCAAAGAGAAGAACGGGAAGGCTCACAATCAGGCCCAAAGACGCCACAAGCACGTCAAAGCCCCTCTTGAATTTATCGAAGCTGCGCCGCGCCAGCCTGACCAAAGCGGCCAGAAAACCGGAACCCATCAAAGCCATTGTTGAGGGTTCAGGGGCGCGGCCCCTGTTGGACGTATCAATGGAATTTTGGGAGGTAAATACAGAAGAACTGGGGCTGTAAAACTGGGTATCAGAAACTTCCGCCCGCGCGCCTGCTGAAGACAGCAGGGCCGCGCCCGCGAAAATCAAGGCTGAAACAACCAGAATCACGCTTAGGGACTTAATGCGGTGAGGGAAGTTAAAATGACTTTGCATTGAACCTTTGTTTCCGGTGAATAAATCTCATCAAGGTCACAAAGATCTCAAAGTCACGCTTTGCCCCCCTGAAACTTATTTTCAGACTTTCCAACAAACTCTTACCTTCTGACTTCCCCTGCTCAAACATCCTATCCGACCTCTCGTAAACATTTTTAAAAAGACATTATTATGTACTCCCTTTATATATTAGCATCTTCCATGCCAAAATTAACTAATGGCCATCACTAATTAAATATATTTTAAGCATTTGTATTACAATAACTTATGTGAAATATCTGAATCGGAATTGAAAAAAATATGCTTTTTTTCGTCCAATTCTGATAGGAAAAAGCAGGTGTAAACACAGTTTTCGGTATTGCAAGTCATAACTTCAGTTACTACAGCATTATATAGAATCTCAAATCTAAGACACTCTGTTGTATTGAAACAACACTATGTAAAATGTTTCGTTTAACTTTTGGATAACGAAAAAATCGACGTTATTAAAAAATAAAACAGCCCAAAACTCCGTCAAATTTCAATTTTGACCAGAGAATGAGCCTTGCTAAAAAATTAAGCCTACCTTTCACTTCAAAGAAGTAAACGATAGGCTTAATTTTTAAAACATTTATAACAACAATGCCGAACTTACGCCCTGCGCCTTAAACGACGAGCAAAACCAAGCAAACCGATTCCCATGAGAACCATGGAAGCCGGTTCAGGGATAATGTCGCCTTCAGCACGAGCGTCGCCTCTGACTATCCAGTTACCGATCGTGGGAGAAATGCCGTTATTGAGAGCCGTGAAAGACAACGCGAAGTCCGAACCAAACGGATACAGATTGGTATTGTACAAAGCGTCCCAGGCCCCGTTACCGGTGACAGCCAAAAACATGCTGCCTGACCCATGATTGTTAATAAAGTCAAAGTTGTTCTGCATTGTAAAACCGAGCGAATTCGGGACAGGCACCAGGTCCAAAACGAGAATGCCGTCCGTAACCGTATTGTATGAAGCCAACCCTGTTCTTCCGGCGGTTCCAGCCGCGCCATGGTCAAAATTAGGGGTGTCATCGAGATAAACGGACACATGCCCGAATTTTGTGCCGATGGCGGTTTCTCCCACAACGTTCGGAGAAGACAGAATCGCATCATCAAAACCATAGAACATGAATGTCATTTCCGAGCTTCCCGGCGTATGCAGAAAGAGATAGGAACCATCCGGTGGATTTGGCGTGATACTGGAGATCGAACCCACGCCCCAGGTATCTTCCGTTCCGTCTCCTCCGAAGTTCGTGTCCGCGGGAACGGTCGTCCCTATCGGAGTATCCGGCCCGAAAGCCGCCGGGTTGGAGTTGGTCGTGGTATACGTGTTGGTTCCGCTGTCGTAATCATACAGACGGCCCCAATCATACAACTCATCCGCGTTAAAGTTAACCGGGACGGCGTAGGCGTTCGCTACAGTCAATGCCAGCAACAACACTGTGAATAGCAATAACTTTTTCATTGTTTCACCTCCTCGCGAGTTTAAGGATTAGTCCTGTATTCTAGCCCCAGGTCACATGCCCCGCATTCAAAGCGAGACATGCGGCCTGCGACTGTCCCTTATTTTCTTTTCTTGCGGCGCAATAAGGCGGCGCCTGCCAAACCCGTGGCCCACAAAAGCATGCTGGTGGGTTCCGGATTATGGACTTGAGCGATCTGTTCTCCTGATCCATCCATTGTCCCGCTGCTATCAGCGACTGCGGTAGGGTTATCCGCGATGCTCTGCGGAGAACTCATACCGTCTTTATTACAGCCAGACACTGCGAGCAGAACGACGAATAGAAACGCCAGTCTGGTCAGACTTTTCATAGCTCCTCCGATTTTTTCTTTTTCATTAGACCAACACCGAACAAACCTGTCGAAAATAACAATAAACCGACAGGTTCCGGCACGCCCGGCTCTTGACCCGGGCATACAGGAATCTCTGTTTCACCAAATATTTTGTTTTTCCCCGCTTTAATACCCCAATCCCCTTCAATGCTCAAATCCGTGGGCACGCTGAACCAGAAGTAATCGTATTCTCCCGCATGGTCCAGGTCATCGCCGCCATGCTCCTCCCATTTCAAGCCGGAAAGGCCAAGATTAGGGTCGGGATCGACCTGCTCGACTTCATAGATCCTGATCTTGTCTCCGCCGCCTGCGCCTGCCGAAGCCTCGATTTCACGAAACAAATCTTCGCTCGTGATATAGCAGTTCGGAAGCTGCAGCACCCAGTTGCTCAGGCCGCTTTTATTCTCAGAGCCGGCAATGACATCAACCCTGTATTTCCAGACATACCAGTTATCGAATCCGAGTATGTCGCCTGCGCTTCGCGCGGCATCAAGGGTCCTGGAGACCAGGGAAACATCGAAGGTAAAGTTCGCGGCAAAAGACATCTTTGCCATGATCAAAAAAACGATACCAAAAAATGCGGATTTCAGAACTTTTCTACGCAAGTGTTTCATTGTCAACGGGCTCCCTTTCCCGTCAGAACTACCGATATCGTCCATAAAAGGATCCTTAGGTCGGTCAGAAAACACATTCTCCTGATGTAGAGCAAGTCCCACCGGACCTTACGCCTCACATCCAAAAGTGTGGAGTCGTAACTCTGGCGGATCTGGGCGAGTCCGGTGATCCCGGGCTTGACCCTCAGGCGCTTGCGGTAATCGGAGATCTCGCTGGAAAGGCCGTTGACGAATTCAGGCCTCTCGGGCCTGGGCCCGATGATGCTCATCTCCCCTTTGAGGACATTGACAAGCTGGGGAATTTCATCAATGCGGCTTTTGCGAAGGAACCTGCCGACAGCCGTCACGCGGGGATCGTTTTCCAGGGCCCAGACAGGGCCGGTCTCGGATTCCGCGTTATAGATCATCGTCCGCAATTTCCACATGGTGAAGATCTTGCCGCGTCTGCCGACCCTGGCCTGGGAGAAAAATACAGGCCCCGGAGAATTGATCTTGATCAGGACGGAGGCAAAGAGAAGAACGGGAAGGCTCACAATCAGGCCCAAAGACGCCACAAGCACGTCAAAGCCCCTCTTGAATTTATCGAAGCTGCGCCGCGCCAGCCTGACCAAAGCGGCCAGAAAACCGGAACCCATCAAAGCCATTGTTGAGGGTTCAGGGGCGCGGCCCTGGGTAGAGGTGTCCACGTTTGCCTGCGACGAAAAGAGCGCGGCATTAGGATCAAAAGGGGTTTTTTCCAAAAGTTCCCCCTTGGCCCAGGCAGGACGCGTCATGCCTGCGGCCAGAATGGACAGGAGCGCAGCAACGAAAAACAACGCGAAAACGAGGTATCTTCGAACAAGATGCGGCATGACAGCGAGATATTTTATCCATCAGGCGAAACAGGAACGATTTCGCCCGATGAGAAATAAGCTTTTACTTTGAATTTTTATGGACATTATCGACAGTTCATTTCACCATCGACACCTCTTATGTCAGCAGATTCCATACCGCTTATTCTGATTTTTTTGACGAAAGGGAAACAGGTCAGAGGGAGAAGGAAAACGGAAAGAATTCGCGGGAGGGCGTCATAAAAAAATTACAAATTTTCGACCAAAGCAAAACGTATGTTTTTTAATACCTTTGTCATTTGGAAAACCTTGCGTCTTTTCTATTTTCATAAGCCGTCTTCTTATTAAAAAAAGAAACACGTGTCGATGAAAATCAACACGTGTCTGTGAAAGCTCTGTCCTTCAAAGATATGGCTTGGGCCCCTAGGGAATGACGGAAGGAAAGAATTCGGAGGCGATTTGGGCAAATTCACGGATATTTTCCAGGGCATCAGACGCGCTGCCTGTAAAAGATTCAGCGGACATGCGGATGAGGGCGCCGGAAGTCCTCTTGAATTTCAAATGATTCACGGCGATGGCAAACTGCTGCTTGAGATAATTATCGGTATACATTTCGCCGGCCTTATACCAGTAGACAACAACGTTGATCACCCCTGCGCGCTCAACAATAAGCTGGTTGGCCCTTGTTTTCCCGCCCGCCAGGGGTATCTCGATCTTGTTTTTGTTGATGATCGTGACACCGCTGCCCTCAAAGCATACTTCCGGGGGATGAGAAACCTTGCGGTTGTCGGAAGAATACACCACATAGAGATAAACCTTCCGCTCCCCTTTCTTATATTCCCTCAAGATAAGGTTGCGGGTTTCCAGGATCTCATAAGCCCTTTCCTCAACAGGAAGATCGCGCCCGGTCCATCCGTTGATCTCCATGGGCAGGGTGGCAACACGGGCCTCTTCACCTGGCCCCCGGCTGACCAGATAAAGAGGCAGGGAAATAATCAGCGCCACAAGCAGGACAGCGACAACGGTCTGGTTTTTGTTTGTTTTCATATTTTCCTTGTAAGGATAATGGGTTAACTAGAAACTAATCACTGAGCTTCATACAATTCTTCATTCTTCATTTTTAATTCTTAATTGTCTTTTCATCCGTCATTCCAGCTCTTTCACCACAATCATCAGGCCGGCGAAGGCCACGACAAACACGATGAGGCCGGACAGCGTATGCAGAAAGCCTTCCGTAAATTTCGCGCCGTAAATCTCGCTGGTCAGGGCCATGAACACAATACGCACGATATTGGCCAAAACAGCCATAACGCCCGCGGACAAAAATACGATGACTTTCTTAAATCTGGGAAGTTTGCTGAAAAACGCCACGAGCGCGCCCAAGGCCAGAAGGGAAATAAGAGAACGTAATCCGCTGCAAACGTCTTCAACGATCACATGGGTGTGACGCATCTTAATGATGCTGCCCTCCAGCACGGCCCGCACGCCCACGGCATTGATGACCTTATTGGCCCACTGGGCCGCAAAAATCTTCATTTTAAACGTAATGCCCACGATGGCGACCAAGGGCAAGGGGATCATAAAAACAAGGAACCCCACAGGGAAAGACAACTCCTTGAGTGTGGGCCAGCCGCGAAAATACAGGATTAAACCGCAGAGGACAAGGAGAAAAGAATAGGCGGAGGTAAAATAAACCCTTAAAAAAGCGCTCAGCATATGGATCACCAGGCCGAGAACGATCAGTCCTACGGCCCAGGAAACCGGCTGGGATTTCAGGTTTTTGAGCCGCCGCCTTTTCATCCAAACGATATAAAGCGAAACA
The DNA here is from genome assembly GCA_041649995.1 of Candidatus Omnitrophota bacterium. Classification (GTDB taxonomy): domain Bacteria; phylum Omnitrophota; class Gorgyraeia; order Velamenicoccales; family Velamenicoccaceae; genus JBAZMA01. The sequence continues at coordinate 155,866 of JBAZMA010000001.1, read as the reverse complement.
AGCGGCACCAGAAAACCATGGCTGAAATACGAATCCGTGGCTGACCATCGGTCCACCATCCAGATGATGGTCGGGCTGTAAATCAAGGCCAGGACCAGGGAGATCACGGCCGGCATGAAATAAGACGGCTTCCAAAGTTCTTTGAGATTGAATTTCACGGCTTGTCTCCTTTAATGAGGGCGTAACTTTAAAGAACAGGCTTGGCCCTTAGAACTTCTATTTGTCCCAGAACACGCTGATGTTGCCGGAAAGAAATTTATAAAACGCGACAATAGCCGCCGCGTTCAAAGCGCAAAATTCATAAGGCACGGAAAAAAGCCTCCAAAACCCTGAAAATGAGTTGCCCCTGCTTTCGGCCACATGGCCGATCAAGGCGGCTGTGTAGAAAAGAATTTGTAAGATCAACGATACCATAAAAAACGGGCTTTGGCCCGCTAAAAAAATATTCGACAGAAAAAGCAGGATCAGAAAATATGGCGCGAACAACCGCAAAGCCTTGTGCGAAAACATCTGGAAGGCCACACGGCTTTTGTTGGGCAGGAAATATTCCGGCATCATGGAAAAGAGCTGAAAATTCCCCGCCAGGGTCCGGACTTTCCTGGAAAACTCTTTTTCTGTCGATTCGCTCACGTCATCGTAAGCCCTGGCGGACGGCTCAAAGACGGCCCTCTTGCCCATCATGACGCTGCACATCGGCGCGTAGACATCATCCAGGATCACGTCCGGCAGATAATGAAAATATTCTTTCCGCACCGCGTAAATAGCGCCTGTCGCGCCCAGCATGGAACCGATATTGGACTCCATGCGGCGCAGCGATTTTTCATAGTTCCAATAAAGGCCAAGGCCGCTGCCCGACCCTTGAGGTTTGCCGGCGATCATAAGTTCCCCGCTCACGCAGCCCACAGACTCGTCCTCGAACGGACGCACGAGCTGCCGGATGGCGCTTCTTTCAAATTTCTGACGGGCGTCTGAAAACACGTAAATATCTCCCTTGGCATCCTTGGACATTTTATTGATCATGGCAGGCTTGCCCATGCGCGCGAACGACACTGTATACCTGATATTTTTTTCGGCGGCCAGGCGTTTGATGATCTGATACGTTTCATCGGTCGAGCCGTCTGAGCCGACCATGATCTCCATTCTGTCTTTGGGATAATCCGACTCCAGAAGATTCAGAACTTTGGTTTCGATATAAGAAGCTTCGTTGTAGGCGGAAATAAACACAGTCACAAAAGGCGTCTTGTCCCCTTTTTTTACAGGGCTATAGGCTATGAACTGAAAGACAAATAACAGCAAGGGGTAACCAAAATACGTATAGGCGATCACTGCCGCGCTCAGGAAATAGATAAATTCCAACATTTACTCCAATCCTCCAGGACTTACTGACTACAGGCCACAGGCCACAGGCCTCAGGCAACAGAAATAGCTTATGGCTTATGGCGTATAGCGTATAGTAAAAGCAATTTAGGTCTAGGGACTAGGGTTTAGGATTTAGGGCTAGCCCCTAGCACCGAGAACCTAGCACCTGAATCATTCTTCATTCTTAATTCTTAATTTTTAATTGTTTTTCGTCCTTCGTGCTTTCGTGCCTTCGTCCCTCGTCTCTCGGATATCCGGCTTCAGCCTTCTGATTTCTGTTTTTCAGTTTTTGCTCTATGCCCTTCGCCATATGCCATAAGCCCATTCTTCATTCTTAATTGTTTTTACGTCCTTCGTGTTTTCGTCTTTCGTGCGTCCCACGTCCTCACGTCCGAGCATCCGTAGGATGCGCACGTCCTAACGTTAACTGTGGACCGTGGACTGTGGTCTGTGGACTATCTTTTACTGCTTCACTGCTTGCTTCCCGGCCAATTTGCAGGCGCGGTCATACACCTGATATCCCAGCGCGTGACGCAAAAAAGAGCGGATATTTTCCATCAGGTTAAGGAAAAACCCGGGGTTCCCCGCCACGATGGACCTGAAGGCCGCCATCGCGTATTTCCTGCGGACAGTGAATCTTTTCACCAGAAAAAGATCATTGTCCATTTGTATATAACCGGCGTCCGACACGCAGACCGACTTAAAGCCGGCGTCCCTGGCAATCGTCAGGATCTGCTTATTGTAAAAACCGTGGGGGATGGAAATAAAGTTAACGCGCTTTCGCGTGTATTTCTCAAGGATCTGTTTTGACAAGAGGAACTCATTTAAGACGACGTAAGATGCCTGGCCCGGGAAAAAGGAATGAGACATGCCATGCGAGCCGATATCCATTCCGTTTTTGGAAAGGTCATAGATCATCGTCCAGTCCATCCGGCCTTCCTTGCCGATATCATTGACCGTCACAAAGAACGTCGCGGTAAAACCCAGGCTTTTGAGGACAGGGAACACCGAGTCGAAATGGCTTTTATCGCCGTCATCAAAAGTCAGAACGACCTTTTTGCGCGTGTCCCCTGTCAATTCCTCCGGATGGACCGCGCCTTTTCCGGTTGCAGACGCTTCGCCTTTGATATACTCCTGTTCAGCGAAAAGCCTTTGCAGAGAAACACCCACAAAACCGTTGTGATGAAGATATTCCATCTGCGCGCGGAACATCTCCTGGCTCACTGAAAAACCGTCAGAAGCTGAATCCAGGGGCCCGCACTGGTGATACATCAAAACCGGTATTTTATTCATGATGTCCGAATTCAATGACAAATTTTTAACATGCAAGGTTCAAGCGAAAAATCGGCGCTCAAAAAATCACTTATACTTTGGCTCAGTATACTGTTTTTACCTATAAAATACCAGTTTTAGGCCGGGCTAGGGTTCAGGGGCGAACCCCTAGCACCTGAATCATTCTTCATTCTTAATTCTTAATTTTTAATTGTTTTTCGTCCAGCCTACCATTCACATCCATAGCCGGCAAAAGCGCCAATACCTTCCGGGCTCTTTTGCAACCGCAAAAACCCCTGGCCTGTCCCCATTTCTTTCGAAAGAACAAGCGCTATGCCCAAACTCTCGCCCTGATTCGCTTTCAATTCAAGAGAAAAGCCCGCCCCTTTGGCTGGACTCAAGCTTGCCCCAAACATAAATGAACTAAAGTTTCCCTCAATGGCCGTCGTTTCAAAAACCAGGGCCGTCGGGCGCTCAGCTTTCAGGCGCCATGACCCCATAAAAATGATCTTTTTCTTGGCGGGCTCGCCTCCTATGCCCATAACAAAAACAAGCTTGTTCGCCAGCGCCTGTTGCAGGGACGCCCGGAACTCAAGGATAGAACTGCCTCCTTTGATGGCGTAAGAAAGCGTCCGGCTGCCTTTCATGGCCCAGCGCCCTTTCAGAGACACAAGAACCCCTTGCCTGCCGCCAAAAACATATTCTATTTCATGACGCTTATTCAACTGCCAGGCGCCCTGCAGAATCAGAAGGTCCTTTTTACGCGGGCCCTTTTCAACACCAAACACAAGCCTGTTATTCTTGTCCGCCTGCCATGTTCCCTGCAGATTTAACAAGGAAACCCGATTCGCGCCTTTGACATCGCGGCTTGTCAGGGTAAAAACAAGCTCGCGGCCGGAGGCTGACAGCAATTCTGTTTTCAGGACAAGTTTGTTGGAGGCAATCTGCCTGTTCCATTTGTCTAAAGAAAAAACCAGCTGGTCTCTGCTGTTCAAAGACCAGTTCCCGCTGAATTTGATCTGCTGCGGCGTTTCGGAGGCCACAGGCCTTTTCACATGATAACTGAGAGCGTTCTTGCCGGAAAGCTTGAATACGCCGTCCAAAACCTGCCGCAAACCTCCCCCGGTCCGGACAAGGCGATTGTGAGGATCGATTTCATATCTGACTTTAGGAGACATAAGTTCAGTTATCAGGCCACAGGCCACAGGCCTCAGGCAACAGTTAACGGGCAACAGAAATAGCTTATGGCGCATAGCGTATAGTAAAAGCAATTTAGGTCTAAGGTTTAGGGGCTAGCCCCTAGCACCTGAATCATTCTTCATTCTTAATTGTTTCTCGTCCTTCGTGCTTCCGTGCCTTCATCCTTCGATCTATGGACTGTGGTCTGTGGACTGCTTTCGTCCCTCGGACTTTCGTTTTCCGACTTCTCGTTTTTCAGTTTTTGCTTCTACTAATCAGCCAATGAGCTAATGAGCCACTTTCAATTCTTCATTCTTCATTTTTAATTCTTAATTGTTCTTCATCCTCATGCTTCAACCAGGCATCAAACTCATCCATGCTCATTCGTCCGTCCACCCAGGAGCGGTGAAGTTCAAGAGGAGGAGTACGCTCGTCATTTAAGCCGGATCTGGTCGTAAAGGCAAAACAAATTCCAAGCTCCCGCAGGATTTTCAAAGTTTCCTCATTATAGTCCCCGTAAGGATAACAGAAAAAAACCGAGGGGCGATCGTCTTTTGGTCGAGACCTCGTCTCGACCAAGGGTACCAACGCTTCAATGCTTGCCGAGATTTCCGATTTCTGCCGCACATAATTTAAAGAGGAAAGATGCGGATGGCCGGCCGTGTGAGCGCCAAAAGAAATCCCATGCCGCGCCATTTCACGCGCTTCTTCCCAGCTCAACATATCCGGAACAGGCAAATGGCTGTAACGGGGCCTTGTTTTTGGCGTATTGACCATGCCTGTCGCGAGAAAGACCAGGGCCGGAAAATCGAATTCTCTTAAAACCGGATAGGCGTTCAGATAATTGTCCCTGTAGCCGTCGTCAAAAGTAATCAAAACTTTTAATTTTGAACGCGAATTTTCGCTAATCGAACGCGAATTAACGCGGATTAATGCTTCTTCACCGGCGCTCAGATCGTCTCCTGACAAAATCTCATGATTTCGGGCCAGATACTCCATCTGCTGCCTGAATTTCAAGGGCGGCGTATTGAGCTCGCCCGGCTCCAGGGCATCATTGACGCGATGATACAAGAGCGTCAAAAAACGGCTCAACTGTCTCTCCGCGTGACTTTCATATCGTCAAAGAACAAAAAGAACGTTGTCCTGGGATCTTGCATGAACAAACGGACGGCGGAAATCTGGTTTAAATCCAGCATATTCGCCAGCTCCTGCCTGGTGATGCGAAAACGCGCCATGGACAAGGCGGGAATTTCCTGCGTCGTTTCATAATCTTTTTTAGGGTAAGCGGCCCCGCTTTTGATATGAACGGTCAGCCGGGCGGGGGCATCGATGGCGTTAAAAACCGTAAAAGAAAAATCCTCCATCTGCGTCCAATCAAAACAATCGCGGCCGTAAACTTCCAGCCCGACTCCGGGAAATTCCCTGCCGGAAGGAAACTCGACTTTGAGGGAATACTTTCCTTCTGAAGGAAAATCCACCGACCGGCTGAAGGCCGCCTGCGCGGCATCCAGCACCTTTAAGTCCCTCTCGTTCTCAAAGTTCAACCGGAAATCTTCCTTGAGAAACGAATAATCCGCCTGCGGCCTTTTGTGCTCAATGTCGAGATAATCCAGAAGCCGCCAGGTGACTTTGTAGGAAAAAAACGTGAGGCCTAGAAAGACGACCACGGCGGCCGCGCCCAGGAAAAACCCGAAAAATACGTTATTTTGACGGCTCATTGTCCTTCCAGTCTTGTTACGACCATGCTGACCGAATGTGGCGGCAGGGTGTAATCAAATTCCTTCGCCAGGCCCCTGATCCTGTATTCCTTGATACCTACAGTCATAGGATTCTGCTCGTTCTGCGACAATAAGGACGGCCCTGTCAAAACATAAAGCTTGCCTGTGTTGGCAGGCTGGCCTTCAAGGATAAAAACCTTAACGGCAAATGCCCTGTCCGGATGTTTATTGATAAAAGCCAAAGACAGCGTTTTTTCCTTCTCCGAAGTGCTCGCGTAAACCGTCACATAAGGAACGCGTCCGCCGAAAGTTTCAGGGGCCCATTCTTTTTTCTTCACATAAAAAGGCGCGTTCTGGATACGGCAGGGCAAAAGCACATCGCCGAAATATTTGGAAAACAATTCAATCGCCAGGGCCTTGGGACGGATGATCTCCCCATCCCAGCGCTGTCCTCCCCATCCCGCGCCCTGATCCCATCCGCGGATCAACCCGAAACCGATGGACTGAAAATCAAACTGCGTGGCGGCGCTCACGCCTGTGGTCGCGAACATCCCCAGGCAGTCCGCGTGAAAAATCGCGTTGGCCAGAGACCACTGGACAATGCCCCTGGAATAAGGGGCAAAATCGGATGCCGGGCCGTCCGTGGCGCCGTCCCATTCCAGAAACGCCACTTCCACCTGCTTCTGACGGCCGGGCGCGTATCGCCTAAACGTCTTGCGGATCTCCTTGACGATGCCGGGAATATGGAGGAAATTGGCCATAACCTCCTCAAGCTCCGGGTGAATGCGGCCTCCCTGCGGATGGGCGGGATCGATATCATTCGGGTACCAATGGACGGAAACGAAATCTATCAGGTCGCCGGCGCCTTTAATCGTGTCGATGTTAAAAAACCAGCGCGTGGCCGGGGCCCAGTCCATGCCGATCTTGATCGTGGGGTCAGCCGCTTTCATCAAAGCGGCGTATTCCCGGATCAGCTTCCCGTAATCCTTGCCGCTCATAAAAGCCCTGTCCCAATCCCCGTAAACTTCGTTGCCCAATTCCCAATACATCACCGGGAACTTGAGCTCATCCTTCATGTAGGTCACCCATTCGGCGGCTTCCAGGGCTGTGCCCGATTCCACATTGACTTGGATCACAAGCTGAGAACCTGTCAGTTTGCAGAAACCGACCACATAATCCATCTGGCTGAAAGGGGTCTGGGCGAACCTCTCCCCAAAATCGAACTTTCCTTCTTTCCAGTGATAACCAGGAGAACCTCCTCCGGGAAAACGAAACACTGTGATCTTTTTGTCCTGCACAAATTTGATGATGTCCGGCTCGGACTCCATTTTCGGAGAAAGGTTTGAGCCGTACAACAATGGGCTGATCTCAGGGCCTTTCCTCTTGGCATTGACAAAAACAATGATGTCCTTGCCTTCCTCATTAAGATTGCCGTAGATCTCCTTGCCGATATCTTTGTCATCAGGCCTTTTGTGCTTGATGAAATTTTTATATTGGGCTTTGGCAATGCCGTAAAGACGGCTCTTATTCTGATAAAGGGCGCCGAGGCTACCTAAAAAAATGCCGCCGATAACAACTCCGGCCAAAATGCCCGTATGTATGCTGGTCCATCTGATTCTCATATAACTCCGGTTCCTGTTTTTTTGACGATGCTGCTTAGGCGCTTAGTAAAACAAGAGCAAGCGCAGCTATTGACTTAATTTCCAAATCCCAATCTCCAATTTCCAATTAAATCCCAAAAAACAATTCCCAATCAATAACTGATACTTTTGTTCTTTTGAACCTTTGAACTTTTGTGCCTTCCAACTGTTTTTGCCATAAGCCATTCGCTATACGCTATAAGCCAATTCTTCATTCTTCATTTTTAATTCTTAATTGTTTTTTATACTCCAGATTTAACAAACTGTCCATAAACCGAAACAAGGCGGCGCCCAACAACCTGCCAGTCGTAATGTTCCTGCACCAGCTTTCGCCCGGCGCTGGAGATTTCTTTCCTGACATCCGCCGATTCAAGTAAGGCCACTGTTTTTTTCGCGAAATCCCCGGGCTCATCCGCAAGGATAATATCGAGGCCGTCTTTCGTCTGTATGCCTTCGGCGCCTATGGTTGTCGATATCACGGGCTTTCCCATGGACATCGCTTCCAGGATCTTCAGGCGCGTCCCTCCCCCTATCCTTAAGGGCACAATAAAAGCCTTGGCCGCCGCCACATAAGGCCTGACATCCGGCACGCCTCCTGTAACAACGATCCTTTTATCCGAAAAAGCCAACTGCTTTACAGCGGAAGGAGGGTTCTTCCCCACGACATACAATCTGACGTCAGGCTTCTTCTCCCATATCAAAGGCAGGATCTGCCGGCAAAAATAAATAATGGCGTCGCTGTTGGGCAGCCAATCCATCGAGCCTGTGAAAACCAGGATCTCTTCTGGTCGAGACGAGGTCTCGACCATTGGGGTTGGGGCGGAAGGGTAAAAATAGGAGACATCAACGCCGTTAGGGATCACCTCTGTCCTGACATCACGTCCGCAGACCGCCTTTAAGTTCCCGGCATCTTTCTCGGAGACAACCAGGATCCTGTGCGCCTTGAGACAAACGTCTTTTTCAAGCCGCGCCATGGCCTTGTATTCTCTAATCAGTAAGGCCTTCTTAAAAGGATTGGCCTCCTTGTCGGCCAGGCGCCTCAAAATCAGGCATTCCACATTATGCTCATCCACAATAAACGGCACCCCTTTGCACAGGCCCCCATATTGCCCCATGTGGATGTGGTCAAAATGAACGACATCTATCTTTTCTTCATTGATAAGCTCAACCAGCCGCCTGGCCATGACAGGGCTTCTGTATTTAGCCACGCTTAAAGGCAAGCCTTTAGCCAGCGACTTAAAGCAGGCGATCGGTGTGATGCTATCCTTGAGTGGGGTTGTGATAACGCGGCAACCCTCCTGCCGCGCCAGGAGGACCTCTTTGGACTGGTCGCCGAATGTGAATGCCAATAGAACAACTTTAGCGCCCGAGCGTATGGCCTGACGCAGGAGATTCAAGGTCCTGATCCGGGCGCCTGTATCCGTGGGAAAAGGCAGCCGCGGAGCTACAAAAAGTAAATTCACTGTTTCTCCTGTGTTCGAGGTCGAACCTCGTTTGTGCTCAGAGGAGGTCGAACCTCGGTTGTGCTTGGAGGAGGTCGAACCTCGATTGTGCTTGGAGGAGGTCGAACCTCGTTTGAGCTTAGAGGAGGTTCGACCTCGGAGCAGGGGTTAGCGGGATTTTTCCTGCAGGACTTCCTGGTAAAGGTCCACATAGCCCTCGACCATCTTCTGCAGGGAAAACTTCTCGGAAACCAGGTGCCGCGCGGCTTTAGACAGCCGCTCGCGCAACTCCGGGTCATTCAACAATGCCGAAACCGCCTCCCGGATATCCGAACACGAACCCGGCCTTATCAATAATCCTGTATCTTTATGCCTGATCAACCCCCTGACCCCGCCTGTGTCTGTGGCCACGATGGCCTTGCCAAAACTCATGGCCTCCAGCAAAGACATGGGCACGCCCTCTCTGAGCGAAGGCTGAACAAGAACGTCGATCAAAGGGTAAATCTTTTCCATCTCAGGCTGGTAACCCGCGAACAAAACCTTTTCTGTGGCGTGGACCGACCTGACCATCTTTTCCAGCTCCCGCCGCATAGGCCCTTCCCCGAAAAAGATGAAAACCGCTTCAGGAAATTCCCTCAGAAGATCGGGCAGGGCGTCTATCAAATATCTGTGGCCCTTTTCCCAGCTTAGGCGCGCGACAACGGCGATGACGGGCGATTCATCCGAAATACCCAAATCGCTTTTCTTCAGGGCCTCCACCGTCCCCTGTTCTTCGGCTATCCCGTTAATGATCAGCCTGATCTTTTTCTCAGGGATGCCCCTGCGCGTCATGTCCTGCCTGATCCCTTCGGAAACCGCCACGATCTTCTTCACAAAATGTCTCAGGATAAACACATCAATGGTCTCATACAGAGCCAGCTTGAGGCCTGCCTTTGTCCAAAGGTGATTGGTGGCAACCAGCGGAACCTTGGCTTTCCGGCAGGCAAGGGCCGCCATGAAATTCGCCTTGATGTTATGGGAATGAACAATATCAATGCCCTGAGAAGAGATATAATCCGCCAGCGCTTTGACTGTCTTAAAATCCAGCTTCCCGCTGCAGGGCGCGGCGAATACCTGAATATTGTGCTTGCGCGCTTCCTCTATAACTTCCAGGTGGGGATTGCGGCGGTTATGGATGACGGCCATGATGCTCTCAACAGCCGAATTATTCAGGCTCTTACCCAAAGACAGCATCACGCGCTCAGCGCCAAAAAATCCCCCGCTGCTGATCAAATGCATGATACGGATAGGCTGTTTCTGGTCCGGGGCCTGCTTGCGCAGAAGCTCCAGGGAATTTTCCATTTGCCTGACGCGCGCTTCCAGGTTAAACTTCTGCTCGACTGTTTCGCGGGCCTTGCGGCCCAGGCGCTCAGCGAGCCTGCGGTCTTCCAAAAGCAGGATGATCTTTGCCGCCAGGGTTTCGCTGTCTTTTTGCGCCACAAGAATACCGTTCACGCCGTCTTCGATCACCTCAGGATTGCCTCCGACAGCCGTTGCCACGACAGGTTTTCCCGCGGCCATATATTCCAGGAGCGAGTTGGACAATCCCTCGCTCAAGGACGGAAGCACGCACACATCCATCTGTTTCAGAAGGGCCGGAACATCCCCCCTCTTTCCCAGGAAAACAACATGATCAAGAAGGCCCAGCTCTTCGGCCTTTCGCATGAGGTGTTCTTTTAAGACACCATCACCGGCAAGAATAAAATACGCTTTCGGGAACTTCTCTATCACCTTGACCGCGGCCTCAAGCAAATACGCCTGGCCTTTGGTTTCCGTGAAATTGCCCACGCATCCGATTAAAGAAGCGCCTTCGGGAACTTCCAGGACGTCTTCTTTTGCCAGTTCATCAAAGCGTTTCAGGTCAACCCCGTTATAGACAACTTCGACCTTGGAAGAAGGAACGCCTTCTTCCAGGACCATCTGTTTAACGGCTTCAGACACCGCGAATATCCTATTGACCCACTTGTTCACAAGTTTATAAGCCTGGACATGATGCTTTTTCCTCCAAAAGCCTGAGTCCCTTCGGCTGGAGGCAATCACAGGCACCCCAGCCTTCTTTCCCCAATACGCGCCCCAGATATCCGAGGCAAAATGGAAAGTCAAAAGGATATCGACGCTTTTGTCTTTGAGGATCTGGCAGAAACGGGCTCCCTGGCGAAAACCGTCGATGCCGTATATCCGGCCCACTCCCAGGCCCTCCGCGTAAAGCTTTAACTGGGAAATTTCGGCAGGAATGGATGTCTGGTGCAGAATAAACAGGAAAGGCGTGAATTTTTCCCTGTCGATCAGGCGGATCGTCTCATAAACCTGGCGCTCGGCGCCGCCCTGGATATCCTTCAAAACATCTATCAGGATAACAAGTCTTGTTTTCTTTCTATGACTGCTGTGTTCCATGGCTTAACAATCCTTTTTTTTGCTTCCTGTTTCATGACATTTGATAAATCAGGGCTTTTGCCCTCTTTTTCTTCCTTCTCTTCCTGCGCGATGATAATCCGGCCTCTTTCCACCATGCCCAACAGAACCCAGAAAAACGCGCCTAAAGGCAGATGCGTCCACCGGTCACCGAAGAAATTGCCTATAATCAGCGAGACTGTGCAAAGGAAAAATCCGAGACCCAGGGCCTTTAAAAGAGGATCCTTGGCGCCGCGAAAAAGCTTCCATCCGCTGCGCATACTCATAATCAACAGGATAAACAACAAAGAAAACCCGATCAATCCTTGTTCAGCAAGAAATTTCAAATAAATATTGTGCGTATCACCGAGAGCAAAACCCAAATGAGGAAAAATATTGAAACCGGAACCAAAGATAGGATCATACTGAAACAAAAGCATGCTCTGATTCCACATTTCAAGACGCTTTTCTACAGAAGCATCAAGCTGCCCATATTCATCCTGCGTCTGATTAATACGCTCTAAAACGCTTTGGGGCAGTAATGTTTGCCAATTCAAAGCCAGAACAATCAAGGGGATCAAAAGCCAGCGTTTTCGGAACAAAGCTAAAAGCGCCATGCCAGCTCCAAATGCCACATAAGCCCCTCTGGAATACAAAAAGAGCACACAATATGTGTTCATAAGAGACAGGGCCAGGGTAGCCAGACGCATCCATTTGGTTTTTATATAAAAAAACAAAGCAATAAGAATAAACGTGTAAGACGAATAAAAAGCCGCGACTTCATTAGGGCCAAGCCAGGAGAAAGTTCCGGAGAAACGGGTTCTTGATTCGATGCTGCCGGCGTTTCTTATCTGGTCCACTGTATAATAGTCCATAAGGAACATACTTGCCATTAGCGCCCCCAACATCCAAGTCACATGCTTCCTGTTCTTGATATTATTTAAAACCATAAAAAACAAAAGGGGAAAAGTGAGATAGTTCTTCCAGGCCTGGACGCGGGGATCATGAATATTAAATGGGAGTTCAGCCCCTAAAAACAATGAACCCTTCCATAAAGCAAAATATGTGTATAAACCCGTTAAAATCAGGAGGCCGGTATACGCGGTCCTCTGGTTGAATTTTTCACGTCGCATGGAAGCGCTTAAAGCCCAACCAATAAGCATACAAATAAGAAGAATGTCATTCAAATCTTTCCCAAGAGGAAAAGGATGCAATTTCATAACGACATTTTGCAGAGGATAGAGAGGAATAAGGAAATACAGACCGATCCTCACGCGGCCGGACAAACACAAAATAGCGACAACCAGTGTCGAGGCATACAGAAGCGCCGGAGCGATAAATTTTAAACCCGCAATTATTCCTAAACCCATGTGAACCTTTCTAAAAAGCTAATTTAGCTGCTTAGCTCATTAGGTGATTAGTAAGCAAGCGCAGCTACTGATTTAATTTCCAAATCCCAATCTCCAATTTCCAATTAAATCCCAAAAAACAATTCCCAATTAATAACTGATACTTTTGTCTTTTGAACCTTTGAACTTTTGTGCCTTCCAACTGTTTTTGCTATAAGCTATATGCCATACGCTATAAGCCAATTTTCATTCTTCATTCTTATTTTTCATTTGTTGTTAAAACTAGCCCCTAGCACCTAATATTACGGTAATATCACCTTCGCCGGCACCCCGACTGCTGTACAGCCGCAAGGCAAATCCCTTACGACAACAGCATTGGCGCCTACCCTGCAATGATCGCCAACTTTTATATTTCCCAATATTTTGGCTCCCGCTCCAACGTAAACATTATGACCTATTTCAGGCGCCCCTTTCTTGCCCAAGCCGCTAACACCAATTGTAACACCATGAGACACTGATAAGTTCATACCTGCTTTTACTTCATGATGAAAAACAAGTAAGCCGGTATGACCGATAAAAAGGCCTGGACCGATCTCCACAGAGGGAGGCAAAGACACGCCGAATAAAATCTCTGAAAGTTTAAAAACAATAAAACCTGAGAATCGGGAAAGATATTTTAAAATCGGAACATTAACCAAAAAAAGGGCGCGGCTTAACCTGTAAAAAATAACAGCCCACATGCTGCCATCAAATAAATCATAAAAAACGGACTTCGGACTTTTGTGATCCCGACGACTCATATCAGCGGCAAGATATCTTAGCTGAGTAAGCATAGGCCTCCTTTATACCTCTGATTTGGACGATACCAGCATTTTATTAAACCCTTCGGATCTACTCGAAGTACACCCCTGGCTTCTTTTAATCTCGGCTGGAAATAAATTCTGGAATAATTCTTCTACTCTTTCCTCAAGAGAAAATTTATCAAGAACATTTTGTCTTCCTGCCGCGCCCATTCTCTTTCTTAAGTTATCGTCTTTCAATAAGAGCACCATTTTTTCAGCCAATGCCTTCTCATCGCCCGCAGGCGCAAGAAACCCGGTTTTTGTATCGACAACAACTTCTGGAACCCCTCCGACACGCGTCGCCACAACCGGAATACCTAATAACTCCGCTTCAGCAATGGAAAGGCCGAATGATTCGGCATAGGAAGCGCTCACATAAAGATCAGTCGAATTCAAAATCCCATAAGGATACTCTTTCAAAAAACCGGTAAGACGAATAAACTCCACAATTCCAAGCTTGCGCGCAAGCCTTTCGAAAGGCGCAAGATCACCCTTTCCAATTATAACAAGCCTTGCTTCCGGCGCCTCCTTAATGACTATCTGAAAAGCCTTCAGAAGGATATCCATACCTTTTCTTGGAATAAGAGAGCCGATAGAAGTAACAATCTTAATATTTGCTTGCGGAAATAGATCGCTTTTGTTCCAGGAACTTCGTTTGCTATTTTCTAAAAATTTATCAATAGCGATACCGTTATAAATAACTTCCATGCGTTTTTGTATGTTAAGGGCCCTTAAATATCGCCTGTTTGCTTCAGAAACGCAGATAATCCTGCTTGAAAATAGTGTCAAAAGCCTTAGCTTTGAAAAATGTCGATTAATGAAACGAAGTTTTTCAAGCGGTTGTATTTCTCCATGATAGTGATAAATAATCTCAATTCCGGCAAGACGGGCGAATAGAAATACAGGAAGAAAATTAAGCGAGTCGCAAAAATGAAAATCAGCAATCCTTGGTCCAATTTTAAAAATTTCTCTAAGGATCTTAAAGGCGACCCCCAGTTTTTTCCAATTATTCCGAAAAACAGTGTATTGCGCGTCAAAACCTAAAATCTTTATTCTTGTTTCCACAAAATCCAGGTTGGGCAAGATAAAATGGGTTCCCAGCCCTTCAGCCTTCCCCTTTTGCGCTATTTGAACCGCGAAATCGCCAAAACTGCAATCCTTAGGAAGAGCGCAATTCCAAACCTGCATTAAATCAACTTTACTTTTTTCTAAATTTTTGGTTTTATAATGAAACAGTGTTTTAAATAAATTTATCCAGACAAAATAAGAAACTGGCCAGCATTTCAAGGACTTTCCATAGTTCTTCACTGCTTCAGAAAAACTTCCTGTATCAAGCGCGCTATCTCCCAAATCTTTAAAAATACGCGCAAGCGCTCTCCTCCGTAAAATCATGCTTTTGCCAGGAGGACAGAATTTATCAATCACATAAAGCCTTGCCTTTAACATTTTCCTGAGATCTTTACTCATGCTGCCTTCCCTGAATCGATAGGCTGCCACCACCCTATCCAGATAAAAAATTTTGTATTTCATGGCGACTCTCAGGACAAAGTCCCGGTCCTCGCATCCAAGGCGGGCTAGATTTTCATCAAACATTCCCGCATCTTCCAAACATTTTCTGCGGAACATAATAGTAGCGATGTTAACATTTGTTTCTCGCAGAAAAATCTGCTTAAAAATATATCCTGTCATCTTTTCCCTGGTTCTCTCTGGAATAAACAGTAAGTTGCCTTTTTCGTCAATATTTTTCACATTTGCATGGATCAAGCCAACTTCAGGATATTTTTCGAAAACAGCGATTTCCTCTTCCAGCCTGTTTGGCATAAACATATCATCCGCATCAAGGATGGCAATATATTCTCCCTTAGAATGCCTGATAGCCGTATTCCTCGCGCAAGCCAGGCCCATATTCTCCTGATAAACATAATTGATCTTACCAGGGTGTTTATCCATATAACTCTTAATCAAGCCGCGGGTGTTGTCCGTAGAACCGTCATCTACGACTATGATTTCAAAATCCTGAAATGTCTGCTTTAAAACGCTGTCCAAAGCATCCGGCAGGAATTTTTCGCAATTGTATGTCGGAATAATTACGCTTACTATCGGCATTTCCCCTCCCACTAGTCCTACTTACCGCTTGCTGCCTTAAACAAATTTAACCAACTCATAACTGCAAACGGCCAAAACTTCAGAGATTTCAAGAACTCTTGCTTAGCTGAATGCCTATTTCCTAAAACAAGAAATCCATCCCCCTGATCCTTATGAATGCGCGAAAGGGCCTTTCGTCTTAACAGACTCAAGGAACCAGCAGGGCAGAATTTATTAATAACATAATAACGAGCTTTTAACATCTTGGCCTGGTCTTTGCTCATACTCCCTTGCCTGAGACGGTATAAGCCTAAAACATTATCAATATACAGAAAAGGATAATGCTGTGAAATTCTTAACCACATGTCCCTGTCCTCGCATCCCAAACGGGTAAGGTTTTCATCAAACAAACCCGCCTTATCAAAACATTCCTTTTTAACAAGAATGGTTGAGATGGAAACATGCGCGTCCCGAAGAAAAATGGCATTAAAAATATTGCCGGAAAGGACTTTTTTGTTTCTTTTGGGAGTCGAGAGAACCCCTCCTTCTTCCGACAGCCAGGAAATATTGGCATGCACAACGCCTATGCCAGGATTCCTTTCAAAAGCTTGTATTTCCTCTTCCAGCCTGTTTGGCATAAACATATCATCCGCATCAAGGATGGCAATATATTCTCCCTTAGAATGCCTAATAGCCGTATTCCTCGCGCAAGCCAGGCCCATATTCTCCTGATAAACATAATTGATCTTACCAGGGTGTTTATCCATATAACTCTTAATCAAGCCGCGGGTGTTGTCCGTAGAACCGTCATCTACGACTATGATTTCAAAATCCTGAAATGTCTGCTTTAAAACGCTGTCCAAAGCATCCGGCAGGAATTTTGCACAATTATAAGTTGGAATGATGACGCTAACTTTAGACATAACAATAGTTTTTACTAGCTTTTCTAAGAAAGGAAAGCATTAAATTTTTACATCCTCTCTTAGAAAATTCATAATTTAGAGATAAAAGCGAGTTTTTTAAAGCTAAGCCGTAACGACCTACTTTTCTGCTATGATAAGCAAGATCATAATGGTATTCAGATAAGCGTTTACTTATATAAGGCCTGTAAATTTCCGAAAAAAACTTGTGTTTTTTAACAAAATTGTTCAAGGTTAAAATATCATTCTGCCAATCCAAAATAAAATCTTTGTGACTCAGGCTGGTTTTGGTAACTCTGCGCTGCCATAACTTTTCTTCTATAACTTCAGCAGGAAAAGCAAACGCGAGTTTCAGGAAAAATGCGTAGTCTTCGCCTACTTTCAATAAATCGTCAAAATAACCAACCCATTCAAAACAAGATCTTCGCATTATAAGTGAAGATGTAATGATAAAATAACCGCAGAAAAGATCTGGAAGAATATTTCCTTTTATAAAAGGCATTCTATAAGGATAATCCTTTAATCGTGTCCCTTCACCATCCACAAAATAATTATCACAATAGACAAAACCGGCCAATTGATTCTTTTCTAGTACCGCTATCTGCTTTTCAAGCTTATCAGGGAACCAAATATCGTCTGAATCAAGAAAAGCGATATATTCACCATTTCCTGCCTGAATCCCTGCGTTACGCGCTGCAGCGACTCCCCTATTTTCTTGATAAATATAGCGGATTTTGTCTTCATATTTTGAAAGGACCTGTTTTGTGTTGTCGGTTGAACCGTCATCAACAACAAAAATTTCCTTTTCTATATAGGTCTGGCCTAAAGCGCTTTCAACGGCTTCGGCAATGTATTTACTGCCGTTGAAAACAGGTATTATGATATCAACTTTTGACATATTATTTATTTTGATAATAAAAATGTGGAGTGCAACAAAAAAGAAGATTTTTGAAAGCTTTTCTTGAAAAACTGTAATATAAAGAATGAATGGAATTCACAATTGCAATACCATTCCTTCCTTTTTTACGGCAACGATAGGCGAATTCATAATGATAGTCGGCGAATCGTTTAGCTATCATTTTCTTATAATTTCTGGCAAAAGAGGGATAGCTTTTTACAAAATTTTTTAAAATAGTTAAGTCTGTCTCGCCATCCAAAATAAAATCTTGCCGACTAAGGCTATTTTCATAAACGCGGCGTTCCCAAAGTTTTTCTTTGACCACTTCAGCTTCAAACCAAAAGGCTAAACGAAGAAAAAAATCATATTCTTCGCTTACTTTTAACCTTTCATTAAAATATCCTATCTTATTCAAACAGGCTCTTCTCATAACAAGAGAAGGTGTCATAATAAAATAGCTCCAAAATAAATCAGAAACTATGTGTCCTCTCTTTAATAACACTTTATAGTAATACTCTTCGAGCTGCCTTCTTTCACCATCCACAAAATAATTATCACAATAGACAAAACCGGCCAATTGATTCTTTTCTAGTACCGCTATCTGCTTTTCAAGCTTATCAGGGAACCAAATATCGTCTGAATCAAGAAAAGCGATATATTCACCATTTCCTGCCTGAATCCCTGCGTTACGCGCTGCAGCGACTCCCCTATTTTCTTGATAAATATAGCGGATTTTGTCTTCATATTTTGAAAGGACCTGTTTTGTGTTGTCGGTTGAACCGTCATCAACAACAAAAATTTCCTTTTCTATATAGGTCTGGCCTAAAGCGCTTTCAACGGCTTCGGCAATGTATTTACTGCCGTTGAAAACAGGAATAATTATATCAACCACTGACATATTTTGCCCTTTAGCTAATAGAATAAATTTCTTCTAGTCTGTGCACATTTTCCTTTATATCAAACATAGCCTCAACCCTTTTCCTCCCGATGATTCCAGCTTTTCGCGCCTCTTCAGGATTGTCCAGATAGAAAAGAATCGCTTTTGCCAGGGCTTCTGGCGTTCTCTCTATAAGGATCCCAGCGCCATCCGTCCCTATTGCTTCCGGAATCCCCTCAACAGAAGTACCTATAACAGGCTTGCCGCAAGCCATAGCCTCTATCATAGAACCGCCAAAAGCTTCTCGAAGGCTCGGTTGCACTAAAATATTAAAAGAACTCATAATACGAGCGACATCATTTCTAAAACCTAAGATAAAGACATTACCTTCTAAATTCATTTGTTTAATTAGTAGAGATAAATTGTCCTTATAAGCTATTTTATGTTTTTTTCTAAGGTAGGGCCCATAAATATCACCAACGATAATAAATTTCGTATCGGTATAAATATCACAAATTTTACGTGCAGCGTGGATAAGAATATCCTGACCCTTGATTTCATCTAAAGCGCCAACCATTCCGATAATCCTTGTCTCATGCGCAATGCCAATTTCATCCTTAAAAGAAAAATCAACGTCATTACAATTGAATTTTTCAATATTAATCCCATTATGAATTACCATAACCTTTTTTTTATCGAGCTTGGTCATGAAATCTGAACGTCGCTTTAAAAGGAATCTATTTTTAATAAATTCGGAAACACAAATAATCCGAGAAAATCTGGAAAAAACAAATTTTTCAAATATGCTGATCCAATCGCTTAATCTTAGATGAACAATAACAGGCGTTGGATTCAATAATAATGCCAGCCAAAAATTGCTAGTGAAATAATGAAGATTTATATGAACCAAATCAATTTTATTTTCTTTCAAAATTCTTAAAAAATTACTATTCAATTTGAAAAACCTGTAAATATTTTTAAAGAGAACCTTGAACTGAAAATCTGAAATTACAACTTTAACACCTTTCTCTTTTAATAAATTTAGAAGGGGCCCTTCACATGGCAATAATACCATTACTTCAAATTTCTCTTTATCCAAATAATCAAGTATATCTATGAGCCTTCGTTCTGAACCAAAAATCGCGGCAGAACTATTAATATATAAAATTTTTATTTTTTTCTCCATCTCTCCCCCTCCAGGAAGAACGCCTATCCTTATATTTTGCTGCTATCAAATATTCAATTGAAGATAGGTTCCCTCGAGCTTTAAAAGATTCTTTTTCATATCAAACATCTCTTTAACTCTTCTTCTTCCCAGGGTTCCCGCCTTCCCTGATTCATCAGGATTTTCCAGGTAAAAAAGAATTGCCTTTGCCAGGGCTTCCGGAGTTCTATCTATCAAAATCCCGGCGCCTTCATTGCCTATGACTTCAGGGATGCCGTCCACTTTTGTCCCAATCACAGGCTTTTCGCATGCCATAGCTTCCACAAGAGCCATGCCAAGGGCTTCCTGGGAACTTGGCTGAACAAGAATATCAATGGAATTCATGATCTGCGGGATATCGTCCCTGAAACCAAGCATAAAAACGTTATTTTCAAACCCGAAATCCTTAACAGCCTGTCCTAAGCCTTCCTTATAGGCTCTTTTTCTCTTGTCAGGCACATTCGGAGCGTAAAGGTCACCTGCCATAACAAACCTTGCTTTCGGATATTTATCGCAGACAAGCCGCGCCGCCTGGATAAAGATATCCTGTCCCTTAACAGGATCTATTGCCCCGATAAGGCCGACCAGGGGTTCATCATCCCCTGCTTTGAGCTCCTGTCTTAAACTTCTGACAGGGCCGGGCTTGAACCTCTCCGTATCGAGCCCGTTGTAGAAAACAATCATCTTTTTTTCGTCAAAACGCGTAAGGATATCCGAAAGCCGGGGTTTCAGAAAAGCCTGTCTGATAGATTCTGAAACGCAAAGGATGCGTGAAAAACGGTTGATCACCAGCTTCTCAAATATCTCAAGCCTGACATTTTCCCTCAAATTCATGATCACGGGCTTGCCGCTTAAAAAAAACGCCAGCCAGAAATTCTGCGTCTTCTTATGCAAGTTCACATGAATAATATCTATTCTGTTTTTCCTTATTATTGAAAGGAGTTCTTTGGTAATTTTGATAAATCTGGCTGTATTGCCGGGAAGGATCTTAAAAATGTAATCCAGGATGAACACCTCTGTTCCCTGGGCCCTTAGCTTTTCTGAAAGAGGCCCTTCTTCAGGCAGAAGCGCGAAAACATTAAATTTATTCTTATCCAGATGAAAGGTGAGGTCCAAAAGCCTGCGCTCCGCCCCAAAAACAACAGACGAACAATGAATGAAGAGGATGTTTGTCTTGTCCAGAGGCCGGTTTGAGGCTAAACCTCTTTTTCTTCCTTTTATTTGAGGTTCAGCCCCTTCTATGAAATCAGCAATGCTCATGGTCTTTTGCTCTTATCTTTAACACGCCACAAATATCATTTCCCTTTAACGCGGATAATCGCGGATCACACGCAGATGGTCGCGGATATTTTTAACTCATCAAACCGAAAGACGAAAAACAATTAAAAATTAAGAATTAAGAATGAAGAATTAAATGTGGCTCATTAGCAATACAAATGAAAAATTAGGAATGAAGAATGATTTAGGTGCCAGAAAAATTGCTTTTCCTATACGCTATAAGCCATACGCCCTAAGCTGTTTCTATTGCCTGTTAACTGTAGCCTGAGGCCGGCAATCAGATCAACGTTTTGCCAGCTTATGATAAATACTCTCCAGGCGGCTGACATTCTTCTTCATGTCAAATATCTCTTCCACCCTTTTGCGGGCAATGATGCCCGCCTGCTGCGCTTCCTGAGGTCTCTCAAGGTAAAAGAGAACAGCTTCTGCCAGGGCCTGGGGCGTCCTTGTTTCAAGAAGCACGCCCGCGCCATCCGAGCCTATCACCTCAGGAATACCGTCAACGCTGGAGCCGATCACCGGCTTTTTGCAGGCCATGGCCTCCACCAGAGAAGTCCCAAGGGCCTCATGCGCACTTGGCTGGACAAGAATATCGATGGAGTTCATGATTTCAGGGATATTTTCCCTGAAACCAAACATGTGGACATTCTTCTCAAGCCCCAGCTTTTCGATCAACCGGATGAGCCTCTCCTTGAATTCCTTCTTCTTTTTTGTCTCACAGTAAAGCTCGCCCACAATGACAAACCTTGTTTTCGGATATTTATCGCAGACCCTCCTGGCGGCAAGAATGAAAATATCCTGGCCCTTGATAGGGTCAATAGCGCTGATCATCCCGACCAATTTTTCATTGTTGCCGGCAGCGAGTTCCTGCCGTAAAACACCGGCTTCAGGATCCGCGCTGAATTTCTCAACATCAATACCGTCATAAAGGACTTCCAACCTGTCTTTGTTGGCGGAAACGATGAAATCCGACCTGCGCTTACTGAAAAAAGACCTGCGCACAAAATCTGAAACGCAGATGATCCTGGCGCAGCGCGCCATCACGAACTTTTCAAAGATGGCCAGCCAGACGTGCGCCCGCAGGTGCATGATGACGGGTTTGCGGCTCAAAAGAAAAGCCAGCCACAAGTTGCTTGTCAGGTAATGCAGGTTTACATGGACAATGTCGATCCTGTATTCCTTCAATATCCAGAGAAACGTTTTCGTAATCTCAAAGAACCGGCCGATATTCTTAAACAGAATCTTGAACTTGAAATCCAGGAAGACCGTCTCAATGCCTTCGTCTTTGAGTTTTTCGGCGAAGGGCCCTTC
Organism: Candidatus Omnitrophota bacterium; assembly: GCA_041649995.1. Taxonomy (GTDB): domain Bacteria; phylum Omnitrophota; class Gorgyraeia; order Velamenicoccales; family Velamenicoccaceae; genus JBAZMA01. The sequence goes on along the minus strand of JBAZMA010000001.1, from coordinate 134,062 downwards.
CTGCGACAGAAGGACTACAGCTTCAAACTTCCTGTGGTCCAGATTTTCGATAATATCCAGCAGGCGCCGTTCAGCGCCGTAAAGCAATGCCGAACCATTTATGTAAAGAATCCTTATGGGTTGAGTTTGAGTTTTCATGACTGCCTCTATGTGAAGGTGGCGCGCCGGGCACCGAATGCCTGCCTGAATCCCGCCACCAGATCTCGGAACGTTTTATCCTTCTGATGTAATCCTGATTAAGTACCTGCTTCTTCAACAAGGCCAGCCGTAAAAAGGCATTCAAACCCAGAAGCCTTACCAGGCCTGCCCTGATAACTCCCGCGTCAAAAGACGAAAGCATGAGCCGCGACACTTTCCAAGCCGCCGGGATCATTGCCGATGCACGTTTTCCTTTTGCCATAGACTTATAGATCAATTCCATATCCTGCCCCAACAACATAGCCTTTTCCTGCTTTGAGAAAAGTTCACGGCTTTCCAGAAAGAAGCCATTCAGTTTTTCAAATACACGGCATTTCTGCTCAAACATTCTGCTGTCATCCGAAGACATCGTTTCAGGGAAAATCCTGTAGATACAGCCGACGTAATTCCCCTTGAACATCCCGCAACCTTTCAGCAAAAGACGCAGCCAGAGGTCGAGGTCTTCCTGCGCTTTTAGAGTCTCGTCAAACCCTCCTGTTGCCATGGCAAGGTCCTTCTTGACAAGAAACGCGTGCACAGGCGCGGGATTAGCCTTGATGAAATACGCGAGGCCTGAATAATTCCCGGGACTTTCAGTGCGCACAAATCTCTTTATCCCTTCAGCTACATAGAGATTTTCATAATCGCAATATGTGAGCCCAGTACCGCTAGACTTCATGTCTTCCATCTGCCTTGATATCAGACTCTCATAAATTAGGTCATCACTGTCCAAAAATTTGACAACCTCACCCTTGCAAAGCCTCAAACCCGCGTTCCTTGCCGCAGCCAGGCCTGAATTCTTCTGGTAATGATAAATAATCCTGCCTGCCTCAACATAAGGCTTTAAAAGGTCCTTTGTATTGTCGGTCGAGCCGTCATCAATGACAATGATCTCCTTGTCAGGATAATCCTGCTTTAACGCGCAGTCCACCGCGTCTAATACAAAAGGAGCGTGATTATAAGTTGGAATTATGATGCTAACCCTAGACATATTTTTTTAAGAATTCGTCTAATAAAACTCTTCAATTTAATAAAAACCTTAGCGGGATTATTAATAGCATAATAAAAGAAACTAGGCCTATACATCCGCCCTGTCTCAACACAAAACACTGCCTTACCAGAATATTTTGCTATTTCTTGCGCTTGCACTTTAGAACTTTCAATAAATAGCCAAGCCCCAGATTCTTCATATACCTTTGTCTTAAAGGCTGCATGGCTACCCGAGGCAATCCTAGTCGCTCTATCTGGAAAATTCATCATTATTAAATTCTTATATTGAATCTTATGCTTTTTTAACCATTCTATTGTAAGATCTCGATACTTTTCCAAACGACAGGTTACAAGCCAACCTATTACCTTGGTAGGCACAAACAATGGTGGAACATCGGATAAAAACTGTTTGTACTGTTCCCCATCATCATTTTCTTGCTCACTTGGATCCCTGCACAATACTCCATCTATATCAACACAGCTAATAGGAAGAACGCTATGGTGCATCAAATTCCATTCAAATACACGAGGCTTATTAACGATCTTATTCCAAAAATCAACCTTACCTTTTCCTTCTGGAGTAATATAAACAACGCCATAGAAAATTTTATGAGGCAAAAGAGCTTTATTTATTCTTTCTCTTGTCTTAGCTATCTCTGTTCCAGCAAACAAACTATCATCTACAATCAAAACTTTTCTTTCTTTTCTCATATCCACTTGAACACAAGAGCGAAGCCCTGAATACATTATCCTTCCTTCACAAAGCCCCTCCACGTCAGTAAGGGGCAGATTAAGATACAAAGCAAGCAGATTTGCAGCAAGAAGCCCACTTCTTGGGATCCCAACCACTACCTCAAAATCCCTTGGTAATTTAGCTATCCATTGTTTAATATCTACATTTAGATCTGCAACGCTACGATAGTTCATACCCCTCCCCAAAAAACTCCAATATATAGCTCGTAAATGCTTCTATCTGTCCTGATAACTATTTTTCTGCAAAGCGTTTAAGGAAATCTTTCTCCCTAATACCATAGTAGAGCCTCAAACCCCTTTGAAGGTAAGAATTACTCCAGAATTCATCAAAATAATTTTCTTTAACAGAGACTGCTGTTTCTATCCATTTGATATCTCTAGATTCAAGAGAGTACTCCCAGACAGAGCGGTTTTTGTGATAGTTATTGCCGAGAAGGATTGTAGGAATTTTTAGAATATGCCCGAGCACCGCTGAATGAAGCCTATTGGCAATGATCACGCGTGAGCGGGCGTGAAGATCAACCCAGTGGTGAAAACTTTGACAATAATTGATAGGATCCAGTTTTAAAGCGAAGGCTCGAACCTTGACAGCCTGGCCTTCGGGGCTTTCCCTGTCCTGCCTGACGGCAAAGAGACAATACCTTTTTTCGGCCTCTTGCCCGATGACAAGGTCAGGGCTTTCCAGATTAAAGGCCGTGTCATGGTCATGTTCAACATGGATATCTGTGCTTGAAAATCCGTCTTTAATGGCTTCATACGAGGCTCTTTCCCTTGTAAAAATGAACAATTGTCGCGCTTTATTGGCTTTCTTAACCTTATTGGTGAGATTTGATAAATAGGGCCTGTTGTCCCAAAAGGTCTGAGGGCCGCTGATAACAATGCTTCCGGGCGTCGAAACTGCTTTTACGAGTATTTCTTCAGGACTGCCTGACCACCAGGTAACAAAACCTCCGCCGCCGTGGATGTATATAACCGTATCTTTAGGCAAGACAGATTTCAAAAATTCTTCATGTGTTAAACTTGTAAAATCCAGGCCTGCGAGGAGTGCTAATTTCTCAGCCCCCTTATAGATCAATTCGTCCCCGTAATTCCCCCCTGGTTTGACAAAAACGAATTTATTCGGCCTGTATCTCTTGAATAAAGAGAATAGTTTTTCTGAAACAACCCTGTTCCCCATGACACTTTTAATATCATTGTATTCGCGTTAATTCGCGTTCAATTATCTGCGATTATCCGCGTTAGATCTGCGTTAATCTGCGTTGGAATAATTCGCGTTAACAATACTATTAGCGACTATTCGCGTTAATTCGCGTCTCTAAGACCGCTGACATACCCCTGACAATTGATAATCCCCCACAGCCACGGCATCGCCCTTGACTCTGAGCTTCCATCCGTGATGGATCCACAAAAGATGTTTGAGCCTGTCTTTGGTAGTAACAACCAAAGACATGTAATACAGCCCGTATTTCAAATTCAGGGATTTGATGAGAATATCCATGCCTTGACTGCCTGTAACAATATCCACGCCCCTGCCGTTGCCGTTGACATCGCTGTTCCATTCGGCGACCAGTTCCCCTGAAGGCTTATGAAAGAAAAGAATGACGGTTGCCTCCTTCTGGCTCACGTCGGAATCCAGCTCGATCTTCAAGGCAACAGGGTCAAAGGAATTCATCACATAGACTTCGCCTTCTTTTTTCGCGTGGATCTCAAAACTCCTGAGCCTTAAGAATGACGTTTTTACAACAGCCTTTTTGCCTGCCTGCAAAGACAGATAAAGATCAATGGTTTCAGCGGGCGAGCCCATAAAAACAGGCTTGGATTTATGAATAAGCATACACCGGTCGCACGCCTTGCCGATAACATCCAGGCTATGAGAAACAATCACGACCCCGCACTGCTGCTTAAGCTTACTGATACGCTCGTAACACTTGGCGCGGAACTGCTCATCGCCCACAGCCAGGACCTCATCCACCAAAAGCACATCCGGTTCGCAATGGGCCGCGATGGCAAATCCCAGACGCACAAACATACCGCTGGAATAATATTTCACAGGGGTCTCAAGGAAATCGCCGATAGCGGCAAAATCCACAATGGTGTCGAATTTTTTGGCCATTTCCTTGCGAGTCATGCCAAGGATGGCGCCGTTCAGATAGATATTCTCCCTTCCGGAAAGGTCGGGATGAAACCCGGCGCCCACGGCAATAAGAGCTCCCACCTTACCCCGCACTTCGACTTTTCCCTTATCCGGCCAGAAAATACCGCTGATCATCTTCAAGATCGTGGTCTTTCCGGAACCGTTGGCCCCTATCAAACCCAGGGTTTCCCCGCGCTTGACCTCAAAAGATACTTCATCCACAGCCCAAAACTCATTTTTACGCAGGCGCTCGGGGTGAGAACTCAGGCCCAGCATATTGCTGGCAATATCCTTGAAACCGTAAACCATGGACTGCTTCAGCAATTTGCAGAATTTCTTGGAAACGCTATCCAGACGAATGACTGTTTCTTGAGCCACGTTACATCCTTTCCGCGACCCTGGTCTCGGTCAGATGGAAAAAAACCAGGGCAATGAAGAAAAAGGCGATTGAACAAACACTGCTGATGATGAATCCATTCATCTCTGTGATATAGCCGCGCGTCATGAGGTCGCGGCCGGCGGAAATGTAATAATACAGGGGATTAAACCTCGTCAATGTCCCCAATAGCCCGGCGCCGGACGTCGCGTAAAGCACCGGCGTCAGGAACATCAAAAACGTCATCAGCACCTGCAGGCCATTGCCGACATCCTTGGCAAAGGCATTGAACAGGGAAAGAAAAAAGCTCAATCCCAGCACCAGAAAGGTCAGGGGTATGATGACAAGAGGAATCAGGAACGCTGCCGGAGAAGGCGTTATTTTGTAAACAAGGAACATGGCCAGGCCCATGCCTAACTGCACAAGAAAAATGATGGTCGGCCTGCCCAAAGACGCCAGAACCAGGGCTTTTTTGGAGAAATTAACGCGCGTGATCATGGGGCCCGCGCTGGCCAGGGCGTTTGCGCCCGCGGTCAGCCCTGCGGAAAATATCTGCCAGAAAGCCATGCCTAAAATGGCGTAAAGCGGATATGGCATGCTGACATCCCCCAAATCAAGCACACCCCCCCGATTCAGGATCATGAATGTGGCAATGCTCAAAAGCGGCATAAAGAACGCCCAGAACACACCCACAAATGACTGCTTATACATCGCGAAGAAATCGCGGCGAAAAAGCTGATACATCAGCCATTTGTTCCATCTGAGCTCATTGGCTATCTCATAAAAAATAGTCTGATAGCCTTTTTTCAGGGAATTATCCGGCACATAAACGACGACTGTGTTGTCCATGAAGCATTCCTTTTAAATTAAAACGCCGATTAAAACTCTAGAGTTTATCCAAGTGAGTTTTTCCCCTGGCTGCCAGCAGGTCGCTTTTGCTGATTTTAAGCATGGCGCAATACTTCTCGACATCCCCGGCAACGGCAGGGTCTTCTTCTGTTTCAGCCTTCTTCAGGGCCTCGCTCCTGCCTAATTGCCCGGCCCGGACCATTGCCGCGTATTTTGTGGTCTTTTCTCCAAAACCCCACTTCTGAACAACCAGGTAATTTTTCAAAGGCGCGAGCGCGCAATCAATGTGGTCGCTGGAGCCGTCTTTTCTCTTCTCCCAACCCAACTCATTGGTTATCGTGTTCTTGATGACATTGTCATCCCATTCCATATAATCGGGCAGGGAAATCTGCCTGCGATAACGTGTCAGGCGGCCCCGTTTGAGTCTGCGCCACAACTTCTGCCATGCTGTTTCTTCAAGAAAATCCCGCATTTCTCTCTTTGATATCACGCCCTCGGCCACAGCCTGAAAAAGTTTATTGCTATAGGAATATATTTTCTTGCCGCGCGATTCTATCTGCGCTGAAAATCCTGAAACGATCAAGGGCGCGTCATATTGCTCAGCAGCGTTATGCACTGTCCTCCAGATGCCCATATCGCAGGGAAAGCAAAATTGTCCTGTTTTCATCAAAAATGCCTGATAAAGCCGTCGCAAGGTCTCAGGGCTGGGGCCATAAGAAGTAAAAGCCACATCCAGCTTCTCGGTGATCCTTTTCATGTTAATAATGGCTTCATACGTCTGAAGCCCATTGATGAAATTCACGGCCAGAACCTTCAAACCGTAAATTTTGCGGCAGACATAGAGGGTGTAGGAACTGTCCTTGCCTCCGCTGAAGGGCACAACGCAGTCATAAGGCTTTTCCTGGCCCCTTGCCCAGTCAAAGATCGAACACAATTCTTTTTCGCACTTCTTGTAATCCTTGTTTCCGTATTTCTCGTCATGCTCTTTGCACTTATGGCAAACGCCCTGTCCATCAAAAACGATATCAGGATACGTTTGCGGCAGAAGGCATTTTGAGCACCTTTTTAACTCTACCATTGTCCCCCTCCCCCTCTTTTATCTCCTTAATGGCTTTGCGCGCTGACTGAATATAGAACCCGTTCTTAAAACGATGCGTTCCTGTAAAATGAAGATAAGAACATTTTTCATAATCGATTCTGGGGTCATCGTAATAGGAGACATACTTTGGATAAGGAAGGATGGCGGAATTCCGGGAATTGGCGATAATGTAATTGGATGTCACCTTTTCCGTTCCCCATTCATGCCATCGCTTGCCTACGATGGCTTCCATTTTTATTGAAAAATCTTCGACTGTCTGCCGGGAAAAAGAACCCCTGGCAAAGCCCGTAAAACAGGCATTAGACCTTGAATACTTCAGATTTTCAAATCCTTCCAGCCTGTCGAAATTTCTCTCCGCCACGACCTCCACATACTCTGAATCCTTTTTTTTCATTTCCGAACAAACATAAGCCATGGGGTATATCTCCTGGCCCAGATATTCCTGCCCAATGGCAAAACTTTTTTGTCCAACGATATGCGCCTCAACTTCCGGCATAGACCCAAGCGCCAGCGAATCCGCGTCAAGCTGAATGACGTAGGAATCGCAAACAAGGTCCGCGATACAAAGGAGTCTTTCCCAGCAGGAACCTTTGGGACATGGGGCTGTCCTGACATCGGCAATATGGATGATCGCCGAAGGCCTGACGTGCGCTTTCAGCAAAGCCATATCCGAAAAAGTCAGGGAACCGTCATTTAAAATCATGATCCTGCCGCGCCGCAGACGATTGTAAAAAGACTTAATGGCAGCCAGATACATCATGACATCCCTGTGGGATATCAGGCTGAAAATGACCAATCCTTCACCGCGGATATCTAAAGCCGGGGTTTTCAGGATTTCTCCGGCCCAAAAACCAAACCATGCTCTGTTAACCGTCTGACGCAAATTATAAAACACCCATCCCCCTTAATTCAGCCTCTGGCTGAATAGACCCTGCGCTTATTTGGAATTGCGCAGGCCTATCCTTTCTGGTTTAACCCCTCACGCCCGGATCTATAGGAGGATTCGGCGCGCCGCTTTTCTGCGGCGGCATATCTTGAAAATGTTTATTTACCCGATGAGGCCCTGACGAAGCTGGATGTGAATAAAGATTTTCAAGATGACTATACAAAAGATCCCTTACGGCCTGCCTCGCCATTCTGATATAGAACCCGTTCTTAAAACGATGCGTTCCTGTAAAATGAAGATAATTACTATCTTCGTAGTCAATTTCTGGTTTTGCATAATAAGAAACATATTGGGGAAAAGGAAGAATAGCGGAACCAGGCGTGTTAGCCACAATGAAATTGGACGTCACTTTCTCCGTTCCCCATTCATGCCAGCGCTTGCCCAAAAGCGATTCCATTCTGGATGAAAAATCCTCAACATCTGTGCGGTCAAAAGACCCTTTGGCAAAACCCGCAAAACAGGCGCTGGACTTGGAATATTTCATGTCCTCAAACCCTTCAAGCTGGTCAAAGTTCATCTCAGCCACATGTTCCACATAATCAGTCCCTTTTTTTCTCATCTCGGAACTGACATAACTCATAGGGTAAATTTCCTGACCTAAAAAGATCTGCCCCAAAGCGAAGCTTCTCTTATTGCGGATATATTCCTCTACTTCAGGCATTTCCTTTATCACTAAAGAATCAGCGTCAAGCTGAAGCACATAGGCGTCAGGAACAAGGTCGGCAATGCATAAGAGGCGTTCCCAACAAGCCCCGCTTGGGCAGGGCCCTGTCCTGACATCAGAAATATGGATAATTTCCCTAGGCCTGACATGTTCCCTGATAAGAGAAAGATCCGTATTTTTAAGTGATCCGTCATTTAAGACTACGATCTTCCCACGGCCCAACTGTCTATACAAAGTTTTAATCGCGATCAAGTACATCATGACATCCCAATGGGAGATCATGCTGAAGATTATCAGTTCACCATCCCTGATAACCAAAGGGGGAGTTCCAAGGACTTCTTTAGTCCAAAGCCCAAACCATGATCTGTTAATAGCTTGCCGGAATCTATAAAGCATGTGTGATCCATATTCTCCCCCTCCCTTCTAATTCAAGAAATTATCTTTTGATAACAACTATTTTAAATAAAAACATTCTTTCCTGTTTCTTCGCTATGACCGGCCTTATGACCATTCTGTATCAACATCGACGATTTCCTATCCTTTATTCACTCTCAACTGCAGCAAGGCCGCCCTCCCTTAAACCTCACAGCTCTTGGCCTCTTGTTTTACGCGGCTGCCGGGCAAAAATGCCTGATGCAACAGGTCTGACCTGAAATCTTCCAGCCTGGCCTCCATCCTCCTTATCCTGTCTAAGTGGATGTTCCGCTTGCTCAAAAAGAACTTTTGCCTGCTCATGATGGTTCTTAACTGCTTCTTCACGAGCCGGGCCTTCATCGCGCGTTTCATCCGGCACAAGAGGCCGTCCTGCCCGCCTTTCCAGGGCGGCCATAAAAATAGCGGGGAATATTTCAAATCCATCGAAGCGCACCAGTCTTCCCATTTGAATCTCAAGATCGACGCCTTTGTCACAACAGGCATCCAGGGAATTCGAAAAGCGTCCGCGACGATCGCCCCATGCAAAGCCTCGGTGATCAGATTTTGCGTGTTCTCCAGAACGGAAAGTACCTTGCCTGTTTCCCAATCCGGATCGATATACCCCATGCCTAAATCCGCGCAGATAGCCTCCCAATCGCAGCATTTCGACTGGCTGATATGAGGCATAAAACTATGGGCAAACGCCTTCTTTTTGTCCGGGATATGACATGTGGGAATCAGGTAAGCGCTATCGGTTATGGCGCGCTCAGCGGATACCCTCAATTGCCTGGCGGACAAAGGGCCTCTTAACCAGTAAATATGCCAGGAATCATCAATAACCGGCGCTTTCCCGTAGCCGACCCCGGAACCCAGGACAATGATTTTTCTGGCCTTCGGGACCCTGCCGTTTAAAATCGTGCCCATTCCGGTTACAAGAACATCAGAATCGTTATCAAAGAGGTTTGGAAAAATCTTATTCCACAACCAGGGATTAAGTTCATCCCCGAAGTTATTCGCCGTCCTGGATTGATAGTAAAAAAGCTTCATGGCTGATTCCCGCCGCAAGGGTTTCTATCTCTCCCCCCGTTAAGACAGAAAACTGATGACTTCTTTTTTTCTGTTAAAATCGTCGCTTAAGCGTTCGATATCGTCTTCTTCCAGGTAAGCGCCGCACTGGACTTCCACGATTTTGAGCGGCTTGTCTGTAGCATTCTCCAGGCGGTGCAGGCCTTTTTTGGGCACATAAATACTCTGGTTGGGGCCGCGAAAACAGGTGTCCCTGTCGATCGTGATCTTGGCCTCTCCTTCCACGACAACCCAGTGTTCGCTTCTTTGGTGGTGCTTTTGCAGGCTCAGCCGCTTGTGCGGGTCTATCTGAACAAGCTTGACCTTGAACCCGTCGCCCATATTGATGACCGAATACAGACCCCAGGGCCTCTTGACGGTCTTGTGGGAAACATGCTCCTGCCTCTTGTTCTGCCGGATCTGTTCGACAACGCTCTTGACTTCTTCGGAACGGTCTTTGTGGCAGATCAGAAGCGCGTCATCGGTATCGACGACAATAACATCTTTGAGCCCGATGGTGGCAACCAGCCTGCCCTTGCCGAAGACCGCGATGTCCTTGGACCCGATATCCACGCAATCATTCTGCAGGACATTGCCGCTCTTGTCCTTGCCGCAGATCTTGCAATACGAAGACCAGGAGCCCAAATCGCTCCAGCCCAGGTCCTGGGCGGGGAAAACAACGACATTCTTTGATTTCTCAAGAACGCCGTAATCCACCGAAATAGGCGCGATCTTGGCCCAGATACGGCTGTCAAAGCTGTTCGGCTGGCTCAAAATCGCGAGCGTCCGGTAGAGCTCAGGCAGATGCGTCTTGATCTCATCCAGAATGACGCCCGCCTTCCAGACAAACATGCCTGAATTCCAAAAATACCTTTTGTCCTTGAAGAATTTTTCGGCTTTTTGCTTATCCGGCTTTTCGACGAATTTCTCAACAGGCAAAGGCTTGCCCTGCCCCGCCCTGCCGGCTGAGGATTTTGTCTTGATGTAACCGTAACCTGTGTGCGCGGACTGCGGCATTATGCCGATGGTCACCAGGCGCTTGTCTGAAGCCGCTTCAGCCGCTTTTTTCAGTATTCCAACCAGCTTTTCGGGCTTTCCGATATGATGGTCAGCCGGAAGAACGGCCATGACCGCCTCCGGGTCTCTCTTGTAGATAAAACCCGCTGCCAGGCCTATGGCCGGGGCCGTATTCTTGCCCTGAGGCTCAAGGATGATGTTGGCGGCCGGGACTTTCAGGCCCGCGACCTGGTGCTGGATCTGAAATTTATACTGTTCATTGCTGATGATATAGATGTTTTCCGGGGGGATCAGGGGCGTGACGCGCTGGATCGTCTGCTGCAGAAGCGAATGGTCGCCCATAAACTGGAGAAACTGCTTGGGCTCCAATTCCCGGCTCAACGGCCAGAAACGGCTGCCTACTCCGCCTGCGAGTATGAGTGCGTACAAGTGATCCATGCTGCTCCTTTTTACCGAGGGACGACCGCTTCGCTCGGACGAAGGACGTTCATCGTCCTTTCGTGCTTTCGATTTTTCGTCTCTCGTGCTTTCGTCCATCGTGATTTCGGAAATAGTCAGCTGATCAGCTAAACAGCTAAGGAGCTGGCCTTGTCTTCATTAACCTGAGCTTTTGCCTTAAAATACTCACATGTCCTGCGCAGGCCGTCTTCAAAACTCACGAGGGGTTTGAAACCGAGCTTTTTGGATATCCTGGAGATGTCCGCGCACGTCCTGAACACATCGCCCGCCCTCACCGGCAGCAATTGCGGGGCTATGTTCTTGCCGAGGATCTTGTTCAGGCTCTCCACCAGCTGAAGGATGGTATTGTCCCTGCCGTTGGCAACGTTAAAGACCTCATGCTTGACGCCCGGGATAGTGGCGGCCAGGATGTTGGCGGAAACCACATTATCAATATAGGTAAAATCGCGGGACTGCTTACCCGTGCCGAAGACGGGCGGCTGCTGGTCGCGCAAAAGGCAATCGATGAATTTGGGGATCACGACCGCGTATTCATCATCCAACGCCTGCTTGGGGCCGAAGACATTGAAATACCTCAGGCACGCCGTCTCCACCCCGAAAAATTCGGAATAGATGCGGCAGTAATATTCACCCGCCAGTTTGCTCAAGGCGTAAGGAGAGATCAAGGCCGGATAAAAATCCTCTTTTTCCGGAAAGCGGTCCACATCCCCGTAAACGGAGCTGGAAGACGCGAAAACAAACCGCATCACTTTCTTCTGCGAGGCCGCCTGCAGCATGTTCAGGGTCCCGCCGATATTGACCTCGTTATAGCTTTCAGGCTCTTTAAGGGATTTGGGGACGGAACGAAGCGCGGCCTGGTGAAGGACATAGTCCATCCCGTCGCAGGCCTTCAAACACGCTTCCTTATCGCGGATATCGCCGCGGATAAGTTCAAATTGGTCAGGCCCTAAGCCTTCGGCAAAGGCGAGGTTCTCTTCTTTGCCTGAGGAAAAATTATCCAGGACGCGCACAAAATTCCCGCTCTGGATGAGCTTTTCAGCGATATTGGAGCCGATAAATCCCGCCCCGCCTGTGATCAAGTATTTTTTCATAGCAATAACTCCCTTTTAGCTTATGGCGTATAGCTTATGGTTGACCGTAAGGACGTTCGGACGTCCGCCGCTTTGGCGGCTTGGACGTAAGGACGTAACATCATTTACAAAAAGATTCCGATTTCTTTTCCATGTTGCTTAACATTGCAAAAATATGCTCGTATTTATCGTCAAATTTCTCAAAAACGGCTTGGTCGATATATCCACATTTTAAAGCGAATTCAAGCCATGTTTGCGTTTCAGCTGCTTCTTGCTCTGCATCAGAGAGTTTATTAACAAAAACGGCAACATAACGTCTTTTTCGCCAACCTTCAGAAAGATTAGAACAAACCGACCTGGAAGACCTGCGAATTTGATCTATCAAAGAATATTTTTCCTCAATAGGAAATTTCTTTGTCAGTTCGAAAATTTCCATTGCTGTATCAAAACCTAATTTATAAACTTCGAGATCTCTTACGCTTTTTGCTTTTGGCAGCATGTTTGTTTTTCTTCGTCCCACGTCCGCACGTCCTAGCCTGCCGCTGCAGGTGAACGTCCTGACGTAAACTTATCAACTTGTCCGTCATCCTTCGGTTGTTACAGCTTCACTACCTTCCCCGAAGGCGACTTAATGGCATTGCGCGTATCGACGATCAGCCTGGCATTCTTGACGACGGCCTGATAATCAAACGCGTCATGGTCCGTAATGATGACGACGCAATCGGCTTTCTTCAAAGCCTCCGGCGTCGGCTTGACGGCCTTCATTTTGAGATGCGTGTTGATGAATGAAGGCACAAAGGGGTCGGCGTAGCTGACTTGGGCGCCCCTGCGGACAAGGCCTTCCATGACTTCAAAGGCCGGGGATTCCCTGTAATCGCTGACGTTCTTTTTGTAGGCGACGCCGAGCACCAGGATACGGCTTCCTTTAATGCTTTTTTCCCTGGTATTCAGGGCCTCGGAGATCTTGGTGATGACGTGTTCCGGCATGGCGCTGTTGATTTGCGCCGCCAGTTCGATCAGGCGGGCCTCAAACCCGTAGGAACGCGCCTTCCAGGAAAGATAAAGCGGGTCTATGGGGATGCAATGGCCGCCCAAGCCCGGACCCGGATAAAAAGCTATGAAGCCGAAAGGCTTCGTCTTGGCCGCGTCGATCACTTCCCAGACATTGATATCCATCTTGTCGCACATCAGGGCCAATTCATTGACCAGGCCGATATTGACCGCGCGAAAGGTGTTTTCAAGGAGCTTGACGGTTTCGGCGACGCGCGTAGATGAGACCGGATGAACGGTATCGACAGCGTGCTCATAGAGGGCCCTGGCCGATTCGGTGCAGGCCGGAGTCACCCCTCCCACCACTTTGGGGATATTGCGCGTCTTAAACGCCTTGTTCGCCGGGTCCACGCGTTCAGGCGAAAAAGCGAGATAAAAATCCTTGCCTGCCTTCAGGCCCCTGGCCTCGAACATCGGCAGCAGCACTTCATCGGTCGTTCCGGGATAAGTCGTGCTTTCCAGGATGATCAGCTGGCCTTTTTTAAGATAACGCGCGATCTGCTCGGCCGATTTGACGATATAGGAAATATCCGGCTCCTTGGTCTTGCGCAAAGGCGTCGGCACGCAAATGTTGATGGTATCGACGTTCATCAGGGCGCTGTAGGCCGTTGTGGCCGACAGGAGCCCCTTGGACACCAACCCCGCGACTTCCGACGTTGGCACATCCTGGATATAGGACTTCTTGTTGTTGATAGCGTCCACTTTGGATTTGTCCAGGTCGATGCCCACAACCTCTATGCCGGCTTTCGCCAACTCGACAGCCAAAGGCAGTCCCACGTAACCAAGGCCGATGACGGCGCTTCTGACCTTCTTTGCTCTGATCTTTTCCGCTAAACTCACATTTCCCCCCTTTTACAAATCAGTTGCAGGCCTGCCATCCCCAGCAGCCTGGGCCCGAAAACAACAACGCCTATAATAAAGGCGTTTACGGCGGCGATAAAAACCCCTCCGGCAGCGATATCCTTGAGCAGTTTGACGTCCGGGTGATATTTGTCGCCATGCACGAAATCCAGAAGCAGCTCAAAGGCCGTATTGGCTGTTTCGGTGATCAAGACAAGAACAATGGCAAAAATGATAAAAATAAATTCCAGCGGCGAAATCTTAAGCAACAGGGACAGCACCACGGCAAAAACCGCGAAAAACAAATGGATCCTCATGTTCTGTTCGCTGCGCACCATGAACCGGATCCCCTCCAGCGCGAGCTTGAAGCTCTGAAACAATGTCCTTCTGTACATTAATTACCTCCAAAAATACTTCTAAATGACCAATCGCAATAATTAAAAATTAAGAATTAAGAATGAAGAATTAAAACACTTTCCTTTTCTTGACATCTGCTGTTTGCATTAAAAAGAAGATTTTATGACATGAAGAGCGAAGAGGTAGGCCTTCCGACAATATCTTTTTTGTTCTTCAATTCTTCATTCTTCATTATTAAATGCTTTTTGCTGTTTGCTGCTTGCCTGCTTGGCCTTGTTCTTCAATTCTTCATTCTTCATTATTAATTCTTAATTCTACTATAAGTACCTGTAAATATATTCCGGTATATGATACTCGATGTTCGTCATGACATAGCCGAGGACCCTGGCCCTGACAGCCCCCAGACGGTCCTGGGCATGAACCACGACACCCCTTTGCGTCCGGCCGGCCTGAAGGACCATGATAACGCCGTCGCACATGGGCCCCAGCACGCCCGCGTCCGTCACCGGGATCACCGGCGGGCAGTCGAATATCACGTAATCATACTTATTCCTGAATTCATTGAGGATTTGCCTGGCCTTCTGCGAAGAAAGGAGTTCCACCGGATTATGGGGCCTGTTGCCGGCCGGAAGAATGTGCAGGTTGTCGATACCGATGTTCAGAAGCGCGTCGTCCGGGCTCGCGCCGTCGGATAAGATATCGGAAAAACCTTTATCGGGCTTGAGCCCCAGGGCCTTGGACAAAGTCCCCTTGCGAAGGTCGGCGTCCACCAGAAGGATGGATTTTTTATTTAAATCCTGCGCGTATGTGATCGCCAGATTGATGGACGTGACGGTTTTGCCTTCTCCGTGTATGGCGCTTGAGATCGCCAGCACTTTGGGCGCGTGAGGCTTTTCCATCGCCAGGAGATTGGTGCGCAAGATCCTGTACTGTTCTGCGACAGGAGAAGATGGATCAAAATAAGCGACAATATGCGGATCGATCTTGGAATCCGCGACCGTACGTATAATATACGGTTTGACCTCTTCTTTTTTCTCAACCCGCTCGATCCTTTTTTCCGCGGCTTTTTTGAGCGCTTCAGTAAACTTACCCATGATTGTCTCCTTAATTTCGCCTTCGGCGAAATTAATCCCGCTGCGTATCACGCAAGGGATAAAGTTATTTTTCCTTAATTACGCCTCAGGCCGGATTAGGCCCTCCGCTATGTGGAATGCGGAGGCCTATCCTTTCTGGATAACCCCGCAGTGTATCTTGAAAATATCCGGATGCCCGTTTGAGCTCTGCGAGAACTGGTCGCAGACAGAAATTTTCAAGATGTTTACACAAGGGGTAATGTTATTTTACCTTTCCTTAAATCGATATCCGGTGGCAAGCGCCGAACCGGACGCACTTTTCACAACAGACCTGTTTCTGGCCTTTTTCCGCCCTGACCCATTTTGTCGAACAGTTATTGAATTCCTGGCACTGCGGACAGCAGACTGTGTCAG
Source organism: Candidatus Omnitrophota bacterium (assembly GCA_041649995.1). Lineage (GTDB taxonomy): Bacteria > Omnitrophota > Gorgyraeia > Velamenicoccales > Velamenicoccaceae > JBAZMA01. The sequence continues at coordinate 118,315 of JBAZMA010000001.1, read as the reverse complement.
GTTCTGTCTCGTCCCCCATGATCTTCAGGTGAAATTCGCTGGCCACTTCTTCCATGATATCCTTGTCCACGGATGAACGTTCATAGACAAACCCGGTCAAAAGGGCGTTGTCGCAGGCGTAATTGATGAGCCTGGGCACGCCGTTGGTAAAGCTATACATCGCTTCAACAGCCTGAGGCGTAAAGATCTGAAGGGCGCCGTTGATGGAGGCCATGGCCAGGCGGTGTTGCACATAACCGAATGTTTCCTCAAGCGTCAGCGGATAGAGGTGGTAATGGACGGCGATCCTCTGTTTGAACTGCTCCAATTCCTTCAGCTTGAGCTTTTCCCTGAGCTGCGGCTGGCCCATCAGGACGATCTGGATGAGCTTATCGGTATCTGTTTCCAGATTGGAAAGCATCCTCACTTCCTCGAGCACCGAAGGCGTCAGATTCTGGGCCTCATCAATAATGAGGATCACGTTGACATCCTCTTCCATTTTCTTCAGGAGATAATCATTAAGCTGGCTCAACAACCTGACCTTGGTCCCCGATTTATAGGGGACTTTCAGATCTTCCAGGATGGCCACCAGGAGCTCCTTGGAGTTCAGGTGGGTGTTGGTGATCATGCAGATCTCGTTGACATCCGTGTTCAATTTCCGAAGCAGGGCCCGGCAGACCGTGGTCTTGCCCGAGCCGATTTCCCCAGTGATGACCACAAACCCCTTTCGCTCCAGGATGGCATAATGCAGGCGGTCGAGCGCCTCGGCGTGAATCGGGCTCGGATAGAAATACTTGGGATCCGGATTGTTATTGAACGGCTTTTCTTTAAGATTATAGAATTGTTCGTACATGTGTCAGTCCTCAGGCCTTAACAATTAAAAATTAAGAATTAAGAATGAAGAATTAAACCCTATTACCTTCTTTGGACCTCTTGACAATGCTTGCCAGGATTTTCTTTAATTCGACCGATTCTCGAATAAGACGTTCTATTTCATCATTTTTGACAATCTCGGCATCCCTTACAAGACGAAGCCAAAGATTAGTCTCTAGCGCTTCTTTGTAAGCTGTTTGCATTTTGTAAACAAAATCATCTTTGCTAAAAGCGCCTTGGGCTTCTTCAATATTAGCAGCCACCGATGTCCCGGAAGCCGCGAGCTGTTTCCCTAGCACAAAAGATGCTGTTTCTCTAGGAAGAAGCCTGACAAACTTTATGACATGAAGAGCGAAGAGGTAAGTCCTTTGGACGATATCTTTTTTGTTCTTCAATTCTTCATTATTAATTCTTAATTTATCTTATGGTTTTTGAAGGAACGAATACAGGCTTGTCACAAGCACCAGCAGCGTGCTGACCACCACAAAAACGGCTGTCTTGAACCGGCTGCGTTCCCGGCTGATCGCGATATCCTCTTCGGTAAGAATCTTGGAAATACCTCCCAAAACGGGCAGCTCAAGGAACTCCTTGGCCTCATCGAGGCCCAGAAGAGAATGGTCCGTGAATTCCAAAAGCAGGATCAATCCCACGCCGAAACACGCGCCCAGGAAGACGCCGATAAAGGCGACCAGGGTCTTGTTCGGCTTGACGGGCTTCAAAGGCAGGCGCGGAGGGTCCAGCACGGTGTAACGGGTCCCCTGTTTGGAGGCTTCCAGCCTTTGCGTGATCTTGGCTGTTTCCAGGCGCTGCAGAAGCATGTTATAGATGGTCTCATTGACCTTGGCATCGCGCGCCATGGTCGCGTCCATCTTGTCCAGCAACAAAAGGTTGTAGAGCTGTTCGTCGGAACCTGTCTTGACGGGATTGATCTTGTCCAGCGGCGTGAGCCCGGCCGTGGAAGAACCGGATTCCAGCTGTTGGGTGACCGTGTCCAGGCGCTGTTTGATCAGGGATTCATAAAGAGGGTTGGTGTTCGGGATAGGCTTGGCCTTCTCCACGTCGAAGTTCTCTTTTTCCAGTTCCGCTTCCTTCTGCGTGATCTGGATCCGCAGGTCTTTGACCATGGGATGCTCTTCCGTCGAATCAATGAGAAGGTCTTTGAGGTTCTCTCTCATCTCGGCGACTTCGGCTTCCTTGATCTTGCGGGCGTAAACCTGGATCTGATCTTTGAGAAAATTGATGGCGATCGAGGATTCCTTTTCCTGAGACTTCATATTCTCCTCGATAAAAATATCGTTGACGGTCTGTACGACCTTCTTGGCTTCCTGGGGCTCTTTGCTGCTGTAGGAAAGTTTGATAAGGCTGGGCCCGCTCATGCGGACAATGATCTTGTTGCGAAGGCTTAACACCAGTTTTTCGTAATCCAGCTGACTTTTGATGTTCCTGGCCAGGTCAAGGCGGTCCACGAGTTGCACGAGGCTGTTCCATCCCAGGATCTGCTCGCGGACGGTCCTCATGCGGCTGGTGAGGTCGCTGGAGACGGCCAGGCCGCTGATCAAAGGATTCAGGGTCTTTTCCTCTTCGATCATGACCACGCTGGACGACTCATACACTTTCGGCAGCAGGGCGCCTGCCACAATGCCGCCGATCAGGCCGACGACAATAGGCACAAGCAGGTACCATTTGCGCCGGAAAAATATCTTCAGATACCTCATGGGCACCTGTGTCGCGTTCATCAATGATTCGTTCATGTTTTTCTCCTTGATCCGCCTCTGGCGGATTAACCCCTCAGTGTATCTTGAAAATATCTGGATGCCCGTCCGAACTCTGTGAGGACTGGCTGCAGAAAGAAATTTTCAAGATGGCTGACACAAGGGGTAATGTCATTTTCCTTTAAATCCGCCTAACGTTATCTTTTCGCCTACCTTAGCTTCAAACAACAATCTTCGTGCTCATACCTTTAAATATTCTGTCCTAAAAACCGCCTGTGCCCGCGCGCCTGAGGCTGTCGGATTGCAAGACAGGCTGGGCGATAGGATTGATGATGCGGGCGATCTTGGCGAAGAGCGTTGCGGGCACGACAAGGACGTCCCCTGGGATCATATCCCTGTCTAAATCCAGCTTACCTTCATATAACAGGGCGTAAAGGTCCACCTTGGATTCCTTGGGCGCGCCTGTCTTGTCGGGGCGGATCAGCTGCGTCCGCCTCATGGAAGCCGACAAAGTCGGCAATCCCGCCTGAACAACCGCTTCGCGCAAAGAGATCTTGTCGGATTTCATGTAATATTTTCCCGGTGCCCCAACCTCGCCGATAACATAAATGACCTTGCTGCGATATTCCAGGATGGTCACGTCCACATCCGGATTAATGATGAATTTCGCGAGGATCTGCGTAATGCGGTCCTTGACTTCCGTTTTGGTCAAGCCGGCGACTTCGATATCCCCGACGAATTTATACTGGATCTTGCCTTCGCCGTTGATGTGATAGCGGCCGCTGAATTCTGTATGCCTCCTGACAATGATCTCCAGGACATCTTCAGGCCCCAGCGTGTAGCGCGTGGGTTCATCAACCTTGGCCACAGGCGCCGGAAGAGGCCTGGTCTTTTGGGCGGGAGTCGCGACACCCGCGGGATCATCGGCCCTGATGAGAAGAACCTCTGAAGGCTTTTCTCCACCATCCTTGACCTGCTGGTCCTGAGGCTGCTGCCCCTGGACAGGGACCTCTTCGACGGGCTGTTCTTCCACGACCTCCAATTCCGAGGCGTTGAGGACGAACCCGAACGACCAAACCGCTAAACAAATGATTATTCCCGCTCTTTTCATGGTGACCATGGCAAATCCCTCCTTGGGATAGCTTTAATAAAAAATCGTTTCTCGAAACGCCTTAAGTTTTCTCAAGTCTTTCTCGTCAAAAACGCGCCAGCCCCGGAAATCGCGTTTGGAACGGCGGACTTTTCCGGCCTTCTCCCAGCGCACGATGGTCTTGGCAGAAACGCCGACCAGCCTGGCTGCCTCCGTAACCGTGAGAAACCCGTTATTCCCATTCGACATGATTGTTCTCCCTGTTATAGCGTAATTAAGGGTATTTGGCTAATAAATTTTTGTCCGATTATGTCTGGGTATGTCCTAGTATGTCCAACTTGTTCCCGGACAGACTAGCATAATCCTATATATGCATCTTCCATGCCAAATGCCTTCTTTTAGGATTATATTTTTTTATTTTATAAGTCTATGTTCTGTGATAGGTTAGAGCGGCAGTTTTTATAAAGGGCGGGGATGGACTCTGGCCCTGTCAGGACCCAGGCAATGAACTGTTGCTTTTTATGCAATAATATAACTTCTTTGTTTTCAAAGGGTTTCAAACCAGGCTAAATAGAAATATCTCTAACTCGTTGCAGGCATGAAAGGATGTGCGAAGCGTAAAACTGTTGTCCTGCCGCAACACTTTCCCGCCTTCCCCCGCTCCCTCCCCACCCCGCCCCTTCACGAGGTCCGCCCCTTCACGAGGTCGAACCTCCTTTGTGCTCAGCCGAGGTCGAACCTCCATTGAGCTTGGAGGAGGTCGAACCTCGATTGTGCTTGGGGGAGGTCGAACCTCGGGACTACGGGCGAACCTCGGGACTACGGGCCTGTGTCAATCAAACATTAAGGGGGCAAGCGACGAGTCGGCTTTATTCATTTCTGAGAATACAAATTTTTCATAACCATTTTTTGAAAAATAGCCAAGGAGGATCTCCGGTGATAGAAACTGATTTTCCTCGGGATCAAGACATTGCCGAAAGCTGGACCACGGGTAAGTCTTGATGAAATGCTTCAGTTTTCTTGGACCATCCTTCTCCCCCTCCGCATAACAATAAAGGTCCCGAGGGTTGAGATGGATATAACGCGAAAGATGCATAAGATAAGAATCATTCTCGATGATCTTACTTTTGAAGGCCCCCTGAAACAACACTCCTGAACGTTCGTACTTTTTATTAAAATACATCGTATAGCCTGTCCCTAACTTCTGCATGAAGAGCGCTATACCCATGTTCTCCCTCTGTTTAAGAAGGAGATGGAAATGATTCGGCATGAGGCAATAACAGACAACATCCACGAGTTTGAGTAAATTAACCGAAGTATCCGAAGCTTCCTCACCTTGAAAGGCATCTATCCCGGGGAAAGATTTGAAGTCTGAATTGAATAATTGCAGATAGCACAAAAAGCGCTTGTAATCCCGTGTGTCCGAGAAAACATCCCTTTTCTCGATGCCTCGGTTATAAATATGGTAATACTCTCCGGTAACACAAGGGGTTCTTTTCATAGACAACTCCTTTTCTTTTGTTGCAGGAATTGTCCGACGGCGGGAAGTTCAAAGCAACACTTTGAACTGAGGGAACATCGAACAAGAGGAAATAGTGAACTTGAAAAGATTATAGCAAGCCAAAGCCAAATTGCAAGAGCCAAATTGCAAGGTCGAACCTTGATTGTGCTCAGCCGAGGTCGAACCTCCTTTGTGCTTAGCCGAGGTCGAACCTCGTTTGTGCTCAGAGGAGGTCGAACCTTGAGTGAGCTTGGGGGAGGTCGAACCTCGGGGTTAGGCGGAACCTCGGGGTTAGGCGATGGGGGAGGTCGAACCTCGGGGTTAGGCGAGAACCTCGGGGTTAGGCGAGTTCGACCATCTTGTCGATGGCGCGGCGGGCCTTGCGGCGGATCTCATCGGAAACCCGCACTTCGGTCTTATTCTCTTCCAAAGACCAGAGGACTTTCTCCAGGGTGGTGCGTTTCATATTAGGGCAGGTGGCGCGCTCGGAGGCGGGATAGAACTTTTTATCAGGATTGTCCTGTTGAAGCCTGTAGATCATGCCGAATTCCGTACCGACGATGAACTCCTTGGCCGGCGAACTTTTGACGTAGGAACACATCCTGCCGGTGGAAAGGGCCTCGTCGGCCAGCTCAATGACTTCCGGCCTGCATTCCGGGTGGACGATGACCTTGGCCCCGGGATACTGCCGTATCTTTTTGATAATGTCTTCGGGAAGGATCTTGACATGCGTCGGGCAATACCCTTCCCAGCTGATCAGCCTCTTGCCTGTTTTCCTGGACACGTAATCCGCCAGGTATTTATCGGGGACAAAAATGATCTCCTCATCTTTGAGTTTGGAGATGATATCCACGGCATTGGTCGAAGTGCAGCAAACATCCAGCTCCGCCTTCACTTCCGCCGGCGTGTTCACGTATCCGACGACAACAGCCTTCGGATGACGCTCCTTGAGCTGACGCACGTCCTCGGCGTCGATCATATTGGCCATCGGGCAGCCGGCCTGGGGGTCGGGGATCAGGATGGTTTTGTCCGGGCAGAGAATCGAAGCCGTCTCGGCCATGAAATACACGCCGCAAAAGACAATGAGCTTCTTGTCCGACTTGGCGGCAATGCGGCTGAGCTCAAGAGAGTCCCCCCTGTAGTCGGCGATATCCTGGACCTCAGGCAACTGATAATTATGAGCGAGGATCACAGCCCCGCGCTTGTTTTTCAACTGTTCGATCTTCTGGATGAGTTCTGTAGACATGGCCTCTCTCTTTTTATGAATTTTCCAGGATTTTGGCCCCGCCCAGGACGATATCCCCCCGATACAACACCACGAACTGGCCCGGGGTTACGGCGGGTTGAGCAACCTCGAATTTCACCTTGATCTTTTTGCCTGTCAGCGGCGTGAGACGCGCGGGGACTTGCGGATGATTATACCGTATTTTGGCTTCCACGCGGGTGATTTTCTTGAAATTCCCCGAGGCAAAACTGTTCAATTCCCCGGCCACAAGGACGCTGCTGAACACCTCTTCCTTCGGCCCGACGATAACGCGGTTATTTTTCTCATCCAACCGGCTGACATACAAAGGATAAGGCGCCGATATCCCCAGGCCTTCCCGCTGGCCGATTGTAAAATGAAAAACGCCTTTGTGGCGGCCAAGAACCTTGCCGGAACGGTCCACGACATCGCCTGAGCGAAAACAGGCCGCGTTCAGGCGCCCTTTTAAAAAAGCCCTGTAATCATTGCCGGGAATAAAACATATCTCCTGGCTTCCGGGTTTCTCGGCGACGGGCAAGCCTTTTTTCCTCGCCACGGCCCTGACCTCTTCCTTGGTCATGCCCCCCAAAGGCAGAAGGACGCGCCTAAGATCAGCCGCGCGGACACAACACAGGAAATAAGACTGATCCTTTTTCCGGTCCACGCCTTTTTTTAAAATCAGGGATGAACCCGATTTTTCCAGACGGGCATAATGGCCTGTGGCCAAATGAGACAGCCCCATCACCCTTGCCTTCGCCAAAAGATGGCCGAATTTCAAATGCTGGTTGCAGCGCACGCAAGGGTTCGGGGTCCGGCCGCTGATATATTCGCTGATAAAATCAAGGACCACCTTCTCTTCAAGCAGGCGGCCGTAGGGAAGCACATAATGGGGGATTTTTAAATCCCGGGCCACGCGGCGCGCGTCCTGGATGCCGGAGGGGCCGCAACAGCCGGGCCTGCGGCCCTTTTCCGCGGCGATATCAAAACACATGGTAACCCCGACGACATCAAACCCCTCTTCTCTCAAAAGAAGGGCCGCTACGGAGGAATCCACCCCGCCGCTCATGGCAACCATCACCTTTTTCTTCATCGTCATTTTTTCCTTACCAGCTGTATTTCACTCCGAATTTCGCGATGCGGCCGGGCTCAGGGATGCCTTCAATCTCCTGGTATTCTGCGTTAAAAAGGTTATCCACCTGGCAAAAAACCTCCCAGTCCCTTTTCGGGCTCCAGGACAAGCGGTCATTGATCAGCGTCCATCCCCTGCGCGCGGGCTTTTTCTTAAAGACGACCTCCGTCCTGTTACGGATGCCGAACGCGAGGGTCATGTCCACACCGAGCACCACAAGATGGTCAAGATAATTCAGCCCGTATTTATAAAGCAGGCCGTCGTCGTCTATCTTTTTACTGACATAGGCGTATCTGAGGTCCGCGGCAAACCGGCCGCCCGGCTCCCACCGACCGTAAAAATTCATACCTCCGGCGAGCGCGCGGCTGATATTGCGCGCCATAAACTTCGCGTCCGACGCGGAGAGTTTGGTAAAATCGATCGTATCCATCTCCCGGCGCAGGAAGGCCGAAAGGGTCACGCGAGTCGTTTTTGTCGGCGAAACCGTCCAGCCGGATTCGATATTGTAGGCCTTTTCCGCCTTGAGGTCCTCATTGCCGTCGGTGGTAGGGTCGCTGTAATAGAGCTCGGTAAACGTGGGGACGCGGATCGTCCTGCCGGCGGTGACGTACCATTCGCTTTCGTTCTCAAAGAGATACTTCCAGGTCAGGCCTCCTGTGGCCTCCGTGCCAAAGGTCGAATAATCGTCCAGCCTTAAGGTCAAATGAAGGCTGGAGGAAGGCGTCATGCGCCAGGAAGGGTCGATATAGACGTCCCAGTGCTCCCGCCGGTGTTTTCCCAGATTATTCGACGTAATGTTTTCATATCCCCAGTCGGCCCCCAGGGCCAGCCGCCATTCTTCCTGAGGGGAATAGGACACGCTGCCCCCGGCCAAAAACGAATCCGTCCTGTGATTGTTAAGGTAAAAATCCGGCCGCGTGATATCCAGCATGAATTTGTCATGGTGCCGCCGGAAATTGACCCTCGGCTCAAAACGCAGACCGCCCGCCGCCTCCAGGACGCCTCGAACATCGAAAAATTTCGTGTTCACCCACTCTTTAGACGGCAGGCCTCTGCCCGGCGTGTAAAAATCATAGGCCCCGAATGCCTTTTCATTGTAACCCGCGTCGAAAAAAAGCGAAGCGCCGTCTTTTTCCCATCGCGAGGAATGAAAAAAGGTGTCGGTCCTAAAATCCGTATCATACCGCCAGCCCCTGGACTGGGCGTTGCCCGCGCTGAAACTGTTCCTGAAAGCCCCCAAGCCGTAGGCAATCCTGCCTTTTTGCTCGGAGGTACCCCTGTCCCCGCCGGAAAAAGACAAAAAACTCCTCTCCTCAACGGGTTTTTTGAGGATAAAATTTATGGCGCCGCCGATGCCGTCGGGGCCGTAGAGGACGGAGGCTGAGGCGGGAATGATCTCCACCCGCTCCACATCCTCCAGATTAAAGAAAAGGTCCAGGTCATGATGAGCGGTCTGGGCGTCATTCACGCGGGCGCCGTTCACCAGGACCAGGACCTGCTGAAACGTGGAGCCGTTCAAGGAAATGTCGGACTTGACCCCATAGGGACCTCTGGATTGCAGGTCCGCGCCGAGATAAGTCAAAAGGTCTTCGGGGGTATTGGCCGGCAGCTTCTCGATCTCTTCCTGCGATAAGACAGCAGTCGTGACCCCATGGGAAGGAGTGGAAGAAAGCGTCTTGCGAACGACAATGCGCTCAAGATCGGCGCCCTGGGCCGAAGCTTTCTTAGGCAAAAAAATCGCGCAAAGACTGATCGCAGCGACAAGACTAAGTCGTCTTTTCTTCATATAAAGGCGACATAGAGCGCAGCTTTTTAACGATTCCGGGGAACGTGTCAAGAAAACGGTCAATTTCCTCTTCTTTCGTAAAACGGCCTATGGTAAGCCTGATGGACCCGTGGCATAATTCATGCGGCTGACCGACGGCCAGAAGCACGTGGGAAGGCTCGAGGTCGCCTGAGGTGCAGGCCGAGCCCGTGGAAGCGGCGAACCCCTGCATGTCCAGGTTCAACAGCATAGACTCCCCTTCAATATACTCGATGGAGAAATTCACGTTGTTCGGCAGCCTTTTCTGCGGATGGCCGTTCAGATAAACGCGGTCGATTCTTTTGGGCAGCTCGGCGATCAGCTTGTCGCGCAAACGCGTCTGCTCCCTCGCCTCATCCTCCATCTTTCGCTCGCAAATCTCAAAGGCCTTGGCCATGCCGACGATCCCGGGCACATTTTCGGTGGAAGCCCGGCGCCGCCTTTCCTGTCCGCCTCCCCGCAGGTAAGGCAGGATCCTCGTGCCTTTCCTGATATAGAGGCAACCGACGCCTTTGGGCCCGTAGAACTTGTGGCCGGAGAGCGACAGGAGATCCACTTGCAGGTCTTCGACATTCACGGGGATGTGGCCGAAGGTCTGCACGGCATCCGTATGAAAATATACGCCTTTGGCCCTGACCAAACGGCCAATCTCGGCGACAGGCTGGATGGTGCCGATCTCATTGTTGGCGTGCATGACGGACACAAGAACCGTCTTCTCGGTCATGGCGGCGGCGATATCCTGGGGGGAAACCATCCCGTATTTGTCAGGAGGGACATAGGTCACCTTGTATCCCTGTTTTTCGAGAAACCTGGCGGGATCAAGGATCGCGTGATGCTCGATGGCTGTGGTTACGACATGATTGCCTTTTTGGGCGTTGGCCCACAAGGTCCCAAAAAGCGCGAAATTGTCCGCTTCCGTGCCGCCGGACGTAAAAACGATCTCCTCCGGTTTAGCCCCAAGCCCTGAAGCGATCTTTTCCCGGGCGGCCTCCACCCCGGCCCTGGCCTCCTGCCCGAAAGAATGAATGCTGGAAGGATTTCCGAAACGGCTGTTGAAATAAGGCCGCATGGCTTCCACCACTTCCGCATCCGTCGGCGTAGTCGCCGCGTAATCAAAATATGTCCTGTCCATGACTCTCCTCTTTGGTCGAGACGAGGTCTCGACCATAAATAGCATCCCCTTTACTTTGGTCGAGACCTCGTCTCGACCAAGGGGGTGTTAAGGTTGCCCATGCGATAACCTTCGATCCTGATGTTTTTATATCCCAACGGCCCGAGCATTTCGCGCAGCCGGCTTTCGGACTTTTTCAATAAAGTCAACTCTTTGCGATCAGCCTCAATCCGAGCCAAAGGCCAGAAATCCCTGACTCTTAAATTCCCCCGGATGCCGAAGGCGTCTTTCACAAGCGCCTCGGCCTTCCCGATCCGCAAAAGACGCTTTTTCGTAATGGCCGAGCCGTAAGGAACACGCGACGCCAGGCACGGCATGGCGGGCTTATTCCAGGATTCAAGCCCCAGCTCCCGCGACGCCTCCCTGATGTCTTCTTTCGTCAAACCCGCTTCCTGAAGGGGCGAACGCACGCCGGCTTCCGCCTTGGCTTTTGCCCCCGGCCTGTAGTCCCGCAGGTCGTCGGCATTGGAACCATCGAGGATGCAACCGAAACCTTGAGTCCCGGCCACCATTTTCAGGCAGCCAAAAAGCTCTTTTTTACAATAGTAACAGCGGTCTTTGGGATTGGCGCGAAAATGCCTGTCGTCCCATTCCCTGGTGCTGATGAAAACATGGCGCGCGCCCAGGGCCTTGGCCGTCTTTTCCGCGCAACGCGCCTCAGCCGGGGTATATGTCTGCGACAAAGCGGTCACAGCCAGGATACGCCCTTTCAAGACACGGCAGCAGACTGCCAGCAAAAAAGAACTGTCCACTCCGCCGGAAAAAGCCACCACCGACGGACCCAGACCCTCAAGATTCTTCTCCAGCCTTTGAATTTTTTGTCTTCGGCTCACAGGCATCTTATTGAATTTTTTCTTAATATCGCATCAGCCTGAATCAGGCGGCCAGGACTTCGGTGATCTCGGGCACCCTCTGTTTCAAAAGCCGTTCAACGCCCATCTTCAGCGTCATCTGCGACATAGGACACGAACCGCAGGCGCCTGTCAACCTGACCGTCACCTTGCCGTCTTCGGTGGCATTGACAAATTCCACATCTCCTCCGTCGGCCTGAAGCATGGGCCGGACTTCCTTCAAGGCTTCCTCGACTTTTTCTTTGAGCGTCGTCATTTTTGGTCTCCTTTTATGAGTTGACTCTCTGGATTTAAATCACGTCGTCGGTCAACCGGCTCCGCGCGCCGGCCGGCCTTTGTTGAAGCTGAATAATGATCGCCTTCATGAAAGCGGGCAGGTCCTGGGGCTTGCGGGCGGTGATCAGGTTTCCGTCCACAACCACTTCTTTATCCACATATCTGGCGCCCGCGTGGATCACATCGTCTTTCACCGCGAAAAAACAGGTCGCCGTCCTTCCTTTGAGAATACCGGCGGAGGCCAGGACCCAGGCCCCGTGACAAATGGACGCCACAACCTTCCCGTCGTCAAACATCTTCCTGACAAAGCGGTTCACCTCGGGATAACGCCTGAGGATATCAGGAGCGTAGCCTCCGGGGACGATGACCGCGTCGAATGATTTTTTCGCGGCCTCCTTGACCGTCATTTCTTCGGGGATTTCATAACCGTGCTTGCTCTTGTAGATCTTGCTGCGGCCTGTGCCGACAGCCACCGTCTGAAACCCTTCTTCCTTCAGGCGCAAATAAGGATACCAGACCTCAAGGTCTTCGTAAATATCTTCAACCAATACGGCTATTGTCTTCATGGATGCACCTCGAACGTTTGAGTAACTGGTCCAGGGTCACTGATCCCAGATAATCTTCAATATGGCCTTTTAAATGGCTCCAGACATCCCTGAGGGCGCAATCATCCGACCCCTTGCATGTCTTGCCGCTCTTGCGCTTGCGGCCGCAGATGATCTCAAAAACCTCACCGCTGACAGCCTGCAGCACGCAAAGCACGCTGATGCGGTCCGGGTCTGTATTCAGCAGATAACCGCCTTTCGCGCCCCTGACGCTTTTGATGAGGCGGCTGCGTTTCAGCTTTAAAAGAAGCTGCTCAAGATAATCCAGGGGCAGGCCTTCCCGGGCGACGATGCGGCTGATGGAAACCGGGCCTGACGGACCGTCCTGCGCGATGCGCATAAGACACTTTAGAGCGTAATCTCCCTGGGTTGTGATCCTCATAGAGGCATTTTAAAATACCTGATAATTCTTGTCAAGTATTTTGGAGAAAAGTAAAGCCCTTAGCAGAGTACTTCTCTCCTAAAGGCTTTAAGTGATTTAAAAATATACGGATAGGAAACTTTGCGGCGCCGCGGCTACTCTTGATCTTCTGAAGGCTTTAGCCTTGAAATGCAGGTTTCAGGGTCTTCTAAGAACTTTTCCGCGCACATTTGACAGCAAAGGTTATAGATCTTGCCGTTATGCTCAACTGTGTATTTCCCCGGTTCGCCAATAGGCAGCCCGGTCACGGGGCAGACGGTATTATTGGCAGCCTCGGGAGTATCCGCGGGCGCCACAACGGGCGTGGCCTCAAGCCGGGCATCCTCATGATGGTGCTGACCTAAGGCAAAACCGGCAGTCGATGCCGTTATCACCAGCGCGAGCAGGAATTTCTTCAACATAACTCCCCCTTCGTTATTTAAGCGGTTTTTTTCAGCAGGCTTTCCTGATGCCAGGAATACAAACACGGCACGACAAACCAGGTGACCATTTCCATGACCATGCCGCCGATGGAAGGAATGGCCATGGGCTGCATGATCTCAGAGCCGGTGCCTTTTAAAAACATGATCGGCAGAAGCGCGACGATCGTCGTCACGGTCGTTATGAAGGCAGGCCGGATCCTTCCCAAACTCGCCTCAACAGTCGCCTCCACAATATCCTGACGGGTCTTGATCCCATTTTTGCGTTTTCTGAAAACGTCGTCGAGATAGGTGGTCATCAGCACACCGTCATCGACGGCGATCCCGAACAGCGCGATAAAACCGACCCAGACCGCCACGGAAAAATTGAAATCCCTGAATACGCTATAGGCGGCCAGAAGCCAGATCCCGCCGGCCAATGTGACGGGGATGGCCGTAAAAATGAACGCCGTTTTTGACAAAGAGCGGAAATTCATATAAATGATCAGGAAATTTATCAGAAGACTGATGGGCAAAAGAAGAAAAATCTTTTTGGTGGAACGGACCTGGTTCTCGAATTGCCCGGACCACTGGATGAAATAACCGGCCGGCAGCTTCAGCTTGTTGTTGACCACCCTGGAGGCCTCTTCGACAAAACCGACCATGTCCCTGCCCCGGACATTCATCAGCACATAGGCGCGCAACAGCCCGTTCTCGGAATTGATCATCGCGGGCCCGGTGACAAAATAAATGTCGGCGACCTGCGAGATAGGGACCTGCGCGCCGGAACTGGTGGGGATCAAGGTCTTTTTGAGAGCCTCCGGGTTGTCCCGCAGCTCCCTCAAGTAACGCACGCGGACGGGATAACGCTCGCGGCCTTCCACGGTCGTCGAGATATTCTCTCCGCCGATGCCCATTTCGATGACATCCTGGACCTGCCGGATGGTCACGCCGTAGCGGGCGATCTGTTCGCGGTCGATGTGGAACTCAAGATACGGTTTTCCGACGATCTTCTCGGAATACAGGTCCGTGGCCCCGGGCACGGTCCGCACAATGTCTTCCACCTGCCGGGCGATCTCCTCGATCTTCTTCAAATCCGGGCCGAAGACCTTGACCCCGACCGAAGTCCGGATGCCAGTGGCCAGCATATCGATCCTGTTTATGATCGGCTGGGTCCAGATATTGGAAACGCCAGGGATCTGCAGGGCCGCGTCCATCTCGCGGATGAGTTTTTCCTTCGTCATCCCCGCGCGCCAGAGCTTTTTGTCCTTAAGCGTGATCGTCGTCTCAAACATCTCCACAGGCGCCGGGTCTGTGGCCGTTTCGGCGCGGCCCACCTTGCCGACAACCATCTCCACCTCGGGGAAAGCGGCGATGATCTTGTCCTGGATCTGGATGACGCGGTAGGCTTCGGTCAAAGAAACCGCCGGGCGCAGGACAGGCATGAACAGGATGGAGCCTTCGTCAAATGCCGGCATGAATTCCCGGCCGATGCGCGGGGCGGCCAAAAACCAGCCGCTCAAAAGAACAAGGATCAGGGCGCCGCCTATCCAGGATTTCGCCCTTTTCGGCAGGATAAAAACCAGCGTCCCGACGGAAACAACAATGAAAATAACAAAGGCGACGGCGCCTTTCGGGATGAGGAAAGGAAGCGACCCGGTAAAAGCCGCCCAGGGCAGAAGCAGGAACGCGGTCCTGTGACCCAGGACCCAGCGTAAAACCTTTTCATACCGGACCTGCAGTTTGTTGACCAAGGGGTTCTCTTCCGGCTTGCGCAGCCTGCCTTTGAGCCCGTAAAGGCACAAAACAGGCGTCAACGTCAAAGCGATGACAACAGAAGCCAGGAGGACAAGGGTTTTGGTCCATGCCAGGGGATGAAACAACTTTCCTTCCTGGGCCTCCAGGGCGAACACAGGCAAAAATGAAACCACCGTCGTCAAAACAGCGGTCAAGACGGCTGAACCGACTTCGGAGGCCGCCGCGTAAATGACCTCCAGCCTCGTCTTGACGCCCCGCAGGATGGCTTCTTTTTCTAAAATGAGGTGCCGATAGGCGTTCTCCGTCATGATGATGCCCATGTCCACGAGAGCGCCGATGGCGATGGCAATGCCCGACAAAGACATGATATTGGAATCGATGCCCAGATAATACATCGCGATAAAGGCGAGCAAAACGGAAAACGGCAGGGCCAGACAAATGATGACGCCGGCAAACACATGGGCCAGAAACGGGATGACCACGGCCATCGTGACAATGATCTCAAGGGTCAGGGCCTCTTTCAATGTGCCGATGGTCCTGTGGATGAGGTCGGTGCGGTCATAAAACGGCACGATCCGCACGCCCTCAGGCAGGCCCTTTTCGATCTCTTTGATCTTTTCTTTGACGCGGTGGATCGTCTGCATGGCGTTCTCGCCGTAACGCATGACAACCACTCCGCCGACGGCCTGCTGTCCATCCTTATCCAGCGCCCCGCGCCGGAATTCCGGCCCCAGATGGACAAACGCGATATTCCTGACCGTGACAGGCACGCCTTTGTCTTCGCCCACGACGATCTTGTTGATGTCTTCGGCGTCCTTGATAAACCCGAGGCCCCGCACGATGAATTCCATACCGCCGGATTCGATGACCTTGGCGCCCACGTCGATATTGGAATCCTTGACCGCCTTCAGGACGTCCTGGAGGCTGATGTTGTAGCTGAGCATCCTGTTGGGGTCCAGGTCGATCTGGTATTGTTTGACGAATCCGCCGACGGTCGCGACCTCAGAGACACCCTTGACGGAATTAAGCTGATAGCGGATAAACCAGTCCTGCAGGCTCCTGAGTTCATCCAGCGTCCGGCCGGGACCTTCCACCGTGTACCAGAAAACCTGGCCTAAGCCCGTGGCATCCGGCGCCAGGACAGGGTTTACGCCCTCAGGCAGGCTCCTGGCGGCAATATTCATACGCTCAAGGACCCTGGACCTGGCCCAGTAATAATCCACGCTGTCTTCGAAGATCAAATAGACTTCTGAAAAGCCGAAGGCGGATGAGGCGCGCACGGTTTTAACACCCGGCACGCCCTGCAAGGTCACGGACAACGGATATGTGACCTGGTCTTCGATGTCCTGGGCTGAACGACCGGGCCAATCCGTATAGACAATGACCTGTTTCTCGCCGATATCAGGAAGGGCGTCGATAGGGATATTGGAAATGGCCCAGGCGCCCCAAAATACGAGGACGCCGTAAATCACGAATACGACCAGGGGTGTTTTTAAACAGTATTTGATGAGGTTATTGATCATAAAAATATTCGGTTTATGAAAACTTTCAATGCTGGTGTTCGGTTGTAATCGGAGCTGATTCTTGAGCAGTCCCTCCTTCGGACTTGAGCTCCTGCGAGCCGCCCCACAATACGGACATTCCGCCTGTGAGCTGGCTTTGGGAATCGATCAGGAAATTCCCCTTGGTCACGATCCTCTCATCCCCCTTCAAACCCTCCAGCACAGGATAAAAAAGGCGCGGCGCGCCATCCACAACAGCCGCGGCCACAGGCCCCACCTTGACCTCTTTGCCTAGAAACGTCCCATTGCCGGCGTCAACATAAACAATTTTGCGCGTGCCCGTATCCAGCACGGCTTCCTGCGGCACAGCCAGCATTTTTCTTGCGCCATCGGGCCCTTCATACAGACTCTGGATCACGACATTCGCGTACATTTCAGGTTTCAGCTTTCTGTCCGGATTGTCGATCTCAAGCCTTACCCTGACGGAGCGCGTTTTCGGATCCAGGACAGGGCTGATGGATTTGATGACGCCCTCAAAAACTTCGCCCGGATAAGCGGTAGTCGTCACTTCGGCCTTTTGCCCCTGTTTGACCCAAGCCAGGTCATATTCAAAGATATCCGCGTAAACCCAGGCCTTGTCCTCAGGAAGGACAAGACTCATCTGCGCTGTTTTGGCGGTTTCCAACGCGTCGATCTCCTGCTCGCTCATTCCCAAAAGTCTCAGCTTAAACCTGGACTTCTCAAGCAAATCCTGGGAACGGGCAATGACATCAGGGTCCGGGCTCTGGCCGACCTTTTGCCGGGTTTCGACAGCCGTCAGAAACTCTTCCTGGGCAATGGCAAGTTCAGGGTCAAAAGCGATCCTGCCGACCGCCCGGATCTCCTTGACCAGGGCACGCTTCTCAACAGGCTCAACAACGACTCCGGCCAACCGGGACTGATCCTGCTTAAGACGCACGCGGCTGACCACGCCTTCTTCCTGAAGGCCCGGCTTTTGCTGTTCTTCATAGACAGGAATATAATCCATGCCCATTTCATCCTTCATGGGAGCAGGAGACGTGACTTGCGGATCCATGGGATTACGGTAGAAAAGCGGCTTTTCTTTTTCCGGGCGGCCGGGATCGACTTTTTGAACCGCCTCTTCCGGCGGAATTTTTTGAAGCTCTTTTTTGCAGACCGGGCAGTGTTTCAGGGCCTCGCCCTTCTGGATAAATGAATGTCCGCCGCAAACGCATTTGGCGTCCTTGTCCCCTTTGTCGCAATGCGGACAATGCCCTTCCTGCTTCATCCCGCATCCGTAATAACCCTCTTGATCCCCAAGGGCTCCGGCAGGGGCCTGTTCTTTTAAAACCGGCACCAGGGGCATCTGACACAAAGGGCATTTGCCGGGGCCGGCCTGCCTGACCTCAGGATGCATACCGCATGTCCAATAATCGATCCCTTCCTTTTTGGAAATATCGTTTGAACCGTGCGGCGCGTTTTGAAAAAATAGCGCGGCCCCGCCGGCCAACAAGAAAAACCCCACGACAGCCCCTATGACCCATCTTTTATTTTTCATGACCCCCGGTCCTTTCGCCGCCCAATTCCCTGCCTGTGGCTTTTTCCAATTCCGCAAAGGCGATTTCCTGTCTGATCAAAATCCTGTAATAATCCAGTTTGAATTCCAGAAGAAGGCGCGTGCTGTCGAGGACATTCAAAAAATCGACCTGGTTCGATTCGTAGCCGCTCAAAGACGCCTTCAAGGTCTGCTCGGCCTGCGGCAGATACGCCGTCCGGTAAAGCGCCAGCAGTTTTCCGGCAGCCTCCAGTTCCGCGTAATTCTCCTTGATCTCCAGGAAGACCGCGTTTTCCTCCTCCTGATAGACGGCTTGCATGCCTTTGAGCTCGGCCTTCATCTCCTTAACGTTAAAATTCTGCTTCTGCCAGAACCAGAGAGGCAACGTCACGCCGACCATGCCCGCCCATTCTTTCAGGCGGCTATCGCGCTCCATCCGCTCATATCGGATCATAAAATCGGGAAGATATTCCTGCTTGGCCAGGGCCACCATTTTTTTGGCGCGGTCAACCGCGAGGCGGTAACCCGCCAGCTCCTGGCGATGCTCCCTGCCCAGTTCGTTCAATTTCGCCAACTCGGGAAATTTCGCGGGCCTCTCACGGACAGCCACACTGCCCCTCTCAAGGCTCGGGTCCCGGTTCAAAACCGTATTGAGCCTGGCCTGCAGGACCTGCCGCCTCTGCTCCAAGAGGACCAGCTCATTATCCATCTTGGCGATCTCGACCTGGGCCTTCAAAACATCCTGCTGGCTGCTCTTGCCCACGGAATACCGCGACGAAGCGCTTTTGTTCAATTGTTCCAGAAGCAGTTTATTCTCCCTGATGATCTCAATGGTCTTATAGATCAGGGCGAGTTCGGCATAAAGGGTCTTGACCTCGGAGATCACCGCGTTCTTTTTTTCCAGATATTGCGCGTAAACGATCTGCGCTTCTTTGGAGGCGATCTGGCCTCTCAACAATAACTTTGTGGGAAACGGAAATTCCTGGGTAACGCCGTAAACGCGCATGGCCCCGGGGTTTTCGCTGTCGCTGTTGACCATGCGGGGGATCATCCGGTCGTATTTATAATCAAACCGGGGATCTTCGAGGCTGCTGGCCTGCGGAATCCTGGCTTTGGCGGCCTCATACCGCGCCTGCGCGGCCAGGATCCTCGGATTGCGTTCCAGGGCTTCATCGATCAGGTCCTGAAGCGTGGCCTCAACAGCCAGGGCGCTGCCCGAAAGCAGGAACAGCCCGAGCAAAGACATGAATGTTTTTTTCATATCATCTCCTGAATTTACGGATCAACCCCAGGACCTCTTTGATCTTGCAGTCCTTGTCCGCCGCCTCGCCTTTCCTGAATGAGGTCGCCACGCACCCCTGCAGATGCTTTTCCAGGATGCGGTCTTCGACGGTTTCAATGGCGCCGGTAACGGCGTGCAGCTGGGTCAGGATATCGACGCAATACCGCTCTTCTTCGATCATGCGGATGACGCCGCGGATCTGGCCTTCTATCTTTTTAAGATTGGAGATTTGTTCCTGGTGGACGGCGGGCTTGTCTGACATTCAAAACCTCCTTTGGCATATACCCCCTACTGGTATAGAGTATATGTCAGGTTCCCCTGTTTGTCAAGGGCGGAGGCACGCGAGGAGTTTGCAGGGTTTTAAAAACGCATGAGACAGTCTTTGGCGGCTTTGCACCAATAAATACAGGAATCCTTTTCGGAATAAACCGCGTCCTTCTTGCAGGACGGGCACCTGCGTTTCGGCTCATCGGAAAAAAACTCGATTTCCGCGCCGCAATGCAGGCATTTCATATAACGGACCTTTAAGCCCTTGTCCCTGCCGGGACAGTTGGTGAACATGTTTTCTATTCCCTGTGGAAGGCGCCTTAAATCAGATATTTCTTCGTTTCTTCGTCGCTAAAAGGCGCGACCATGAGAGCGGTTGTCTTTTCTCTGTGCCTGACGCCCACATTCACGCGGTCCGACGTCTTGGCGGCGTCAAAATACCGCGCGACGAGGCGGGCGGCCATTTCCAGGTCGCCTGGGGCTGAAAAATCTCCTCTGGCCAGGCCCGAAGCCCCTGCCCCGTCATCAGCCGGAAAAAAGAGATGGTCTTCGGAGGAAGCCAGTTCTTCCAACCTCTCATTCTCATGCTGGTTCTTGCCGATGACAAGCTTGCGCTTCTCATCCAGGCGGAAATACCGGCCGTGGTTCAAAAGCTGGACATCTTCCATGGTCAATTCATTATGGTCGATCAAATCCTTGATGCGCTTTGAAAAGGCCGGGTCTGTGAGCAAACAGCCCCCTGCCGGACAGGGATAATCCTTAATATTATAATCCTGCGCCATCTGCATCTGCGTCCGCCGGCCCCTTCCGCTGATATCCAGGAGCTTTTGGCGGTCCAGCCAGCCCTTTTCTTCGGGGATCGTCGGATCCAGGAGCTTGGCGGACAAAGGCCGCACAACAAGGCCCTTGACCCCGGCTTCCTTTTCAATGATATGCATGGCGTCCCTGCGCTGGGACATGGGCCTTTGGCCCAGCACTTCCCCGGTGATCAAAAACTGAGCCCCCTGCTCTTCCATCAGTTCGCGGGCTTTTTTGAGCATAAGCACGCGGCAGTCGATGCAGGGATTGATATGGCTGCCGTAACCATGCTTGGGCTTTTTAAGGACTTCCAGGAATTCCCTGGTCATATTGACGATCTTCAGCGGGATCGCCAATTCCTTGGCGACAAAAACGGCTTCATGGCGGCAGCCCTTGGAATGGTCCTGCCCGGGCCTCTTGCGGTCACAGCGGCAGAAAGGAGAAACAAAATTGGCGGCAATGACTTCGACCCCCTGGTCGATGATAACTTTTGTCGCCAGGGTGCTGTCCAATCCTCCGGAAATGAGTGAAATGGCTTTGATTTTCATTATCAACAGCTGGCTGGTGATCAGCTCTTTAGTAACGTTCTCATGAGTTTGTTTCCATTCTTCATTCTTAACTCTTTATAATATGATATTCAACAGGCCGCCGGCGATCAAGGTCGCGGCAATCATGATGCCGGTTGAGGCGAGAAGATATTTCCATCCCATCTCTTTGAAAAAAATGATGAACGTGGCGATGCAGGGAAACGACATGGACAAAACAACGCAGGCGATAATGGTCTGTTTAAGGTCCAGGTTCAAAGGAATCAGGAGCCCCGCGGCGATGTCTTTGCGCAAAAAACCTATCAATAAAGGAAAGATGGCCGTATTCGGAAGGCCGAGCACGGTCTTCATCACAGGCTCAAAAACGCGGCTGACGACATTGAGAATCTCAAAATAATACATCAGATTGACAATCAGCACGCCGAGAATGACAAAAGGAAACGCGTCGACAATGAATTCTTTGACGCGAAGCCAGAGTTTGACGAACACGACATTTAACGGCGGAAACCGGTAGGGCGGGATCTCCAGCACAAGCTCCGGGCTATAGCCTTTCATGACCTTGTTCAAAACGAACCCGATGACGACCCAGGCCAAAAACAGGGTCATAAATACGATGATCAGAGGCCTGATGCCCCAGGGCCCGGTGAGCTTGATCAGCATGGCCTGCAGGGCCGCGCATGGCACGGCAATAGAAATCAGCGTCGAGGCGATGAACCGCTCGCGGGTGCTCTCCAAAACGCGCGTGGCCATGATGCCGGGCACATTGCATCCGAATCCCAAAAGCACGGGAATAATGGCGAAACCGTGAAGCCCGACCTTGTGCATAAGCCCGTCCAAAAGCAGGGCAAACCTGGGAAGATATCCGATGTCCTCGATGATGCCCAGGACAAGATAAAAGGCGATGATATAGGGCAGGACCATGGCGAATTCCACATATGGCGCCGTCGTCAGGACGCCGAGGGAATCCCTGAATTCGATTTTCCCGGAAACGAGTTCTCCGATCAGGATATGGTGGATCAAACTGCCTGGTTGAAGGACAGCGCTGAGCTTCCCGATCAGAGGGCCATAAACATGGCTGAAAAACGGATCGAACACATACTGGATCAGGCCTTCGCCGATAAACCGCACGGTTTTAAACACCGCGTAAATGACGGCCGCGCCGATCAAAAGGCCCGTGAAAGGCCTGATGGAAAGGTCTTCCATCATTTCCCTCAAGGTATGATGCCTGTGGGTCAAAAGCTGCACCTCGGCGATGATCTTGCCCACCGCCTGCCAAAGTTCTTCGTGCGAACGCCTTTTGGGAGAAATTCCAGGGGCGCCCTCCAGCAGGCGCTCCCTCAAGACCTTGACGCCCAGGCCCGTGACCGCGCAGGTGGATATCACGGGGACCCCCAGGAGCTCTTCCATCTTCTGCGCGTTGATCGCGATGCCGCGATGCTTGATGTCGTCGCACATGTTCAGGATAACGACCACAGGATAACCCCTGTCGATCAAATCCAGGGTCAAGTGAAGGTTACGCTCCAGATTGGTCGCGTCAATGATGTTGAGAATGATACAGTCCCGCTCTTTTTCACATGTGCGGCCCAGGAATTCACAGGTCACTTCCTCGGCCTTTGATGTGGGCTCAAGGCTGTAGGTGCCGGGCATGTCGATGACCTCATAGCGCTCCCCGGCCAAGTCCATAAAACCCTGCCGGTATTCCACGGTTGTGCCGGGATAATTGGAGGTCACGACCTGAATGCCGGTCAGGCGGGCGAAAATGACGCTTTTTCCGACGTTTGGATTACCGATGAGGAGGATCTTTTTCATGTTTTGGAGGGAGATTCCGGGAGAACCTCGACGATCACCTTTTCCGCCATGCCGTGCCCCAGGGCCAGGACCGTATGGCCGGCGCGGACCGTCACAGGGCCCTTGAGAACAAACGAATTCAATTTCGTAATCTGGATACCGGGCCTCAACCCCATCATGGAAAGCTTGTGGCCCAGGGAGCGGCCGCCCGTAATTTCCACCACCCGCGCTTTCAAACCTTTCTTGAGTTTCGTCAGAGGAGATTTATGCATGCACTTAGATTATAGAAGAAGGGGAGATTAGTCAAGGGACAATATGCTTTCAGAGGGCTCAAATCCACCCTTTTAGCCTCGGCCCTGGATAAGACGACGCTGGGCCTCCCTCTCGGAGCGGCCGCGCGCCACATAAAGAGGCTTGCCTGTTTCCACGTCCAGCCCTGTGTAATACATGACGCTGGAGCGCGTCATGGGCAGGGGGATAAAATCCTGGACCTGGCGCGGCGTATATCCCAAGGTCCTTGTGTAAGCTGCCAGCTCCCCGGCCTCCTTCGGCCCGCACCCGGGATGGGCCGTCACAAAATATTGCGCCAGATACTGGTCCTTCTTCAGTTTTCGGCAGGTCTTTTGATAAAGGGCTCTAAATCTCTTATAAACCTCAAAAGGCGGCTTACGCATAAGCCGTAAAACCGCGTTGGAAACATGTTCCGGGGCTATTTTCAGCTGCCCGCCGACATAGTGCCGGCAAAGATCCTCAAAATACTTTTTTGCCGACGGGTCCAGGAGAAGATCAAAGCGGACGCCGCTCTGGATATTGACCTTCTTCACGCCCCGGCATGTCCGCACAGCCTCGAGCATAACGGCCTGCCTGTCAAAATCGATGCGCAGGTTCTCACACACCCGCGGCCACAGACAATCCTGGCGCTCGCAGCGATAATTGAGGCGGCAGACGGCCCCATACATATTGGCTGTCGGGCCGCCCACGTCGGAAATAACGCCCTTGAATCTTTTGTCCGCGGCGAGCGCGCGGGCCTCTTTAACGATCGACTCCGCGCTTCGGCTCTGGATGATACGGCCCTGATGAAGGGACAGGGAGCAAAAAGAGCAACTTGCCGAACAGCCCCTGTGGCTGACAATCGAGGCCTCAACCGTTTTCAAAGCGGGCAAACCGCCGAACCGTTCGCAGGCAGGATGGGCTCGGCGGGTAAAACGCAGGCCGTAGAGCTCATCCATTTCTTTTCCGGATAACGGCACAGCCGGCGGCCACTGAAGACAAAAGCGGGTGTCTGTTTTCTGAACAAGCGGGGAGGCCGTGTAGGGATTGGCATGACTGCTGTAAATCCGGAATGCCTCCAGGAATTTTTTCTTGTCCTTTTTTACCTCTTCAAAAGAAGGCAGTATCCGCGCGTTTTCGGGCGCGGTTTTGGAAGCGATGACCGTGCCCCGTATGCCGCCCAGGTCCGCGCCCGGTCCCCCGTGTTGAAGGCGGCCGGCGATCTCACAAACCTGCCTCTCCGCCATTCCGTAAACCAGCAGGTCCGCCTTGGCGTCAAACAGCAGGGACCGCCGCACAGAGTCCGTCCAGAAATCATAATAACTCAGCCGCCTGAGCGAAGCCTCCAGGCCTCCCAGGATGACAGGCACGCCGCCGAAAAGCTGGCGCAGTTTCAGGGTATAGACGATGCTGGGCAGCTTCGGCCGCAGGCCGGGCGCTCCGCCGGGCGAATACTTGTCTTCTTTGCGCAGATGCAGATAAGGGGTGTAAAGCGCGAGCATCGAATCCAGATTCCCGGCGGTGACTCCGAAAAAAAGGCGCGGCGCGCCCAATTTCAAAAAATCCTCGTTGCTCCTCCAGTCCGGCTGTGCGATGATGCCGACCCTGTAGCCCTTTGACTCCAGAAGCCTGGACAACAGGGCCACGCCAAAGCTCGGATGATCGCAATAGGCGTCCGCCGTAACAAAGATCACGTCGCAGGAATCCCATCCGCGCTCGCGCATATCTTGCTTATTGACCGGCAACAATGAATGCATAGCCTTAGTATTATATCACACGGAAAACAAAAAACCCTCCGGCTGGGGGCGCGCTTTGAACAGCGCCAAGCCGGAGGGTTGTTTTGCAAAAAACGCTTATTTGAACAAGGTATTGGCAATAACAAACGAAGCGAACACGATCGAAACCATGGACATGAGCTTGATCAGGATATTCAGGGAAGGCCCTGACGTATCCTTGAAAGGGTCACCCACGGTATCGCCAACCACAGCGGCCTTATGGGCAAAAGACCCCTTGCCGCCATGGTGCCCTTCTTCGATATATTTCTTGGCGTTGTCCCAGCATCCGCCGGAGTTGGCCATCATGATGGCCAGAACAAACCCGGTGACGGTCGCGCCCACGAGAAGACCGGCCTGAGCCTCCACGCCGACAAGAATTCCGACGGCAATGGGAGAAACGATGGCGACCATGGCCGGCAGGATCATTTCCTTCTGCGCGGCTTTTGTGGCGATCATAACGCAACCGGCGTAATCCGGTTTGGCCTTGCCTTCCATAAGCCCGACGATTTCCTTGAACTGTCTGCGCACCTCCACGACGATCCCGGAGGCGGCCCTGCCCACAGCCTGCATGGTGAACGCGCAGAACGCGAACGGCAGCATGCCGCCGATGAACAAGCCGATCAAAATGCGCGGATTCATCAAGGACAAGTCCAGCGTCTTTCCGGCCACGATGACCTGGTCATTGAACGCCGCGATCAGGGCCAGGGCCGTCAAGGCCGCAGAGCCGATGGCAAATCCTTTGCCGGTGGCGGCGGTGGTATTGCCCAGCGAATCCAGGGCGTCCGTCCTTTTGCGCACGCTGGGGTCCAGTTTGGACATTTCCGCGTTTCCGCCGGCGTTATCGGCGATAGGGCCGTAAGCGTCGGTGGCAAGCGTGATCCCCAAGGTCGATAACATCCCCACGGCGGATATGCCGACGCCATAGAGACCCGCGTTGAAATTCGTCGCGCCTCCGGAGAGATAATAGCTGGCCAGAACAGCGACACAGACGACAATGATGGGAATGGCCGTGGACAGCATGCCGACCGCCATGCCGCCGATGATAACGGTCGCCGGTCCCGTCAGGGAGGCGTCCGCCACCTTTCTTGTCGGGCTATAACCGCTGGAGGTGTAATATTCCGTGGAGATCCCCAGAAGCACGCCGGCAATAAGGCCGGAGAGGATTGCCCAGTAAACGCCCATGTTCTGGGGGCCTAAGGCGTATTTTACCAAAGGATAGGACGCGATCAGGATCAGAAAAGCGCTCACGAAGATCCCTTTTCTTAAAGCCCACAAAAGAGAGGCCTGCGAAGCGTCCTCCCTGCTCTTGACAAAGAAAGTGCCGATGATCGAAGCCAGAACACCGACAGAAGCCATAACCATAGGAACTGTCACACCGCCCACACCCAGGCCCGCGGCCACGCCCAAGGCGCTTGTGGCCACAATGGAGCCCACGTAGGATTCATAAAGATCGGCGCCCATGCCCGCCACATCACCCACGTTATCGCCCACGTTATCGGCGATGACAGCCGGATTGCGGGGGTCATCTTCGGGGATACCTGCCTCCACCTTACCAACCAGGTCCGCCCCGACGTCGGCAGCCTTGGTGAAAATTCCTCCGCCCACCCTGGCAAACAGCGCCTGGGAGCTTGCGCCCATGCCGAAACACAGCATGGTGGACGTAATGACCTTGATCTTATCCATTCCTTCCGGCAAGGGGTGCGTCGAATACCACCAATCCAGGCCGAAATACCAGACGCTCAAATCCAGAAGTCCGAACCCAACGACCAGAAGGCCCATGACAGCGCCGCCGGAAAATGCCACGCGCAAACCGCTGTTGAGGCTTTTCTGCGCGGCGAAAGTCGTGCGCGCGCTGGCGTTCGTCGCCATCTTCATGCCGAGAAAACCGCAAAGGCCGGAGAAAAGCCCGCCGGATAAAAAGGCGTAGGGAACAGCGGCAGGCAGATGGCCGGAACGGACCAAAAACAGAAGAATCACGAAAACAACGCCGAAAAACGCCGCCACGATCGTGTATTGACGCTTCAGATAAGCGGCCGCGCCTTCCTTAACAGCCTGGGCAATCTCGCGCATGCGCGGCGTTCCCTCATCTGTCTTCATGATCGTGACAGCCAGGTATCCCGCGAAGGCCAGGGCCAGGACAGAACCTATTGGAGCCAAATACAACAGATTAAACATCTTCCCCCCTTCTTTCTTTCAAGTGATGTTAAACAAAGCGGATATTTTAGAAAAATCCGCGCCGCGACAAAAGGTATTTTTCCAGTTTCATGACCCGAAATAAGTCCTCACTATAATACAGGAGGCTTTTTTTGGCAAGGGTTTTCGAGAAGGCTCAAAACACAAGGAACGCTTTTATTCATTAATAAGAGCCTTTAAAAAACACCCAGCCAGAGCGCGGCGCCCAGGCCCAAAAACACAGCCGCCATCGCGATCTTGATCAACCCCAGATGTTTCCTGGCGAAAACCTCAAAATCTTTGGACGTCGTCCCTAACAAGGCCAGGGCCAGGACAGCCAAAAGCGGCAAAATGAACATGAGATTATAAAGAAGAAGATAAAACAGGGCCCTGGAACGCAGGGTCCCCTCTTTCAGAACGATAACGATCGTGGGCAGATAAAGCTGTCCTGTGCAGACGGCCTCCAGCAGAGAGATCAGAAATCCGACGAAAAAGGCGCTTCCCAGAAGCGCTCCCAGGGCCTTCTTTCTGTCCGCGGGGTCCTGACGGTAATACCGGCCCACAACCGCGTGGATCCTGTTTTTTATGCTTTGCGGCAGCTGCAGGGCCATATCATCCGTGCGGCCCGTCTTCTTGTAAAGGATATAGTCGCGGACAGCCAATATTCCCAGAAAAACGCTCAAGCCCCCGACAATAAAATAGAGGGTTTTCGAAAGCCAGAAGAACGCGCTCAGGCAGTAAAAGGCCTTGAACAATCCCAGGCCTATGGCCAGATACGTCGCGAACACCGCCAGGATATAGGCCGCGCCGATCAAAAACATTTCCCGGCGCTTGTAGCCCATGATGCTCAGGAAAGAAATAAAAAACACGATCACGGTGAAAGCGCAGGGATTCACGCCGTCAATAAGGCCGGCCCCGATGACAGCGAATGGGCCGAAGGACTTGAAATGCTCAAGGATATTGATCCCGCGCGAGACAGGAACAGGACATTCCTGAACCAAGGCCAATTCCTCTTCGATGACCTTATCCAGGCTGTCTACGTTCTTGGCCAGGCCCACCAGGACCCTGCGCCCCACGACGACCGTGGGTGTGCCGATGGGTTTGCCCAGGTCCTTTTCCAGCTGGAGATACGTCTCATAATGCTCTTTGTCGCCGATGTCTAAAAATACCCATTCCACGCGGCTGCCGTATTTCTGGCGAAGCCCCGGCAAAACATCATGCTTAAGCTTGGCGCAGGCCAGGCAATGGATCTGATGGAACACGCGGACCTCAAGCGGATTTCCCGCGGCATCTTCCTGACCCCGCGCGTCCAAGGGCCGGAAAAAAGACAGGAATAAAACAGCCAGGACAACCGCGATTTTTATTTTCAAACCTGTGAATTTTAGCATGATATGTTCCTTTTTTTAAAGCCCGGCGCGCTGTTTACAGGGTCTTTTTTTCAGGCAAAGCCAGCCGGGACGTCACCTCTTCCATGAGGTCCTCCATCGTCACGATCCCCACGGGTTCAGGGCCTTTGAAGACCGCGGCCATGCTTTCCTTGCGCGGCTGCATTTTTGAAAAAACCTTATCCAGGCTTTCCTCCTGCTCCACGCGCACCAAGGGACGGATCACGGAACGCCAATCGTCGGGAACGGCATAAAACAGGTCGTAGATATTGATCATTCCTTTCAATTCGCGGCCTTCAAACACCGGAAACCGCGTGAAGCGCGCCGTCCTCATCTTTTGCCTGAGCGTTCCCATATCCTCGGAGACATCAAACCGGGCGGCCTCTCTGAGAGGGACCATGACATCCGCGGCCTTGGTGAGGGTCATGTCAAAAATCTTGTCAATCGCCTCTTTTTCCCGCGGCTCGAGGATCCCTTCGCAGGAAATATCCTTGATCAGGCACTTGATCTCATCCTTCGTCAGGAAAGGGTTCTTCTTGACGCCTCCGGGATTGATGATCCCCGCGACGGAACGGGCCACCAGCGTGAAAAACGCCACCAGGGGCGTCAGGAGCCTGGAGAAAAAAACCAGAAAGCCCGCCAGGGACAAAACAGCCCTGTTGGCCCTGTATCGCGCCACTGTCTTGGAGAGGAGTTCGGCGAAAATAAAAGAAATGGGGGTCATGACAACCGTCGTCAATAACGCCTCGTAAGAGGGTTTGAACCGGGCGAACAGGGCCGTGGCGCAGGCGCTGGAGACAACGACGGACAGATTCGTGCCGACGAGCGTGGTCACCAGAAGGCGTTCGGGTTTCTTGAGGATGTCATGGACGAGCAGGGCCTTTTTATTTTTTTTCTCGATCAGATGCATCAGCTTCAGGAAATTGACGGAAATAAAAGCGGTTTCGGCCCCCGCGAAAAAAGCCTCGGCGGCCACGGCCAGAAGGATCAAAAAAATCAAAAGGATCATATCCATTTTTTCACCAAAACGCTCTTGATCCGCCGGCCCACGAGTTTTTCAACCGTGTATTCGCCTTCCGGCGTCTGAAGCCTCTCCCCTTCCAGAGGAATCTTGCCGAAAATGTCCAGGATGAAACCCGCCATGGTCTTATAGGCGCCTTCTTTGACATGGAGCCCGCACTCGGCCTCCACCTGTTCGACCGGCGTTTTTCCGCTGATGCGGTACATCTGATCGCCCAGGGACTCGATGAGTTTTTCCGGAGCCTCAAACTCATCATGGATCTCCCCGAAGATCTCCTCCAGGATATCCTCCAGCGTCACCAGGCCCGCGGTGCCGCCGTATTCATCCACCACGATAGCGATCCTGGCATTCTGTTTATAAAGGTCCTTGATCAATTCATGAATGTGTTTTGTCGCCGGAATGAATAAGACCGGTTTGACGAGTTCCTGCAGGGGTTTTTCGTTTTCCAAAAACAGATCTTTGGCGTGAAGGACGCCGGTCACGTTATCCAGGGAATCCTTATACACGGGAAATTTTGAATGCTGCGTGATCCTGGCGAATTCCAGGACGCGCTGCCTTTCCCAGCTGGCTGAGACCGCCTTGACATCGGTGCGGGGGATCATGATTTCGTGCGCCATCGTCGTCGTCAATTCCAGGATCGAAACAACCCTCTCTTTTTCACTCTTGGCAACGACCCCGTGACGATGGCCCACTTCCATGACAGTCCTGAATTCCTCTTCGGTGAGCGTCGGCTCCTTTTTGGGCTGTAAATCCAGCCAGGAAATGATGCCGTCGCAGGTCCTGGTCGAAAAAAGCAGGAAGGGCCGGAAGAACCGTTCAAAAAAATACAGGGGCCTGGCAAAAAGAGAGGCAACGCGTTCGTTGTTATTGATGGCGATCGTCTTGGGCGTGACTTCCCCGAACAACAGAAGAACGAATGTTGTCACGCCGACGGAAATACTGACACCCTTGGCGCCGAAGATATCCAGCAGGACGGATGTGATAAGAGCGGAAATTGCGATATTGACCAGGGTATTGCCTGCCAAAATGGTTGTCAGGCAGCGCAAAGGGTTTTCCATCAGGGCCAGGATGGCCGTCGTATTTTTTCCTTCCTGGGCGAGCCTTTTCAGTTTGATCGAATCCAGGGAAAACAGGGCGGTCTCAGAGGCGGAAAAAAAGGCCGAAAAGGACAAAAAAACAGCCAGGAGGATGAATTTCAGTATGAGGAATTCGTTTGCCATGAAATTAGCGGAGACGGAAACTGAGCTCAAGCAGCGTCCCGACCAAAAAAGACTTCAAAAAAATCAGGATCAGGATCGCGATCAAAGGAGAAACATCGATACCGAAACGGAAGGCCGGAGGCAGGGCCCTGCGAATTGGCTGCAAGACGGGCTCTGTGACCGCCTGCAGGAATTGAACAATGGGATTCAAGGGGTCCGGGCTTACCCAGGAAACCAGGGCCCGGATGATGATGACCCAGGAATACGCCGTCAAAACGATATTGAGGACCTGCGCGGCAGAAGACAGAAAATTCGCGAGAACAAACACAAAGCCTCCTTTAATAAACTGGAAAATTATAGTTCTTTGAGTTCTTTGAGTTTATAGAGTTTGTTGAGTTGTGGGTTAAGTGAAAACTCAATGAACTCAATAACTCAAGAAACTCAATAACTCAATAACGCAACAAACTCAGTCTCTGAAAATTATAGTTTTTTGAGTTTTTTGAGCTTGTAGAGTTTGTTGAGTTGTGGGTTAAGTGAAAACTCAATGAACCCAACGAACTCAATAACGCAACAAACTCAGTTTTTTGAGTTTTTTGAGTTTGTAGAGTTTGTTGAGTTGTGGGTTAAGTGAAAACTCAATGAACTCAATAACTCAAGAAACTCAATAACGCAACAAACTCAGTCTCTTTAATGTTTATATCAAATCGACGGTGCGAGGTCAAGGTCAGTTTCGGTTCCAAGGCCCTCCGAAAGGCAGAAGACCATCGCGCTGTCAGCGCTGTCTGTTTTTCAAAAAGGCGATTCTTAGCTCCGCGAGGCCCCGGAACAGGTAATCCGGCTTTTCCCGCTTCAGCGCCTTTAAACTGCTGGAGCCTGTGGCTACGGCGGCACTGCTGACGCGCGCCCTCTTTGCCGCCTGGATGTCAATGGCCATATCCCCCACGTACAAGGCATCCTCGGGCCTCAGGGACAATTTGCGCAGGATATTCCTTAAGGTCCAGGGACTCGGCTTCTTGTCTCTGAGGCGGTCGGCGCACTGCACGACATCCAGAAACCTCTCCATGCCCAATTTTTTAACGATCATGCGCGTAAACGCCGAGGGCCTGTTGCTGGCAATCGCCACGCGGGCGCCCGATTTTTTCAACGCCCTCAAAAGCGGCCTGGCTCCGGGCATCCAAAAACTGCCCCTAGACAGGGCGCGGGCGTGATGCTCGCGGTAATAAGCCAGGACACCTGCCAGATCCCGGCGGCGCACAAACGGCTCAAGGAGTTTTTGGTCTCCCCAACCCACGGCTTTTCTGATAACGGCGGGGCTTTTTTCACGATAGCCAAAGGCGGCCATCGCGGCGTTAAAACTCTTAAAAATCGCCGGATAGGCATCGGCGAGGGTACCATCGAGATCAAAGATGAAAATCCGCGGCCAAGGCCCAAGGGGAAACTTACTTTTCGTCCCGCGCGTCATAAACCCTCATTTTCTAACGGATCCATTGCCTGATTAAAAAGAAAAAACGGCCCCGTCTTTTTTCACGGGGCCGCGGTTTTGGCTCTTTTTTCGTTTAAAATCGGCCTCTTGCCTGATTACAGCGCGTTTCCCGTTTCCTCATTGACGTCGGTAACGGCAGGCTCTGACACCAGAGGCTGTTCCTCCACGACCTCCTGCTGCCCGGCGGCATCTTCTTCAAGGACAACAATGGTATCCTCGGGGACTGCCGGCGGTTGGGCGAGACCGGCTGATTCCTGAGATTCCGCGGGTTGCGCGGCGGCAGGGACCGGCTGAGTCTCCACAGGGCTCGTTTCCATTTTATCAACGACGATCATCTCGATTTCGTTGATGGTGCCGTTCGTCCTGTAATCGGCCGTAATATGGTCCTGGGGTTTGATGTCTTTGATGTCCCCGGCGTTTTCAAAAAGGGTTTTGTCCGTGACGGTCAGGACCTTTTGCACTTCCTCGTAGGTATCGTAATCCAAGTGCTTGATGGTGATGGCGCGCGCGGCCTCATCGACGGCGACGACCTCTCCCCAAACCCACTCTGACGGAGCTTCCACGTCCTTGATCTCCATATAAGGCGCAGGCGGCGGCGCAGGCGGCTCCACCGGCTGTTTCGGGCCTGGCGTTTCCGCGGGAGGCGCAGCAGGGGCCTGCGGCGTCGCAGGGACAGGGGCCGGGGGCTGAATCGTTTGCTCTTCTGTCAAGGGAGGCTGGGGCGCGGGCGCCGGAACTTCCTCGTTTACGACAGCCTCACCTGTGACTTCCTGCAAAACCTGTGGTGTTTCCTGAGCCGCATTGGGCACCCTCAGCTCTTCATTCTCCTGAGCCCAAAGAACCGGGGACTGCAGGCCAAGCAAACCCAGCATGATCAAAACCAAACCGACCCTCTTGACGACCATAACCATAAACACCCTCCTTAATCCCGCTCGAGACAGGATTAAACGTTGATTAATTTATGAAGAATCCCTTCTAAAATTCGCCCTTGAGCCGCCCCGCCAATTGAGCGCAGGTTTCCAGAGCCCTGCGCGCGAGTTCCTGCGACAGCGCGTTGCATCCGCAAGACGTCGTGACCAAGGCTCCATTGGCCAGGAGGGCCGGATGGCGCATAAGGATTTCGGTGAATCGCTCCACGAGCCCCTCCTGCGCGATATCCTCGGTATTGGGAACAATACCGAACGCGAACACTCCCCCTTTTTTTAAAAAACGGGCTATCGCCTTCTCGTAAATCAAAAGCTTGTCCATATAACCATAGGCGTCAAAATTCAAAATGTCAATATCCGTATTCAGGACCATCTCCCAGTCCGTGTTCCCGCAACAGTGGAGTCCGGCGAGACTGCCGTTCTGATGGATGGCGCGGACAACCTGGTTGATCTTGGCGGCGATCGTTTCCTTCGGCAGGGAGCACTGGCTTGTGCCCACGGCGACCAGATAGGGTTCATCCACGAAAATTACGACCTTGGTCGAGGCTGTCACGCGGGCCTGGCGGATCAACCAGGCGCTTTTGAGGGCCAGAAAAGACGGCAGCATCTCGAAAAGCTCAGGATTGTAGAGGATAGGATTCTTGCTCTCATCCAGCAAAGTCAGCCCCAGGCTGACCGGGCCGATGATCTGCGCCTTCACCCACCCTTGCCATCCGGCGGCCGCAAGCCGGTCGCAAAGCCCGTAAAGGCTCTCGGCGTAAGGCCGGCTGATCGCGAAATAATCAAGGTCCGTGGCCTCAATCCTGTGAAAACATTCTTCGAACTGCGTCAGATAATCCGGGCCCACGGTATCGACCCAGGCGGACTTTCGTGATTCATCCAGCCGCATGCCGGGAAAATTCTCCGTAAACTGCACATACATATTCTCATAAAAAGAACGGCGCGGCAGCTGCGGCCAGAAAGGCATATGCCCCGCGAAAGACTCGAGAACCGCGTCCACGGCAGCGCGGGAATCGGTATAGGGAAGGCTGCCGACCCCCGTGGCGAGAAAATCTTTTCCAAGACCCTTGAGCGGATTCATCGAGGCGTCCATCGGGTTTTAACTTTCCGTCTTGTGTGTTCGCGCGCGCTCATTCAACTTTTTTTGGGCGGGGCCGCGGAATCGCGAATGACGAGCTCCGCGGGCAGAATGATCCGGTTGACCGGACGGTCCGGCTCCTGCATCCTCAGGTAAAGCTCCTTGACGGCGGCCTGGGCCATGTCCCTGATCGGCTGGCGGACCGTTGTCATGGCCACGGGGCCGTACAGACAGACCGGGTCATCGTCAAAGCCGACCACGGAAATCTCCTCGGGGACCTTGACCCCTGTTTCCATAAAGACAGAAACCATCTCCATCGCCATGTCGTCGGAAGACGCAAAAACGGCAGTCGGGCGGGGAGAGGACTGCAGGACTTTTTCCGCCGCCGCGCGGGCGGACTTGCGTGAATAATCCCCCTTGAGGATCAACTCTTCCTTAAACGGGACGTTCGCCTTCCCCAGGGCCAGCTTATAGCCCTCCAGGCGTTCGGACGCGGCCTGCGTCATCAGATCCCCCGTCAAAAACGCGATCGACTCGTGCCCGAGATTCAGGAGATATTCGCAAGCGGCCTGCGCGCCTTTCGTATTGTCGATGCTGACGCTGGAAACTTCCAGGCCGCGCGCCAGATAATTCATCAGGACGACAGGCACCCCCATATTCAACAGCTCTTCGACGTGGGAACGGTTGTTGATGACGTCGGCGAAAACCACACCGCCGACAGACGAGGCGTTGATCGTGCTTTTGCCGTCCGTCAAATGCAGGAGAAAATCCACGCGAAGGGAATCGCAGGCGATTCCGACGCTGCGGAAAATCTCCATGGCGTAAAAAGAATAAAAGATCCCTTCGTAGCGGGGGATCTCCAGTCCGACCGTATAGTTTGAACCGCTGGCCAGGCGCTGCGCGGCCAGGTTCGGTTTGAAATTCAAAAGGCGCACGGCGTCTTCCACGCGCTTGCGGTTTTCTTCCTTGACGGTGGGAAACCTGTTGATCACGCGCGAAACAGTCGTGATGGAAACCCCGGCCGCCCTGGCCACATCCTCAATGGAGACGATCTTTTTGGTTTTTTTCATAAACGCGGATGGTTACGAATCCAACGCAAATGGCCGCTCATCGTTCTTTGGCAGCTGCCCCGGGCAGGAATTCGCGAAAATAGCGTTGGATCAGCGTTGAAATAAAAAAAGAAGGTTAAGGTTGAGGTCTAAGGCCAAGCGGAGCGTCTCTTTAACCTTCAACCTTTCCTTAACCTTAAGTCCTAGCTGACCATATCTCCGATCTTTAATTTTGACCCGGGAGAAATGGATTTGATATCGGCGGCGGAAATTTCTTTTCTGATCTGTATGACTTCCAACGAAGCGATCTTTTCATTATTCCTGAACACATTGAAAGATTGCCCTACCCGGACGCCGTCTTCCTCCCCGATGTCCACGATCACGAAGTTATTCTCTTCGTTAATGGCCAGGACCTGTCCGGCCCCGGGCGACACGCCGGCAGCAGGGAGATTTTCCTGCGCCTTGACGACAATAGGCTGCAGTTGGACGACGCGGCTGTCCTTGACGCTGGCTTCCTTGGCTTCGGTGCGGGCGGCTTTAAGATCGTCTTTGACCTGGATGATCTGATCCACGCGGTCCTGAAGAATGCTGTCGAGTTCCCCCAGGCGCTTGGAAAGGATCTCGCGCTCCTGCTGGAGGTCGACGAGACGGCCCTCCAGGGACGTTTTCTTGTCGCCCAGCGCCATGAGGCGGCTCTTGAGTTCAAAATTCTCCTGCCGCAGGTTTTCCAGCTGGTCGGTAATGGATTTTTTATCGCGTTTTTCCCGCACCAGATCTTCCGACAGGGATTCGGCAAGTTTTTCGTTATAAACGAGCTTGCGCTCCAGGTCGACCCTGGCCTGGGTGACCGTCTTGAATTGCAGGTCCAGCTTTCGGCCTTCTTCCATGGCCTTTTCGGCTTTCAGCTGAACGTCATTCAACTGGCCCTTCAAACTCTGCACTTCGATCTCAAGGGCGGCCTTCTCTTTCAAAACCCTGGCCCAATAAGCGTCGTCCGAGGAAGAACTCGCGGGCACGGTGTAGGAAACGCCTCCTGTTTCCTTCATCTTGGCGGATTCTTCGGAAAGCTCCTTGTTCTTCTGCGTCAAGTCCTGAAGGCGGTCGACCAAACTGGCGCGTTCCTTGGTGACGAGATCGAATTTCGATTTCACATCGTCCCTCTCTTTGCTGAGGGCGTCAAATTTCGCGCGCAGGTCGTTAAGTTCCAGGTCCAGTTTTTTCCTGGTCTGGGTGACGGAAGCCAGCTGATTGCTCAAATTCTGGCGTTCCGTGGAAAATTCCTGTTCTCTTTGGGCGAATTCGTTACGGAGGGCTTTGTTGACGGTATTTAACTGGAAGGCGATGATCAGGGAAACGGCGCACACGACGGCAAGACCGACGAGCAAAATTTTTATTTTGTTATTCATTACACCTCCTTTATGACCCCGACCGTCCTTCGGAGGGACAAGGCTATAAATTTAGCCTGATCCGAACATCGCTCATGAGAGGCTTATCAAATGATAAGCTTTCACAAGTCATGCTCTCATTTGCATTTAGATATATCATATCCAAGAATACTATGCAAGAAAAATTTAAATAAGAAGAGCCTTCGGAGGGCCTAAAAAACGCGCTCAAAGTCCCCGAAAGGCTTTTTCTTTCATTCTCCGACGGAGAAAAAGAGGACGGGCCGGGCACCCGGCCAAAGACGGGTGAGCGAAAAAAATAAAAAATCCGCGATTTTTCGCGGATCAAAAGAGACATTATTGTTTCTGGAGCAAGGGGTTGGGGTTCTTAAAGAAGCTGCGAGGGGATTCTTTTTCTTATTCGTTGATCTCGGCAAAGACCTGGCGCGTGACAACGCTGGCCGCTCCCAAAGCGACCCCGTTCTCTCCCAACCGGGACGGAACGATCTTGACGGAATTAGCGCACTCCTCAAAAGACCACTCCGAGACGGCATTCTTGACCTCTTCGATGAGGGCGATACCCGCTTCTTCGATGCCGCCGCCGATAATCACCATCTCGGGATTCAAAAAATTCACCAGATAAGCGGCGCGGAGGCCGAGCCTGCGCCCGGCGTCGCGCACAACCTCAACAGCCAACTCTTCTCCCTGCCTGGCCGCTTCGAAGACCCCACTCAAATTCACATCGGACGGCTGGACCTGCGCCTTTCCCTTTTTCCACTGCAGCCGCTTGCGATAATCCGCCAGGATCCCCAGGTCCGCCTCCCAGCGCTCGAGAAAATAAGGAGATTCTTTCTTGTCGTGGTGCACGGAAACTTCGCCCGCGCAGCCGGTGGTCCCGCGGTAGATTTCCCTGTTGATCATAATGCCGCTGCCCACCCCCGAATACAGATAAAGCAGATTTTTGATTTCGGAATCCAGGGCCACCCACTGCTCGCCGAAACACGCCAGGGTCGCGTCATTATCGATAATGACAGGCAGATGGAATTCCCGTTCCAGGATGTCCTTCAAAGGAACGGTCACGTGAATATAATGATATCCGTCGTTCACCTTTTCCGGCCAGCGCACCTTTTCGCGGGAAGCGTCCACCACGCCGCCGATTCCGATACCGATGCCCTTGATCTTCTGACGGTAGATCTTGGCCTCATCCAGAAGGGCCGAAGCCGTGTTCAGGATGGAATCCACGACCTCACGGCAGCCGCTTCCGGATTTACCGCGTTTGACCTTATGCAGGATCTTGCCGCTCAAATCCGTAACGACGCCGATGGTGTCCATCAGGTTGACGCCGATGCCCACTGCGTAGCCGGCGGACTTGTTGAGATCCAGCAGCAAAGGCCTGCGGCCGCCCTTGGAAACATCGAATTCCTTTTCAAAAACGATCTTCTGACGCAGGAACTCATCCACATAATTCGTCACCGTGACAACGTTGAGGCCGATCAGGCTGGAAATATCGGTCTTGCTGATCGGGCCGCGGCGGCGGATGGCGTCCAAGATAAAAAGATTTTTGCGGGAGCGCTCCGAGAGGTTCTCTCCCTTAAAATAAGATTCTTTCATCGCCTTTAATCCTTTTCAAAAACGCGAGGATCTGTTTGTCTTTACGGGCCATGGCCCACAACACCGACCACAGGACCATATTGCGCATGTAATGGTCGCCGAAGACGTGGCTGCCGTCGGTTGAGGACACCATGTCCGGCTGGTTCCAGGGATTCAGGGCATGGAGCGAAACATTCTCCCAGGCCTTCCTGACCAAAGCCAGGCCCTCTTTGTCAAAACCTTCATAAATGGCCAAAGCCCCCAGGCAATACGTCATGCCGAACCAGACATGTTCGGTGTGCCAGTTCGACCGGTCTTTCTCGCCCGAAGGCAGGACCGCGTTGACGGCTCCGAAGGGATTGGCGTTCAGGCTCAGGATCGTCGCAAGCGCCTTTTTGACCTTATCCTCGGAAACGATATAGCCGAGCCCCAGCAAATGAGCGGCCCACTGCCCCAGGAGCTGAGAGGATGTGCAGGAGATGCTGACCTTCTGAGAGCGGAGTTGGTGGGTAATCTGCCGTTCCGAGAGTTCCTTGCCGCAATCATTATATGCGATAAAATAACTTTTGTGCCATAATTTTTTTTCAAACTGGAGACGGCCTTTTTTATGCCACAAACGCGCTTCCTGCGCCATGTCCTCATCGCCCAGGCGCCCGGCCATGCGCTCCAGGGCAAGCAGAGCGGCCAGGAATATGCCGCCTGTATAGGCTGTCGCGCCGCGCAGGCTCCACATGTCAAACGTGGAATCCGCGCCTTCGCTGTCCGGCAGGCCGTCCTTGTCCTTATCGCAGGCGCACAGCCAGTAAAAGGCCTTTTTGACAAAAGGATACATCTTCTTCAGGAAAGCCTCATCGCCGGTCAAAAGGAAGGCCCTCCAGACCAGAAGAATGAATTTTGAATTCAGGTCTTTCCAGAGCAGGCCATTGGTGCTGTTGGAAGGCAGGTCACTGCGTTTATTTCCCAAATCATGCGGAATATAACCTTGGGGCCTTTGGGCTTCCGCCAATTGCGTGATTTCCTTAAGATCCATCTGGGGGAAAAACAAGGCCAGAGCCGTGGAGGCGAAAAAACGGACATCCAGAGTGCCCAGCAAAGGACAAACTTCCGGGGCTTCGAAAAAACCGAAACGGCCGCGCTTGCTCCACAATGTGCTTGAAGAAAAAGGATAGAGGTTATTGACAAGGGCGTCCTTGAGCCAGTCGTCGATCTTTAAGGCCGCCAAATCCTTATGCCAAGCCCTGGTTTCCGCGCCCAGACGCTCATAATTCCTCGCCAGATACAGATTGAGCTCAGAGATGTTATGGAACCAGTTTTCATACATCCTGCCCTCGGCGAAACCGGGGAAAAACCAGGACCAGACAAAGGTGACGACGACCGAAGAGCGGGCTTTCAGGACGGTCTTGGCTGCCAAGGCGCCTCCCAACTGCACGCTCTCGGAAGAAACCAGGCGTTCGGTGTTGCCGTCCCCCAGGGTCCCGTCCCTGCTGAACTGCTGCCAGGGCTCTCCGAGGGAGAAATGATCCTTGTCAAAGACAAAAGGGGCGCTTTGCATATTCCATTCGCCGGCAAGAGAACAGTCGAAGCGGCGGCTCTTGAGCAGGCTGAGCGACATCTCTCCGGCGCAAGGGTCCTGGGCCTGAGTTTTTCTGTTGTAAAAATTCAGGCTGACCATATCGTGTTCGCGCGCGGCCTGATTGAAACGGCCCACGCACCAGTCCCCGGCGAGATTACGGCCGCAGGCCATCAGGCTGACCGTGACAGCGCGAGCTCCGGGGTTCGTCACTTTAAAACGGAAAAAAGCCGCCGGCAGAGAAGAATTTTTCTCATCCTGGGGAATCAAGGGAGAAAAGGCCTCCAGTTCGCAGGAGACGGGCAAATCAGGGTCTTCATAGCGCAACCTGGCAAACGGATACCGGCCCTCGTAACGGATGGAGGAGACGCCCGGATAACCCCCCGCGGGCTGCGTTTCCAGCAGCCTGGCCGTCTTCTTCTTTTTTTCTTCGCAGAAGATCCCGAAATGAAACCCCGGGATGCCCGGCCGGCCGCAAACATCCGCCGACACCAGGGGCTTGTGCAGATTATTCAGGAACGTAAAATTGTCCAGGCCTCCCTGCGGCAGGACTTCCATCTTGCCCGCGCCTATCCCTCCAAGCGGGACTCCGGATTTTACGTTTTGATCGGATGAATATATGGGCATCGTTTTACCAGCATTCAAGAGTCATAGGATCAAGGAGTCAAGGTTCAGGCGACAGGGGTTGGCACCTGATCCCCCGTCTAAATTGTGACTTCTGAATCTTTTACTCTTGGAATCTCTCCTGCTCCTGCTTCTTGTCCTTCTACCTGCACCATATCAAACCCCACGCCTTCCAAACCGGCATTTCCCACAACAGCGGCGTGGATCACCTTTATGCCGGGAGAAACATAGAATGTCGTCAAGACAGGGGTATTGGGAATGTTGGAAAGCCCTCCTGTTTCACCTGACCATTCATACGCGTAAGCCGGCACCATGCACCCCGTCTTTCCCACGGAAGTCGTGACTTCAAAGACGATATTTTCTCCAACAGGCGTTTTGGGCGGCCGGCCCGTGACGTCCACATGCAGGCCCGCGGGAGTAAAGTCCTTCTTTACGGCTCCTTGCGCGCCGAACGTTCCCTCCAGGAACAAGCCCAGGCTGTAGGGAAAGGGCTGTTTCTGCGATATCTCACGGATCCTCTCGGCGCACAGAAGCGCCAATTCATCCTTATTGAGGTCGATGCCGGCATCCCGCGTCGCGGCCATAAATTCCTCATAAAAAGCCGAGGCCTTTTCCAACTCTCCCTTCCACTGGTTGAGCAAGCCGAGCTGATACAGGCTTGACATTCCCAGCGTGTCGGAAGGCACGGCCTTGACGCGCTCAAAATATGACAAGGCCCGCGCCAGATCGTTAAGCCCGTAGGCCGCAAGGACGCCGCACCGGAAAAGCGCTTCCCTGCGACGCACAGGTTCCGGGTCGCCGGATGAGACCGGCTCGTATTGACGCAGCGCGGATTCAAAATCCTTCATGCGCTCGAGATTGAACGCCCGGTGGTATTGGGAATCGGGAGTGAAGGCCTGCGCGCCTTTCAGCTCAAAGGCCCGCTGATACAAGGCCTCCGCGTAAACAGGGTCGAGCGCCTCTTCGACACCCTGGTGCGCGTATTTATCGGCGATAAAGACCAGTTCCCTGGCCAGGGCCTCGGGGTCTGAGGAGAATTGCTCCAAGTGTCCTTCGAAGAGCGTTTTAGACAGGTATATGTTTTTTTGACGGATAAATTCCTCGGCCGCGTCTTTGAGCTGGGAGCCCGTCAGATTCGTCCCTTTGAACTTTTCCGCGTAAACTTCATACAGCCCGCGGCTATAGGCCTTGTCTTCCATGACGGATAAATCGTCGGCCATCTGCCTGATCAAAACCAGGGCCTCGGGAGTCGCCGGGGCCTTTTGCGCGGAGGCGATCAGGTCCTGGAATAATCCTTTTTCCGTATCCGAGCCTTCCTCGACCGACAGCTGCCACCGCAGGAATTTTATGCTCAAAAGAAGTTCAGGCCTGTTTTCCAGATACTTTTCGGCGGACGAAAGATTTTCGTGGATCTCTTTTTTAAGCCCCGGCCCCCTGTCATAAACACCTTCCCAGTTTTTGCTCTGTTTCCAGGATTCCAGCTGCCTGTGGCGGATATAGGCCAGGTAAAAATAGGCGTCGGGGGAAGAACCGAACCCGTGCTGGAGCAAAAAGCGCAGGTCCGCGGAAATATTCTCATAATCCCCTTTGGCCAGGGCGGATTCAACCGCCTGTTTAATGGCCAGGGATGCCTTGGGGTCTGCCGGGTCGATCTCTTTGAGGTCCTGGATCCCGGTTTCAGCGGCTACGACCAAAAAGGCCGGCGTTATTGCCAGCCATCCCGTGAGCAGAAATAAAAAAATGTGTTTTCGCATAGCGTCCTATTTTCTGGGATTGCGTTTAGTCTTGGGGTCCTTCCAGAATTCGCGAATATCATAATAGGCCTTGCGCGGCTGGCGCCTGTCAAGAACAGCGGGGACCTGACCTTCTTTTTCCGGCGCATCTTCGGGAACCAGCTTCACGATGCCGAACCACTCTTCATTCATATTCATATTGCGTTCAGCCTGGATATCCAGGTAATAAGACCCGTTGGACCAGTTGGAGGCGGTATCCTGGACAGACCACCCGGCGGGGTCCCACTCATTGTGCTTCCACCATTCATCCGTCCATTCGAACATGACGCCGCCCAGACAATTGCCCGCCCCATCGGGAGAACCGGCGAGGTTCTTGTAGATCTCGCCCCACTGGCTTTTGAGAAAAAACGCCTGCATGTCCTCGTCTTCCTTCTTGTCCTGGGCGTTGTAGGCGTCGGCGCCGAATTCGATCAAAACAAGAGGCTTGTCAAACGTGTTCCTGAGCCCCTTGAAGATATTGCCGAA
The DNA here is from genome assembly GCA_041649995.1 of Candidatus Omnitrophota bacterium. Taxonomy (GTDB): domain Bacteria; phylum Omnitrophota; class Gorgyraeia; order Velamenicoccales; family Velamenicoccaceae; genus JBAZMA01. The sequence goes on along the minus strand of JBAZMA010000001.1, from coordinate 75,985 downwards.
GGTCTTTCCGCGGTAAATAATGCAGCCGACAATGTCAACGTCGGGCGCGAACTCGCTGGCCAGGTCCAGGCAGATCAACTCCCCGTTGCCCATGACAACCGGGTGGTCGGGGTCGATACGGTGGATCTCACGCGCCAGCTCATTGACAAAGCTATAGTAGGTTTGCGCGCGGGCCAGCATGCACTGCCTGGGGTCTCCCAGCTTCTCGATGCGCTCGCTGGTCCAGGGGTTGACTTTCCCGCTGAACGAATAATTGTTTTCATTGCCGAGCACCCAGAAGAGAAGGCCCTCTTCGCCTTTCAAGGCCTCAACCGTCCTCAAAAGGTCCTCTTTGACTTTTTTGCGGAATTCGGGATCGTCATAAAACGGCGCCGGATAATTCCAGAAACCCAGCCAATGGCCCATCATCGTCCTGATGCCGAATTTTTGATAAAGCTCGGCGATCACGCGGCGCGCGGCTTCCAGATCCTCACCCGGCTGATAAAATCTGACCGCGTTGACGCCCATCTTCTTCATGAGTGCGCCGTCCACAAGCCAGGGCTTCTCCGGGTCATTCCAGAAATCGTGGTCGTGCGACTTGCCTATGGGAATCGGGTTATAACAAACGCCTTTGACAACAAAGGGCCTGCCCTGCACCATCAGCTGGTAAGAACCGTCTTTTAAGGTCTTGACATAAACCTTCTTTTTGGGCGCCTTGGCCATGCCCAAAAGACAGAAGACCGAAAGCAGAAGACAAAAGACGCGAAGGCCTCGTCGAAAATCGTGTCTTCGCGGCCCTCTGTCCTCTGTCCTCTGTCTTCGGTCCTCAATCATTTTAAACTCTATTCGTATTTGATCTCGTCTAAATAAAAGACGCACCCGTCCGGATTAACGTCCAGGTTCGATGCCCAGGCAAACCCTCCGATAACATAGGAAAGGTCCTTGCCCTGCAGGTCGATCGTATACTGCTTCCATTCTTTCTCCAGGACGACCGGGCCGATGCCGGCTGTGTCGGAATCGGAGAATTCTCCCATGATGCCGCCGATCTTGAATTCCTCGATCCTTTCTCCGCCCTTTTCTCCGCGGGCCCAAAACGTGACCTGTTTGGCCTTGGAGAGATCAAAACCCGCGTCCACTCCGCCCCAGTTGTTGGCCGGCTGCTGCCAGTACATTCCCGCCCAGCGCGCGCCGTTAGAGGCCTTGTTGCCGTAGGTGACCTTGACGCAGGTCTTGCCGAAGTAAGGATTTTCCGCGACACCCTGATCGATCTTAAGGTCGCTGTAATCGCCCATCCATCCGGAAGGGATGAAATGGTTCTGGATAGACCCCTTGTCCGCGTAAACGTAGAAAGGCATTTCCTGCGACTTGCTGCCTTCTGGTTTGAGCGCGGGATCGTATTCAAACTTGATGTCGTCAATAAAGAACGTGGCGCCGCTGGGATTAGAGTCGGCGTTCACGACCCAGTTGAAAGCGCCGTTGACATAAGAGAGATCTTTTCCGGCCAGATTGATGGAATACGGCTGCCATTGGGTGGTCAGTTCAACCGGCCCCATGGAAACTTCCGTTGAATCCGGATAGGTCCCCTTAATGCCGCCGACGGAAAACTTGTCGATGATCTCTCCGCCCTTGGCGCCCTTGGCCCAGAAGGTGAGCTTGTTAAGGCCTGTGAGGTCGAATCCGCCTTTTTTTGAACCCCAGTTGTTGGCCGGGTTCTGCCAGAACACGCCCGCCCAACCCTGATTCTGGGTCTTTTTGGCGGTATAGACGAACTTGATAGACGTGGAACCGGAGTGAGGCTCTCCCATGTATTTATCATCCATGGAAATATCGCCGAAATCACCCATCCATCCCGAAGGAATATAATGGTTATCCGGGGATTTGCTGTCCGTGTAGACAGAAAAAACCTTTCCCCCTTTTTGCGCCGCCCCCTCGGAAGGCGCCTGCTCATCCGCTGCCTGGACATTCCAGGCGGCAGCCAGGAGCACTGCCAGTATTGCCAGTAGTCTTTTCATGCTAACCTCCTTAATTCCGCCTCTGGCGGAATTAACTCCGAACGCCCGGACCTATTTATCGGAGGGTCCGGCGCGCCGCTTTTTGCGGCGGCGTATCTTGAAGATTTATGGAGCCCGCCCGAGTTAAATGAGGGCTGGCTGCGACAGAAATTTTCAAGATGAAAACGCAAGGAGTTATGTTAATTATTCCTTATGCTTCCCGCCTCTGGCGGAATTGGATCCTGCGTTTATTGAGAATTACGCAGGCCTATCTTTTCTGGATTAGGCCCTCCTCTTATTTGGAATTTCGGAGGCCTATCCTTTTCTGGATTAGGCCCTCCTCTTATTTGGAATTTCGGAGGCCTATCCTTTTCTGGATTAACCCGAACTTATCTTGGAAATTTATTTCTATTTCCCTTTCCATAGCTTCTCGTACGTGTAATAGCTCTTGCGCAGATGCCGCAGAAACGGGCTCATCTTCCCGTCTCCCTGCCCGGCGACACCCAGCCACTCCTCATGCATGAACCCATCGGGGAAAGGGCCCACCCACAGGCCTTTTGTGTCATGGACCGCGGGTTCATACCCCTTCCACCATTCATCAAGATATTCGAATAAAAAAGCCCCCACGGAATTTCCGCTCCCCTGTCCGAACGCGGCATTCTCCCGGATATCCTCCCAGGAACCCTGCAAATAATCCGCCTGGGCCTTCTCAGCTTCCTGAAGGCTGTAACAATACACATAGGCCGGGCACCCGTATTCGGTGACCATGGCCGGCCTGTCGGTCAGACGTTTGATATCGGCCCAATAGGACCCGAATCCCTGCTCTCCGCGATAGGCATTGGCGCCGAAAACATCGACATCCGGACAGTGGGCCGCATAATGGTCCAGGTATAAGATATCGCCGCTGGCAACGCCCACGGGATGATTGGGGTCGATGGACTTGATCAACCGCGCGGCCTCATTGACGAATTTAAAAAAACTGGCCGGTTTTTTATCGGCGTTGCAGGCCACGCCATAGACGTTTTCATTGCCCAAAAGCCACATCAAAAGATAAGGTTCGTCCTTGTGCTCTGTGACCATCTTGCGCACGGAATCCAGCATGGCCTGCTGGTGTTTGGGATTATCGTAATCCGTCCCCTCGTGCCAGCTGGCGCCGGACCCCAGGGCGTATTTTCCCAGAAAATCCCCGATGACAACGCGGATCCCGTACCTCTTGAACAGATCCCGCAAAAGTTCTTTTTTAAGGTCATGGGGCTGATGATACAGCCGGATCGTATTGACGCCCATGCGCTTCATGAGTTCAAAATCCCCGACAGACGGCTCCTGAGGGTCCTGTTCGTTGTTGCCGTTTGCGTCCACAAACGCGTCATAAGGCCCGTCGCTTTTTCCGTTATTGTTGAAATCGTAATCCATCCAGTTGGTCAAAGACCCGTCGTCCGGGCTCTGGCCGACCTTGGCCACCGCGTAGGTCACGCCCTGCATGATGAAAGGTTTGTTATCCACCAGCATCTGCCAGTCGCCGTTCTCATACTGCACAAGGCGCACCGCGCCCCGGCCCAGTTCCCGCCTGACGCGGTTCTGCATGATCTTCCTGTCGATGAAATTCCTGACCTTGTCGGTGATCGTTTCCGGCATATGGTTTTTGATGATGCGGCCGGGGCGCACAATGAATTCGTCGTTGCGGATGTCGTTGTCAAAGCCGTTTTCCACCTGGATCTCGGCTTCCACAAGCTTCATATTCACCTGGGGGTATTTTTTGCAAAGGTATTTGATGCGCGCGATGGAGGCAGGGCCCACATACCAGGGCGTGTGCCAGTAAGTCCAGCCCACGGTTTTAGGAAAATGAATGGCGGTCGCGTAATAGGCCTTGATGGCGTGTTTGATGAGGCCGGACTTTTCCAGGATCACAGCCGTATAATACTGCCGTATGCCCGGGGGCTCGGGGGCTGTGGCCCATTTGAAGAAGGCGGCCTGCAGATCGGGGGAATGGACAAAATCCCAGTGATTTCCCTCCAGACGTTTGCCTTTTTTCAGCTCCTGGAACAACGGGTCCCATCGGATGCCGATCGTGTTGGGATAAATGCCTTCGCCCACGGCCTCGGATAAGGCCTCCTGCTTTTTGACCGTGTATTTATACTCTTTCGTCCCCACCCCGGAAAATTCTCCGTACGCCGTGTAATCCACGATCTCTTCCTTGCCGGGGTCATTGAGCTCGATCCTGGTCGGGGGGATGTCTCCGCAGCGCTCGGCGCGCGGGTCCCGGCCTTCGATGCGGTCGATGCCTTCCTGGGCCACTTCCGCGGTCCGGTAAAACCATCCGCGCGGGTCCCAGGACTGGGCGTATCCGAAATCGCTGATGATGACGCCAAAGGCCTTGGCCGCCTCCTCGTTCTTGCCCTCTTTTTTCAAGGCCTCGGCCTTGATGAACTGCGCCTGGGCGACGAGACTGAGTATCTCATAATTTTTGATCTGCTCTGTGGAAGGGAATCCTTTCAGAGAAGCCTGTTCCCTGCGGGCCTCGGGCCCGAAACGTTGCATGATCTCTTCCACAATCGCATAGACCCCGGCCGCGTCGCCGGAATCCTTGGCCCGGCGGGCCTGATTGATGAGATCTTCCAAGGTCCGGGCTGAAGCCTCGGGTTGGGGCTCAGACGTCAGCGGCCGGCTGTCTTGAACGCTTTCGTTCTGCGCAGGCGTCTGGGCCTGGGCCAGGGCCGTGACATTCTGAAGCTTCTGTTCATCAGACCTTTCTTCCTGCGAAAAAGCGAAAGGCGAAAAAGAAAGAGAGGCCAGAAAGGCCAGGGCCGGCACCAAAAAGAAGATTTTTGCGCGCATAAGACCGCCTCGTTAGGATTTTTTTCGGTTGCTCGTTTTGACTCTTTTCTTTTAACCGACCACGGCCCCCGCCGTGATCCCTTTGATAATAAAACGCTGCATCGCCAGATAAATGATCAGGATAGGCACGACCGTGATCGTCATGCCCGCCATCAACAAAGGATACTGCGTGATGTGCTCGCCCTGAAAGACCATGAGGCCTCTTTGCAGGGGCATGAGATTTTTGGAAGAAAGGATCAGATTGGCCAGGATATATTCGTTCCAGACATTCAAGGCGTTATAAATGATGATCACGGCGATGGCGGGCTTGGCCAAAGGAAGGGCCACGTGCCTCCAGATGCCCAGCCTGGAACACCCGTCGATACGGGCGGCGTCCTCGAGTTCCTTGGGCATCCGGTCAAAAAAGGTCTTGAGCATAAAAATACTGAACGACAGGCCCACGTTGATCATGCTCAGGATATAGGCGGTGCGCGGATAAAACTGGGACTCGATGAAAGAGTTGGCGCTGTAAACAATATGGTCGGGAAGGACCTTCAAAAGGAACGGCGTGGCCGCCGACAAAACGTTCAAAAGGACGTTACGGACATTGTTGACCAACACGTAGAGCGGAACAAAGCTTCCCGGAAGGGGGATCATCATGGCGGCCAGGAACATAAAAAACAGAAGGTTCTTCCCCGGAAAATTCATGCGCGAGAACGCGTAAGCCGCCAGGGAAGAAACGATCACGATGCCGAAAACGACGATCGTCGTGTAGAAAAGGCTGTTCAAAAAATACATGCCGAATCCGCCCTTTGTCCACGCCAGATAAAAATTTTCCCAATGCATGGAAGAGGGAATGATGCTCATGTCGGAGAAGATCGTGCTCTGTGTCTTTAAGCTGGAGCCGAACATCCACAGGAGCGGGAACACGCAGGTCGCGGCCACAGCGATCAGAAAAACATTGATCAGGGTCCCGGACGCGTGCTGGGCGAAGATGTACTTGTTTAGCCTCATAGATTCCTCATTGTGTTTGGAGATCCGCAAACTGAAAGACCGGATTTCAACCCGTCTTTCGGGCGCTCATTATTATATATAGACGAATCAGGCCTGTTTCAGTTTACGCGATATTCCCATCTGGACGAAAGAGACCATCATCAGGATCAGGCCGAAGGAAATGCCCTGCGCGCAGGCATAGCCGAACATCGAAGACCCCTGCATGGATGCCAGGATCCTGGTCACAGGCACCTCGGTGTGATACCCCGGGCCTCCCCCGGTCATCGACAGGATCAGGACAAACACCTGCATGGATCCCAGGATCGTCAAGATCATGACAAGGACGAACACGGGGATCATGAGCGGGATGGTCACGTTTCTGAAGGTCTGCCAGACGTTGGCCCCGTCGACCCGGGCGGCCTCGTAGAGTTCCCTGGGGATCGTTTGCAGGCCGGCCAGAAGGATCATAAAACCCCAGCCGAACCCTTTCCAGCTATGAATGATCGCCACGCAGGTCAGCGCCGTTTTCGGGTCCGACAGCCAGCTGCGGGCCAGGTCTTGCGCTCCGATAAGGCCCAGCGTGTGATTCAGAAGGCCGTAATCCCCGTCATAGATCCAGCGCCAGATCAACCCGACAACGACTTCGGAGAGGACCGGCGGGATGAAAAAGATCACGCGGAAAAAATTCTTGGCCCTGATCTGCCTGTCGCAGGCCAAGGCCAGCGACAGAGCCAGGACATTCTGAAGGGTCAAGGCCACCAGCGTGATATAGCCGGCGTTACGCATGGAAACCCACCAGATCCTGTCCTGCAGGATCTCGCGGAAATTGCCCAATCCGACAAACAACATCTTGGGAGAAATGCCGTCCCAGGCGTGATGGCTCAGCTGCAGCACTTTGAAAAACGGATAAATGTAGAAGATCGAAAAGATCGCCAGCGCCGGCAGAACAAAAAAGAAAGACGACAGGCTCTTCTTGAAGATATTGGTCAGGACCAGAAAGAGAAGAACGGACGTCACGAATCCGTAGGCGACAAACCAGAACACCATGGAGTCGTGGAAATTCAAAAACGCGACCTCCAGCGCCACGCCGAGCCCGAGACCGAAGAAGATCTTCTGTTTCGGCGGCGCGTTATGCAGGAAATTGTAGAACTGGCTGATTTTGGCTGCGATCATATCTTATTTTTTCGCCATTTCTTCTTTTTTGAGCGCTGTCAATTCCGCTCCCAGCCTCTCCGGCGTCTTCTCCCCGATGATCACCGACTGGATCCCTTTATCAAAACGCTCGATCACCTTGGGCAGTTCGTTCACCGGCCAGACATTGGGATGGGTCACGTTATCCGTGCCTTTGGCGAACTCCGAAAGGACTTCCGGAAGCTTCCCGACGACCTTGCGATTGGACGGAAGATTGCGGGTCGTTTCCGACAGATAGGCCTGCTGTTCGGTATCCGTCAGCCATTTCAGGAAAGCGATGGCGTCGTCTTTGACAAGAGAGCGGTCATTGACCAGAAGTGAAGAACCCGCCCCGCCCCAGATATAGGCGTTATTGCGGACATTGACCTTGGGCGGAAGCATAACGCCGTATTCCAGTTCAGGGTTCATCCCGTGATAGACGTTCACGCACCAGGAGCCGTTGAAGGCGAACGCCGAACGCTCATTCGCGAAATTCTGTTCGGCGGTCTTGTTGACCATCGTGACGATGCCGTTGGCCAGCATGCCCTGTTCGGCCATTTCCTTAAAGAGATTGAACACCGCTATCCAGTCCGGGTCGGAATAAGGCACTTCCCCCCGGAACGTGGCAAAGACCTTTTCAGGCCCCATGATATTAAAAGCGAAATTCGAAGCCAGGCAGTCGATCATCCAGATCTCGCCCCAGCCGCTCACCAGGCCCTGAATACCGGCAGCCTTGAGCTTGGCGCAGGCGTCCACGAATTCACTCCAGGTCGCGGGGGCCTGGTTGATACCGGCCTTGCGCAAAAGTTTTTTATTGTAGAGCATCTGGATGTTCATGACGTCGATAGGAACGCCGTAGATGCCCGCGTCCACGCCGAAAGGATTATCCGCCTTGAATTCATTGACAGCCAGGGCCTTCTCAAACAGCATGCCTTTCCACGCGGCGCCTGAGGCATTCATGGCCTCTGTGAGGCTGGCGATATGGCCGGCCTTGATAAAAGCGGCAAAATCCCTTTTTTCACCCAGAAGCCCGAAGATGTCCGGCAGGGCCCTGGCCTGAGCCGCGGCCCTGACCTTCTGGGAATAGGCATCCGAGGGGGCGTATAATTCGAAGACCACCTTGACGCCGGTCTGGGCTTCGTAGCGGCGGGCCAGTTCCTCAAAGGCCTCTTCCCTGTCCGTCATCCAGTGCCAGACCATGATCTTTTTTCCGGTAGACGCCGGCCCCTGGCCCGTGCCGCAGCCGGCCATGACCAGCCCGAACGCCAATACGCCCAAGAGCGCAACGAGAATTGTCTTTTTCATGATGACACTCCTCTCTCAACTGAATCTACTCCGCTTGGACGTCCGCATCCTTCGGCGAGTCTCGGACGCGCGGATGTAAAATTAATACAACGTTTTCTTTTCGTGTTGAAAAAAATCTCTTTTGTCTTTCGTCCTCACGCCGGTGAACAAAGTGAGCGCGTCCTTACGGTGTTTTCACCCCATCACAACGCGCACCTGGTGCGTCTTGCCGTCGCCGGCCGGCTTCACGAGATTCCCGTCGATCCTGACGCCGTCCACATAGACCTCGCGCACGCCTTTTTCCACGCCCTTGGGGTTCTCGATCTCGACGTCATAGACGTCGCCGCGGAAAGGACGGCGGATCGAACATTTTTTCCAGGAAGACGGCAGACAGGGATCCAGGAGAAGGCCGTCGTAATCCCGCCTGACGCCCAGGATCCATTCCGTCGCCGCCATAAAAGCCCAGCCCGAAGCCCCCGTGATCCAGGTGAACTGCCCCTCGCCGTAACGGTAAGGATTCTCAGGGCCCACCAGATACTCGGCGTACACATAAGGCTCGGCCTTATAAAGGTCGTAATTTTTCTGCTTGTTGGGCATGATCTTGCACAGGGATTCATAGGCCCTGTTTCCTTTGCCCGCCAGGCAATAGGCCACGATCATAAAATGCGCCGCGTGACAGAACACAGCCGCGTTCTCTTTGGTGCCTTCGGCGAACATGCTGATGCGGCCGAGTTCGGGCCGAAAAGAACTATAGGCCGGATAGAACAGGGCCAGGCCGTGAGGCCCGTCGAGATAACGGTCCACGGACTTCAAGACTTTCTGAAGACGCTCGCCTTCGGCGATGCCGCTTAAGACCGCCCAGGACTGGGTGTTGGTAAAGATTTTGCCGCCTTCATACGTTTTGGTTCCGTAGGCGATCCCTTCGTCCGTAAACCCGCGTTTATACCATTCCCCGTCCCAGCAGACATCATTGACGCGCTCGGTCATGGTCTTGGCCTTCTGCAGGAACTCGGCGGCCTTGGCCTGTTCTCCTTTGAGTTCCGCCAGTTCGGCGAAATATTTCAGGGAACGCACCAGGGCCTGCGCCAGCCACACGCTTTCGCCCTTGTGTTTCTTGCCGGCCGCGTCGATCGCGTCGTTCCAGTCCGCGTGCCCGATCTTCGGCAAACCGCGTTCGCCCACGTCGTTAAAACAGTAATTCAGATTTTTTTCCAGGTGTTCATACAGCGTGCCTTCTCCGTCTGTCGAAGGGCCGCCTTTGTGCTGCGTGTCGATTTCCCACCCGTCGATCCATTTGTCTTTGAGATAAGGCGTGTACTCCTCCAGGATGGCCCGGTCGCCGGTTTCCTGGATATAGGCGCGCACGGTCGCCGTCAGCCAGACCTGATGGTCTTTGTTCGGCCTGTGGGCAGCCGGCCCCTGCGTGTCCGACCAGCCGGGAGCCGATGTGCCGTCCCTGCGGATCAAAGACGCCAGATGGAGGACGCGCTTGCGGGTCAGGTCGTGATTGATCGAAACAATGGATTCGGAATCCTGACAGGAATCCCTGTAGCCCCTTCCGCCGGACCCCTCATGATAGAACGACGGGGAACGGGACCAGAGGTTGCAGATATACACCTGGTACTTCATCCAGGTGTTGACCATGGTGTCGAAATCCGTGTCAGGGGTGCGGACCGTGATATTATCCGCGATCCTTTTGCGCCAAAGCTCGCGGGTTTCCTTCAGGCTGTCCTTGACGCGGTTCAAATCCCGGTATTTTTCCACAAGCTTGACGGCATTGGCCTGGCCCTCTGTTTCCCCGAGGATGACGACAAATTCCCTGGTCTGGCCCGGCGCCAGCTTGACCTGATGCCGGAAACACGCGATCCCGTCTTCCCCGGCGCACAGCCCCGTGTTCTTGAACTTGCCGTCCAGGATGCCCTGCGGCTTCTCCTCGGTGTTATAGCGGCCGAGGAACTCGGCCTTGCGGGTGGCGTATCCTTTCACGTCGAGAGTCGTGGCGAAGAAAGAGAAATTTTTGAATTCCTTGATATTCATCCCCTGCCAGAACGCCGTCTTCCAGCCGAAGATCAGCTGATGGTTCTCATCAAACCACATCCGGTTATAAAGGTTCATGATGTTGCGATAACGCAGTTCCTCGTGGTAATCCCCGACGAGCCATTCCACGTAAGGATAGAGCTCCAGTTTCTTTTCCTTCTTGGTATCGTTGGTCAGGGAAACAAGCCACAGTTCGCAATCGTCATGGGCGGGGACAAAATAGGTGATTTTCGAGGAGACGCCGTTATACGAGGAAGAAATGACCGTGTAACCGAGGCCGTGGCGGCATTCGTAGGAGTCAAGCTCCACGCGCAAAGGCTGGTATGTCAAAGACCAGACTTTCCCGTTCTTTGCCCGCGACTTCTGGCCCTTGGATTCCTTTACATATATATAACGGCCAGGGCGGTCGAAATTTTTGTAATCAGGGGCCCAGCGTGTGATCCTGTCCGTGCGGCAGTCCCGGTAAAAACTATATCCGCCCGCGCACTGGGAAATGATGGCGCAATAGGTCTCATTCGTCAGATAATTGATCCAGGGGGTTGGCGTTACAGGGTCGGTTGTTATGAACTCAAGTCCATCCGAAGAGAAGTGGCCGTACTTCATACGAGTGCTTTTCTCCTTTGCTGTGGGCCTGACTTAAACCTAAAGAGTCTTTGGTTAAGACCGAGGCTTTTGACGAGGACCTTGAAGGGGGTTAATATCCAAGACTAAAGTCCAAAAATAGATTCAAAAAGTTTAGCATAACAGCCTTAAATGTCAAGGATTTATTGACTTGGAAAAAACGGCGGGGCTCTCAGGATAAACACGGGGAAAACAGGCCTTTCCTGGCCTATTTTCAAGCATTTTCTATCCGGCTTTTCTTCCAAACGACGGAAGAAAAGATGTCATGCCCCTTAAAAGGCCTTTAGCGCGCCCTTTTCAAGCCCCCAGACCCTGCCACCAGCGGTTTCTCAATTGGTCAGGATGGCTGTCGATCACATAATCAAGAATACACTGTTTATGGCTATCCCTGATTTTCCTGAACACCAATCCTGTTAAATAGTTATATTCCTCCTTCAAACCCTGCGAGGCCTTCTGCCAGACAACCTCCGAATCGATGCAAACCCGGTCTTTATCCCCGGGAAACTCCAGCATGACATTCAGATGATCTCCGGCCTTGTGTTTTTCAACGGTCTCCACACACGCGCCTGTTGTGCTCAAGTCCCTTGTGTGGGCGAATCCTTCATTGTGCTTGGAACACCCCATGTAGCGAATCGGCAAGCTGATGTTCCATCGGACCGAACTCCTTCTTTCATCCATGGGAACCTCCGCATTAGCCAAGCTTTGTTCTCTAGCCTTGGATATCCTTAAGAATCCTGGACATGCTCATCAGCCTCTGCCTGTCAAACGACACGCCGAGTTTCCAGGAAGCCCCTTCTCCTCTTGCCCAGACAACACGCCCCAAAAGATGCATCGGCTCAAATCCATCCGCGAAATCGAACCACATTTCCAGCGGCGTCTTGAGCCTCATTCCGACGGGACTATCCATGCCGGCACCCCCGCCGCCGAAATCCCTGCACACTCCCTCACCTTTCGCGCCGAATTTCAGGTCCTTGAAACGGACAGGGACGTCTTTGACAAAAAACCGGCAGAATGTTCTGCGGTCATCCCCTGCCCCGGGGCCGTTCGGCACGATTTCCAAATGGTTTCTTTTGCTTTTTCGCATAATTTATTTTACCTCCTTTCCTCACGATTTTCCAAGCTTAATTTCTGTTTTTTATTGCGTTAAACCCTTGTATGACAGCCATTTATTTCTCTTTGAATCCATTCAAACATCCCCTTAAAAATCTCGTCCTCCCGCCTTTTCCTAAGGCCTCCCGGGGCGTCTTATCCGACGATAAATCAAGGCTGCCGCGGCATAACATAAGGCGCCAGGGTCTGGTCATCGCGAAAATAAAACATGCCGTCATAATCCCCCAGAAGGATGTCGATATCATCAAACGCGAAGGGCAGGTCGGTCTGCCACGGCTTTTCTCCCGCGCTGTCCCGGGCTACGAGCATAGAGGCCAGAGGGCTTTCCGGCAGACCCATCAGGGACACGACGGGAAAACCGGAAAGCAGGCAGCGTTCAAAAATACTGGCGCGCTCATAAAACCCCGCGTAGACGCCGGGGACGAAAAAGATGCTTGTGATCCTGTCCTCAAAGATCTGCCGAAGACGAAGGCCCAGCCGGTCCAGGGCAAGAGTCCTGGCCGTATGATTTTGCCCGCAAATGATCAGGGCCTTGTCGGCCCCCCGGGGATCCAGGCGCTCTGTGATGCGCTGGACGAACGCCTCTTCCGTCCGTCCGCCTGCCAAGGGGAGAGAAAAATCTCCGACCTCCGGGCCTGCGAGAATCTGTCTGCGGCGCATATCAAAACCGTAAACCTCAACGCCATTTTGCTCCGCCCAATCCAGCATGGGCAGCCAGTGGGTGTAAAAAAGCTCCCCCAACCAACGCTCTTTTCCCGGAACATCGGGCAGAGAGTTGAAAAATGAGGCAAAATCCTCCACGCCGCTGCGCCGCCATGAAATGAACAACGGCTTGAAACTCCTCTCATAAACCTCGGGGTTGATCTCGACGAAAATTTTGGTCAAACCGGCCTCTTCCTTCATCCGGCGGACGGCTTCTTTCAAAAAAATCGGAAATCCCCTGGACCCTTGAGCGCCGTGATGGTCCCCGAGCATAAGCACGCGCGCGCCGGGCGCGCAGAGCGCTTCGGTAAACATGGAATACGGGTTCGCGGAATGCGCGACGGAGAGGATGTATTGTTCGAAATCTCCCTCAGGATGATCCTCGATGTCCTCAGCCTCCTGCGGCAAACCCAGGCTGCGGCGCAGGCCCTGCCAATTTATGGCCGGAGAGGAAACACTCCGGCGGCTGTTGTCAAGGATCAGGTCATAGGCAGGAGGCTGATAGATCTCTGTTTTGTCCGGTTCAAGGGCAGAGCGCAGGATCGGAAGATCCAGGTACGGATAACTTTGTCGGGCCGCGGCAAGCCTGGTTTCGGCATCGGCCCACACCTGGACCTTGAGGGAAAAATCCATGTTGATCACCAGCCTGTCATGCTCACCAAAAGACTTTGGCCCCAGATCCAGGAAAAGCCTCCAGCCTTCCACGATGACGGCCCGAAAAGGATCCCTGGCCAGGGCCCTGTCGAGCGCGTGCTTGATCCGCCTCCAATCAATCAAAGTTGTCTTCTCCCGGAAATCATCGGAATGAATGACCAGGCAGCGGCTGCCGGAGGCCAGCTTGTCCGCCAGATAGCTTTTTCCGGCCAGCGGTTCTCCGTCCATGCCGATGAAAACCGGCGACGACCCTTTTGACAAACGGCTTTCCATAAGGCGCGACAGCCTCGGCAGGCCGACAGAAACCGGCAGCCGCAAATGAGACTTTGAAGCCGGGCCTGTTTGTCTCATTACGGGTGAGGAACAGCCGCCGTTTTTGGAATTCCAGCGGCTCCTGAGGTCTTGCATGGAAAAATTCTCGCGGATCGTCTGCCGGAAATACCTCTCCCATTGCGGATCAAAAAGGCCCAGGGCCTCGGCCCTGTCTTCGACACCGCTGGCCAGATAATGTTCCATGAGGCGGGAGGCTGTGTGAACGTCCCGCGTCAATTCCCCCGCGTCAAAAATAACAAAATGCCGGGGTTCATCCCCGTTTTTCGTAAAACCAAAATTATCGAAGAAATTCAACGAGCACTCAAAGACCCCGTGGGCCCAAAGCTCGCGGTTGATCGCGATAAACCGGGTGAGCATGTCCTGAAAACCCTTGAAATCCATATCGACGAGTTCTTCGCGCGTCTCCAGGATCGCTTCCTCGTCAATGACGCCGTCGTAATACCTCAAAACGTTCTTCTTCATCCATCCCTTTTCCCTGACAGGAAATCCGTCGTGGATCCGGAAGGAAGCGAAAAACCCCTGCGTGTCCAGGCCGAGTTCGCGCACAAGCCTGTAGCCGCTCTCAAAGCCGTATTTGAACAGCTTAAAATGGTCCAGGACTTCGCGGCTTGTGCGGACAGGAGCCGTAACGAAAGAGGCCGCCACGATAGACAGCGCGATGAAGAACCGGACGGTTTTCAGAAATTTGAACATCACCTGCAACGCTATGGCCCTGGCCGGCGGCGCGCTCTTGGCCCGGTTTACCATAACAGAGAGGGTCTTGGGCCTGTTGTCCTGCCGGTTTGCGGAACCGCCGGCCAAACAACGATAGACGGCCCTGATCCATCGAACCGTTCCCCTGTAAAAGGGCGATTCATAGAATCCCTGATAAGCGCTTGTGCTCCTGAGGCTGGAGCACAACAACGCGGAATCCGGACGCCTCACCTTGTAATATCGTCCGGTGGAAGCGGAATAATAGATACGCGCCTGATAGCCTTCATTCACCTGGATGAGGTCGTCGGGCGCCTGCCCCTGCGCTGGTTTTTGCCCGGCGCTTGAGGCCGGCGAACTCACGTCCGGGCTTTCCGGCGCGTCCATTTTTTTCCAGACATCGGCGTGCAGGACAGCGCGCGTCGTTGTCACGGATTCCAGAAAACCGGCGAAGATATCCCTGTTCCATCGGCCGATGGCAAGAGGCACAGAAGCCCGCCTGAGAAAACGGAGCGCTTCCCTGCCGCTCAAATGTTTCGTCGCCATGACATAAAGCAGAATGCTGGAAAATGCCGCGGCGGTAAAGGATGTGGAGCCGTCGCTGTCAATGGCAGGCATGGCAAAATGGCCGGGCAATGAATTGTGGTGGAGGTTACGGCCTGAAGGCGTCAGCGAAGCGACCACGACGACGCCGGGCACGCAGGCCGGGAAGGGTTCGCGATAAATCCTGCTATCCGTGCGTCTGTACCCGGCCGACACGACAACCGGGATCCCCTTCTGATGGATCAGCTCCAGGAGCAAATAATGCTCTCCGTCCCTTTCCAGGGAAAAATCTCCGCCCAGGCTCATGTGCACCGTAAAATTCGGCCTGTCCTGCCTGCCGGCAAATTCAAGGATATTCTTTAAAGCCGCTTT
This sequence comes from Candidatus Omnitrophota bacterium, assembly GCA_041649995.1. Lineage (GTDB taxonomy): Bacteria > Omnitrophota > Gorgyraeia > Velamenicoccales > Velamenicoccaceae > JBAZMA01. Next base: position 60,692 of record JBAZMA010000001.1, on the reverse strand, counting down.
CAAAAGCTCTTTTTCGACGCCCACACCGTCTTTGTTCCCCACGTTCACAGGCCACGTTTCACAGAGCGTGCCCGGTTGGGTCTCGACAATCTTGCGGACAACGTCCCCGTGATATCCGTAAAAATTATCGAGGACAAAACAGCCGGGCAGGCTTATCGCTGAGGCCAAAATCAGCGGAATGTCGGCGGGAGAAAAAACGGTTAACCCGTGGATGCGCGGGACAGAGCGAAACGCGCAAGAAGAAACATCTTCATTCCCGGCGGCCGGAAAGCTGACCGAACCACCAGCGCCGCCCAGGACAAAGACCCCTTTGCAAAATGTTTCCGGATACAGGCGAAGAAACCAGTCGCTGAACACAAGCAGGAAAAATTCCCTGTAAATTTCGCGGGATACAGAGCGGCCCGAATCGAACTCCTTTTGGCTGATCCGCTGGAATGTCCGGCGAAGGTCCTCATAAGATTCAATGGTCCATTCGTCCGTCTTGTAGGGACGGGCGGCAAAAAGCGCGTCGAGAATGTCGGCCCAATGAAGGATCTCGCCCAGGAAACGCAGGCGCGATGACGGCAAATTTTCGGGATGATGATGGCAGAGGACAAGGGAAAGAACGTCGGGCGAAACACAAAGGCCTAATTCTCCGATCATCTCGACGGAATAGGCCGCGTGCCTGTTGATGAGCGCCCTTTCCGGATCCTCCGGGTCCCTGGATATTTTCCGTGAAGAGGTCACCAGGCCCCAGAGTTCAGGCGAATGCATCTTGCCCAAATCATGCCACTGATAAGCGGCCAGGAGAACCTGTTTGTCGTCTTCACTTATGCGCAGGGATTCGGCCGCCTTTTCAATGACAAGACCGCCGCGCCCGATATGCTGCAAAAGCCTGCTGACATCGCCTGTCAAAGCCCTGTTTTGATAGACAGTCCTGTAAACATCCCTCACCGCCGGCCGGGCGCCGCCCTCATCATCCCCGGCGCTGTCAGCGGCGGGAACAACAGGAGAAGAAGGCGTTCTCAAGAGATCAGAAGGACCGGCCGATTCTCCCAACCCGGCGCTCCAGGCCGAGGCAGGCGAACTGGTGGAATCGCGGGGAACGAGACGGACAATCCCTTCAGCGCCGTCGAGAACGACGGTCCTCTTATGAAATTTAAGGATCTCGTTTCCTAACCCGGCGACATAAGGCACGCCTTTTTCCACCACATGCTGGGCGAAATGCGAAGTCCTCCCTCCTTGCGCCGTGGCAACCCCAACCAGATTCCCTCTCAAAACAGCTTCCCAAAACAGAAGAAATGTCTCAGGACCGGCCCATTCGCGGATCAGGACAAAAGGCCCGGCCTCCGGAGGAGGCAGGCATTCAATGCCCTCAAACAAACGGTCCATATAAAGAGCTTCGGCGCACACGGCTCCGGGAGAAACAGGAATTCCTTTTAAGACCGCCGGGACCTCTGCATCCGGCCACGCGGGCGCCTCAATATAGGCGCGGTCGATCTTTCCCCGCGCCAGATAATCCACCACAACATCCATCGCCTCTTCGGCTTTGTTTCCGGCGGCGCGCAACAATATCCTTGAGCCGGGTTTCAGCGGAAAATCCCCGCGCCCGCGAATCTCAAACGCCGAAACTTCCAGGCCTTCCCGTCGAAGCGTAATGCGCGCGCCCTCGCCGAAGGAGCGGGCGATCCTGAAAAGACACTCGGCCGAAGCGCTGTATCGAAGCTCCGGCGATACGACAACGGTTTTCCAGGGGCCTGACGCCGGAGACGACAAAGAGGAAACGGAAAAAGCGCCGCTGGAAGCCTGCCGCGCCGGAGATGACATTATTTTTTCCTTATTTTCGACAAGGGCCAGGAGTTCTTCGTAATCCCTGACGAGCGGCCTGTTCAAATTGGCCAGATAAGGCTCATACTCGGCAACCCGGGTGATTCCCCTGGGCCCGGAATATAAAGCGTTCTTCATCACAACCACGACCCTGCCCTGCCAAAGGACAATGCCGATCTGGGAAATCCCGCTGGAAACAAGCTCTTCCACCCTGATCTGCGAGGCGGGAATGCCGCGGCCGAGCAGCTCCTCCCGCATGTCCGGAATTTGAAAGATATTCTCGGAATCATCCGTATGGATAATGAGAAAACGGCCGGAGGGCGCGGAAAAAATACCCTGGTCGTCCTGGCGCAGGTCTTCATCAAAACCCTGCCTCATGTCATACATCCCGTCGTATCTTCTCAAATAGAGCTCTTCTTTGACGGGATCGGCGATGACCATATCCACGCACAAAGAAAGCTGTTCGATAAGAGGACTGCCGAGGACCCGAACGGGATAGTCAAAATAATTCATTTTTACGTGGTTTTCGCCGAATTCAAATAACTGCCGGGTTGAAATGATCCCGGGCGTCTTTTGGGCGGGCGACGAAACAACGCCCGGGACAGAAGAAACAGAAACAACGGGGGATCGTCCTGCCGCGTAAATAACCTCTTTGCCCTGAACGGTGACGCCGGCGCGCTGGGCGGTCTTTTTCAAAAAGAAGGCCAAGGGCCAAAGGACAAGACGCATGGGATCTTTTTTGTTGAAAAATGTCGAATGCAGGATCACTTTTGTCCCCGGATATTCTTTTCTCACCCATAAAACAAAGAAGAATCCGCCGAACTTATAAAGCAGCCGCAGAGGACTGCCGGAAAGGTCCAAGTCCGAGACAACAAGGTCGAACGGCATGCCTTCTTCCCGCGCCCGGGCCATCATAAGCCTGGCATCGGAAAGAGAACGCAAGGCGCAGGCGCCGCAGGCCTCAAAACCTTCGGCGGTCAAATAGGGAATGACGCGCCTGTGGGTCGCCATGGAATCATCGACAACCAGGGCCTTGGGAACTTCCCTGCCGTATCTGAACAAAACAGACGGCGAAGAAACAACGCATGCGTTGTCTAAAAAGGGCTCCACCCCCTCCTTAAAAAGCTTTTGCAAAGCCTCCCGGGAAATCTCTGCCGCCCTGACCCGTGTTATTGCGAACATGAGGCCTGTTTGTCTCATTAGCGGACTGGAAACACCAAAATCCCGGGCGAGCGGGCCTTCATCTTCCCATTTCGCGAAGGCCTCAGCCTGCATCCTGATCTGTTCCAAAACCGAATGAACGCGGCGGCTGTCGGTGATTTTCCCCATAACGATATCCGCGAAAACATCCTGCTCCCGTTCTTCCAGAAATCTCTTTCTTGCCCTTAACCCGCGGGCCTGCCGGACTGACAAAGACTGCGCCGCCTTCCATCCTCCGGGAAGATGGTCATTGACCGACAGCATTTCAATTTTATAGGGAATAAAAATTTCTATGGCCGCCAGCAAGCCGTCAATACCGGATCCGGACAACAGGGACGCGGCGGTCAAGGCGTGCTCTCTGAGCAATTCTTTCTTTGCCACGAGCCATTCCCTTTGAGGCGAAAAGAGGACAGGATTCTCGTCCACAAGCCGGTCAACGACCTCATAATAGGCGTCCTTATAAAGCGCGGGCAGGCGGCGGAGCAGTTCCAAAGGAATCACCCAGCCCAAACCCTGTTCGGCCCTCGCCGCTTCCATGGAATCGATGAGGTCCGCCATCCGGCAAGCCGTCGGATTACGGCCTGAGGGATCCAAAGCGAGGATCCTGGCGCGCCAGGCTCTCAACCGTTCCAGATTTTCCCGGGACGCGATGTGCCTTTCCATGTTCGGCCACAGCTTCAGCTTCCAGAAGAATTCCTGCTGAGCCTCGGCGCAGACAGCCTTCAGTTGATCATTCACGGAAACGATCTGAGCCATCTTCTGCTGCGCCTCTGCGTCCCGGCGGGACGGCAATTGCGTCAACAATCGGCTGGCAAACAACTGGACGGTTTCAATGGTTTCAGCCGATAGGCCGCGCCAGCTTTCACATTCAATGATCTCGTGAAGAAGGGCCGCGGCCATGCTGATCTCGCCTGGGTCCGCCATCTTCCTGATCTCGATGGCGGCCATCAAACGCATTTTCTCCGTGGTTGTGAGAGCCGCCCTTAACCGCTCTTTTTTCTCAGACAGGGATTCTGTCTTCAGGCGGTCTTCGGAATTTTCCGCGGGAGAACTGAGCGCCGCGCCCTGATTCTGTCCGGCCTGATAAGAAAACGATAAGCCGAATCTTTCCCGCGCCTGCGCCAATGAATCCTCCAGGCATTCGCTGAATTGCGCATGGGTAAGGTCCGCCGCGCGAAAACGGCCGAAGGCGGGGTGATACCCCTCTTGAGCGAATCCGAAATATTGCGGCAGTGTCGTTTCCGGCAGATACACGGTGAAATCCCCTGCCCCCAAAGATTTGCTCAGCCGTAACTGACAGTAATACAGGACAGAACCCAGGCCCGCGCCTCTCCAGGAAACATCCTGAATATTGAGCGTATAATCCCCGACCCTGCCGCAGGAGAGGCCCGATATCCCTCTGCCTTTGCGCACTTCAAAAAAGTTCTCACCGACCTTTGTTTCCGCGCGCGTTCCCGGATCCAGGCCGTAAACCGCGTCAAAAACCATGGCGTCGTCTTTGGCGCCGAACATTTGCCGGCGGATGATAAAGAATCCTTTTTTCGTCCTGCCCGCGCCGATCCTGGCACCCCCGGAGGTCTCCAGAGGAACCTGCCATAGAAGCGCGTGAAGCTCCTGGTCGGTTTTCGCGCGGGCTTTGAGATCGACGACAATGGTCCATATCTGGATAAATTCCAGGTAATAATTGTCCATGCGGATATCGGAAAGTTCCAGGACGAGCGCGTGGTCAGGCCAATAACGGTAATACACATCCGGATAACGGGCTTTCAGGTTTGACCTGAAGGCGACCACGGGCGAGATCCTGCCTTTTCCTGTCTGGTCCGCCGTATAATCAAGGATCACATCCTCATAGCCGGCCCCAACGCTAACAGGAACGGACAAATGATAATGGTCACGCGCGCCGCTATAGCGCAGGGAAACATCAAAACCCTCGGTGATCATGGCTTCGGCGACAAGATAAGAAAAACTTCCGCATCCGGTCGGATAAGCCGGATTGTCCTTGTGATAATAGGCTTCCTGAAAATACCCGTGCCTGTTGACAAAAGAGACAACGTCCTGCCACAAGGCGGGCCTGGCCTGCCGCGTTCCATCCTGCTGCCGTTGCGATGGAGAACTCACACCCGCGCAGGCCGGGCGGGAAGGCTCGCAAGGAACGCTTTTGTCTTTCTGCTCTTTTTCCTCCAGGATCTTTTTGTTCAGGGCGGCCAGGGCCGCGTGATCAAAAGGACGGGAGGCTTGTTTTTCCGATTGTCTTCTCAATGAGGCGATGCCCCTTTGAACCAGGGCAAAAACAACCACGACAGGCAAAATGCTCCAGGTCTGCGTCATGAACGCGGCCAGGGCAAACAGGGATAAAATGACGAAAAACAGTTCGGAAGTATTGCGGCTTAAAGATGTGGTGAAGACCAGGCCTGCCAAAAAGGCCATACTGAGGCCGACAGGAAGGATAACCTCGGAGAAATACGCGGATGGCGCTGCCGGAGGCGCGTGGATACTGACTGAACCTAAAATCAGGACCGGATAAGGCAACAGGGTTAAAACGGCCCTGCGAAGACCGGCATCCGGGGGACGAGCGACGGGAGACGAAGGACGAGGGATGAAAGAACCGGATGAAGACGCGGGAGAAGAAATATCTGCCCGGCTTTTTTCCTCGCGGGTCTTTTGACGCTGGCGGCGGGCCCTGAGCAGCCGCTCCTGCCTCTCAAAAAGGATCGTTCCAAGGTCAAACGAAATACCGTTCGCCTTGGCCTGCTGATGGGCTTTTTGTAAATTTTCCAAAAGGGCCGCGAGGGCGGACTCCTGGTCCGACGGACTCTTCTCAAGGTCCACATCGGCCAGACTCGCCCGGCTGACATTCATGGCCCTGGCAGCCATAAACCGGAAATACAGATAGGCTTCGCCGGGATCAACAGCCGGTTTGTTCCTGCGCCTTAATTCCCTTAAAGCCAGATTCCTGTCGGCGAAATCAATGATCCGGACAAGGACATTCTGGAAGAGATGATGAAGATGTTCGGTTTGGGTGTTGGACCTGCCGTTCGAATCCCGGCTGCCATAGACGACAAAAAGCGCGAAGGGCACAGTCACGGTCCTGAAGGCATTCAGGGCCGTGCCGCCAAAACGCTCGCGGAAATAGGCAGACGAAGACCTGATAATCTCCCCCGTATCTCCTCCCGAGGAAAGCATGACCCTGGAGCCAACACCGCGGGAATAGGCCCGCAGCGTCTCGACAAACTCTTTCTGATTTTGTTCCCTCAGGACAAACAAGGGGAACTTTTTCCGGGAAAGCCTGATTGCGTTGATCAGAGCCCAATCCATGCCGCCGATCAACCTGCGGATGACAGAACCGCCGATTCCCGTGACGTTCTCGATATGACGGGGAGAAGCGACGCCTCCGAGTTTTTCCAGGGCGTAAATAATCATGTCTTCAATCTCTTTGGTACGGTCATTGATGAGCTCAAAAACCGGAGGCAATCCCCGGGACTTCCTTTGCTGATTCAATACCCCGAAATCTATTTCCCGTCCGATCTTGGACACCGAACTGCGATCCAAACCCAGGAGCTCGGCGACCTCAGAGGCCGCGGCTCGTCCCTCAAAAGCCTCCAAGGCTTCCAGGAACCGGTCATGCGCCCTTTTTTGCCTGTTGGATTCATAAAGGGTCAGGGGGATTTCTCCGGCCAGCTTCCGGTTATAAGCCAAGCATTCGGATAATGCCCTGAATTCCTCCTCGTCCCGCACGCTGAAAACCCTCAAGATCCCCTGACGTTCGGCCTGCGCCAGGCCCAGGACTATAGCGATATCCGCGGGGCCGGCCCTGAAACCCAGGGATTCAACAATCGGGATAATCCGTAACAATCTTTGCTTTTGCACCTCGTATCCGAATAACCACGGCAAAGGCTGCTGCTTGCGTTTGCTCAAGGCTGTCCACGCCTGCCTATCCAAAAGATCAAGATCCCTTCTTAAGGTGATCGGGTTGTAGCCTAAGGCCCTTTCTAGTTCCGCGGGCGAAACCCATCCCCCCTGTTCCCAGCAATAGCCAAGCAGCGCCCTGATCCTGTCCATACGCCTTTGCTGGAAATCCCCGGGCTTCATCACGCTCCTGATCTCTTCATCGCTGATGAAACAGTTTTGGGAGGCCGGGGAAGAACTGTCGGCGGAGCCCCGGCTTCGACTGCGCTTATCCGTCTCAAGGCCGCTCGGAGATTCGATCAGCGCGTATCCGGCCTCTTGGAGAAACGCTCTGATATCCACATTGTGTTTTTCAAATCTTCGCAGCATCTGGGAAAAGGCCGCGGGTTTCATTTCAAGCCAGACGCGGACCAGATAAAGCGAAATGATTTTTGTCCCGATCCTTTCCTCAATTTCCCGGGCCGCGCCGAGAACGCGGGCCTTTTGGACATCGCCGCCCCTTTGCGCGCCGATCCCGGCCTCCGAAAGGCTGACGCCCTGCTTTTCAAGCCATTTCAAAAGATTCTGGTATGTGCAGCTTTTGTAAGGATCGTTTTTATTCAGGCGCTCCACCACCTCTTCCACATAAGGCAGACGGCCGGCTGACTCCAGGGATTCTTCGGAGAACGCAAGAATCGTCTGCAGGCGCTCTGCGGCATCAATCGAACGCGTGGGAAGGCTGATCCCGTATTTTTGCGCCGTTGCCAGGACAACATCAAAACTCAAAGGCTCGATATCCGGCTGTTCGGCGCGCATGCGCCCGATTTCTTCGCAGACCCTGCGGGCCAAAGGCTTAACGCCTTTTGTCTCCAGCCGCCTTTTGGCTTCCAGGACTAACGCCTGTCTGTCCCCTGCCCTGGCCGCCGGCCGATCCGCCTCAACAACTAAAACGGATGGAGCGAAGCCGGATTCCTGTCGCGGAACTTCGCCCGGTTTTGATTCAACCGGTTTTTCCAGAAGCTCCAGACACAGCTCATAATATCTCCTGAGCGCTTCGTGCCGAAGAAGAGGCTCAGGATGTTCCAAAAGCTCAAGACTGAAATCTTTGGGATGATTCAAGGCGGCAATCCCTTCCAGGCGCTCATCTTTTTCAACAGGGACCAGGGGCTGCCTTTTCCGACGAACAGGCTTAGGCTGTTTGGGAGAAATATCCGGCTTGGCGGCCGGCTCGATTTCTTTTTCAACACCGGCGGCGGGCTCTGGTTCAACAACGGCCTGCAATGCCGCAGGCGCTGGAGGATGTTCGGCTTCATAAGCTTCCAGGAGGTTTTCGGCGGCATATGTCAGGTCCCTTGCGAGCTCTTTGGAAATGGGAAGCCCCTGCAGCCTTAAAACAAGGCAACAGGCCAGGACAAAATCCTTTTCGGCAACAATGCCCGGCAGACCCTTGATCACGGCCTCCAGGCTCGAGGCGGAAATGTTCCTGGCGGCGAGCCGGGCGCTGATCTGCGCGGTGGACAAATTTTCCAAAGACAATTCCCTCAAGGCATCCCACAAGGATCTCCCCGGGGAGACGGCCGGCGAAGAAGCAGAAGCCTTTGACAGAAGGGTGAAAGGATCAAATGCCGATTCGTCTCTCATGAAAGAAGGCAAAACCCCTTCCGGCAATCCTCTGGACAAAAAGAGCGCGCCCGGCTTCATGACCCCAAGCAGATGATTTTCAAAAGGCCTGAAGTAGAAAGCCAGATCCCCCGCCATGGCAGGCCACGTGCAGAACTGATAAATCACGTCAGCCTCGGCGAGCTGGGGCGCCTGCCGGTAATCGCCTTCGTGGATTTCCATCCGCCCCGGCGGGAAAACGGAATGCAAGGCGGCCAGATTCCCGCGCGCTTGCGCGGCCAGAAGACCGTTGACCTCATAACCGATCGCGTCGGCGCCGAAGGCCCTGGTCAGCGCCAGAACAAGCCCGTTTCCGCAGCCCGCGTCAAAAACAGTCATCGGCGGCGTCAAAGGAATCCCGGCAAACAACGCCAGAAGTTCCTGCGCGGGCGTTTTCAGGAAGGCTCCCCCTTCGGTCAATCTGGCGATGTTGCCCCGGCTTTCAAAGAACCTTAAAACCTCGGAAATTCTCCATCTTGTCACGGGCACAGCAGGAGAAACCAAGGAAAGCGCGGGGGAAGACACAGAACCCACGCCGAAATTTTCCCTCAGGGCGTCAGGCAGAAGATGGGTCTGTTTCTGATGAAGGACCTCTGCCCAGAATTCTCCCCAATCCATAGCGACAAGCTTTCGAAGATTTTTTGTTTCAAAGACAAAGGGAATCTTGGCCAGACTCAGAAGCGCCAGGCCCAGAGAATAACGGGCCATCTGGAGGTCAAAGAAAGCCTGCGGACTGCTCACCAGATCCCAGAATCCGTTGCTCAGACAATCGGCCTCGCAGAAAACAAATTGGCCGTTCAAGACTTCAAAGGAGTGTTCTCCGGCCTGAATCCGGATATGCTCATCCGTGACCTCTATCGTCACCCCGATAAAAACGCGCAGAGGCGCGAGGCGCTGGATTTCGTTGCCGAAAAGAACAAGGACCGCTCCATAAGCTTTCAACAACAAGGCGTGGACAAAAGGATCAGGCCTGAGAAGAGTGCTCCCGTTTTCACGGACCTCAACAATCCGCTCGGGATTATCTCTCATGACCGCCTTCATTCTGAATTTCCCTGAACCCGCTTTTATCACGTAATGAACCGGGTCGATATCGATGCCGAATGAATAGAAAGCGCGAGGCTCGCTGGGGCGGGTCAGGGCGGGAGAACTGCTGTTGAGCCCGGCGATCAGTTCGGCGTTAAACCTGCCGGACAAATAAGGATCCATGTGCAGAGGAACGCCGCGGGGGAAGGCGCTCAACTCGGAACTGTTGATGAAGAAACGGACCTCGCTGCGACGGGCCAAAGACAGGAGATCAGGTTTCATCTTCTCAAAGGCCTGGCGCGCCTGCCGGACATCAGGGATCTCCTGCGTTCCGACGATAATATCGATATCCAGGTCAAAAACCCCGCCTAAGGAATCCTGGCGGACCATATTCCTGAGACTCATTTCTTCACAGACAAAAGAGGGATACGTCCGCAAAACCGAGGCGGCGTGGACCCCTGTGGTCAATTGCAGGCGCGAGATGAGCCCCGTGGATGCCACATATCCCAGGTAATCCGAACAATTGAGCCGGGTCATCGCCCAGGCCAATTCGCGGTCCCATTGAAGCGAATCCTTGCGGACAAGTTTAAGATTTTGATAATTGCCGAAATCCCTGTGGGCATCCGCAACCCGCCAGGCTATGCCGCCTGAGGCGAGGATCTCAGAGGCCTTTTCCTGATAATGATCGAGGAAAAACGCGTAGGATAACTGATGCTGGCCTCCCCAATAGGATTTGCCTCCGAAAGCATCGGTCACCACCAGGAAATGGCCGTGACCGATGACGTATCTTTCCCCGTTGAGCCTGATCTCAATCAGAGGATGAAGCGTATTGGAGCCGGCGTCCCTGAAATCAGGAAAAACGCGCTGCTCCACCCTTGCGCCGTTTAAATGGAAAGAACCGGGAATGGAAACCACAATATCTCCGCCGGGCGAAGCGGGCGAAGATGGGCCTTCTCTTCCTTCCTCAAGGACAAGACGCGCGTCAAGCACGCCGCTGGTCACCCATGCCTCTTTGGCCCTCAGCAGCCTTCCGGCAGACGACAATTTTTTCAGTTCATCCAAAAACTTTTCCATGTTTTCCAAAGTCCGCCTGATCGTCTCCAGGGTCGCATCAGACCAATCCCCTAAAATATAATTAAGGACAACGAAATTTGTCAGGCCGTCTTCAATGACGGGCCTGAGCGCCGAAAGGGCCGGGTCGCCGAAGAATATTTCCGCGCGCGGCAGGAGTTCCCCCAGAATCCCGCGGATCGCCTCTTCATCGCGCGTTTCAACGCCCTGACGGATACGCTCAGCCTGCCTACGGCAGTACGCGTCAAATCCTTCCAGGGAATATTCCGCGAATTCTTCCGCCGCAAGGTATGCCGCCGTCGTCAACCAATCCTCCATCAGACTCTCACCCATCCTGCCTAATTTCCGATACGGCTTTTCCTCCGTTTCCACGGAAACCCGGAAGACTTCCCCGCCCTCAAAGACCCAACCGTCCTGCGTCACAAGCCGATAGTCCCGCTCTCCGCCTTTCTCTGCGGCCAGACGATAATAGATCGAGGCGTCGATCCCCTTGTTCTCAAGCCGTCTCCTGATTTCATACAAAAGGCCAAGGCCGGGATCGGTTTTGTACCCTCTCCTTTCAAACTCAGGCGCGTTCCTTTCAAGAAAAGAAAGAGCTTCTTCATAAAGAGAGCGATACAAACTCCGAGGGCCGTCGGATTCCCTGGATATTCCCGAATGGAATGAGGGGCTGGAGGCCGAAGCCAAAGAATACAGGTTCGCTTCCGACTGAGGCCTCCGTCCCGAATGGAATGAGGGACTGGAGAAACAAGCCAAAGAATCTAGGTTCGTTACCTTCTGGTTCTGACGTCCTGCGAAGTCCTGAGCATAGCGAAGGGAGCGAAACGAAGAGCTGGAGGAGCCGGCCAAAAGATTGAGGTTTGTTTCCATCCGACTGCGACGTCCTGAGTGGAACGAAGGACTGGAAGAAGATATCTCAAGGAGACGCGCAGAAGCAATCTCTCCCAGCGTTCCTGCTTTCAGAATCCGCGGATAAACAGCGCGGATAATGGCCTTTTCTTCGGTCCTGTCCTCAAAAATGAATCTTTTGCCTTCCGGCATTCCGCCTTCAACCAAAAGTCGTGCGGAAAGAATAAGGTCGTTCACGATGGCCCCGACAACCACTCCAGGCCCTATGCCTCTGAGCTTTTTATAAAGCATAAGCAACTGGGGCATTTTGAGCATGATCCACGAAAAGCGATCGATCGCCATAACCGGGCCTTTTAACTCTCCACGGATGATCTGATCTCCTGTCGCGCAGCCCATGGGATGGACGATAACAAGGTCTCCATGCTCCATCGCTGAACCAAATTCCGCTGCCGCGAAATAAGCTCCTGAATCCTGAGGAAGCAAGGCAAACAGGACATCCAAATTTGTACGCGAAGAGGCATGAGCGGCCTTGAAATTCCTTTGCATCTCATCCAGGCGCATGGTGATCTCGCGCGGCGTCATGAACCCGGAGGCCTTCTGGACCGCGGAAGAAACAGAAAGAGAACCCTCTGATGAGACGACACGCTGCGCAAGATAACGGGCATAAGCAACAGCGAGTTTCTGATCGATAAATTCCGGGCTTGTGGCAATCGTGATCACAGAAGCCCTTGCCGCCATACGCGCGAAAGCATCAAGATGGCGCCCGGCTTCGCGCGGCGGGAGTCCGGCCAGGACATCGATATCAATATCCAGCCAATCATAGGAAAGCGTCTCCACCAGGGCCTTGTCTTGAGGGGAATAACGGCCGTCTTCGAAAACCATGCGGCTGGCAAGGCCGTCTTGCAAGCGATACAGCCAGCGCCAGTCACTGATCAAACCTCTTCGCGCCAAAGGCGCGATAAAACCTTCCAGGCCGATGACATCCATGGCAAACGCGTCCGCTTCGGGAAGGGTCATCTCCGGATGGTCAAAGGGGTCCCTTCTTGAAGCCAGGCCCGACGGAATGCGGGCGTCGGCGTGGCCGTCAATGTGAAGGAGCCTGCGGGCATTTCCCCACCGGCCCTCTCTGAACAAAAGCCACCAGAAGGCGTACACATGCGCGTGATCGTCGGTGATGAAGATGACTCTTCCGTCTTCCGGCCGCAGGATCACGTGCTGTCCCAGGCCCATGATTGTCCCGGAGCGTTCATGCCGATGCTCCTGAATATCAAAAAGCGTCCCGTCCAGCCGCCAATCCAGAGACGCCTGTGCCGGCGAAGAAACATCTTCCTGTGCCAGGCCTGTTTGTCTCATGAGTGCTTTTAAATCAACACCGTGCAGGATTTTTAAAACGCTGTTGCGCTCTTCAATGGCGAGAAAAACTCCTTCCTGCGTCAGGAAGCGCACAAAATTTAACTGCCAGAAGGCGTTGTGATCCGTCACAAGTCCTAAAAGGCCGAAATCCTTGCACGCTTCTGTCAGCGCGGCTTCAGTCTGTGCCGCCTGCGAACCCGCCCAGTCCCTGCCTCCCAAATGCCCCGGCCGTCTGGCAATCATGGACATGACATTGGCCTTCAGGTAGGCTTTATCAGCTGGATCCACGCCCAGGCCGTCAAAGACCCATCCCAGGACCTCCTGAGCCTCCCGGGGCCGGCCCAGGTTTGTGTGCACAATCGCCGCGTCATTTCGGCCAATATCATAGATCAACAGATAATTACAATGGCTCGCCCCTCCTTCCGTGATCACAGCGCCGCTGCGGCCGACGGTGATGCGGAACGCGAAAGGACGGACAATGTTCCTGGCAACGGAAATCGTCGGAAAAGATCCCAGCCGCAGCTGCTCGCCATATCTTTCGATCAATTCTGAAAACTGTTGAGAAGGAGAACTGGCGGAAGAATCTGAAGCTATTTCCATAAAGGAATCGTCGAAATCAGCACCCTCCTGCCCAAATCTTGCCTCGACCTGGCTGAACAAATCCTCCACAACCTCCAAAAGCCTTTCCCTGTCAGGCGCGCGCCTTAAAATCATCGGGCGGTGGTGCACAGGCCTCTGAAGGACGGGCGGCGGAATCCGCGACACGAATTCCCGCATGGTCATGGCCAGGCCTGTTTCCCCATGAATCCTTTTGAGCAAGACATACTGCAGGACATGCGTCAATTCGTGCCCTTCGGCCTTATGAAGCCAGCGCGCCGCGGCCAGGTAAGAAAGGGCGCCGAGAAACGCCGTCGGAGCGATGACCATACCCGCGAACAGCCATCCCCTGGTTAAGCCGTAATACAAAACAAAGGCGGACCAGAAAAAGCTTTGGGTGGCGTAAACCCGGGCCCGGTCTTTCAGATAAACCACTTCCCTGACCTGGCCTTCCTCCCCGAAAACAAATGTGGCGAAAGGAGGATAGGTTTGGACAGCCATAAACACGAGATGCCCGAGGATCTCCTGCAGGGCCCAGACAGCCGCGGCAAACCGGCCCTCTTTAACGTCGCTCTTGAATGCCTGCCAGGAACCGGAAAGATTGAAAAGAGCTTCGTGATTAAATTCTCTGGTGCCTAACGGTCTCTCAGACAAGCGCACTCCGGAAATTCCCGCTTCAAATTCAATGAATGCCTCGAAAACCGCCAGATCAATGCGCCGCGAGGAAAACCACGCGCTCATCTCCCTCGAAATGTTGAGATGACAGGCCTCAAGGCGTGCGCCGAAAGAATCCAGGAGGTCTGTTCCCCCGTAGGTCGCGGTGTCAAACTCCTGGAATGGGAAAAATGCATGGGCGGCGTGACAAGAGCTCTCTTGAGAATTCTGTCGGCCTTCATTCATGGCCGGAGAACTCGCATCGCCTTTGACGATCTCTCCGGAAACAACCAGGACAAACCCTTTTTCGAAAGAGGCATCGGGGCTCAGGCGGCCCTGGGGGACCCCCTCTTCATCCAGGCCTGTGAATTCCAGTCTTTGAGAACGGGAGTAAATGGCAAAATAAGGAGAACCATACTGATTGAAGAGAAAAGAAACGCTGGCGCCGATGCCCCGGCCATGCGTATCTTTGAGAAAAGCGTCCGTGAAATGCCGGGCTCGCTCCAGGATGCTTGCGACATCCGCCCCGCCGCCGTTATCACAGGCGCAAAAGGAAAACCTGACGCCCGCGGGAAGGGCTTCTACTTTTACGGCGATTGCCCCAAAAACAACCTCGCTTTGCCTGGAGGGCGCAAGACCGTCCTTGCTGTGTTTGACCACATTGGCAACCGCTTCATCCAGGAACCATTGGATTGAAAAACCGGGCTTCGGCCCAGCCAGACGCTCGCACTTCTGCCTGGCTGCTTTGATAAACGCCATGCGGGAAGATTCCGGATCCGCTCCTTCCACAAACAGACTGTCGGACTTGTGTCCGAGGAGCCTGATATCCATGCCCCCGCGAGACCCTAAGTCCTGGATAAAATCACGTGAGGCTTCCAGGTTGCCGGCCATAACACTTCCCACCACAGGCATAAATTCATTCTCCGGTTTCATGGCCGGGGATGAAACTTCATCAACGCTCTCGTTCATCCAGCGATCCGCCAGCTCGCGCGGCAGACCGAAAGAATAAATATCGCTCCCTGTTGAACCCGCCCGGATAAAGGCGTGATGGGACATGCCCTGCGCCAGGCCCCATCTCAACTTCTCAAAATCAACAACCGCAATGACAGAGGAAGGCCAGGCGCAACTGACCTCGCTGGCTAAAAATAAGCGCTGGTCCAGGGTCAATCCCCTCAAAACATGATTGACGAGGATGATGTCCGCGTGAGGGAATTCTTCCCGCAGTGTTTCGACTTCAAGGACATCTCTTAAATTCAGACGCATGCTGGCGCGCGCGCGTGCCAGATAAAGATTCAGGTAAGAGACGACCTCAAGGGGATAAACGCTGGCCTTGCCCGCTGTTCTTATCTCGCGGAAAAATGGAGAACGGCCTGAAAGCCTCAAGCGTCCTTCGACAACAGCTTCCGGACAATTATCAAAACCCTCAACAGCCAGGTCCCAGCGATCAGAAACCAGGGAATGGATGCCGATGGCCTTGGAAACTTCAAAAAACGCCCGGACTATCTCTTCTCCTGTTGAAGCGCCGAAATCCAGCACGCTCAAAAACGGCTTCGCGCGACCGGCGGTGGACTCCGCCCTCCTGATGAGATAAGGCAGGGCGTTTTCGTGCAGCCATTTCCACTGAAAGCGATAACGGTTCAGGAAAGACCTTTGCCTGCTTTCCGGAGCCTTTTGCCTCTCGCAAAAAACGGGATTTTTGAACCGGCGTGCAAAAGGAATATTCGCGCTGCTAAAATTAAAAGCGGGGGAAGAAACATCCGGGTCCGGCGCCTGAAGAGAGACAAAATTTCCCTGCCCGGCGGACGCCCTCAAATTCACGCCGCGCAAGATCTTCGAATCGCGATCCAGGCCCCCCAAGGCAAGAAACATGCCTTCCTTTGTCAAAAGCCTCACAAAATTGAATCTCCAGGCCGCGTGGATATCCGTCTTGAGCCTGGGCAAATTTCTGGAATCACAGGCATCCCCGAGCACCTGCTCTGTTTTCCTGCCCAGGTCCCAGTCGCCCCTGGCGATCAAAGACAATACATTCCTGCGGACATAGGCCTTATCGCCGATATCGATCCTCAGCGCCGAACAAACGGAATGCAACACGGTTTTCGCGGCAAACGGCGTGCGCAGGCTGGTGTGGACAAGGACCCCGCTGTTTTGCCATGTGTCTTGGACAATCAGATAATTGCACTGTGCCGCTCCGCCGTCGGGGACGACCGCGCCGGCCCTGCCCATGTTGATGCGCAAAGAAAATGGGATTTTAGCGCTCGTAACAGGCGTCACGGACAAGCGGTCTCCAAAACGCATCCTGTCCCCGTATTCGCGGACAAGACGGAGAGCGTCCATGCCGTCGAGACCCGTGACAACCGAAGCGGGATCCCGGGACTCAGCGGGAGAACTCGACTCTGAAACGGAAGAGGCATCCCCAACCCGCGAGAACCATCCCAGCCTTATGTATTTCGGCGCGCTTCTGGGATCAGGTACCGCATGGCCGCTGTAATCCCAAAGAACGTGACAGGGCAAAGGCATCTGTTCTTCATCCTCAATCAAACTTTCCACCTCTTTGATCTGCGCGGCAAAAGGAATATGGATATGCCTGATGAGAGAATAAATTTCCGCGAGGTCCGCTTCTGTCAGGCCGGCGTCCGCGACACGCGACAAGACACCCCTGCCTTTCGTAAAATAAATGACGTCGTGAAAATAACCCATGAGCCGCGCGTCAATGCCCAGGCCTTTGGCCTCTTGCGCGTAAAGGCCTCCCCGGTGTTCAGGCAAATCCAATCCTTCCCTGTTCCATCCGGGAATCTGCTCCGGGGCAAGGATGCGAAAAACATTTTTCTCCCAGTTCAGGAAATCCGAATTCCTCCGGCGGTCAATCTCGGCTTGAAGAATGATCCGGAACAACCGGGCAAAACGGCCGAAAGCAGGATCTTCAGAGGAAGCGAATATTTTTTCCACTCTTTCATAAGGATCATTGGCCTGATCGCCAAAGACAAACTCCATCGCTCCATCGGGTCTCAAAAGCAGGATGGGTTGTTCGTCCACCATATGGCTTTGATGACCTCTCAGGCGTTCGGCGGAAAGGCCGAACCTCGTTAAAAGATCAAAGGCGCGGCCCGCCCAGGCCAAAGGCGTGGGCGCAAAGCGGACCTTCATCATCCAGGATTCGTTCAAATGGTCCCGCAATATCCTTGACGCCGCGCTGACCACCGAAATCTCCCTGCCATCCATTTCATCCTCCGAACCGATCATAATCATGCGCACCTGGGGTTCTTTCGGCAGGAGGATCGAGATGACCTCGTCATAGATGGGCAGGATTTTTTGCATGGCGCGCCCGGCTTCCTGCCCGGTTGGGGCATTCAAAACCGCCGGATGAAACGGATGCGTGCTGATCGTGATCTCGACAGGGAAATCCAGGGCCGCGACTCTTCGCGCGGCCTGGCGGGCTTTTTCATCCCCCCTGTTCCAGCCATGCGTGGTGATCCCTGTTTCCATGCCTCTCCTGCGGATCTCGATAAGAACATCCGCCAGATCGCGCCCCTCTTCAGGATCCTCGTATTCCAGGGGTTCGTTGTCCCAATAGAGATAGACTTTTTTGACTCCGTATTCCTTAAGAAAGTCCAGCGTCCTGACAACCAGGCTGAAAGGCATGTGCTCCCTGGGCCGGGCAGCCGCGTCCACCGCGCAGATCGCGCACTGCCTCTTGCAACCTTGGGTGAGCTGCAGCGTGACAGATCCCGCCATGGTGTAAGACAAGAGGGCCCTCGCATCTGTCTGCTTTTGTCCGGGAAACAAAATCCATGACGGAACAGCGGGAGAGCTCGAAGAAGAAACTTTTTTGGATTCCTCCGCGTATATGTTGAAAACATCCAGAAGACTCTCAAAACTGCGCACATTTTCTCCATCCCTGGACAATTGTTCGTATACGAAACGCGCGCGCTGCGTTTGTCTGCGGCCGAATTCAGAAGACTCCAATCCCGTCTGATAACCCACATTCCTGGTGAAGATCGCCGCTTGTCTGCCATCCGCCAGATTTCTGGAGACCACAGGCAAGGCAAAAAATAACTGCAGAGTCTGAACAAAGCGGACAAATTCTCCACCCACAGACCGCGTGGATTCCGCCACGGCCTGGGCCAGCAGGAAAATAGAGGCATACAACTCCTCCATGCCCATGCGCCTGGCGGAGAATTCTTCCAGGCCCAGCCGGCATAAATTGAAGAAGGCGACATCCAGCTCCACAAGATGGGCGAACGTAGACCTGAACATCAAATTGTGAGAGGCCTGACGCATATACTCGCATAATTCCCGCGCGCGCTCATCGGAGATCGCGTTGATCCTCAAGATCGCTTTCCAGCACGCGAAATCGTCTTTTTCCAAAAAGACACGCCGGAGGCGGCTCTCCTGAAACAGGCCTCTGGCATCAGGTTTTTCGGGATTAGGGCGAAGGACAAATTCCCTGAATTTCTCAATCGTGCTGAAAAAAGAAACGCAGACGGAAAAACCCTGGGGAGAATAAAGGCTTTTTTGGGAATGAACAACCGTTCCATCGCGAAAGATAACGGCATTCACAGGAAGCTGTCTGATGAAATGCGGGATCTTCTGCCGCGGCTCTGCCTGATCGCCCTCCTCGATCGCCTCTTCCACAAGAATCACATGAACAGGGACATTCCTTCCATAAAGCGCGTGCATAATAACCAGTTTCAAGACGCTGAAGATGCAGACCCCATAAATGCCTCCCGTGATCAAAAGCCCTATCTTCGCGCCGGGGACCTTGTCCAAAAATGCGTTAATGAGGCCCTGGTCCGTATCCCGGACACATTCGGGCTGTTGCGCGGCATCTTGGGAAAACACGGACAAACCTGTCTGCCTTAACACGCCCCAAAGCCTGCTTTCAGCTTTGCGGACTTTTCGGCCGGTATCATTGACACGAAAAACAGCCAGCGGAGAATCCAGATAAGGTTCTTCCCATTCTTCCCTGGAGCGTCCCGCGAAGTCCTGAGCATGGCGAAGGGAGCGGAGCGAGGGACTGGAAACATGGCCTTCATCCTTGAATCCTTCTTTTCGCCTGAGAGCCGGATCCAGATAGGCCATCGCCTCATTTCCAGTATCAACAATTTTGAACAGGTCCACGTCTTTGGGCTTGATCAGCTGCGCGGACGGATAATTCAAGGCCTGTTCCGCGATGGTGCTGATGATGGGTTCCCAAAAGTCCCTGCCGAGCAGGATCACAGGCCTGCGGGCAATCTTATTTGTCTGCATCAGAGCCACGACATCAAACAGCCTGCTCATCGTCTTCAACCCGCCCGGCAGGAACACAAAGTCCCGCGTGTTTTCCGCCAGGAGCGTGTGATGATTGGACAAGTGCCGGCTCACAAGAACGTTTTTCTCCTGCGCGTGAGGCCCTTTATAAAGGATAAGCAGGGTGGCCTGGAGAAGATCGGGATGCTCCTTTGTCGCGGCAGACAGGGCCCTGATCAAATGGACGCTGCAGGAACCTGAACGCGCGGGCGTTCCTGCGCCGGTGAGTGCGCGGGCCATTTGCGCAGCGGCAAAAAGCTCTTTCGCGTCCTTTTCCGGCTCCCCTTCGAATGTCACGCTGGGCATCCAAAGGCCCAGTCTCCTCAATAGAAAGGCGATTTCCGCATTCGCGTCATGAGTCCTTGCCGTGTTCGGATGAAAAGGCCTGGCTTTATACCTGCGCAGATCCGCCAGGGCCTTTACCGGCTTCTCAGCGATATCAGGCCAATAAGGAATATGCGCCAGAATATGATGCTGTTCCCAACTGCTTTTTAAAGCCTGCAGGATCGGCCGCCAATAAAAAGAATGGAATAAGACAAGGGGAAGCCTCCTGTTCCAGACTTCAAAAAATTCATCCATGGTCCCGAATCCTCCGGGGAAAACAACCACGCCAAGGCTGTTATTGAACAGGCCCATTTTCCGGGTAACAAAATGGCTGAATTCGTAATTGTCTTCGACCCAGGGCGATGTCTTCTGCTCAAAGTGAATTTTTCCGGGAGCGAATTTAATGCGAATGCCCTGCGTCATATTCCCAAGCGTCCTTGCGGCGCCGGCCTGAAGCCTTGTCTCGACATATCCGGCCAGAGGCTGTTCCATGACAGAAGGCCCGGCGCCTGTGCGCAGGGGAAGCCCGTTCAGGAAAACCTCCCGGCCGAACTCATACGCCATGGCGCAGACAGGGTCTGCCGGAGGGATGCGGGCGCTGCCAAAAACAACCACAGCCTGCGGCCAATAATTGTGGATCTTGTCGATAAGCAAACGTTCCGCCTGCAGTTCGGCGATCAACCGCTCCACCGGCATGGAGAAATATTCGTTCCGGTCAGCCAGGGCAGGGCTGGAAATTCCCGGACCTGCATCAAAACCGGCAATAGCCTCTTCGCATTCGTAAATATTTCTGACGACGCGGATCCTGCTGCCGCTGACCCCTCCTGTGCGCGGCGCGCGCGGAACCACGTGCACGGCCCGCAGGCCGATCTTAACAGCCGGTTCAATATCACTCTTGAGGCTGTCTCCCACCACGACGCAACGGCTCCGTCTGGCCCCCAGGCGTGTTTCGATCAAATGTCTCAAGAAACCGGGGTCCGGTTTCCTTGTGCTGAATTCTGAACTGCAGAAAATATCCCCCGGGGCAAAATATCCGGCGATCTGCAAACCCAGAAGAATATCTTCCGTCTGAAGACGGCTGTTATTGGTCCATATCGCCAATCTGTATTCCTCGGACAGATTCTTCAATATCCGGGCCAGGGAAAAATCAGGTTCCAGGTATCGCCGGGGCTCCACGCGGCTTTCCTTCCACTGTTCCCACATGGGGAGAGTTACGCCGAGTTCCCGGAAAATCCGTGTCTTTGAAACCGGCGCGCCCGGCAGGGATTTCTGAAGCTCTTTTTCCGTCCGGTCAAACAGATCCCTGGCCTGGGCCAGGGCCCTTTCGCGATCCAAACCCGGATCAATCCTGGGACTTAAGGCCGCCAGGCAGAGCATGCGTTCGGCCTCATAGGCCGCGGATAAGGACGAATTGACAGGATACAATGTGTCGTCAGCGTCAAACAAAATCCAGGGATAACGGGCAGGCAGCCTCGCAGAGATGATCGGCGAAGAAACTCCATGGCCGTCTTCAAACAGCTTGCCGAGATAATGATCTTCCATGACGCGCACGGCCTCCTGCGCGTCATCGGTAACCGTATAGAGATCTTTGTCCCTTTCTGAAATAACGCCGGAGGGCTCAAGAACATCTCTGAACCAGTTCTCCCAAGCCGCCCAAAACTCCCTGCCGACAAGGATCACAGGCCTTCGCTCCATCTTGCCTGTCTGGATGAGACACAAAACCTCAAAGAACATGTCGTGAGTCCCGGTGCCTCCAGGCAGGAAAATAAATCCAAGCGTGTTTTTTCTCACCAGGGCGATTTTCTCCTCAAACATAAAGGTAAAGCCCAAAAGCAGATTTCCCGGGAATACTTGCGGCCGGTCCCCGCTATTTCTCTTTAAAAACAGGGAAACCAGCTGAGAAGAAACCCTCGGGTTATATTCCCGGGCCATCTGATAACCTTCCCAAGAGGCGCGGGCAATGCCGCTGGTTCCGCGATTGACCACGGAAATCCCCAGGGCCGTGATGCCTGCGGCAATGGCCTTAGCCACCCAATAGTCCGCGCTGTCATCTTTTGCCCTGTGAGAGCCGGTCATAGAAACACTGGGGCCCAGGTTGTCCAGTTTCGCGAGCGTTTTTTGCAGCTCCTTGATCATCTGACGAATATCCAGATGATTGCCGTTCTTTCCCTGTGCCCCGGAGTCCGCATGTTTCCTGATGAGGTCCAGGACTTCCTCTTTCGTATCCACAAAAGCGATCAGCTCCGAGAGGGGGCGATGGAAGAAATGGTCACGTTCCATGTCCTTAAGGATGCGGCGAAGGCCGCCGTAGAATTTGCGGTCGAACATGATGATCGGAAGACCGTTGATCATAAACCTGTCTTTTAAGGCCAAGGCCTCGAAAAGTTCATCCATCGTGCCAAAACCCCCCGGCATGCAGATAAAGGCCTGACTGAAATTCATGAATGCCATTTTACGGGCAAAGAAATACCGGAATGTCAGGGGCACGTTGACGAACGGATTCATACCTGTTTCGAAAGGAAGGGTGATGCGCAGGCCTATGGAGGGTTTGCCCGGCAGGACGCCCCTGTTTGCGGCTTCCATAATACCCGGGCCGCCTCCCGTAATAATGGCAAAGCCCCTGGACGACAAATATCGCGCCAATTTCATGGTCGCTTCATACGAAGGGTGGCCGAGATTGACCCTGGCCGAACCAAAAATGCTGACAGCGGGGCCGATGTTCTCAAGTGTGCGCATGGATTGCGACAATTCCGCAGCGACCTTCTCGATAAATCTCGGCGAAGGATGCGGCCCCCCGTCCAAACGGCACTCGGCCGGCGAGCTGACACCTTCATAAACAGGCACTGTCACCGTCGTCATGCTTGAAGTGACATCAAAATGGATCTGACGGTAAACCCCTCCCGCGTAATGGAGCGGCGAAGCAAAAACCTTGTCTTCTGTTTTTTCCATGACCAGAAAATAGCTGGCGGCGTCCCTGGACCAGATGCCGTGATCGACAGCCAGGGCCTGGCGCAAAACCCCGTTCTCCCGCATCCAGGCCATCAATTGCCTGTAGTACTCGATCGTCCGGTCGGGCAAAGACAGGGCCACGAATCCGTAGAACTTTCCTCCAGGCGCCAGATTATTGCTGATGTTGACCAGACAGGCGAGCGGGTCGAGGGCATATTCCAAAACTCCTATGGACGTCGCCAAATCCGCTTTGGAGGGCAGGGTTACGCAAGCCATGTCCGCTTGAATAAAGGCAAAACGTTGTTGAGCCTCCAGCGCCTGCCGCTTCCTTAACAGGCCGTCGAGCTCCATATCAGGCCCCATATCTTCGCGCAACCAATCCACGGCATCCAGGCCATAGACTGTCAAGCCGCCAAATTCCTCAGCCGCCTGCATCGCGGCATAACCCAGGCCGCATCCGTAATCCGCATATGTGTGAGCGCGAGCCAAATCTTCCATCAGGCCGCCCTGATAAGAAAGATACTCATACTCTCCCAGACCGCGGCACACGCTATTGCCGCCAACCGCCCATTCCCTGCGGCCCCACTCCCTGAGCCTCTCCGATAACTGCGCAAGAGTTTCAGGGCAGGACAGGGCGGGAGACGAACTCATCCCCAATTCCTTCCTGAGCTGATCAGCCTCGGCCGAACGCCAGCCCTGGGCATGACGTACCTGGCGCAGCATCAAATAGTACATCTGAGGCAGGAATTTCGGATGCTGTTCCAATCCCAGGGCGATCTTCTTGAAAAATTCCCGGTAGCAGCGGGGAGAAGAAAACATCTTCGGCTGTTCCTGGTTCTTGCTGAAGAGGTCCCAGAGTTCCTTTAAGCGGTCCCCTTCCTGTTTGCCCAGCTGATGATCAATGAAAATCTGGGCCCCGTAAAATGCCGTTGCCTGAAAAACCAGCACTTCCCAGAAAAACGGCCGGCCCGAAGAAAGCACGTTCAGATAAAGGATATTGGCGAGATTGTCCTGGCCGCTGACAACCGTCGGCAAGTCGTCACTGTAGAGGAAAAGTTCGTTGAACATTTTCCTGGGAACCGTGAAATCCATGATAATCGTGACATTGCTTCCCGAAAAGCCGTTCATGGATTCAAGGTTCGGCTGCGAGTTGCCGTAAATAAAAAGATTGTAGCCGTTGTTCTTAACCACGCGCCTGACTTCTTCGTGCACGCCCTTGTCATTGCGGCCGCACATGATGAAAAACGTCGTTTCCCTGGAGGCGTAACGGGCATCCTGCCGCCGGGCGCGCGCGAAGATATCGAAATATCGCGCGACGCTTGATCCCTGGTGAACGTACAAAAAGCCCCATTCCGAGGCCACGGTCTTTTCCAGGTCTTTTTGGCCCAGGGTCTCATCGAGGGCCTGCCAATTGGGAAATTTCTGAATAATCCTGCGGCGTTCCTGCCTGATGCGTTCGTCTACACGCGGATATTTCCGGGAATAGATGTCCTTGGAGACAGGGGACACCGGAGGAGCGCCCACTTCATCAGGCCCGAATCCCAAATGAGCCTCTCCGCTCTCCAGCGGTTTCTGGATCATGCTTTCGAAACCAACTTCATAGACATAGATATGCGCTTCGGCCTTGCCGCCGATCATTCTGAGTTCCTGACCGGATATCTCCTTGACGGTCCCGCCCAGGGCATAAACGACGGAAACGTCATCCGCCCCGATAATTTCATCCTGGATGCCGATCCACGCTCCATTAACGGGCCCTCCCGCCCTTTTTTCGTAAGCCAGGCACTCCCGCCCGGAAACATTGATGACATCCACACCGTTGACTTCCTGGCGGAACACGCCGGTTTTAAGGCCCTTCAAAATCTTGGTCTCCACGACCAGCTGAAAATCTTCGGCCTTGTGAAAAATAAGCCTGACCGTCTTGTTTGGAAAAGCCAGCGCAAAAACCTGCGCCGTGTTGGCCACAAAGACCAGGTCGCCGAGCCCCGCCATGCGCGAATGAAGGATGACATTGATGGCGCCGAACGACGCGGGCGTGAGAAACAAATGCGGCGCCTGGTATTCAACGGCCCGGACAGCATTCTTGAAATCCCAGCCCGGCTCTTTTGACAATGACTTCAGGACATCCGCGGTGAGCGGCTCACCGTCCTGGGGAACACGCAATGTCAAGACCAGATCGTTGATCTGAGCCCCGTAGGTGTCTCCGGAAAATTCCGCCACGATCTTTTGAATGCCGCTGATGCCCGGATGAGCCAGGATGATATTGACGGCCCTCAGCAATCCGTAATAAGGCAGAAGAACCCTCGCGGCCTGGTCCCTGTTCCTCTCGATATCGGCTGTCAAGGTCAACTCGCGGCGGGAAGACCTGTCCGAGGAAACAACGGGCGAACTCACGTATACGGCCTTCTGCCTGTTATCCTCAGAACCGTTCTCCAGCCATACAGCCGTCTGCCATCCCGCAACATCGCCGGGCTTCAAAACAATCAGATTAGCCTCATCCAATCCTTTCCGGTCCATGCCAAGGGCGTCTGTCGAAGAGGTTTGCGGTTCAACAGCTTGCCTGACAGCCGGAGAAGACCCTTCCTCCTGCTCGTCGTCAAAGAACGGATGGGACATTCCCCTGATCCTGTATTTAAGGTAATCCTGATTGCGCGGCCAGGCGCCCAGAACATCCACCTTGATGCCGGGCAGGATCTGGCGGGATTCGAATCGGCTGTAGAAATCCTGAATGGGCCTGTTGTCTTTATGGACCATGCCGAAGACATGGTTGATCCCGCGGCCGCGCAAATCCCGCAATGTCTGGCGCATGAGATCCCAGGCCAGCCCTTGACGTCTCAATTCTTCCCGCACAGCCAGATAATCCAGCTCGTGATCATCGTAAAAACAATATCCCAGCATTCTTCCCGCCTGACGGGCGAAAACCAGGAAACGACCCGCGCCCTGGCTTTTGAAAAAATGATATTGAAAGACATCGTCGAATTCCTCGTGCCAGTTGCCTTCAGGGCCGTTGACGGTCTTGTTAATCTCGCCGATATCCGCATGAAGCCTGCGGCGGCGGGCCTCGCTTCTCAAAGAGCCCAGATGAACGACCTCTATTTCCATGTCTTTGGCGACGGGGGAAGAGACGGATATGCCCGATGTTTCAAAAGCATTCGCGATGACGATCACAACCGTTGTCCCGCTCTCTGAACGCGTTGTCCTCCTGACGCGGCGGCCTTTCGGACTGACAGAAACCCTTTTCGCCTGCTCGTCGCCATGACGGCTGGCAATGGCCACAAACCCTCCGGTGGCCACGATCTCGCCCACATCATAAAGCACTTCAACCCCGACCCCTCCTCCTCCGATCTTCAAGGGGCCTTCCAGGGCAATATCCTCATCCCAATCCGCGACCGCATCCAGAATAGCCTGCGGGCTGATCTCTGCCCTGCTTTTGCGGAAAAACCCGGATAGCTTGTCAGAAGGAATGCCTGAGCCGTTGTCCGTGACTTCGATGACCAGACCATCCTGATGACGATACAGGGCCAGAACAATCCTTCCCCTGTAATCTCCTCCAACGCCTCGGGCATAAGAATCCTTGTGATAACGGTCCTGAACACCCTGCAGCGCGTTGTGCAGGATCTCAGGGAACGAAAGATAACCTTCATCGCCTTCAATGGTCAAATTCCCCTGTCTGGGCCTGGGTTTGCCCACCCAGTTCGCCCTGTCCTTGTTGTCCAGGAGAATGCGGGATTGCAAATCTTCCTTAAGAGAAGGCTCAGCGGTCAGGCGCAGGAACATATGCGCCATGGCATTTTTGAAAAGCCTGGCCACGCCGGCGCAGGAATCATCCCTGCCGTCAAAATGCGCGACTCCTAATAAAGAATGAACAGGCAGAACCCTGCGGTAAATGCGTTCAGGAAGACCTATCTCTGCGGGGCTGGAGGAGCCGGCCAAAAGATTGAGGTTTGTTTCCATCCGGCTCCGACGTCCCGAGTGAAACGAGGGGCTGGAGGCCGAAGCCAAAGAATACAGGTTCGCTACCGACTGAGGCCTCCGTCCTGAATGGAATGAGGGACTGGAAGAACCAGCCAAAGAATCTAGGTTCGTTACCTTCTGGTTCTGACGTCCTGCGAAGTCCTGAGCATGGCGAAGGGAGCGAAGCGAAGGGCTGGAGATCGAGGGGCTGGACTTTGACTCAAGACGGGCAAGCACGCGTTCAACAAGGTCTCGCAGACTGATCTCGTCTTCGCCGAATTCCTGACGCCGGATTTCCATGATCCATTTCTCAGCATTGGTGCGGCTGAGGAGTTCTTCATAAACGCCAGGGTGATCGAGTTCGCAGACTGCCAGAACAAGGCACTCTAATTTCACGGCCAGCATCTCATCGTCTTCCAGAAAAGCAGACAAGTGCCGCTTGAGGCCGATGTGCCTGATTGCGTGCTCCTCTATGCCCCTGATGCAGGCGTCATCCCTGATCCGCAAAGGCCGGATATGCTCGGTGATATCCGCTTGCGGGGTGAGGGCAGTGTCAAGTCTTCCGACATACAGATGTCCGTCGCGTTTCTCGGCGTAAGGCACATAGGCGGTCCTGTAAACATCCTTGAGCGCGGGCGTAATCAAAACCAGGGGTTCATCCACAAGCACATCTTGCTCGAGAACGGAAACTTCCCACACCTCAGGAGCCAACCGTCTCAGGATCAAAGGTTTCTCGGGATGGCAATGCCCGAGCACAGCCAGCCGCAGTGGCTGGCGGCTTCCCCGCCTGACGCTGAACAATTTGTTCAGGGCTTCGACCGTGCTTTTGTTGCGAACCAACCCCTGGGTGAATCCTGCAGGAAGCACAGACGATGTGGAAGACGAAAGGCGGAATATTCGGCCATCGGCCTCAATCTCAGGATAAGGAATCATGTGCCTGATCTTGATCCCCATGTTCTCGATGATCAACACTTCAGGATAAGAGGCCAGATAGGAATCCAGCAGCGGATATTCAGGAATTCCCGTGGAATGCTTTCCTTCCACAGCCAAAACAGCTCCCACAGGCATCAGTTCAAAAACCCGCCTCCATAAAGCCCAATCCTCGGCCATCCCTTCGGCCCTTCCCAGCCTGCCGGCATATTCCTCTTCCAGCCCAAGCCCGGACAGATATTGCGCCAACCGGCCTGTGTCTATGGAGAGGCAATCGAAGAGTTCCTGCTGGCCGGAGGCGGCGAAAAATTCACGGAATGTCCGCAACGCGTCCCTTTTTCCGGAATCCTCGGAATCCGCGAGATTGCCCACATCCACCAGAACCCCGTCTTTGAGAAGATCATGACGCGCGATTTGCCGAAGTTTTCCGAAAGCGCCGTGGACATCGGAAATGAAATAGACACGGCTCGAAACCGTCGCGTAGGCGATATCGCCCAGGCGCGTGAAACGACAGACAGGACCTTCGGCCTTAACAGAAAGCACGCGCGGGCTGCGGAAGGCTTCAATCTCCCGCTTTTGAAGGCCTGTCGCCTTCTCCACAAGCCCCATGCGCGCTTCATACCCCATGCCTTCCAAGGCGAAGATCTCAGACAAAACAATTGCGGCCAGCTTCCCGAATGCCTCGATCCGTTTCTCAGGCTGACGGACATACATCACTCCAGCCACCAGATCTGAAAGCAGGATAATGGCGCCCGGGATCCGCGAGGCAGGCATGACAAGCCGGGGGATATTGAAAGCGCCGGCTTTGACCAGGCTGTTGGCCTGCTCTTCGGAGAGGACAGACGGATCCATCGCGATGAAAATATTGTGACTCAGTATCTGCCGGACATAGGAACGATCCAACCCGGCGGCAAGGGCGTATTCAAGAACAATCTCTTCGAGGGCGTCATACTGGTCGCAGATAACCTCCTTCAGAGACACGGCGCCCTTGACGGCAAAAAGGATAATCCTTTTGATATGCGCGGCAGGCACCCCCATGCCTTTCAAGACGTCGGCGGCCCTGCGGACAAAATCGCGGAACTCCTCGGGCCTGGAAGGAACCACGCGCCGCAGAAGTTCGATATCAGCCTCTGTATGGGTCACAGGAAGCCCGAGCAATGCGGCAAAAGATTCGCGGAGGCTTTCCCCGCTCACGCGGGCGCCGCTGGTGACAACCGGGGACGACGAGCCGTTATTCCAAGGGTCCTTTTCAAAAGGAAACTCCATCTGCCTGATCCTGTCTTTGGCGTACAACGTGACGCGATTACGACCAGCCTCCTTGGAGGCATAGACCGCCTCATCGGCAAATTTTATGGCTTCCGATACGGATTCCGCGTGGTCAGGATAGAGGGCCACGCCTACGCTCAAAGTCACGGACCTCTGAATCCCTGTCCGAGGATGTATGAAGGAAATTTCCCGGACAGCCTTGAGGATCTTGCCGGCGACCAGCATTCCGACGGCCTCATCAGCGCCTTTGAGAAGGACCGTAAATTCATCCCCGCCGTAACGAGCTGCTATATCATCCGTCCTGACGTGATGGGCGATGGCCCGCGCGACTGCGCGGATGACCTCATCGGCGCCCTTGTGCCCGAACTCCGTGTTCCAGTCCTTCAAATGATCCAGATCGATCATCAAAACCGCAAGGGCGTCGGACTTCCTTTTAAAAATAGAAGGCCTGCCATCCAGCTCTTTGATCTTTTCATCCAGGTGCCTGCGGTTATAAAGGACTTTGGTCAGGCCATCCTTATACGCCAGTTCCAAAAGCTGTTTGCGATAAACATAGATCAGGACGCTCAAGAAGGCTGTCAGGCCGGCAACGACAAGGTCTCTAGAAGAAAAATCAAGAGCCATCAGGAAGGAATTCATGGATGAGAAAACCGCCGCTGCCTCGCCCGGGAGGGCGGCCAGGGACGGAGAACTGGCTATCCGGAACGATTCGTCATCGGCAATCCTGACACCGTCCTTAAAGACAATGAACCCTCCCGCGCGCTTCGGACGCAGTGTCAGATGGACGCCTGCCTGACGCACGCCCAGATTGAATCTTTCCCCGTCGTAGCAGAACCTGCCGCGGTGGTCTGTCTGCCGCGCCTGCGGAAGAAGCCTGAAGAAAATATGGCGGCCCGCGTGATAGGTGGCCAGACATACAGCGTCCTTGTAAACCCTGAAACCTTTTTCCCATCCGCTCTTATAAGGAACCAGCTCCACACCGGTGGAGCTGAAATCCATGCCCAGATTGAACCGTTCGCGGCCATACGTGAAGCGCCCTTTGTCATCTGTGAAGCGCAGCCGCCCTTCCAGCCGGCAATATTCCCGGGATGGGATAGCGCGGGCAATCAGGACATTCTTTTCAAAAATATGAAGAAGATCCTCCCCTGCTCTTTCCACCCTCACAGACCTCTGCGCGTACCTCTTCCCGACAAAATAACGTATTCCTTCGTAGGTAAACCGCCCCTTGTCATCGGTCACTCTTGCTGTTGTTTGAGGCTGAGTTTTTGAGTGGAGCGAGGGACTGGAGGAGTCGGCCAAAAGACTGAGGTTTGTTTCCATCCGACTCCGACGTCCAGAGCGGAGCGAGGGACTGGAGGCCGAAGCCTTATCAGACTTTTGAGCCAGGCCTGTTTGTCTCATTAAAACTGAGGGAGAAGAAACAGTTGCGGGATCTTTATTGGGATCAAGGGCGGCGGGCCTGGGGCTAACCTTCACAGTCCAGGGATTGAAAGAATCCATGAGCTTGCTGATGCTAACCACGCTTCTGCGCAACGCTCCGCGGTTCTCAAGAATAATCCGCAGGGCATTGCTTCCCAAAGACTGCCTTTCGTTCTCATCACCGAGCAGGCGCGTTAAAACCCCGGCTGTCTGGTCGATCTGGCCGGCCTCCGGCTGATCCTCGATCTGCAGGACGCCATACCCCTTCTTGAATGTGTCAACAACGGCTGAGAAATTATCCATGTGGGGGCCCACGACAACAGGTTTGGAGAATCCGGCGGGTTCGAGAAGATTGTGGCCGCCGCGCGCTTTACCAAAGCTGCCGCCTATGAGCGCCACAGAGGCAATCGCGTAGAACAATCTCAATTCACCCTTGGTGTCGAGAAGGACCACATCCGGCGGGCCGCGCGGCCCCAAACCTTCTGAAAGCAAAGTTTTCCTGACGCAGGTTAATTCCGGAACGATTTGTCCGGCCTGGGCGAGCATGGATTCGGCCTCCAACAGCTTGGCAGGCGCGATCAAAAGCAAAGATGCCGGATATCTGGATTTCAACCTTTTGAAAGCCTTCAGAACCAGGCCCGCCTCTTCTTCGTGAATGCTGCCGGCGACAATGACCGGGGTATGGACGGAAATACCCAACAGCCGCCTCAATTCCCACATGCGGATGTCGGAAAGCTCGGGCAGCGAAACATCGAATTTCACATTGCCTGTGAGGCAAATCCTCTCAGACAAAGCGCCCTGGGTCATCAACTTCCCGGCTTCTTCGGCTTCCTGAAGCAGAAAAAGATCTGTCTGTTCCCAGATGTCCTTGCTGTGCACACGGTCAAAAACCAAAGATGAGATATCCGAGGATTGCTGGCTCCTTCCGTTATACAAGGCCACCCTGCCCCCGTTAAGCCTGACACTTTTAAGGAAATTCGGGCCGATAGCGCCCGGCCTTTCCGTCATAATGAACAGGCGGACGCGGAAATTCTTAAAGAACCGGTTCACGACAAAAGACGCGTCGACGGGCACGTAGAGAACGGGGATATCTTTTAATTTTGACCTGGCATAAACCACAGTTTCCCTCGACGTTCCTGACAAAAGGATTTTATGGTCAGGGAAACGGGCCTTCAATTCTTTGATCAGAGGTTCGGCCAGGTAAAAACCGGCCACACAGTTGACGTTGATCCAGATGATCTCTTTGTCTTTTAAGGCCTCGCGCAGGGAACGGGGTAAAAACAGGAGCCTTAAGGCGATCTCTTCCTTAAAGATCTGCGGCAATTCCCTGGCCCTGGTCTGGCTCAACCAGGCAAACACAAGCAGGCCGAAACAGACGGCGCGGTCAAAGGATTGTTTCCAGGCCGGCAGCGCCGGAGAAGACGCGTGGGGCTGACTTTGCTGAGCGCGGGCCACAGGACTGATGCGGGCGGGCGAAGACGCGCTTTCTTCAAAAGGAATTAATTCCAGGACCTGGACCTGACGGGGATCAAGTTCAACATAAAGACCGTCTTTTTCCAGACCGGAAGCTTCCTGCCAGGGATATTCCTGGCTGCTGAACATATTCCTGACCCGGTAACGTTTAACGTCCCCCTGAAGCAGGGCGTCCACATTAAACCTCTCGCCGCAACGCCCCTTGTGGCCGGGATGGAAAACAACAAGGGCGCGCCTTCCGTTTTCCCTGCGCATGAACGCGATCAAAGGAGACGCGGGCGCGAATTTAGGATACGCCATAAACCCTTCCGACGCCCGGAACAAAGACATGTTGCTCAACTCAAGGACCCGGTCGTAAAACGCGCGCATTCCGGCATCAAAGCGGTCCCAGCCGATAGGACTCAGGAGACAACTGCGGTAGGCGTAATCAAGAACAGCCTCGATCTGTCCGTTAAAGAACATGGGCGCGCCCGGAAGCGTCGCGATCAACAAAGACAAGGCCTTGATCTCATCGGCGTCAAGAAGCCGCAGCTTTTCCATTCCATTCCCCAGGTCCATGTGTTCAGGATCCCTGATATCATGGCTGTCCAGCAGGCGGATGACGGGATTCAGGAAAGATGTGAAGAATTTCCATTCCATGTATCTCTGCAGATGACGGGGCTCAACCCTGCCGCTCATCACATCATAGGCCAGGGTGCTCATCTGCAGGTCGAGCGTCAGATCAATGCCGCAGGCTTCCAGAAGAACGCGGTCAGGAGAATCGCCCAGGGATTCGGCCAGGAAAACGGCATCGGGAAATTCCTGGCGCAGTTCGCGCACAAACGTCTCCCAGAATTCCTCAGGGAACGCTTTGTCAACCTCATCCTCCCTGCCTTTATACCAGTTATATTTCATCCGGCCTTTCAGAAGGCCCAGCGGCGCGTCCAGGCGGAGACCGCCGAATCCAAGGCCCAGCTTGTAGCGAGCGACCTTTTTAAGATAGAAAATGACTTCGGGATTCAGAAAATCAAACTGGGCCATAGAACCCCAGCCCCAGGCATAGCGAAGGTCTGTGGCGTCGACAAGCTGCCCATTCTCCCAGATAAACCAGTCCGGATAGTTCTCGACCAGCCAGCTCTGTTTGGAAATATGGTTGGCCACAAAACAGTCCAGGACAACAATGCCGAGTTCTTTGGCGCGGGCCAGGAACCGGCGAAGATCCTCTTGAGTGCCGTAGGATGGTTCGACCTGCATGGGGTCAAGGATAGAAAAAGGTTCGGTTCCGTTCGTATTGGACCAGGCGCCCATCAGCCAGATGGTCTTGACGCCTTTTTCAGCGAGGCGGGGAAGGCCTTGCTCGGTGATATAGGAAATACAGCTGCCGCCGGCTTCCGCGGGCTTATAATCCTTGGCCACAACCTGATACCAGGGCCCTTGAAGGGCATTCTGAGCCCCTTGAGAAATGCCGGAAGGCAAAGACTGGAAAAGAAGGGTCAAGGAATCCACAACAGCGGCGACGCTCCAGGCTTGCATGCCGCAGCCTTCCCTGTTCCAATGCGTCGGGTTTTCCGCGTCCCCGTTCAAAATTTCCGGGACGGAAAAAGGCGTTTTGGAAAAAAACATCCAGATGGAATCAAACCAGCCAAGGCTGCCGCGCGTTTCCCAGGCCTGCTTTTCTTTGTTCCAGGATTTGATATCGATCAATTCAAGGAAACGCGAGGTTTCTTGAGGGCCATAGGCGTAAACACAGGCTTCTGTAAATCCAGCCATAAGCCACGGCCACACGGTCCCCTGGTGATAAGAATAGACATTGGTATGGCTGGAATGCTGGCCCTGATAGGCCGGGTCGCGGGGCGAAAGAGTCCTCAGGCCAAACGGCGTCAAGAGCTCCTGACGCACAACATCGAGGATCTGACGCGTCTTCTCCGGAGAAAACAGGCCGGCCAATGCCAGTATCTGGTTGGGCCGAATCCGCGCTTTTTGTTGCTCATCCCCATCAAGGACGTCAAAAAGACATCCTGTTTGGGGATTGAAGAATTTCTCACAGAAGTTTTGCAGGGCTTTCTGCGCAAGACCCTGATAAACTCCTGCCTCATCCGGCCTGTCCCTTCTCTCCATGATCGCGGCCATCAGACGCAGAGCGTGGATCCACAATTCATTGATCTCAACGGGTTTTCCGTGGCGGCTTGTCACAGGGGCACCGCCCTGCGGCTGGCCGTCCATCCAGGTCAAATTGGTCATTTCATTGCCGGCTGTGACCAGAAAATCGCTATCCATGCGCACGCCGATCGTCTGCGTCTTCCAGCCTTCTTGCGACATCCATCCATCCTCACAGACAATGCCCTCCTGAGAACGCAGCCGCCCCATAACGTCTTCCAGGATTTCCAGGATCGTCATGACGGGTTTCCCCGCCTTGCCAAAACGCATGGCGACGGGTTGGTCGAGATAATCGTAATCGCCGGTTGTTTCCAGATACCGGGCAATGGCCTTAAACATCCAGAAGGTCGCGTCCACGCTGTTGTAGCGGGGAGCGCTGCCGTCGCCGATCAAATTCGGCATCAGGCCGTCTTTGACGAAACGGACGTAATTTTTGAAAATCTGGCGGAACGGTTCCAGATTACCCGTTCCCAGACAGAGGGCCGGAAGAGAAATCATGGTGTCGCGTCCCCAGTTGTAATAGGGAGCTCCGGAATCGCCGTCGAAATGCGGAAAACCCGCGACAATCGTCAGGCCGATACCCTTGTCAAATTTGACGAATGGGAACGCGGCCTGCTTGGCGCGATTCACCAGGAGCCGCCGGCTGAAAGCTTCGTTGTTTTGCGCGGCAGGGCTGGAAACCGGCGCCTCGCCCCTCTTCTGCCGGATGCGCATGAGAGCGCCGTAATACGGCTCGCTCTCCGGATAAAACATCCGTCTCCATTGCAGGACCGCGGCCTGAGCGGATTTGAGCTCCTGGGATTCCGCGAAAGTAAACGGAACGGGGAAATGCCGGCCCCAATCCCTGTAAACCGGCTTATCATTTTTTGTGGAACGCCATTTGGACCAGGCAAAATCGTCCGTCACAAAGAAAGCGCCCGCGTTCATCCCGTGATAAATCGAATGAATAAAGCTGGGGCAAAGAAAGCCGTCTTCATAGCTGTAGGCGACATCCTCCGCGGCGCGTTGATAATAGACGTCGATGCCCCGGGCCAGCGCTGTCTGAAGGACGGACGGATAATTTTTCGGTTTTGTGATGTCGGCGTCCACCAGGGTTGCCTTGTATTGGGCCTGACGGTTGCCAGGCGCCTGCCACCCAAATGTCAAACGGGGCCAACCCTGTTCCTCGTCCAGGGATACCGACCCGATACCCGTCGCATGCAATTCAAATGCCAGGGCCGCGATCAGGTCTTTGGGACCATTAAGGGTATCCCTTACGGCATAGCCGTGTTCAAACTTTGCGTAATAATTCCCGTTCAAGTCCCGCCTGAACCCTCCGTCCAAATAGTCCGCGTCCTCCAGATAATGGAAAGGCATGGCGGAAAATTTTCTATAGCGGGACACCAGATAATTCCTGCGCGCGGCGATCGAAGGCAGGTAACTCGACACATCGGCGCCCGCGCCGCCGTAGATGCCTGACAAAACAGCAAAGCCGGGATTCACAACGCGGCGGATAGCCGCGAAATGCCTGGCGAAGACATCGGCCAAAACTCCTGAGCGCCCGCGGTCAAAAGACCCGCTGAAAAAGGCTTCCGCGCCTGCCTGCGTGGCGGGCGAAGAGACCACGCCGGAACCTTCCTCGGATAGTTCCACCTTAACCGTCACGGTGGC
Source organism: Candidatus Omnitrophota bacterium (assembly GCA_041649995.1). Classification (GTDB taxonomy): domain Bacteria; phylum Omnitrophota; class Gorgyraeia; order Velamenicoccales; family Velamenicoccaceae; genus JBAZMA01. Next base: position 25,211 of record JBAZMA010000001.1, on the reverse strand, counting down.
CAGCATGATCAGGGAATCAGAACCGCTGTAATAAATATCGAACACGTATTCCTGCTCTTCGGGTTTATATTCCACAAGCAGGGCGCCGCAGGTATAGATAGCGCCCGGGATCCAGCCATTCTGCTCCAGGGGCTGGTCGGGCTCAGGCACCAGCAAAGGCTTTGTCAGATGCTTGCGCAGAGGATTGTTTTTATCGGCGATGATCAGGCGGATATCGTAATATTTGAAATGAATTTCTTCATCTCCGGCAGCCCGATGATAAAACATAAACATGTAAGGGGATTTGGAAACCAGGGCCCTGTATCCATTAATAAAGGCGGAGGCGCCGAGCCATTCCTTGCCTTCCTGTCCGGCCTCATAGAGCCCAGCGTCCTTCCAGGGCCCATCCAGGCCCTCTTCTGAAACCGCGTAACGAATGGTGGAGCGCGTGTTCTCTTCGGGCCTGTATAAGCCGTGCCAGCGGCCGAACGAAGGCATGCCAAAAGGCACGAAGTTCTTGATATTCTCACTCGCGCAGGGGCCGTCTGTGATCAGGCGCCGAAAAGAAGACCAGTTCCAATCCTGCCTCTGGCCCCTGAGCCTCTTCAAAAATTCTTTAAAATCATGAGAGGCGGAGGCCGAATAATAGGAACCGTCGTCTTTGACAATAGTCAGATAAATATGGATGCGGCCGTCATATTCAACCACCCTGGGGTCCTCCAGGGCCACGATATGCCCGGCGTCCTCTGAGACGATGTTGTCGGGGGTGAGCATTTTCCTGTCTACGACCTCAACATCCCCTGTTTGATCGTGATGGATATCGAGCCCTATTTCAGAACGGTAAAGATTGCCTGAATCCGTTTTTATAGAACGCCTGACAAAAAGGAAACGCTCACCGGCCCAAGCGATCAAGCCGGCGTTCAGGACATAATCCTCGCAGACTTTGTCCGGCTCAATCACAACGCCCTTTCTCTCGACGCGCGTGATGGTCGTCCTGACGGGCAAAGGCCCTGCGGAAGCGGCCGGCGATGAAACGGATAAAGAACCGGCCTTCTCTCCTTTGCCCCATTCGCCGTCAGCCAGGGGCGTCAGCACGCCGCGCGCTTCCAGGGCGTTGATCACGCTTTCAAAAACCTCCTGCCTTTCCCCAAAAACATGTTCGGAATCCATAAGCAGGCTGCCGCCCTGTTTCAACGAAGACGCCATTAAAGACAAGGCCCTGCTCATGGACGCGCGGTCATTCAGATCAACACCCAGGAGGTTGTTGACGACAACGGCGTCGGCGCCGGAAGGCGCTGCTGCCGCATCGAGAATATTGGCCTGTTTGAAGGCCACAAGGCCGTGCCAACGGGGTTTAAGAGAAAACACATCAGGCCTGAGCTCGTTGAAATAACGGTTTCTGCGGTTCCAGACCTCCTCAGGGAAATGCCCGGCTATGGCCCATCCCAAATTGGAAAACGAAGGCAGGACAGCGTCGATCCCTGTGATCTCAAAACCGGCCGGAACCTTGCCTTCCATCATGACAGCCAGGGAATAGGATTCCTCGCCGTTCCATATGCCGACATTTGTGACGCGGAAAACAGCCTGAGAACGTGAAGCGGCTCGGATAAGCCGGCGGATCTGTCGCGGATAACGGAACCAGTACATGCCATTGGGATAAAGCGAAAATGCCTGCAGCAAACCGAGGACGAGATCGGATTCAGGAGAAAGCCCGGCTTCGCCGAAAAGAGACAATTCGTATCCGGCATACAGGTCTTTTAAAAATTCTTCCGGATCGCGGCCCGCGGCGATTGTCTTAAACGCCTCGCCGCTGAAGGGTTTTGCATCCACAAGGCGGCCGTGTTTGACGTACGGCTTGGGGAAGGGAATATTGTGACGGGCCAAAAAGATCTTCACTTCCTCTTCAAGGAGGACATCTCCCCAGGACAGGGAAACAGCAGGGCTTGAACTGCCGGCGGCTGTGACCCCTTCAGCTTTTTCTTGTGCTTCCAGACCCCTTAAGTACGCAATCCCTTCTTCATAGGAAAGGGTCGTGATCCTTCTGACCTGCAGGATAAACAGGCGGCCCCTGGAATCAAAACCGTATTCCACATCCACCGGATAATCGTAGAAATCCTGAAGCAACTGGCAGGCCGCGGCGACCTGCCGGATCTGCTCATCCGTCAATACGCGCCTGTTGACAAGATGATCCGGGACTTTCTCAACACGCGTTTTCTTTTGCTCTGGATCATAGATAATCTGCCGGAATTTGGCAGCGACCATGGACTGAATGCGGCCGCGATACTTATCGACCACATAACGGTCGCCGTCCTGCAGCCCCTGCACCATGCTCTCAGCCAGCCCATACCCGGCGTTAATAACAACGCTGCTCCAATCGCCGCCCTTGGTGACATCCGCGCTAAAGGCGATGCCGCTGAGCTTTGTATCGATCATTTCCTGGACAACAACCGCCATGGACAGCTTGAGCGATCCCAGGCCCTTCTGGGCCGCGTAATGCACGATCCTCTGGCTCCAGACAGAAGCGTAGATCTCAAGAAGAGCGTCGATGAGCTGGTCTGAGCCCTGGATTCCCAGGATCGTTTTGAACTGGCCCGCGAAAGAATACGAAGGATCGTCTTCCAGGTTGGCGGAGCTGCGCACGGCTGTCAGGACATCAGGCCCGAGTTCCCCGTAAGCCTGCAGCACGGCCTCAAGGAATGTTTGAGGCAGGCTCAGCCGGTCCCTGTTAAACAGCGATTGAATGGCTGAGGCCTTATCCGAAATCCCGGAATCAAGGAATATGGCCTGGATAGCCGCCAGAAGCGATTGTCCGTTCTCAAGCCGGGTCTGTTGAAGGAACGCCTCGTATGCCGCGGATGTGACGACAAACGCCGGAATCGGGAATCCCTGCAATGCCAAATCCCCCAGCTTGGCCCCCTTGCCGCCGATGACATGCACAAAATCTGAGTCGACAAAACAACTTTGGTTTTTCACGCCCGGCTTCCAGATCCAAAGCACCGGCTCTACGGCTCTTTGTTCCACAAAAGATTTTTTCTGACGCCTGGATCGGGCCAAAAGTTCAAGGGTGACGGGATATTGGCTCATATCGATGCCCAGCTCTTCGGCGGCATCCACGATTTTCTCAAACGCCCTTTTGTCCCGAGGCTCACAGATCTTGTCCTCAATTTGCCGCAGGTGTTCCTGGCTGCGGGACCTGAAATTCCCCAATTGCATTCGGATGCTGGCGATCAGATTCCTCAGTTCGGCGCGCGGACTTAACGTCAGGAGCCGCTCGTTGATCAGGCCTTCTTCCTGCATGATCTGTTCCAGGCGGCCGATAATCTTTTCTTCCTGAGACAGCATCGCCGCCAATTCAAAAAGCTCGCGATGATGGGAGGCGCTGTGCACGCGGGTCCTGGCCACGGAAACCAGCTGCGTTAACAAAGGATAGCTTTCAAACAGGACTGTCTTTAAGAAATTCACCATGGTCTGGCGCAGATCGGCATCGGCATGCCTCAGGAGGCGGGCGATCACAGGATCAATGACATCCAGGGGAATAACCTGCCGCCCGACATGGCTGATCAAAAGGACCGTCAAGAGGAATTTGAGACGATAGACATCTTCCTGGCGATAACGGCTGTGGTCGATGATATTGATGAGGGCGTCCGTGCGTTCGGCCGCCTCGCGGAAGTCTTCGGAGGCATTGAGTTGCTCGATGATCTCAAAAATATCCCCCACAAGGCCGGCGTCATAAAGGTAAACGCCGCTTTCATCGCCATCCACGGTCACAATGTCACCGGCCCGGATTTGCGCCTCCTCGACCCCATCTTCCCTGTAAAAATACACCGTGTATTTCCCGATCTGTTTGGCCTCTAAAACGCGTTTGACATAGGGGGCCTGGACCAGGAAACTTCCCCTGGATTCGTTATGCAGATATTCCCCTCCGGCCAGCATGGTGGAAGGAATCCGGGATTCGCGGATCAAAATCGAGGCGTGAGAAAGGACATTGCCGCCGGTGGAAATGACGCCCGCGGAGCGCGCGAAATATTCGATATCATCCGGATTCGCGTGTTCACAGACATAAATAAGGCTGCCTGCAGGCGCGATGGGTCCGTTCCTGAAGAAGACCCTGCCTGTGGCAAAGCCCGGGGAAACGCTTAAGCCGGACAAAAAGACGCCGGGGAATTCTTCCCGCGCGCTGTCACAAAGCAGCGCTTCCTGCATTTCTTCCGCGCGCCCTGTTGCCTCCTCGGCCTTGACCTCGGAGAGCGGATAGCCGAAAGACGCCACCTGGGCGAGGATGTCCTCGTCCGATTCGAAGGAATTAGGAAAATCCTTGCGCAAGGGGGAGTATTCTTCGTCGGATAACGGCAGGAAGTCCCTGAAGGCGAAGGCCAGTTCGATATCTCCCAACTGATTGGCCAGGCAGACAAAATAAATCTTGTTGCGGAAACCCACAGGCACGGCTGTCGTCAGAACATTGTAGATTCCCAGATAGCCGGCCACCCTGAAATCAATAAAAGGCTTGAGGTCCGTCAAAAGACGGGCAAGTCGGCGCGCGTACGCCCTGTCCGTCTTGGGGAGGATCTGGGCGATCGCGACGGCGGGATTCACAATCCCGCGGGTCCTGACCCTCTGCAGAGGGGTCATATGGACAAGGCCAAGCTGCATGGCGTTCTCAATCTTGGTATTCACATACCAGTCCACGTTCAAGGCGGACAACTCCTCGTCCTCAGGGATGGCTTTCAGGCCAAGGGCGCGCAATTCGCGGTTAAGGATGCGGAGCAATTCCCCGGATTTCTCTTCCATGATCTTATCGAAAATATCGCGGTACGGCCCCTGGCCGAACCATTTGAAGTCATTGTCTCCGGTCACGTATTCGTAACGGTCGTCGTAAGGCCCGGGGTCCCTCAAAACCTCTCCGAGATAAAATCTGTCGCCCCAGAGAATGAAGCGCCTGGCCCAGGCAGGGATGACCTCGCGGCTGACCACCTTATCGTCATAAAGGTATTCCATGCCGATGTCGATGTCGCGCAGGGAAATCAGGATATAAAGCGCGAGTTTCGCCTTTTGATAAAGCGCGGTGTTGTCTGAAAGCCCTGTCTCCTTGGAACTGACGCCGATCACCACTTCCTGCTCGTCCTTCTGGATCTGCTCATAAACCGGAAGTTCTCCGATAACAAGCTGGCCTTTCTGCAAGGTCATGGCCTTAAAACCGCTCTGCCTGAGGATTTCGGAAACCAGCGACAGGCGCCGGAAATGTCCGGGGTCGGCGCTGGGTTCGTTCCAGTTCACCTGGACCATGCCTCCCAAAGCCGGAGGATTCACATAGAGCCGCATATAAGGCCTGTGCTGGCCGCGCGTTCCCATGACAAACACTTCGTTGCCCTCCACGAAGAATTCTATGCCGAACAATGAAAACTCGAGATCCCGGCACGCTTCCAGCAAAAATTCGACAGCCAGGGGCGAAGCGTCACGCATAACGACAGGGGATCTGTTGACGGTCATCTTCTCCTGGGGCGTTCCATAACCCTTGATCTTGACCACCACCAGATGCGTTCCTGTCTGCGAGGACGCGTCCTCCACCCTGTCACCGAAGGTCATGTAATCGGCTCTCTTGTGAAGGAAATTCACGAATTCGTTCAGGGAGGAAATGTCTTTGACCTCGTCGTTGGACTGCAGGGGCTTGATGAAGGAATCAACAGTCCCGGGCTTAAAAACATAGGCCAGGACATTCGCCGAGATTTCCCTGAGCTTGTCCTGGAGTTCGGGAACCAGCTCATCTTCGGGGAACATGGCCTTGTAATCTTCGAACAAGTCAAAAGCCGTCAGCAGGATCTCTTCATATTCAGAGGTCTCCAGGGTCTTGTCCAAAAGCAGGAGGCACTTGGCATTGATATCATAGAAATCTTTCTGGAAAGCGTTTTGGCTATGCTGAAGGGGCTGATCCCTGTCCTGCGTCATGAACACGAACTGGACCACGCGCGAATCGATCTTGAATCCTTCCTGCTCGAACACAGGAGCCAGCTGATGGATGACCGGGATACGAAAGCCGTGGCTTCCCAGAGACACATGCGCCCTGTCGCAAGCCATGATCCGGCTGGACACCCTGCTCCACGAAACAATCTGTTCGCCGATTTCCTTATCGCGCCTTTCCCCCAGAATCTTGCGGAATGTCCTGACATTCATTTCGCGGGGTATGACATTGGCGCCGGAGTTTTCAGAAGAAACAGAAGCGGGCGAAGACACGCGGGCCGGAGAACTGGTTCCTTCAGAGGAAGCCTGCTGCCCCTCTTGCTCTGCCAGGGCTTTCATCTGTGTTTCGACCTGATTGACCATCGCCTGCAATGCCTGATTCAATCTCTCCTTGCGCGCATCCGGATCGTCTTGCGCGCTCAAAGCCGCCTGCTCGAATTCCGATCGCGCCTCCTGCCAGGCGTCTGCCCCTTTGAGGCGGCGGGCAGCGTCGATCCACGCCTTGAAAACAGGCACGTTGGGAGAAGGCATGCTCAGGGTCACGGGAACACCCTCACCCTCCCACAGGAGCCAAATCGGCCAGAAAGAGGTCAAGGACGCCAGATCGCCGCAGATACTCACGTGTTTACCTTTGGCAGCGGCTTTTTGCGCCACACCCGTCAGGAGGCGGACCGGCAAAGGCAGGACCTTCTGATAATATTCCCTGTAGAGCTCGGCGTGAGTGCGGCTGGCCTGCGGATAAAGACTCAGAATAAGGTCGTTCGTGCCGAAGCTGATGAATTGAACGAGCTCCAAAATTCCGTCGATGTTTTCGATGGCGTCTTTTGTCTCGACCATAGCGCCCACATCAAAAACGCCCGCCTGAGCTCCCAGGCCTTCGCGCTGCCGGGCCTGCTCCAGAAGCCCCTGCGCCTGTCTCAAGTCCTCGGCATTCTTGATCATGGGGAACATCAACCGTATCGTGCGTTTTCTTTCTTTGGTCCAGAGACGGACCAAAACGCGCATCTGCTGCATGGCTGTGGCGCGGCCGATCGGATGTTCCAGATACCATTTGTATCCTTTGTAATTCAAGAACGCCCAGACCGAGGGTTTTTTGTCTTCCTGGAAATCGATCACGCGGAACGTCACTTCCGCCGATCCGGCGGCATCCAGGTTTCCCCGGAAAATAGCGGCGAGGGCAGCCAGGGAAGGGGGAAGGATCCGGCCATAGACGTTTTCCGTCCGCACCAAACCTATGGAATTGGCGCCATAGACCTCGATCGCCTGAGCCACGCGCCTGGCCGTATCCGCGTTGGCCGATACAAACAGAGGAGAACGCTGGGCAACCATCCTGCAATATTGCTGCCGGCGGCCTGCTGAACCCTGACGCCTGAAATATTCGTCTTTGGTCGCCTTGGAAGGATGGACAATGATATCTTCGCTGATAAGCGCCTCAGGAGAATCCGCCAGCGCCGCCATGTCCTGCTGGGAAACGGCGTCTATGATCACAACGGGAATATTAAAGGTCTTGGCGGCCAGGGCGTAATGGGATTGGGGAGACCCGCTCGTGTTGATGATTGCCTTTAAGTTCTCACCGAAGAAATCGGACATCCGCTCGAATTCCACGGGCGTGGGCACATAATCCAGCAGCAGGATAACGCTTCGTTTGGCGGGGGCCCGGATATTGAACCTGACGCGGAAATCGGCTTCCTTGATCAGGTTGTCGGAAAAATGAACCAGGAAAGCCTCCATCTCGGAACGGACATACGCCAACGCGGCCTCGGGCGAATACTTCGCGCCGAGTTCCCGCCTCAAAAACTCTTCGCCATAGAGTTGACGCAAGCGCTCAAAATATTCCGGACTCGTCGTCCTGGACATGGTGTCGATCAATTCATCCAGCATGACCTTGCGGTAACTGATGGCTTCGTGCTGGCCCTGGCGCATCCTCTCAAACACCCATCGCCCGTGCAGCAGGAAAACGGTCAGCAACTGAAGCATCTGCGCCAGGAGAGGTTCTTCATTCGGAAGGTCATAGCGCTGCGTCAGCTCTTCCAGCAATTCATCCACGATCTCAATAAGCTTGCTCAATCTGCCCTCGCCGATATGCTGACCGACCTCGCTCTTGATGCCCGGGGTCTGGTAAGGATAGTCCTGAAGAAGTTCTACGATAATATCCTCCAGAAGACCCAGGACTTCGTGGCAGGTGGCCATGTTTTTCTGGAGGCTGGCCATTTCCCCCCTGATCTTCTCCTGCTTGTCCGCCTGCGTTTCCTGGCGAAGATCAGCCTGCAATTCATTCAAACGATTTTCACCGGGGGCCATCTGTTTATGCCACCGCTCGATCTCCAATAAAATGACTCCCTCCATCCACCTGCCGCTGCCCTCGGCTTTCATCAAAGTCCTCTCCAGTTCGGAATTCAGGACTATCGAATACAAACCGTGCCTGTCCGGCAGAAGCCTGGCCATGGTCCTTTCAAATGGTTCCAGGATAACGGCGCGCGCGCCCTTCTTCCCGTTTCCTCCCTCCAGCCTGGCTGTCTCCCTGGCCAGAGACTCCGCTGTCATACAGATGCCTGGCTGAAAATACAGCCTCTCTGCCGGATCCAGGCTTTGAATAAGAATGTCATGAAATGACCTCTGGCCCGCGGCCACCCTTACAATCTGATTCCCGGAGAGACCGTATTCCCTGAGGGTTTCCCTTTCCTCCCCCGTCACCATAGAATGAAACAGGCCCAGGACACCTTCTCCGGGAGCCACTTCCGGAAGCCGCTGAATGAGGCCCGCGAGAATTTTTTCAATAACAGCGTCAATGTGTTCTATCTTGCGGCACAGGAGCCAATCCAGGATCGTGGTCCTGGAATCCTCCCGGACCTTGCGGACAAAATTCAGGATAATCTCAAGGTTCCTGAGCGCCAGAATGATGTCGATTTTTTCTTTCGTAAATTTCTGCCGGTTAAAGGCCACGACATGCCCGTTCATGTCCGACCTGACAACGGAATTCCTGGAAAGAACGGGGATGCGGCGCTCCAGGTTCTGGAGGGTTTCCAGCCTGTCGCCTATGACCCCGTAACCGATCACCTGCTTCTGAAGCTCAAGCGCGTCGCTATGGGTCTTCCCGTTGAGTTCGCTGATCTCATGCACGGCTATCGCCTGCAAAGCGATGTCGCGTTCTGAAGGGTCGGTGAAAAGCCTGTCGAAAAGAAATTTTGCCTTATCGGAAAAACAAATGGATATGGCCTCACCGGAGGACTGGCTAAGGGCAAAGATGGAAACATCGTGCAGTTCGCGCAATCCTTCTTCTTTAAGATTCAGGGGGATCGCCTCGAAAGAAAAAACAGCGAATTCAGCCATGACAGCCGTGTATTCTTTCAGAGATACGGGATTCCGGACGCTCACGCGCGGGTATTCATGGATCGTGGAAATCAGGATAAGGCCTTCGGCCACAGCGCCTGTGAAAGCGGATTTAACGGTGTCTGTGGCATTTCCGCAAAAGCCGAAAAGGCCGGCGGCGGAAGTGGAAACAGGGGAAGAAACATCGTAGAAACCGTCCGGACCCCGCACTCTGTGCGCGAGGTTCCCGGAAGCCGTAAGAACCCGCTCTTTGAGCGTTTCGCGCAGACGCGCGGGTTCTTCCACGAAAACAATGGTCCCTTTTTGAGGAATGCTCTGGATCTCGAAATTCCTCAACGCGCCGCTATAGCCAAGGCCAAGATGGCTTAAACCCACGCCAAAGGTTCCGGATGTCGAGTAACCGAAAGACAAGGCTTGCTCGACATCCGCTATCCCGGGGCCGCGATCAAGGCAAACAAACCTTAACCCCGGCTCGCCGGACAGGAAACCAAAGGCAAAATAACCGTAATGCGCGTGCTTCCAGACATTCGTGACAAGTTCCCTGCAGACGAATTCGCCTGAGCTGGAAAGTTCCGGATGGCCGCGATAAGTCAGAAGGCCCAGGGAACTTTCCGCCTCATGGATCACCTCAAACATGGAAGCCAGATATCTGCTGCCCTCGCAAGTCAATAACGTCCCCCACTTCGCGCCCGGGATCGGCGCGGGCCGATCCACATGGAGACGCGGGTGTCCCAATTCCCAAAACGCCCGCAGCTCTCCTGACCGGCGCATCTGCTCAAGGATACCGGCAGCCAGGGCATCATCCTGTTGACGCAGGGCTCCCCAGGCCTCCTCCAGAGCTGCGCGCCCTGAAGGGGAAGAAAGCGTTTCCCCATCAGGCCGTAAAAACAGGGACCTGCCCTCTGTCTTTAAAGAGAAGGGCGTGCTGGACTTTTGCCTCCAGGCAACGGCAGCCTTCGCCGCTGAGCTCAAGCCAGTTTCCGGAACTGGTCTTGCCTTCAATGCGCCCTTCGCCGGAGACGTAGAAACTGTATTCGTGGAACCACTGCGGATATTTTGCCGAGACAAAGATACCCCGTTCTGTCGGAACAACCCGGACGACTTCGAGATCCTGCAAGCTGTACATGACCGCACCTCCTGGTTGGCAAAACCCTGAGAAATATTTTCATATGTTTTCACGCCGCGCGCGAAGGGCGCCGCCGGCGAAACCGGGGAAATGATGTTTGGACAGGCGGGGCTGCTGGTCGAAGGATTCAATGATTCAACAGAAACACTCCTGACCTCGATCTCCGTCTGCAAAGGAAAGATGGCCAGGATCTCAGGCAGGCTTTGAAGAAGGCAGGCTTTTGCGAAAAAGTCTTCTTCCTCCTGAGTCAGATCCATCCTGTAAGAACGCAAATACCGGATACGGTTGTAGTGGGACAAAAGCTGGCCCAAGGCCAGGGCCAGGGAGAATGGCACGAAGTTGGGGTGAGCGGACAACGGGTAGAGCTGATCCATGCGCAGCCCGTCGCGGGCCACGTCCGCAAGGGCCCGGCCGTTTTCCACATACCGGCGGCCGTCATCATCCATGGCCAACAGCGATACAGGGGTATCCGCGGGCAGGCCTCCTGCCATAAGCCTTTGGGCAACCAGGCATTGTTCATTCAACATCACTTTCTCATAATCGTGGCCCGGGTCAGCTGCGGGATCATAGGCCAGCCATCCGTGCTGCTGCATAAAACGGACCTTATCCCTTGTGCAGGGGGCAGCCTGGAACAGCAGAGCGACCCGCCCTGATGGCAGCAATACGACGGCCCCGCGAAGGGTGTATTGAATATTCTTGTTGGATTCGGAATCCGCGCCGAAGACGTCGAACATCATCAGCCGGCCCGAAACATATTTAGCCGTAAAGGCACCGCCGTATTCCTGTTTACGGTCCTGAGGAAGAGAGGATACGAATGCCGTTAATTTTCGGACCGCTTCCTCCGGAAGCACAAATTCAAACACCTCCTCTTTGCCTTCCAGGCTTATGTTGTCAAACCTGCCCTGAGGGGCGTTTAAGATATCAGCCGCCCTCTTGGCGCTCAAAGCCCCGGCGCCCAGCATGGCCATCAGGCTTTCCAGGACTTCGAACGCGGCAGGATCCTGGCGTAACAGGCGCACTGCCTCGCGCAATCCCACAGGCAGATCCTGCTGGACATCATGATATCTCTTGAGCATCAAGGCGCCGGCGATCTCGGCCTCGTTGACAGCGCGGCGGGCTGAACCGACGATCCAAAAATCGCCGGACCGGGAAACATACCGCTTCTCTCCGGCGATCGCGGGAAATTTCGCGTTAAATTCTTCCTGTTTCAGGAAACGCGCGCGGGCATCCTGTTTTATCTCAATGGATATGAAGAAGTTCTTGAATTCCTCGCAAAGGGCGGAAAAGTAATCAAAATCTTTTTTCGGCAGCAACCTGAGAAGCTGTGTCAGGCCCGCGTCATTGCCGGCAAACTGCGTAATTTCGGCAACGGCAAACAAGGCGGCAATTTCCATGACCATGCTTTCGGCGGGCCTGCCCTGCAGATTTTGGAGCGCGCGCTCAATATCCTTCTGCAATGCCGCTTCACGCACCATGTGATTATAGGAAAGGATCAAAGAGACCCTCTGCGCCAAAAGCTTGGCCAGGCGCCCCCTTATACGGGCTGTGTCGGCAGGGGCAAGAATAGAATAATCAAAAGCCCTGGCCCTGAAATAGGCGTCTTCAATAATTGTGCCGGCCGCGGCTCGTTTGTGCGAAACAGAGGATGGATCTTCCTGCTGCTGCCTCAAGATCGTCCTGTAAAAAATGGCGGCCCTCATCGCATTAAAGGAATCCCTCGCTCTCCGGCCCTCATAGTGATGCACGTTGGCAACCAGGAAGTTTTCATGATAGCGGATGTCAAACGGAGATCCGGGCTCATAGGCCAGATAGACACCCGGCATATAAAGATCTGCCAGCCCGTTATTCACCAGGGCCGGGAGCACGTGGCGGTCATTGACAATACTCATATTGCCGGCCAGCTCCAGGGTCAAAAGCAATTCCTCAAAGAAGATATCCCGGCCTTTGGGCAGGAAGCTGCGCCAATTCATGGAATACAGATTCCTGATGAATTCCTTCTTTGTGTTGACGGGCCAGCTCAACCCGGAAGTCTGCTGATGAGAAGACAAAAATTGTTCGATCTTGCGGTCCATGTGCCTTGCCCATAAGCGGAAGATAACGACCTGGACAAGACAGGCAGCCAGCACGGTTACAGACGCCAGGAAGGTTCCGCCGGCCATGAATGCCGTCACAACAAAGGGCACAGAGACAGACCAGACAGCCAGTCTTGTTATCTTCTCCAGCCTGAAATATCCTTTGAAGGCCTTTTCAATATCCTGCCTGTATTCTTCCCGCGCGTTTTTGCCCACATAATGCCAGTCAGCGTCAAGAGGCAGGCTCGCAGAATCCTTCACCTGACGGGGAACAGCTCTCTGGGCCGGTGAACTCTCGTCGCCTGGGGCAGGAGCGGACTGCCCGCGCAAAGCTCCGACAACCCTGCCGGCGATCCTTCTGGGTATCGCTGTTTGACTCGACAAGGCCACCCCGTCCAGCCGCGATAACAATTGCCGTCCATAACCGCTCCTGGACGTCTTGGTATCCCGATCCTGGATGTGTTCAAACTGCTGGCGCAGACGCTCGGCCCTGACCGCTGTCTCAGCCAGGAGCATGACATTAAAAGCCCCTGTCCAGGGGTCAGTGGAGCGCACGATCAAGCCGTTATACCCGCCGTCGAGCCTGTGGACCATGCCGATCAGATAATTATTGAGGATCTCCCGGACGGAGGCGAGATTGGCAAAACGGTCAAAGAACTCCAGGGCAACAGGATCGACGTCTACGGCGCGCTTGATGCGGTTACGCAAAGAAACCCCTTCTTCATCCCTGGCGAGCGTGCTGACTCCATCGATCACCAACGGTTCTTCCCAGATATTGATCCTGCCGCTCTCTAAAAATTCCCGCATATAACCGGCCACGGCCTTTTCATTCTCAAGCGAGAGATCAGGACGTTCCCGTCTCATGAAGTAGAAGATGACCCGCATGAAAAATCCCGGGTTGAAATAGCGATAACCCAGGCGAGCGGACAAAAGGCGCGCGAGTGTCCGTCTGCCGGAGCCGGCCAAACCGCAAACCACGATCAGGCGGCCATGGAAACGATGCAAAACAAACGGGAGGTCCTTGACAGGGCCGTTCAAAGACAACCGGAAACCTATGGACACTTCGCCCCGCGGATGGCTGTAAGCCAGGACCCTTCCGCCCGCGCTTTCAATGTCCCTGCGCATGGCTGAGAGGCCCAGGCCATAACCTTCAATGCCCTGCGTGCCTTCGCAACGGCTGCCCGGCATAAAGATGTCCCTCAACTCACGGCTGTTCAACGCCTTCCCGGTATTGATGACCCTGATTTCCAGCTCATTGCCCTTGGCCAGGGCTGCCTTGACGGTGATCTGTTTCCTATCCCCGTATTTCCAGGCGTTGTATAAGAGTTCTTCCAGATGCGCCCTGATCATCTCTAAATAGGTAAAGACGGCATCTTTGGGAACGTTAGGGGCGATTTCCAGGCGCAGGCTTTCCGGAGCATAGACAGACCCGAAATAATCGACGGTCTGGGTGAGAAACTCCGGCAAGCGGCCATAAGACATGGAACGGCCCAGCCGGGCATAGAGCAGTGTTTTTGTCCTGACGACGGTTGCCTCAAGGCTTTCGCGGATCCCTGTGATGGCCTGCCGGCGGGAAACAAAAGCCGGCAGATTTCCAGCCAGCTGCTGCCAGCGCGCGAATTCCTGCTCCATGGCCGTGAATCCCTGGATATTCTCGCGCAGATATTCCAGGATCTCCTCATCCGCCGACTCGCCTCTCAAGTATTTGGCCAACGCCTCTTCAGCCTGCCGGCCGGCTTCAAAAATAGACCTCAGGGAATCCGCGCCGCGGGATTCACCGTTTTTCTGTCCGACCCTGTCGAGGAAATTGGCCAACCCGGTCGCGGCCACGACCTTGTTCTTGATATCATGGATCTCCGCGCGCAGGGAAAACCTGCCAGAGACGTTTTGCGCCGGCGATGAGGCTGTGAAGAGAAGCTCACGCAACACTTGATAATTCGTCTGGATATCAGACCTCTTACCGTTCTCCAGGATAAGATCAAATTCATCCGACCTCTCCAGGAACATATACATATTGAGAACAGCCTCATCCAGGCGGACATCCAGGTCTCTCCTGCTCATCCTGCGGCCTGCCATTCTTGACTCGAGCATGCGCCTGAGCTGATCTTCACGCGTGCCTTTCAAAAGATCCAGGGCTTGGGGAAGGACCAGGATCCTTAAAATATCCGGGCATGTTGAAATGATCATATCCAGGCTGCCGGTTGAGGTCGTGTCAAAAAGAATGGTTTTTCCCTCTAAACCCGCCTCTTCCAAAACGTCCTTCCTAACACCATACCAATAGCCATGGCTTTGACGGACCAGGCAGAAATCCTCAAGACGGCTCAAGAACGCGTCTTCATTAAGAAAGACACGGTGATAATCAGGCGTTTCGCCGTAACGGAACGGACGCGTTGTCACAACTTTCGGATAAAAAACCTGCTCTTTGTTTCTGTCCAAGAGATGTTCAATGTATGTCGATTTCCCGCTGCCGGAAACCCCGGCGAAAACGGCTGCCACAGGCAAGGCCGGGGAGGAAACAGCAGGCAAAGCCGGGGAGGAAGAAGCCTTGGTCTTCGCTTCCACGATCCGCGGATTTTTATCTTTCCTGAAGATAAACTCAAACCTATAGTCCTTCCCTTGTTTTTTCAAGGCCAGAGCAGACGCCATCCATTCCCGCTGGTAGTGCTCTGGCAAATAAGAAAAGCGCATCTCTCTGGCTTTTTCAAAAGCCCGCAGCCTGGAGCTTATTTCTTTCCAGAGTTTCCGGCCTTGTCTCCAGGAAAGGCCGAGAGCAACGGAATCGCGATAGAGCGGCATCCTGGACTGAACAAAAAGCACAATGCCCAGGACCAGGAAAAACACGGCTACGATCGGGCCGACGATCTTAAAGATCAGGATATTGCGCCGGCTCTCCAAATCCGCCAGCAGCTGGCGTTCTTTCGGCTCGGCGTCATAATGCAAGTTTGATAAGAAATAGTCCGCGAGTTTCCGGCTTTTGGGATTGGCGCGGAATGTATCATAAATGATAAGCGCGCTTCTGCGGTCCGTCCAATTGACCATAAATTCATAGTCGTACTCACCGAGTTCCCCTCTACGAATAGCGGTTTCCAGGAAAAGAGCAAGCGCCTGATCATCAAATCCGCCGGCATTCTCCAGGGCGTAACAAAGGACAAAAATATGTTCCATTTGGGCGAATTGGGCCATCAGGACAGGGACCGCCCGCTTGTCGCGAGTCCATCCCAGGGCCTCGACAGCATAGTTCCTCTGCTTGGCAGTGACCGCGCTCTCAAGCTTCTGCTTGAAGAATTCCAGGGCGCCTTCCTTATCAACCGCGGCCAGGGCCTTGACGACAAAAAACCAACGGCCGGGAATAGAGAAACTATCCTTGCACTCGAACTTCCTGTCCAACCAGTCCATCAGCACCGGAGCCGCTGTTTTATCACCATGCGCCCCGATAAAGCTTGCCGCTGCCTCCACTTCTTCAGATCTATAATCGCTTCTGTTACTATATTGCCGCGTTTCCGTAAACCATTGGCGGGGCCATTCGTACGGCTTACCCCCGCCGATCATCCATAAATACTCGCGTATTTCGGGATCTGCCGTATTGATAATAGGTCGCAGTTCCGGCTTGACCTCGGCAAGGCACGTTGAAGGAAGAATGAGAAAACCGACAGAGAGAGAAGCTGCCAAAAGAATCGCAGCCGCCCAGGAACGCACGCGCGTCCACAGACCGGCCCCCCTCATTTCAGAAAAACGGCCGGCAGAAGAAAGCGTTTTCTTTGCAGAGCCAAATAAAACCTTTGAAGCCGGGCTGGAAATCCCGGACTTTAGGCTATCCGCTTGAGCCTTTTTCAGCGTGATAACCCGGTAAAGATGAATGATCCTCTCTGGCGCGGTGATCATTTCGCTGCCGTGATAAACGCTCCCGAAACCTTTGTCTTTTTCATAAGCAGCTTCCAGCTGGTCCAGATGCTTCTGCAAACGCGCGATTTGACGTTCAAGCATACGGATTGCTTGCTGAGGATCCTCTTCGGGAATACTCGAGTTGAGCGATTCCATGATATGCAAGGTAGGAATTTCCGCTGCCTCCTGCTCCCAGAGATCCCCCACATCAGGCTTTTCTTCCTCTCTCTTTTGTCCTGAAGACCCGGCCAAGAAGCCCCTGGCCCTGATCCAAATTCTTTTGAGGAGGCCGGTAGTTTTAACAGACGGCGCGGCCGGGCGATGTATGCCGCTCTCGCCGCGCGCGACCGGAGAGCTGACACTGCCCTTCAAAACAATGGAATCCGCAACAATCTCAACAGATCTTGGGATCGTCTTTTCCGAGAGGATCACGAGCTCGCCATCGGCAGGAACATAACTTTCCGCTCTCAGGAAATGCGCTGCCAGATCCATGCGGCGCCCGTCAACGACAACACAGGTCCCCAGCGGACATACGGCGATCTTGTTGATGGGCGCGACGCCCTCCCTGCGGAATTCCTCGGCAATAGCGCCGACCGTCGTGCCGACCGGATATCGGACTGTTTTTATGAGCGGGGATTTTTTGGAACTGTTATTGCGGACGTCCAGGACATTGACGAACACAAACGGCTCCAGATGCTCTGAAATCCTTCGCGAAATATCCTCAACCCCGACAGCCCCTTTGAGGTCCACATAATCGTATTTCTGGGTGCGCAGCCTTTTGTACGGATACTGGGTCAACTTATAGAACCAGTGCGCGGCCCTTCCCAGGAACATCTCGTGGAATACCTGCTCTGTGCAGATCTGGATCTCCAGTTTGACGCCTTTATCATCGACCAGATCCATGTGATAGCGGAACAGGACCTTTTTGTCTTCGGCAAATTTCAGGACTTTCGTGTCCACGCCTTTTTCAGGATCCAGGGCCTTAAAGACCCGGCCCCCGAATCTCAAGTCACCCGCGGCAAGGCGCGACGCCAGATGCCCTAACACCTTATACAGATCAATGTCATTTTTGGTGATAATGGAAATCCCCAGGACATCCCCTAACTCGCAAACGCTTTGCGGCCCGCCCTGTCGCAGCCTGATCTTCACCCAGGCGGAAAAAGCCTTCTTGACCCTTGTTTGGATCCTGGCTTTGACGTTCGCCTCTTCTGTCAAATTCGATTCGATGAGGCGGCCAAAGACCTTGAGATCATCCTCGGCCTGGATCCGCGAACGCGCGCCCAGTACGGTCAGGATTTCCGCCTCGGTAATCGAATATTCCGACAGCTGGCTGTGCTTAAAGACCTCTTCCTGCAATTCCGACGCCAGATGCATAAGCCCCATCTTCTCGGCCACAGGGGCATAGACAAGCGCCGTCTGGTCCAGGAGGTCCTTTTGTCCCCAATAAGCGGCAATACTGGCAAACGCGTCCGCCAGGACAAGGATCCTCAAATCACGCGTAGGAGCCACTTTCAAAAGAAGATCGATCCTGTTTTGCAGGGCATGCTTGTTACGGTAATCCAGATTGGAAGGCAGGGAAATGGCTCCCATGAGAATACGGACGTATTCCGCTACGCGCTGGCTGCGGATCTTATTGAAGCCGAGCTCCTTGAGCAAGGGCCTGATCTTATCCTGCGGGATTTTATGGAACAGGGCTGCCAGCTGGATATCTTCATCGCCGACATACTCCCTGACCTTGGCCAGGACGCGTCGGCTGTGACCCAGATAAGTCTCGCGCGAAGGGAAGATTTTTCCTTCGCACTCCCTCTCCACAACTTTCTCAATTTCCGCCCAATTGCCAAGCGCAGGGCTGGAGAAACTGGCCAAAGAATACAGGTTCATTTCCTTCCAGTTTCGACGTCCCGAGTGGAGCGAGGGACTGGAGGCCTCAGCATAATGAGACTTTTGAGCCAGGCTTGTTTGTCTCATTAGGAGCGAGGGACTGGAGACCGAAGCCAAAGAATCTTGGTTTGTTTCCATCCGGCTCCGACGTCCTGCGAAGTCCTGAGCATGGCGAAGGGAGCGGAGCGAGGGGCTGAAGATCGAAGCAATATACAGGTTCATTTCCTTCCAGTTTCGACGTCCCGAGTGGAACGAAGGGCTGGAGGAGCCGGCCAAAGAACTGTTAACAGAATCCGCCTTGCGTTGGTAGGCTACAGACATTTCAATATCGATGTTGAAATCGATAATTCTCGCGCCCTGTTTTTTGCTCGCGATCAAGATATCCGAATTATTGGCAAGGGCTGAGAATAACCCGGCCAGCGTTTCCAGAGCGGCAGCTTCATTTCTGACCCTTTCTATTCCCAGGGCCTTCTTTTCCTGGTTACTGCTTGAATACCAATGGATGAAGCCGCCCAGGGCCGTGATCCTGTTGCGCAGGTAATGGTCCCTTGTGCCGATGAAGAGGTCTCTGGAAATCTGCGAAGAATCCTTCATGCGAAAAGTCGGTATGCGTTTTTCGAAAGAAGAGATCACTTCAAAGATAGTCTCAGAACCCTCCCCGAACCATTTTTTCACCTCGAGAACAAGGAGATTCAGTTCGCCGCTCATCTGCTCCAGGGCGGCGGCCAGGGCCTCTTTGGACTCATCTGTCAAATGAACCAGGGTGAATGCCTGTGTTTTTCCGGGCTCGGTTTCCATCTCAACCCAGACGCGCGCGGCCAGGGCCCGCGAAGACGGCGAGGAAGCTTCAGAAGATCCTCTGGCGGGTAAGATAGTTGCTGGTGTGGCGGAAGGCGCGGGACGCGAGGATACGGATGGCGGCTGATTCCTCGTCTGAGAGATCGTACCAGTTGTTATGGAGCCTCGCGCTGACATGTCCGTCTGTGGCAATGACGTAAGCGAGCCGGTCGTTTGTGTCCGGGTTGACGGCTGACCCGAAGATTGTGCCGTCTGCCTGGGTGATGAAGAAGCTGAACCTTGGCTTGACCATGACACGTCCTCCTTGCCGCCGGTGGCGGCGTTAAGGGCCATCTTTCTTAAAACAAAAATGCGGCGGTCGCGAACGGCCGCAGAAGGAATAAGGTAAATTTTTTCAATGATCACGCCGGAGCTTTCCAGGAACCTGCTGAATTCCTCCAGACCGGCGCTATCACGGTCCAACTGGTCCTGGGCAAAGGGCCTGAGGACAGCTCTGGCGCCTTCGGCCAGGGAATTGATGACCGCGATCCAGGCCTGGCGGCCCGAAGAGCAGGCATAAACAGAGGAAATACCGCACAGGGAGAAAATGAGGTCAGCCTTGCGGGCATTGTCAGCGTTTTCCAATTTTTCGAGATAATCGCGGTAATCTCCCACAATCGTTGGGACAGAATCGTCGCGATCCACCTGGATGTCGATATTCCAGATACGGTTTGTCCTTAAATATCCTTTCAAGAAACGCCTCACTCCGGCCAGGCCGCTTCCACCCAACTCAAAGACCTTCATGGAATCAGGAACAACTTCAGCCGGCAGATACGGACGAATGGAGGCCAGCATCCAGGCGGTCCTGGCTGCTTCCGAATCAAGAGAAACATGGCAGATATTCAGCAGGCCCGCGGCCTGAAGAAGGGCGCCTTCGCTCAATACCGCTTCTGAAAGCGCGGGCGAGGAAACAGAAGAATTGTTTTCGGCCTTCCCGTTGCCGAGGCCGTTGACAGCTCCATCGTATCTCCTGCGCACACTGTCGTCATATCCCTTAAAGGCCAGGTGCACGGGCACGACAAGAAGCACGTCCGAAAGACAGTTAACGGCGTTCATGCTGAAAAGGCATTTGCCGACAATAACGACAAGCGGCAGGCCAAAGGCGTTTCCGGTCATCATGACCAGCGTCGCCAGTGCGCTCAATGTCAAAAACGGCAGGAGGGCGCCTGTAAGCCTGGCCGGTAATCCGACAGGGTCAAGGACAATGCGCACGTTCGCGCCCACAAAGCTTCTCTTGGAACGGTCAAGGACGAACAAGCCCGGAAACCATTTGCTCAACAAGGACCCCGCGAGAATGGCCGGACAATTGATAGGGCTGGCGATGGCCCCCGACTTTTTCGCCGCGATCCAATGCAGGAACTCATGAAGAGGGATCGTGATATAGCAGATGGCGAATGCCGTGAAATATCCGAGCGCCGCGTAAGGAACAACCTGGCCGGCGTGCGTCGTGTAGCAGGCGGAGGAACCGGCGGAAAAGAGCAGTTCCCGGATGGAAACGCCCGTCAGAGAGCTGATCGCCGCCATCAATCCCCAGGCAAAAACAACCACAACGCCTAACGCCGGAACAGCCCTGGCAATCCTGCTCCAGAATACCTTCCTGGTCATCTCCGCTTTCCAGATGATCCTTGTGAAAATCTGAACCGGATGGAAAAAGTCTTTTGCCTTGCCCGCCGTCACGACCACTCTCAAATTCTGCTTATCTCCATTGCCCTTTTTATCGGCGCTGGTTTTCTTTTCTTTGATCACAAAATCCAGCGACCGGACACCCGCCGGAAGCGCGGCCTGCAAAAGCCCCGCTCTGATACTTTCTTCCACAAGACCGACAAAAGGCGCCAGGCCGTCTTTGCCTGTTTCATTGAGGATGGAAACAACGCGGCCGCCTTCAAGCTGAGCGCGGAACAAGACCTGATCGGACATGGCGGGCTTAGAAGAAATCTCTGCCGCCTCCACAGACCTTTCAGGCAAATGCCGTAAAACATCCGCCACCGGCGCCGCAATCGCGGGATATCCTGCTTCAAGAGAAACAGCACCGGCCCTTCCATGCCTGGCCCAGAACGCAGGCGAAGAAATATTCCGATCCCCTGAAAACCTGCGCGCGGCAAAACGATCCATCACCTCTGCCCTGGATTGTGCCGCTTCAAGAGAAACCGTATCGCCGCGGCCCCCGAAGGTCCGATTCTCAAGGGTGGCTTCCAAAGGTTTAAAATCGATAAAACGCGTTTGCGGACGCGACTTGACAGCCCCCACCCGTTCCTTCAGGGCCAGGGTCCTGGCGAGCGCCTCCTCCAGGCGGCCGGCCTGGATTTCAATAAAGTCCCATATCTTTTGCTCCGTGACGCGCTCAACGGGGTTGCCATCCTGGCTGGGTTCTGCGCTATCGGCAATGCCGGCCAAACTGATCAAGCCCTTGACGCGTTCGGCATGGGTTGCGATAAACCCGCTGATGCGTCGGGCCGCGTTCATATAAGCGTCATGCCGACCGCTCAAAAGCGGATACCCGTGCGCGTTGTAGGAATGATCGTTGAAATAAAGCGGGGCCAGGACCGTTTCCATATCAAACGGGATCAGGCTGCCATCTTTCAGAAGATATTGCGCGTCCGTCCAGTACAGGAGCATCCCAAAATACACGTCCAGGAATTCATTATTTTCCGAATGGCTGATCCGGCCGGCGTCCACAGGAGAACCCAGCTTCGAGGCCACAAGCGTTTGCGCTCCACCGATATACTCCGTGGCGATAAAGGTTTCTTTGCCATCCTGCCTCTGAATGACCCTGATCTCAGG
Source organism: Candidatus Omnitrophota bacterium (assembly GCA_041649995.1). Taxonomy (GTDB): domain Bacteria; phylum Omnitrophota; class Gorgyraeia; order Velamenicoccales; family Velamenicoccaceae; genus JBAZMA01. The sequence goes on along the minus strand of JBAZMA010000001.1, from coordinate 3,368 downwards.
CACCTTGACACGCAAGCCGCTGAAATCCCCATCCTCAAGCATCATGCTCAAAAGCTGCGCGGCAAACAGTGTCCTTTGCGCGTTATGACGCAGCGTCATATAGGCTGTCGGACAGCCCGCAAGAATATCAGGGGTGATCGCGTGCTTCAAGACATACCATTGCGGTTCTCCGGAAGGCTTGTTAAGCCCTTCGATCTCAACCACGCAGAAATCGCCTTTGGCATTGATGACCGAGTTCGCGAAGGCGTCGGCGATCCTCTGCTGCTTTCCTTCGCCCTTGATCAGCATCACGAGACTGACTTTCCTGCCGTCTGTGGTCGTGAACAGACCCTGTCCTTCAGACAAACGAGGCTGCGCACCCAAGGAATAAATATCTTCTTCGAGCCAGGCCTGTTCATGATTTCTGACGGCCGCCGCCCCCCTGTAGAATCCAAAAACCCTGCCGAACGCGGACAAAGAAACAGCCGGAGATGAAGCGCGGGAAGTGAATTTGGCATGGCCGCGGCCGTCTTCCATTTCCTGGTAATACTCGAATTTTCCGGCAAAGAGGTTGGCGATTTCCTCTTCGGTAAAGACATTGTCGGAGAGCAGGTATTGCGTGGTCGCGGAATCCCAGTCCCGGGCCTTGTTCCTGTCTTCCTCCAGGCGGCGGCCCGCGCCGCTGGCCTCAATGATCCGGCGCGCGGCAGCTTCGACTTCCGCGTTACCGGCGAGGAACTCGCTCTCTTCGATATTTTTAATAAGAATATGGTGGGAGAATTTCTCCGAAGCGGCCATGGAGGCAATGTCGGAGAGCATCATGACTTCTTCGTCCACAACTTCACGCTGGAACTTAAAGGCGCGCCAGCCGATTTTCTGGATCGCGGCCTGGAGTCCTTTTCTGCCCATGGAAGGCTCTTGGGCAAGAATGACGATGATATCGATGTCCGATCCACGGACGAGCTCGCCTATTGTCTCGTCTTCGCGGGGTTCATCATGGCTCATTTGGAACACAACGTCCCCGTCCAGGAGAAAAACAGCTTTTTCTTTGAGTTCCCGCGCCTGCGTTTCGTCAAGCGAGGCGAACAGTGAATCCATAACCTGCCTGGCCACATTCCTCTTGGAATCGCTGATCCTGTCAATGGCCTTCCTGACCGTCTCCATACTGTCTTCAAGACGGGGGTCCGCGTTCAAGCCCACAACCGTATAAGTGTAGAAGGCCCTCAGCAAGGACGGGGACATGCGGACTTTTCCATAAAGCCCCGCGTCATACCTTAGATATCTTGTTCCGATAAAACGGGCGTCAAGTTCAGGCGAGAGGTGCGCGACCTGCCAAAGGTCCAACAGGCCCAGGCGGGTCTTCACATAAAGCTCTTTGCCCGTCAACGGCCCTTCTTCAAGCGCTTCTTTAACAGCCTGTTCTACAGCCGCGAGCCTGGCGCTCAAAGCCGGAGATGAAGAACCCTGATCATCGTTCTGATCCTCTCCGCGCTGCTCCTGGAGCCTGTCCCCGCGGCCGGCCCTCATCTGAAGAACAGCCCCTGCCGCAAGCAGGACAATGCCGAGGGCCATGACCGGAATCTTTATGGCATTGCCCGTATAAAGGGAATTGTTCGGGTCAAGGGCGGCCATAATAACGCCCATGCCGGAGAACATGAGATATTTTGGAAGCTTTGAATTCCGGGCATTCGCAGGCGAGGAAGCGTTGACCAGGGAGACAAGGGAAGAAGGACGAGAGACAAATTCCAGATTTGCCTGTCGTCTGAGTTCTGATTTTTGAGTTAAAGTTGAAGCGGCCGGTGAAGAAACATTGTGAGAAGAAGAACGCTTGTCTCTCTTGGGCGCGGCCCGTGTCTGGTTGACATTGCCGATGCCGGCCGATTTTTCCAAATCATCTTTTTCTGACATTTTGGAAGAAACACTCTTTTTCGCCAGAACGGTTGCCTGCCCGGACACTAGGGTCTGGGAGCCCAGATTCTTTGTGATGAGGCGGATCACTTTGTCGATCGTATCGGGCACAACAGGAAGCTTCTCTCCTGGAGCGGTTTTTGACTCAGGCCGGATATAACGTTTCTCCACCCAATCCAGGAACCTGGGATTTTTGCGCGCTGAAGAAGCCATGTATTCCAGCAGGGGATTCATCTTCTGGTGCAGAGGCGGGCAGGCGCAATGCGAACAGTCGATCTTCGGCCGCAAAGGCTGAAGGACCGATCTTTCCCCCATTCTATAGGCTGAAGTGTAATCCGTGTCAGCCAGATCTCCCATGGTGCCGCCGCCCGGGTAAGCCCTGAAAGCGCAAGGGTACATATTTCCGTCACAGGCAATGGCTGTCATGAGCCTGGCAAACCAGCACTGGCTGGTTTTCGGCGTCTCTCTCTCCTCGTATGTTTCCGGGGAATGAATAGAAATGATCTTGAAAGACTGGTCTTCAAACAACTGTTTGGCCGCCTCGATCTGCTCAGCGGCTTTGCGGATGGCCTGACTGTCCAAAGCCCTCCCAGGATTCAGGGAAATATCCTTTTTGAACCGCACGGTCTCAACGCCGATGTCTTTCATTCTCTTGACGAAATCAAGGATTTCCCTGTAATTTTCCATCAGGACCACATAGCCGACGGTGAGTTTTAAAGGCGACTGGTGGCGCGCCCGCAAAGCCATAAGCTGACGCAGATTTTCCACGACCCTTTCGAAGGTTTGCGGAGCGCACCGGGCGATCTTGCTCATGGAAGAACCGCTCCCCCAGTTAACGCTGGCATGGATATATTCCGCCTGCATCAGGACACGCTGAGCCACCGGGGTCAGGAGAACCGCGTTCGTGAACAAGCCCACTTTCAAACCCCCTGCCACAGCGTCTTGGACCCCGGTCAGCGTGGCTGACTTGTTGCTTAAAGGATCACCGAAATCCCCGGAGAATTTCACGCGTTCGACCTTTTGGTCCGAGCCCTTGTTATAGTCGATGATGCCGGATATGATCCAGCGCATGAGATCAGCGTTAATATAAACAGGCCGGGCCGGCTTGTTATCGCACCCGACACAGAAATAACATTTCAGGGCGCAGAGGCTGGTGGGATGAATTTCCACTTCATAAGGATACGTAGGCGCGCCCGTCACAAGCCCCTTGATCCTGTCCCACTGTTTTTTCAAAACGGCCATTCTTTCAAAAGCAAAAAGGCTGTTGCCGTCGCCCAGTTGCCTGACAAAACCGTATTTTGTCCTGGCGTCGACACCACCCTGGCTGTCTTCCATTTCTCTGGCCGAATTCACAACAGAGGGGCTGGAGGAGCCAGCCAAAGAATACAGGTTCATTTCCCTCCAGTTTCGACGTCCTGAGTGGAAGGAAGGGCTGGAGGCAACAGCCAAATTATTCAGGTTCATTACATCCTGTTGGCGAC